>CAVUTQ010000024.1:0-116389 GCA_963744455.1 uncultured Actinomycetota bacterium | reverse complement strand
GCAGGGCGTCCTGGCTGGATTCGCCACCATCGGCATCATCATCGGCCTCGGCTTCCTGCTCGCGCAGCTGAAGATCCTCGACGCGACCGCACAAGGGGTATTGACCCGGATCGCCTACTACGTGGCCAGCCCGGCCCTCATGGTCACCGTGCTGGGCGGCACTGATGTCCAGCGACTGCTCTCAGCCAACTTGATCGCGTCGCTCGCCAGCGTTGCGGTGGCCGCGACCATCGCCGTGCTGCTGGCCCGACTGCTCTGGAAACGAGAGGCCGGCGACACCGTCATCGCGGCCTTCTGTTCGGCCTACGTCAACGCGGGCAACCTCGGCATCCCGATCGCCGCGTACGCGCTCGGCGACGCGGCGCTGATCGCGCCGATGCTCCTAGCCCAGCTGCTTGTCCTGCAGCCGAGCGGTCTGGCCGTGCTCGACGCGATCACCCACGTACCGAGTCCCGGCATCTCGAGGCGCCGGTTGCTGCTCATCCGCCTCACCGGGCCGTTGCGCAACCCGCTTGCGGTGGGATCGCTGGTCGGATTGACTCTGGCTCTGACCGGGATCAAGCTCCCGGTGGCCATCAACGCACCGCTGACCCTGGTCGGCGGCATCGCGGTCCCGTGCCATGCTGCTGGCTTACGGCGTCTCGCTCCGGCTCGGACCGCGACCGGGCGCGGGCGAGCCGCCGATCCAGGTCGGCACGCTGGTGTTGCTCAAGCTGGTCGTGCAGCCGATCGCGGCGTACCTCATCGGTGCGTACGCGGTGGGGCTGGTCGGTCATGACCTGCTAGCGGTCACCGTGATCGCCGCGCTGCCCACCGCGCAGAATGTCTTCACCTTGGCGATGCGTTACGAGCGGGGCGTGATCTTGGCGCGGGACACGATCTTCGTGGCCACGCTGCTCTCGGTGCCGGTGATCCTGGGCATCACCTGGCTGCTGGCTTTCTGACGCTCTTCCGTGGCACGGCGCCGCGACACTACGCCGTCGTCACAGCCATCCTTTGCGCTTGAAGATGATGAAGAGAACCGAGGCCAAGATGATGATGATCAGCGTTGAGGCTAAGAAACCTCCTGTCGCCGCAAAGCCGGGGTAGGGCACGTTCTGACCGAAAAAGCCTGTCACCGCGGTAGGCACGGCAACGATCGCGACCCACGCGGTGATCCGGCGCACGTCTTCGTTCTGCTGGACTGCGGTCGATGCCGATTTCTCGGCAGCTATGGTCAAATGCGTCGAGGTCCGCGTCTGGTAGAACTCGATAACGCCGTGCAGGAACTCCCGCTGCCCGTCAGCCATGGTCTTGATGACCTCGAACTGATCTGCGATGTCGGCGAACAGTGGGGGTGCAGCATCAGGTAGGAAGCGGACAAGTCGTGCCATCCGCCCGTAGGTTGCGCTGCTGTGCGTGGCCATTGTGCGAATCGCGAGGAGCGCATACCACGCCTGGAACAGCTCTTCCAGGAACGCTTCCGGATCCTCCAGTTCCTCCGCGAGCATGACCCGCTGCTCCAGCAGCCCCGACTCTTTCGCGATATCGGCAATCAAATCTGACTCGCGCCGGATCATGGCCGAGACGATCCCATGCGACAACTCGAACGGCGAGCCAATGTGCAGTTGTTTCCCTTCGAGCCGGCGGACCACGGTGTTGGTGTCCAGGAATGCAACTTCTGGAGCTACCGCCGGATTGAGCGGCCCATGGACCGTGACCAGGTAGTTCGGGCCGACGAACTGGTCAAGCTCGACATAATGCACATGGCCGCTGTTTGCCGATTTTCGGTGCGTGAAGAACAGAGAACACATAATCGGGATAAATGTGAACCTTGGACACGTGATTGCGCTCGATGCAGTCCCGCACTGCGATCGGGTGGAAGCCGAACACCCCCGACAACAAATTCACGGCCTCTTGGTCACAGAACGGGATGTCCACCCAGACAACCGCGTCCCGACGTTCCAGCAGCTGCGGGATCTCCTCAACCTCATGTCGCTCGAGACCTGCATCGCAGACAACCAGTACATCCATACCTACACCAGCTTCCGCGTCACGAGTTAGCGCGACCGCGGGCGGTCTGACCGCTGCAGAGGGGACAGGTCCTTCGCAGCCACCACCCTACGCGCCGGGCGACAGTCGTCGCGCCGGTGCGATCTCCGACCTCCACATTGAGGAGGTGGGTGTCGGTGGCGTTCGGTCTGCCTCTACTTTGGACAGCATCCATACTCGCCGGAAAGGGCTCCAGCATGAGTAATGCGATCATCAAGCAGCAAGGAGATTCGCCCGTTGTTGCCGACAACATTTGGGATATTCAGCTGGGAGCGGGCTCTTTCATTCTGGGTGCGTTGGCGGGCGCGCTGGTGACCGCCGCTGTGGGGCGGCTCACGGCGAAGGGTGATGCGTTGCCGAAGCCGCCGACTCCCCGCGGCTGGCCGATCAACTTCGCCCATCGCGGTGGGGCGAAGGTGGTACCTGAAGACACGATCGAGGGATTCCGCGAGGGATTTGCCTTGGGCGCCGGGGTCGTGGAATGCGACGTACACGCATCCGCCGAAGGCACCATCGTCGTCATTCATGACGCAGTCGTTGATCGGACGACCGATGGTACCGGACCCGTAGCTGAGAAGACTGTCCCGGAATTGCAGAGTCTCGATGCCGGCTACCGCTTTAGCCCCGACGGCGGTTCGACTTTTCCGTGGCGAGCCAAGGGCGTCAAGATTCCCACACTCGAAGCCTTGTACGAGGCGTTTCCGGACGCACCTTTCAATATCGAAATCAAGGGTCGTCGTTCCGGGATCGAGGAGACCGTGTTCCGCCAGATCGAAGCCGCCGGGGCGCTGAAGCGCACTTTGGTTGTTTCCGATAATCGGGGCACGATTTCGCGCTTCCGCAAAGTCAGCCAAGGAAAAGTCGCCACCGCCTCCTCGACGCGTCGAGCTGGTGGGTTATTGGATCCTTCACGTGCTGCGTCTCGGCGGCCTTTACGATCCGCCGTTCCAGGCTCTGCAGCCTCCCGAGAAATACAAAGGCGTGCGTGCCCGTCGTCACTCGCCGATTCGTACGCAAGGCGCACGACCGCGGCCTTCGGGTCGATGTCTGGACGATCGACGACGAACCGGCCATGCGACGGCTGCTGAGCTTCGGCGTCGACGGCATCATGACCGACCGGCCCGACGTGTTGGCAGGTGTGCTGAACAGTCGGTGAGCTGGACCGGACGTACGCGGAATGTCACCCGTTCGGGGTGATGCGACGGCTTCTAACTTGATGGACGCTCGACCATAGGCCATTTGCCTCGCATTGCGACCGAGGCGCCGGCCTTCCGCGTTTGGACTTCCCAATCGGCGTGCCCAGCTCGACGGTAACTATCTGCGAGGAGAAGGTCGTCATGCCAGTGCCATTCAAAGGTCAGATCAACGTCGACATTCGCGACTCGGAGCCGGACTGGACCCCGTTCGAACCGCCGAGAGCGCCAGCCGATGCGCCAAACGTTCTGATGGTCGTGCTCGATGACGTCGGCTTTTCCGCAATGAGCTGCTACGGCGGCCCGATCGAGACCCCGAACATCGACCGAATCGCAGCAAACGGAGTGCGGTTCACGCAATGGCATACCACGGCGCTGTGCTCGCCGACGCGGTCCTGCCTGCTCACCGGTCGCAACCACACGCGCAACAGCATGGCCTGCATCACCGAGGCGGCGATCGGATTCCCCAACGCCAGCGGCACGATCCCGCCGGAGAACGGCATGCTCTCAGAGATCCTGGGAGAGCGCGGCTGGAACACCTACATGGTCGGCAAGTGGCACTTGTGCCCAACCGACGAGATGAACCTGGCGGCGACGCGCCGCAACTGGCCGAGCGGCCGCGGCTTCGAGCGCTGGTACGGGTTCCTCGGGGCCGAGACCAACCAGTGGTATCCGGACCTCGTCTATGACAACCACCCTGTGGAACCGCCGCGTACGCCGGAGGAGGGCTACCACCTCACCGATGACCTCACCGACAAGGCCCTTGAGTTCATCAAGGACGCCAAGGCGATCGCACCGGAAAAGCCGTTCTTCCTCTACTACGCACCGGGAGCCTGCCACGCGCCTCACCATGCCCCGACCGACTGGATCGAGAAGTTCAAGGGTCGCTTCGACATGGGTTATGAGGCGATGCGGGAACAAACCCTGGCTCGGCAAAAGGAACTGGGCCTGGTGCCGGCCGACACCGAGTTGCCGCCACTCAACCCGATCGGCACACCCGACACGCGTAGCGGCCCGGACAACCAGCCCTTCCCGGAGCTGGATTTCACTCGCCC
The DNA here is from genome assembly GCA_963744455.1 of uncultured Actinomycetota bacterium. Classification (GTDB taxonomy): domain Bacteria; phylum Actinomycetota; class Actinomycetes; order Propionibacteriales; family Propionibacteriaceae; genus Microlunatus. Next base: position 112,110 of record CAVUTQ010000024.1, on the reverse strand, counting down.
GTGGGACTCGCTGAACGAGGACGAGCGGCGCCTGTTCTCGCGGATGGCCGAGGTGTACGCCGGTTTCCTCGCGCACACGGACCACCACCTGGGCCGGCTGCTCGACTACCTGGAACGGAACGAGCTGCTGGACAACACCATGATCTTGGTCGTCTCCGACAATGGCGCCAGCGGTGAGGGCGGGCCGAACGGATCGGTCAACGAGATGAAGTTCGCCAACGGAGTCCCTGACGATCTTGAGGAGAATCTCGCGAAGATCAACGAGCTCGGTGGGCCCAACACGTACAACCACTACCCGAACGGCTGGGCGATGGCGTTCAACACGCCGTTCAAGATGTGGAAGCGGTACGAGTTCAACGGCGGCACTTCGGACCCGTGCATCATCTCCTGGCCGGCGGGGACCAGCGCTCGCGGGGAAATCCGCGACCAGTACTACCACGCCGTCGACCTCGTCCCGACGATTCTGGACGCCCTCGGCGTCGAGGTTCCAGAGACGATCAAGGGTCACACCCAGAGCCGGCTCGATGGGGTCAGCATGCGCAGCAACCTGGACGACGGCGCCGCCTCCTCGGCGCGGAGGACCCAGTTCTACTCGATGCTCGGTTCCCGCTCGATCTGGCACGAGGGCTGGAAGGCCGTCACCACCCATCCGACGATCGCGGGTTGGAGCCACTTCAACGACGACGTCTGGGAGCTGTACCACACCGATGTCGATCGGTCCGAGCTCAACAACCTGGCCGACGAGCAACCGGACAAGGTGCGCGAGCTGGTCAACATCTGGTTCTTGGAGGCGGGGGCAAATGGGGCCTTCCCGCTGGATGACCGCTCAGCGGTCGAGATCCTCACCACACCCCGGCCGCAACTGACCGCCCCCCGCTCCCGATACGTGTACTACCCGGACACCGCTCCGGTCTCTGAGTGGCAGGCCGTCAACACTCGAAACCGCTCGTTCGTGATCGGCGCGCTCGTCGACATTCCGGCTCCGGGAGCACAGGGCGTGTTGTTTGCCCTGGGCGCACGCTTCGGTGGTCATGCGCTTTATGTGAAGAACAACCGGCTGCACTACGTGAACAGCTTCGTCGGCGCAGTGGAGCAGAAGATCGTCGGCACCGAGGACATCCCGACGGGTGAGAACCTGATCTTGTCGGCAGCGTTCGAGAAGGACGGCATGGAGGCCGACGGTGCTGTCGGGACATTGACGCTCTATCACGGCGACCGCAAGGTGGGTGAGGGTCGGATCAAGACTCAGCTCGGGGCGTTCGCAATCGCCGGATCGGGCCTGTATGTCGGCCGGCACGGTGGGGAACCCGTCACCGATGACTACCCCGGGGAACCGCCCTACCCGTTCACCGGCGGCACGATCAACCGGGTGGGTATCGACGTCAGCGGCGAACCCTACATGGACCTCGAACGCGAAGCCGCCCTGATGCTCATGCGGGAGTGAGGCTCCTGAGAAATGCAAAGGCACAGTCGGTGAGCTGAGCAGAGCCTGGGCGCATTTGTACGCTGAGGTTATGGCACTCTCATCGCTCATGGTGCCGCTGGGCACACCGGCGCCGAACTTCACACTCGATGACCTATCCGGCACCAAGGTGCGCCTCGATGATTTCGCTGCCGCGCCGGCGCTGCTGGTGGCATTTCTGTGCAACCACTGCCCGTACGTCCGACACATCGAGGCCGAGCTGGGCCGAGTAGTTGCGCGGTACCCAAACCTCGCAGCGGTGGGCATTTGCACCAACGATTCGGAGGCATATCCGGACGATCGGCCCGAGCGACTGGCTGATCAGGCGCGGCGCGCTTCGTGGACATTCCCGTACCTGCTGGATACCGAGCAAACAGTCGGCCGGGCTTTCGCGGCGGCCTGTACGCCGGACTTCTTCCTCTACGACGCGCCGCGTCGACTGGCCTACCACGGGGCGTTCGATGAGTCCACGCCAGGCAACGGTAAGCCGGTCACTGGAGCATTACTGAGCGACGCCATCTCTCACGTGCTGGCCGGTGAACCGGTGCCTGAACCACACAGGCCCAGCATGGGTTGCTCCATCAAGTGGCGGCCATCGGGGTTTGAAGTGACGCTTCAAGTCACGCGAGCTGATGCAAAGCCTCGTTCCGTTCAAGACCAGAAGGAGGTACTTAACTCCACTCCGCGGAAGCACAACTCATCCCCGAGGTGGGCTCAGCTCCCATCATCTCGCTCGAGCACCTGCAGCCGGCGCACCCGCAGCTGGTCAACCTCCAATTCATCGATGCGCAGCCGGCGTACGGTTGCCTGGCCGATGCCCAGTCGGCCGATCGCTACAGCACCGATCGCTAAGGCACCCATTGCTCCTGCTCCGACGGCCGCGGCAAGAAGCGCCGCGAACGCGACCGATGAGGCGCCCGTGGATGTGGCGCCTGTTGCCCGAGAGCCAGTGGACGGGATTCGCTTAGGACTCTGATTAGTCATGCCCACAACGCTAGGCGGCCGGAACACCGGGTCGCTGTGGCAGCGCCTGGAGATGATCTACTTCGTCGCCCATCGCCGCGCTGACCTCGCGGAGCAAACGGCGCACTTCGGCGAGATTCCAGTCGTAGCCGGCGACAGCCTCCGTGACGTTGAACATGTCGTCGGAAAGCCGATCCCGAGTGCGCTCGTACTCGCCCATGACGGAGGCCTCCTCGGAACCGGAGAGCATGGCCAGTACCGCGTCCGCAAGCAGCTCGGCATCGCGGAGAGCATCGGTCATCCCGTGCGTAGTGATCGGGTCCTTGAAGTAGCCGGCATCTCCCACCAGCGCCCAGCCCGGACCCCAACAGTGGCGCAGGTAGCCGACTGCTCCACTCCATCCGTGCATCCGGCCAGCCGGAGTGGCGGCGGCTACGCGATCTACCAGAGCCGGGCCCGCTGACGCGACGAGCGATATTGAAGGCATGCTCGGCTCCGTTGCGCCGCAGGGAGCGGATCCGAGCGGGCGTCGTCCCGACGAAGACGCACGTGGCCGTCGTTCGTCGGGATGAACCCTGTCGCTGCCTGGTCGCCGTAGGACCATTCGTAGCCCTCTGCCGGGAGATCATGAAAGTAGCGGTAGAGAACCGCACCCGCGGAGATGCCTCGCCGCGATACTGGCGCGTCGACTTGTCGGGCGACAGTCGAGCGTATGCCGTCCGCGCCGATCGTGAGGGTGGCATGCAGGTCAGTTGACTGGCCTTGCTCGACTGCGGACCCGCACACCCACGACACGCTCGCCGGCGTCACGTAAGAGCGCCGTCACGCTGGTTTCGTGCAACACTTCGGCGCCTGCGGCTGCCGCGGCGTCGACGAGCAGCCGATCAAAGAGGTAGCGGCGGGGTGCATAGAGCGCGTCCACGCCGGCGCTCGGCCGGATCGCGACGACGGCCTGTTCACCGTCGGCATAGTGGAAGATCACTTGGCGGATTGGCGGCGTACCGGTCGCAGCGACATCGGGCAGTACGCCCCAGCGGGACAGTTGCAGCACGCCGGCGCGCATCAGGCCATGGGTTGACAGGGTGTCGCTGCCATGCCGATCGCGGTCGACGAGAACTCACGCGGACACCCGCGCGGGCCAGCAGTAGCGCGGTAGCTGCCCCGGCGACGCGCCCGCCCACGATGACGACGTCATGCCGGGTCATACAGCCACCCGTCGATTCGCCGCGACGGGATCAGCAAATGTCCTTCGACCTAACAGATGATCGACCACATAGTGTGCGTCGTGCCGAGCGCCGTCGATGAAGCCCGAGTCGCGGCGATGCTGGAAGGACTGCCCAACGACATACAGGCCCGGCACTGAGGTGACGCCATGTCGCTGACGGATCGAGCCATCCGGAGCCAGGACCGGGAGATGCAGCCACGGGTGATAGGGGCGATAGCCAGCCGCGACGAGCACAGTTCCGATGTTCTCAGCAGCCAGGTCAAGTCGCGAGATGGGGTCCGACACCTTGACCGGGCGGGGCCGCATTGGGGGCAGGACCTCCCGAGTGAGGCCAGCATCATCGACGTAGCGATCGACGGCGTCGAGGAAGCGGTGCATCCTCCGGTCGGCGTCGGCGACCGTTTCGTCGAGGTCGCTGCTGAACGAGGCGACTGTGCCGACGACATCCTCCAGCTTGCCCACAAGGCGTACGCCGCGCGCCTGGAGCACCCCGAGATCAAGATCGCGGCCGCGCAAGCACGGGTCTGGGTTGCCCACCAGTTGCAGCGAGTTCTCCCGACGGGCCGCGCCGACATCAGGCATGTCATCGATGGTGCGGGCGAGCCGACCGGTGGCAGCCAGCCACCAGAAGCTGTCCATCCCCCGATAGCGGCGTGGCATCCGGGTGTGCCGACCGACAGCGAGGGATACCTCGCGTCCCGAGCGGCTCAGTTCGTCGGCGATCTGTACGCCCGACGCGGAGGCCCCCACTACGAGCACGCCGCCCGGAGGGAGAGCAGCCGGGTTGCGGTATGAATTCGCGGTGACCACCTGGAGGCGTCCGGACATGCCAGACAAGCCCCGTGGCAGGTGGGCCCTGCCATGAGGACCGGTGGCCACGACGACATGGCGGGCGTGCCAGGTGTCGGTATCGGTGACGGCCCGGAACCGTGCGGGAGCCGGTCCATGCGCGGCGGCGATCTCCAAAACGTTGGTTTGCGGGATGACGGGCGCCTGGAAGGAGGCCGCGTACCGTTCCAGATGCTTGATCAGCTCAGCAGAGCTCAAGTAGCCATCGGGATCGGGTCCGGTGTAGCACCAGCCAGGCAGCCGGGTCATCCAGTTCGGGGTGAGCAAGTGCAGGGAATCCCACCGCTCACTACGCCAGCGCTCGGCTACCCGACCCCGATCGAGCACGACATGATCACGTCCGGCGTCGGTGAGCAGCCGGCTGACGGCCAGTCCGGCGTGCCCGGCGCCAACCACGAGGGTGTCAATGCTGGTCACGGCGGGGGCTATGGGTATCGGATCGAGCTCACTCAGCTGGTGACCACGTTGATCATGACCGGCGTCGGATTGGTGAGCACGTCGTAGACAGCGGAGCGACGGCGTGACTGCTCGACGATGCTACGCAGCGTCGCGTCGTCCGCATCCCCTTCAATGTGGAAGGTGACCCGGATCTGCTGGTACCCGTTGCGGACCGTACCGTCAGACAGCCCGAGAATTCCGAGCAGGTCGATGTCCCCTTCAACCGTGGAAGTCACCTTGTGCAGATCGACCCGGCGCGCGGCCGCGACGTTGGCCACACCGGCGGTCAGGCAGGCGGCGATGGCGTGTAGCACAAACTCGATCGGTGTGGGCGCATGGTCCTGCCCCACCAAAATTGCGGGATGGTCAGCATCGAGCGTGGTGACGTTCTTGTGCTGCATCTCCTGCATCGCGCCATAGAAGTCCGACAGCTGTGAGCGGCTGTGGGTGCCGCTCACCCAGGTGTTGGAGGCCCGGAACTGGAACTTGGCGATCTCCTGCTGATTCTTTACGGCGTCGAGCGTGGCGAACAGGGTCGCGACGTCCACGCCGTTGCGGCGCGGTGCCTCGGTGGCGGTCGTACTCATGAAGCCCTCCGGATTCTCTTCGGTCGGTCGACCGAACTAGCAGAAATTGTTACTATTCTGCTAGCCTTTTGTCAAGGGTCGATCGAACGACCGAACGAGCTCGCCAATAGAGACAGGGGCCCAGACGTGGCTGACGCCGCAGTTCGCGCGGTGGACACGCGCACACTCATCCTTGACGCGGCGCGCAGCCGCCTGCTGGTGGACGGCTACGGGGGCCTGTCGACCCGCAGGGTGGCGGAGGAGGCCGGAGTCCCACTGAGTCAGCTCCACTACCACCTCGGTTCCAAGCAAGGCCTCATCCTTGCGCTCCTGGAGGCGGAGAATCAGCGTCGCCTGGCGCGCCAGCGCAAGATGTATGCGGAGGATGCGCCCTTGTGGCAGCGCTACGAGCGCGCCTGCGACTTCCTTGAAGACGATCTTGACTCCGGCTACGTACGCGTGCTGCAGGAGATGATCGCAGCCGGCTGGTCCAACAAGGAGCTCGGCGACGCGGTCCGGGAACTCCTAGGCGGGTGGTTTGCCCTGCTCGCCGAGGTGGCACACGAGGCCGAGCAACGCTACGGCCCGCTTACTCCGTTCACCGCCGAGGAGGTGGGCACCCTGGTGGGCGCGGCGTTCATAGGTGCGGAGGCGCTGCTGCTCCTCGGCTTCGATCGCGACGTCCTGCCGATCCGCTCGGCGCTGCGGCGGCTCGGCGTAATGATCAGGCAACTCGAACAAGATCAGGCTAGGTCTGGGAGGACAGATCATGCGGGCATGCCAGCCGACTCGTGACGGCTACGTCGAGCGCGACGGCATCAAGATCTTTTACGAAGTCTTTGGTACCGGCGAGCCGACGGTCCTGCTGCTGCCGACCTGGTCACTGTTGCACTCCCGGCACTGGAAGATGCAGGTCCCGTACCTCGCGCGGCATTGCCGGGTGGTCACGTTCGATGGACGTGGCAATGGTCGGTCGGACCGGCCGACGACACCTGAGGCGTACGCGGAGACCGAGTTCGCGGCCGATGCGATCGCGGTGATGGACGCGACGCAGACCGACCGCGCGATCATCGTCGGCTTCTCTATGGGCGCACAGCGCGGGCTGTTGCTCGCCGCAGACCATCCGCAGCGGGTTGAGGCAGCTGTCTTCGTCGGCCCGTCGTATCCGGGTGGCGGACATCCACGGCCGGAGCGAACGGTGTACTCGTGGGAAGACGAGCTCGACACCGACGAGGGCTGGGCGAAGTACAACAAGCACTACTGGCTGCGGGACTACGAGGGCTTTGTCGATTTCTTCCTGTCGACAATGTTCCCCCAACCGCACTCGACCAAGCCGATCGAGGACGGCGTTGGCTGGGCCCTGGAAACGACGGGCGAGACGCTCGCACTAACGTACCTAGCGCCTGACCTTGAACCCGACGAGGCACTTGAGCTGGCTCGGCGCGTCCGCTGCCCGGTCCTGGTCGTGCACGGCGACCGCGACGGGATGGCCGACGTGTCCCGCGGGATCGCGCTCGCCGAGCACACGGGCGGTCGGGTGGTTGTGCTCGAGGGTTCTGGACACGCACCGCACCTGCGTGATCCGGTCAAGGTCAATTTGCTGCTGCGGGATTTCGTCAAGCCGGCGCCGCCGCCACTGCGTTGGGTGCGGGGGAGGTCTCGTCGCAAGCGGGCGTTGTACATCTCTTCGCCGATCGGGCTCGGGCATGCGCAGCGGGATGTGGCGATTGCGGATGAGTTGCGCAAAATGCATCCTGAGATCGAGATCGACTGGCTTGCCCAGCATCCGGTGACGAGGGTTCTTCAGGCGGCTGGTGAGCGGATCCATCCGGCGAGTGCGCTGCTGGCCAACGAATCGGGCCACATCGAGTCCGAGTCGGCGGAGCATGATCTGCATTGTTTTCAGGCGATCCGTCGGATGGATGAGATTCTGCTGTCCAATTTCATGGTGTTTCACGATCTGGTGCGCGATGAGCCGTACGACATCTGGATTGGTGATGAGGCGTGGGAGCTGGACTACTACCTGCACGAGAATCCGGAGCAGAAACATGCGGCGTATGTCTGGCTCACCGACTTTGTTGGTTGGCTGCCGATGCCGGATGGAGGCGAGCATGAGGCGTTCCTCACCGCGGACTACAACGCGGAGATGATCGAGCACATTGCGCGTTTCCCACGGGTACGCGATCACGCGATCTTTGTCGGTAATGAGTCCGACATCGTTCCGGAGGCGTTCGGGCCGGAGCTGCCCTTCATCCGGGATTGGACCCGTGAGCATTACTCGTTCGCCGGCTATGTCACTGGCTTCGATCCGGCTGACTTCGCCGACCGGGCACGGCTGCGGCATGAGCTCGGCTACCGAGATGATGAGCAGGTCTGCATCGTCACCGTCGGCGGCTCCGGTGTTGGGGGTCATCTTTTGCGCCGGGTGATCGAGGCATTTCCGGAGGCGAAGCGTCGAGTTCCGGCACTGCGGATGGTGGTCGTCACGGGCCCACAGGATCGATCCGGACACGTTCCCAGAGCACGAAGGCCTCGAGGTGCGCGGCTTTGTCCCTGAGCTCTACCGACACCTGGCCGCCTGCGACCTGGCGGTGGTGCAAGGTGGGTTGACGACCTGTATGGAACTGACGGCAACGCGGAGGCCGTTCCTCTACGTCCCGCTGCGTCACCACTTCGAGCAGAACTTCCATGTCCGCCACCGGCTCCACCAATACGGCGCCGGCCGCATGCTGGACTTCGACCTAGCGACGCCCGACACCATCGCGGAGATGATCACGCATGAGATCGGGCGGCAGGTCGACTACCGGCCGGTCGAGCGTGACGGTGCCGCCCGTGCCGCGGCGCTCATCGCCGAACTGCTCTAGCCCGGCAGACGCCGACCACCTCATCCCAGCAGAGGAGCGTTTCCGGGTCGCCGTCGCACGGCAATAACGGAGCGCTCGGGCCGCGGGCTGCCAGGATAGGCGCAGGACGCGAGAGCCTGCCGAAATGGTTGAGGAAGGTGCTTGGAGAGGTGATTTTATGAGCGTGATGTCGGGCGGGCGAGCGGGGAGGTCCAGCGAGCGATGAGAGACTCAACTCCTGGGGACATCTCATGAATGAGGTGATTGGGGAGATTCTCCCGTTGGCTATCGGCATCGCCATCAGCCCAGTACCGATCATCGCCGCGATCTTGATGCTGCTGTCCCCCCGTGCGAAGGGCACCAGTGTCGGGTTCTTGATCGGCTGGCTGGCCGGCATCGTTGTTGCCGATTGTCCTGTTCACCCTGCTCTCCACGGTCATTCCGCAGGACACCGGGGGCTCGTCGCCGGTTTCTGGCGTCATCAAGATCATCCTCGGCCTGCTGTTGTTGTTCTTGGCGATCAAACAGTGGCGGACACGTCCAGCCGAGGGCGAACATGCGAGTATGCCGAAATGGATGTCGGCCATCGACTCCATGTCCGCAGGCAAGGCTATGGGGCTCGGATTCCTGCTGGCGGCGGTGAACCCGAAGAACCTCCTGATGGCCATCTCGGCTGGGGTGATCGTCGGCGGAGCGGGCCTCACGGTCGGTCAGACGACTGTGGTGATCATCGTTTTCGTGCTGTTGGCCGCCAGCACGGTGCTCATCCCGGTGGTCGGCTACCTCATAGCCTCGGCCCGATTGGCCGGTCCGCTCGACAAGTTGCGGGTATGGCTGGTCGACAACAATGCCGTGATCATGGCCGTACTGCTACTGGTCATTGGCGTTTCCGTGATCGGAAAAGGCCTTGCCAATTTCTAGGGCCAATTTCTAGCGGCCAGTTTCTCGTGCGCCGCACTAGCGGGGGTCAAAGCCTGCGGCAAAAACGGTGATATGTATGTGGTTCTTATGGTTGGCCGAATCGCTGCCGCGGTCAGCCATAAAGCGCCAACCCTCGCTGTCGCGTGTGATGTTCCAGATGTGCTGATCCCAGATGACGTAGTTGATCCCGAGTGACCTGGCGTTGGCCTTGGCCCAGGCCGCAACCTCGTAACCAAACGCTCTTCCGGAAGCCGATTGGTAGTTGGGGATCATGCAGTCGAGAGCGCGACCCTGCTCATGGTCAGGGATCACCGATGGGCGCACACCGCCGTAGACGGTGATCTGCGGGAATCTCGCCCGCATGGCTCGATGGACCTTGATCGCGTTCGGTTTGAGTCCTGTCTCGACCGCACGCCAGCTGGATGGTATTGAGCTGGGGGCCGACTTCGAGAGGTACTTGGCGGTCACCCAGCGGACGGCCTTGTCGAAGATGATCTGCATCCGGCCGTTCTTGACCACCCCGGTGATCTTGAGCTCGGTGCCCCGCGGCACCTCTGTGATCAATCGGTACTTGTCGGTGTAGGTCGAACGGATGTTCAACGCGGCCGTGGCGTACCGAGTCCCGGTGATCTTGGGCAGCTTGGGAGGAGACGGCAGGTTGCTGGTCAGCTTCCTGAGGTACCTCGCTGTCACCCAACGGATGGCACCTTTGTAGATGATCTGCGCTCGACCGTTCTGAATCGCACCGGTGACGGAAAGCGCCGTGCCCTTCTTGACCTCCGCGACGGTTCGGGAGCGCGCGCCGCTTGTGGTACGGATGTCAAGATCTGCTGTTGCCACCCGCTTGCCGATGATCGCCGGGCGTCCGTACATGGAGCTGGCGAGATACTGCACGCTAGACCAACCGGTGGATCGGCCGTTGACCAGCTCGGCCCACCCGCGTGCGGTCTTGCCCGTCATGGTGACCCGAGCTCCGCCCTTGAGGACCTTGATCACCCGGTAGGAGAGACCCGGGCCGGTGCGAAGGTTAAGGGCAGTGGTGGTGATCTTGACAGTGCCGGGACCGATCCTCAGCGGCGGAGGCAGATCCTTTCCCTTGGTGAGGTATCTGCTCGCAATGTACGCGGTCGAGCCGTCGTAATTGATCTTGGTCCATCCTTGGGCGCTGCTGATGGCCGTTACTGTCTGCCCTCGGTAGAGGCCACCGAGGATATCGGTCTGGGTGCTGGGGCCGGAACGGATGTTGACGCCAACGGTTGCCGTCATCTGCGTCGTCGCACTGGCCGTCTGGGGCCACATCAGGCTCAAGATCACACCGACACTGAGCAGGGCGGCGGCTGCTCGCACCTTGATCACGGTTCTGCGCATGGTTGCCTCCGGTCCGAGCAACGTCCTGGATCACTTGAGTCACATCAGTCACAGAAAACTCAAACTGCGCAGAACTCTAATCTCGTCACAGCCGTAACTGCAATACCTGAGTTGGCGCTTTGGTCAGGTTTCAAGACGACACGCCGGACAAATGATGAAAACTTCATCGATGTAATTCGCTGCGGTTGGAATGAGATTCTCTCCTGGCACACGTCTAGGCTGCGGCTGTGAACACGCGTTCCTCGTCACTGATGCGGCGCGAGCCAGGCGAGTGATCTGATGAGCACCGCTGGCATGCAGATGTCCACCGAAGAGTTCGAAATGCACGTCGCTGAGGCTCTAGACAAGATCCCTGGGGAGCTAGCGGCGCTCATCGACAACTGTGTGATCTTGGTCGAGGACTATCCGCCACCGGATCTGCCGGACACGCTCGGGCTCTACTCAGGCATCCCACTGACCGAACGCGGTCAGTTCTACACCGGTCTGCCCGATCGCATCTTGATCTTCAGGCGACCGATCTTGGCAATCTGTGAAACCCGCGAGCAGGTCATCGAAGAGATCAGGATCACCGTCGTACACGAGATCGCCCATCACTTCGGAATCGACGACGATCGGCTGCACGAGCTCGGCTACGACTAACACAAGTCCCTGATGCGCCCTGAGCCTGTCGAAGGGCATCAGGAGCGCGCTTCGACAAGCGCCGTCCTGAGCTTGTCGAAGGGCTCAGCGCACATTTCGTGCTGACAAGTCGGAGTAGGGAGCTAGGAGACGGAGACATAGAGCAACGCGCCGACGGCGGTCACCACGACGAGCATGCTGAGCAGCGCGTTGGTCTTGCCGTCACCGAGTGCTTCCTCCCGATGGATGGCGAGGTTGTTCAATCGGAAGCGCCGGATTGCCAGCCAGCCGAGCCCGGCGGTACACAGCAGCGCCACCAGTCCGAGGATCACCGACAAGAAGATCGAGATCGACGCCAGCAGTCGCGCCACCAGCAGGCTGCAGGTAAGACCGGCCAGCATGGTGCGCTGCCAGGCCAAGCCGGTGCGCTCGTTCTGCAGTCCGGGGTCCCAGGGTGCGAGCGTCATCCAAAGCTCACGATGATCAGCGCCACGATCCCTACGCCGGCAACGATGGCGGTGAGTACGAGCAGCAGCGGTGAGGACGGCAGCGGCTCACCGAGTCGCATCGCCCGCTCGTTGCCCATCCACCTGCTGAATGCGCCGATTCCGCAGGCCAGCCCGCAGATGACCAGAACCGCCGCAGCCAGCCGAACCTCCAGGCCGAGCTGGTCGGTCAGCCGTGCGACGGCGGCGATCGCCACGCCGGCCGCGAGGAAGCCCAGCCCGGTTCGGATCCAGGCGAGAAAAGTGCGTTCGTTGGCGAAGGTGAATCGTGGGTCGGGCTCCGAGCCTGCCGCGTACACGCGGCGCGGCCAGCGACGGTCACGGTGCTGCGTCGGCGCGGTCACACTGGCGATGCTAGTGCCGACCGTCGTCGGCGGAGTCGATCGAATGTTCCCGGTTGGCCCAGCACCACGGAAGCCAGCACGAGAACCGCCCCGAGAGCCTGCCAAGAGTTGAAGCGCTGATCGAGTACGACCCAGCCCAGCAGGGCTGCGACCACTGGGTTGAGCAGAGTGAGAAAGGTCACCGCGCTGGCCGACAGCCGCTGCAACCCCCAAAACCAAAGAGCGTACGCGAGAATCCCACTGACCAGAACGAGGTAGATCAGCCCGCCGATGTTGCGTGCTGTGAGGTCGTCGGGCAGTCCTTCGATGAGCAACGTGGCAGGCAGCAGGGTGAGTCCGGCGAGCAGGAAAGTCCAGCCGGTAAAACCAATCGAAGTCATTCCCTTGGGGAGGCCCCAGCGTTTGGTCAGCACGGTCGCCACACTGAACATGATCGCGGCGCCGGCCATGGCTACCAGGCCGACGACATCCAGGCGGGCGTCCGATCGGAGTACCAGCAGGGCAACGCCCAGCGTCCCCACGACGCCGGCGACGATCTGGACCGGACGGATCCGGCTACCGAGTAACGGGACTGAGATCACTACGACGATCAACGGGCTCAGCGAGTTGATCACGGCTGCTACGCCACCTGGCAGCCGGTAGGCGGCGATGAACAGCAGTGGAAAGAGTCCTGAGGCGTAGAGCACCGAAAGGACGAAGAAACGGGCCATCCAGCGGCGGGGCGGAATCGGGCTGCCGATGATCAGCACCAGCCCGGTAGGCAGCGAGCGCATCAGCGCGGCCAGCAATGGACGGCCGGGCGGCAGGAATTCAGTGGTCAGCACGTACGTGGTACCGAAGATGATCGGAGTCAGCGCGGCCGCGTATCCCCATCCGCCGGTGTGCCGGTCGGCCGTTGCTGCCGTCGTAGACGCGCGCTCGGCCGTCACGCGGATTCTTTCGTCGTCTCCGCGGTAATGATCAGATGGCTGGACGTGGCGGTACTGATCCAGCGTTCGCAGCCGCCGAGATGATCTGACGCTAGGTATCCGGATTGCCGGTCAGATCGTTCCATGATCATCGCCCGACAGGCGGTTGCCACGGTACGGAGGTTGGGCTCATCGCAGACGACAGCGAGCAGCCGCATGGTCTGCCTGATCGCGTTCACCTCCAACGTTGCCAACACATCAGCAGCGATGTCTGGCGCAGCCACGACGAGTGGTGTCCTGCTCAAGATCAGCTTTTCGAGTGTGCCGATCAGCTCCCGGAAGCTCACGATGGCGTCGCCGCACACCAGTACTGCGGGTTGCTCGAGCACTGCCCACCCGGAACTGGAATCGGTGATGAAATCGCGTGAGGCGTAACCGGCTTTGACAGTGACATTGTGCGGATCGGCCAGTTGCCGGGTGATGGATTGCCGTTCGGTATCGCTGAGCTCGGTCGGCTCTGTGTCTTCAGGTCGGCGCCGCGCTTGCAGATCGGACAGGTAGTGCGGCGCAGGCGCGTCTGGGTGGAATTGCGGGATGGCCCGCGCCGGCGGCGCCAGCATCTCCGCCGCACGCTTCTTGTTTCGCCTGCGGTCCCACAGAGCACCGAAGATGATCGCCCCAAGTCCTGCTATGACCAGGGCGATCAGCCCGATGGTCCACGGATCCATCTGTTCAGACTGCCATACCGCTGCGTCGTGCCCGGAGGACTGGAGGCCCTGGAGATGCGCGAGCAGCTCTGGAAAAGTCCTTCTCATATGCGGTACGAAAGCTGGGTCGAGCGTCAGATCCGCGAGGCGATCGAGCGCGGTGAGTTCGACAACCTGCCGGGACAAGGCAAACCGATCAAGGGTCTGAATGGTCGCGACGATGAGAACTGGTGGGTCAAGGCCTACCTGGAGCGGGAGCAGCTTCCCCTTCCGCTGCCGACCTCGCTAGCGCTTCGCAAGGAGGTCAAGGCACTGTCCGAGACGCTGGCCGACGTGGATGATGAGGAGTCGGCACGCGAGATCGTGAGGGATTTGAACCGCCGGATCGCCGAGTCACATCGGATCAGGGTTGACGGTCCGCAGATCGTGATCGGTCTGGTCAATGTGGAACGCGCAGTGGCCGATTGGCGCCGCCGCAGAGCCTAAGGCGCGCAGCTGCGCTCTACGGCGTGGTGGGGTCAGCTCGAGACCTCGGGCAGAGCACCGGTGATCAACAGGTCCGGCGCATTGTTTTCCAGCGATGTCAAGGCGGTCAGTGCATCGGCCGCAGCCTCGACGGCGTAACCGTCCTTGGTGAAGAGCTTGGTCAGGTAGCCACGAAGATCAGGCTCGTCTTCGACAATCAGGAGGCGCGGCCGATCCGCAGCAGGCTCACCTTCCGGGTGTGGTTCGGCTGCGCTGTCGGCCACTACGACGGCTCCCGACGATCCGTCGTAGCGGGGGAGCCGTACGACGAACTGGCTACCTACGCCGGGCTCACTGTCCACTTCGATGGATCCACCATGCGCGGCGGTCATCTCAGCGACCAGTGACAGGCCGATCCCAGAGCCTGGTTGTTGGTCACCATTGCTCGCCCGGTGGAACCTCTCGAAGATCTGCGCCTGCTCCTCACGAGCAATACCGACGCCGGTGTCGGCGACGGTGAGAACCACCTGGATGTTGTCGCCGCTCAGGCTCACGACGACCTCACCAACTGGGGTGAACTTCAGCGCGTTGTTCACCAGGTTGTTCACGATTGCGGTCCACATGGTGCGGTCGACGTAAGCCCTAAGCGGTCCGGTCGGCAGGTCGACGCGTAAGTTGAGCCGCCCTTCGGTGGCTGGCCGGTGACCCTCGACCAACTCCGCGGTTACCGAGGTGAGGTCGATGTCCTCCCGATCCGGAACGAGCGCACCAGATTCGACCCGGGAGGTGTCCAACAGCGCCTCGACGACCCGCTGCAGCCTGTCAGCCGCTCGTATCGAGCTCTCAACGGTGTCTCGCGCGGCAGCGGGCAGCACCACGCCCGGTTCATCAAGGATGTCGTGCAACGGGGTGAGCAGGACTTGGTGTCGACTGCTCGCCATCGGGTACTGCGTAAGCATGAGGAAGGCGAGGTACTGATGCCCAGTCGGTGGTACCAGGAGGCCGTCATCTACAGCCTCGACGTGTCATCGTTCCAGGACTCTGACGGTGACGGCCGCGGTGACCTACGGGGGTTGATCAGCCGCCTCGATTACCTAGCCAGATTGGGCGTCACATGCTTGTGGCTGAATCCGATCCATCCCAGTCCCGGGCGTGACGGCGGCTACGACATCACCGACTTCTACGGCATCGACCCGGCATTGGGCAGCCTCGGTGACTTCGCGGACCTCGCCCGAGGAGCGCGGGAGCGGGGTATCCGGATCATCCTCGACCTAGTGGTCAACCACACTTCCGACGAGCATCCCTGGTTCATTTCGGCTCGGAGCAGCCTGGATTCGCCGTACCGCGACTGGTACGTCTGGAGTACCGAAGAGCCACCGAATCGGCATCAGGGCACCGTCTTCCCGGGTGAGCAGACCGAGACCTGGACCTTCGACGGGCAGGCGCAGGCGTGGTACTTCCATCGCTTCTATGACTTTCAGCCTGACCTCAACTGGGCCAATCCCGCGGTACGCGCCGAGATGACCAAGGTGATGAGCTTCTGGCTGCAGATGGGCGCCGCCGGCTTCCGGATCGATGCCGCACCGTTCATCATCGAGATGGTGACGCCGGGCGTCGACTCCGGCCCAAAGGACTTTTCGATCATGGACTCCTGGCGGCAGGAGACCCAGTGGTTGCGCGGCGACTCGATGCTGCTGTGCGAGGCCAATCTGCCGCCGAGCGAGGTCGGGACGTTCGTCGGCAGCCGGCCCGACGGCCCGAGCGACCGCGCGCACATGATGTTCGACTTCCTGCTCAACCCACGTGCCTGGTTAGCGCTGGCTCGCTGCGACGCGGAGCCGCTCATCGAAGCCCTCACCACGGCGGTGAAGCTGCCGGAAGGTGGCCAGTGGGTCAGCTTCTTGCGCAACCACGACGAGCTCGACCTGAGCCGGCTGACCGATGAACAGCGCGGTGACGTCTTTCGCGCCTTCGCCCCACGCCCCGAGATGAGGCTGTACGGCCGCGGCATTCGCCGTCGCTTGGCACCGATGCTGCACGGTGATCAGCGCCGGATCGAGCTCGCGTACGCCCTGCAGTTCTCGCTGCCTGGCACCCCGGCGCTGCGTTATGGCGAGGAGATCGGGATGGGGGACGACCTCAGCCTGGACGGCCGTGAGGCAGTCCGAACGCCTATGCACTGGGACGACACGCCGAATGCAGGTTTCAGCTCGGCGGAACCCGATGCGCTGTTCCGGCCCGTGGTGATGCGCGGTCGGTTCGGCGCCAAGAAGGTGAACGTACGCGCGCAGCAGCGTGACCCGAACTCGCTGCTGCGTTGGTTCGAGAACCTGACTCACACTCTGCGGACCGCGCCGGAGATCGGGACCGGCACCTGCTCGGTCGTCGACGCTCCGCTGCCGCGCTCAGTGCTGGCACACCGTTTCGACGCACCTGCTGGGTCGATCCTGCTGTTGCACAACCTGGCCGACACGGCAGTCACGCTCGACATTGGCCCGCTGCCGGGCATGAATGGCGCGCCGTATGACTTGTTCGTGGACGGTCCTTACGATGCACCGACCAAGAAGCTAACTGGGATGGCGCTGAACGGCTGGGGATATCGATGGATACGCCTGTCCCGGAGTGATCAAGCCTAAGCGCCGTGAGGAGATTGGAGCGCGATGCGCGAATGGTTGCGTGATCATGGACTGCTGATCGCCAGCCTGCTCCTCTTCGTGATCTTCTTCGTTGGCATGGTGCTTGTCGGCTTCCGGGTCTGCACCAGATCTTGCTGGCGCTGGCGCCACTGGCCACGCTCTTACTCGCGGTGATCTCGGGTTCCTCCTCAGCAAGACGTTTGCGCGGGAGCGCGGGCGGGTACTCCGGTGCCATGAGCAACATCACTCTGATCATCGTGATTGTCGTTGCCGTCGTGGTGATCGTCGCGATCGTCATCGTCGGCTATCAGATGGCCCGAAAGAGGCGGACCACGCAGCTACGTGAGCAGTACGGACCGGAGTACGACCGCGCCGTCGACCAGGCGGATAGCCAACACGAGGCGGAGTCCGAGCTGCGAGGCCGCTCCAAGCGGCACGAACAGCTGGAGCTGCGCAGTCTCGACTCGTCTGAGCGTGAGGACTTCGAGCGGCGTTGGTCTGACGTACAGGGCCAGTTCGTGGACGACCCAAGTACCGCGGTGCGCAACGCCGACCTGCTCGTCGTGGAGGTGATGTCTGCCCGTGGCTACCCGGTCGAGGACTTCGACCAGCGGGCCGACGATCTGTCGGTGCGCCACCCCGAAGTTACTGAGCGCTATCGGGAGGCGCGGCGCATCGCCCAGGCAAACGAGGACGGAACTGTCGACACCGAGGATCTTCGCCAAGCCGTGACGTCCTACCGGTCGTTGGTGTTCGCCTTGCTGGCGGACGACGAGGATCGCAGTCGGCATGACGGCATCGAGAGCGAGCACGACAACAATCAGATGACGGAACGGGAGACCCAAGCATGAGCGGCACTGAGGCGAGAGCCACGGACAGCGGAACGACGGACACTACCGAGACCAGAGACGACGCCAGTAGCGCGGCCGAGCGGCTGGGCGGGCCCCTCGAGGACGAGCAGAGCCGCGACACGGCGAGCGAGGCTGAGGCCGACGTTGGTCGTCGAGCCGACACGACCGCCGGCGAGGGTGAGCGGAGCCCCGACACGCCGACCGAGGCCCAGGCCGACGCTGATCGTCAAGCCGACACCGGCGTAAGAGAGCGCACGTCACTCATCGAGCCTGACCGGGCAGAGAGCTACAACGGTCGCTGGAATGAGCTCAAGGGTGAATTCGTCGACGATCCGCGCCGTGCTGTGCGAGGCGCGAACGAGTTGGTCGGAGAGGTGCTTGATGAGCTGGAGGAGCTGTTTCGCAGCCAGCGCGCCGACCTAGAACGCGGCCTGGACAGCGAGCAGACCACCACCGAGGATCTGCGGCAGGCACTGGGACGCTATCGCTCCTTCTTCGATCGCCTGCTCTCGTTCTGAGCGCTGCGAGCTAACCCCTCAGCTCAGCCGGCCGGCTCGACCAGGTGGACGCGGCGCTTGAGGCAGCCGGTCAGAAGTCGAACAAGTCGCCAAGGAAAGACTTACGCTTCTTCTTGTCCTGGTAGCGAGGGTCGTACCCGCGACTGTAGTAGTCGCCCGGGCTATCCGGGCTCTTGGGCGAGCGCCCGGAGGCCGGATACTGCGGGTAGGTCGGTGCCTGAGGATATCCAGCCGGGTAGCTGGCGACCTCGGTGCGCGGGTCGTGCCGCTGCTCGCTGCGGGGTGCCTTCGGAGGGGCTGGTGCGCTCGCCCGCTCGATGATCTTGTCGAGTTCGCCGCGGTCCAGCCACACCCCGCGGCAGGTGGGGCAGTAGTCGATTTCGATGCCCTGGCGCTCGGTCATCTGCAATACGGTCTGGTCATGCGGACACTGCATACCTCGACTGTACGGTCCGCCATCGGTCCAGGTGCATGGTGCTTGGTCCGGGTTGCTGCTCCCGCCCAGGCAAGCATCGGCCCGCTGATGATTGTCGCCCTCAAGATTTCCTCCCGCCGGCGGCAGCCCGGTGCTCTGAAGCTTTTGCGAAAGTGGTCGAAACGGCAGCTCTTGATCGATTCAGTCGTGTTGTATGTGACCACTTTCGGGAGAAGGAATCGAGTCGGCTTTCACAGCGCCTCGCTCGCCCAGCGGCTCCTCCGGGCCTTTGGTCGTGTCGGCGATCGTCTGCTGCTCGGACTCAGCATTGACCTCGGCGCCGAGCAGGATCGCGTACATGGTGAGCCAGAGCCAGAAGAGCAGCACGACGATTCCGGCGAATACGCCATAAGTCTTGGCGTAGCTGCCGAACGTCGACGCATAGACCGAGAACCCGATCGAAGCGACCAGCCACATCACTGTGGCCACCACAGCGCCCACAGAGACCCAGGTCATGCGAGGGGCGTCGCGGTCAGGTCCCAGACGGTAGAGGAGCGCCAGCGCTGCAGCGACGAGTACGACCATGATCAGCCAGCCGATGATCTGGAGGACCCAGCGCAACGCCCCCGTTCCGAATACGGCTTTCAGCAGCGGCGGCAGCACAGCAACGAGACCGAGGATGATCACCATGAAGACAATGGCGCCAAGGGTCAGCCCAAGGGACATCACCCGCTTCTTCACGAAGCCGCGTTTCTCCTCCTCGTCGTAGGCCACATTGATTGCGGTCAGCAGGTTGCTGATCCCGGCCGAGGCGCTCCACAGCGCGATCAAAACGGAGAGTACGAGGCTGACTCCCAGGGTCTGTCGACGCGTGCTCAGCGCGGTGACCTGGTCGGTGATGACCTTGCTGGCTTCCTCCGGCAGTGCCGCGGTCAGCGAGTTCAGCTGGTTCACGATCGTCGCCGGGTCAGCAAAGAGTCCGTAGATTGACACGACTGCGATCAGCCCGGGAAAGATGGCCAGGAATGCATAGAAGGCAACCCCCGCGGCAAGCAGCTGAACCTGGTCTGCCTTGGCCTCCCTCCAGCCGCGCTTGGCTACCTGTAGCCAGCCCCGGGCGGGAATATCGCTGGGTCGCTCCGCTTTACCCCCAGGCACCTCGACTTGTTCTTGCATGGTCGTGATGATCATTCCCCTTCAAATGAGCTTCTCTGCTTGCGTCGCTAACTACCCCTGACGTTGGGCAGGTAATCAGCTGGTACGGCCACAGCACAATTTGCGCCCACCTCGTGACAGTGTCGCTACTCAGCCCAGCCGGGGTAGGGGGCCGCCCGCCCTGGGCCCTGGACCCAGTAGTCAACATGATCGACAACCAGACCATCAGAGTCGAAGCGCAGCACCGTCGCGCCCGCTAGCGGTGATGGCCTGGCCCGCCTCGATGTAAGTTGCCCACCACTCGACCGCGGCTCGGTCGCCCGCGGCGATTGGTTCTGCAAACCTGCATTCCACGGCCTGCTCGACGGCGAACTGGCGTTCGGTGTACCCCAAAGCACCACCCGCTTCCCCTTCGCGTAGCGGGCTTGATCGGTAGCTCGCCGCCTCGTGGTAGAGGGCGGCAATCTCTGCCGACTGCTTGGCCGGCCAGGCGCGTTGCCAGGTTTCGGCCCAGCGGCGCGCGGCGGACTGTACATCCACGATTGCCGCCCTTCCTGCCCTACGCAGCGTTGCTGGTCACCCGCGACTTCGACCGCGCGGTCGCAAGAGACGCAATAGCCTCAGCGACCGAGGCCGGCCTTGTCCACCCGGCGGTGGTAGCGCATACCGGCCAGCCCGCCCAGCAGCGCGCCAATGAGGCTTGCGGCGACCACGCCGATTGCGGCGATGACGCCAGCAGTGGTGAGAGTGCCCTCATTCACAGGGAGACGCGGGAAGCTGTTCAGCTGAGCAAGAACGTCGAATCGGGTGCCGGCCAGCCAGCCGGCAACCGCAACCAGAATCGCCATGATCACGGCCCACAACCAGACACCCAGGCCCTGCTTGAGCCCATTGAACCGAGCCATGCGACCGGCCACGTAACCGCCGGCGAGGTAGGACACAAAGATGATGGCGAGCAAGACGATTCCGCCGATGAACCCGATCGACTCAGTTTGCGCGGTCGTTGGGTTCGTGACATCTACGTTCTGGCTCAGCCCTAGCGCTGCCCCGACACCGGTGACCAGCGCCACCAGCAACACCGCGGTGCCCGAGGCAGTGAGCCATCCGAAGAAGCAGCTGCCGAACTTCATCCCGCCGAAGGCGTCCTTCTGACGGCCCACCACTTCGCGCCGATCCAAGGTTGTGGTGTCGTCGGTTACGACAGGGTCAACGCGGGTGACCGGGCCATCATCAAGGTCGCTGTTTCGGTCAGCATCGGGAGTATTTACTGCGTTACTCATCAAAACCTCCTTCGGAAGAGGGACTCACCTCTACCGGCGAAAAACCCTTACCCACCGGTCGTATGGGCAATCACGCCGGCCTTGGCAGGAGACCGCTGCGCCCTGCTGCCACGATTTCTTGACCGTACGCCGCTCCGGCGCTTGGGGGAGCCATTCAGTCAGTTTCATTGGCTATCTCTTGAGCCGTCTCCGGTCGGGGCACCAGCCCAATCGCGATCAGCCCAACACCCAACCCCAGCCACAACGAAAACGTCGATGCGTTACCGCCGAGAAGGCCCCCGATGCCGCCGGCCAACAAGATGAGCTGGACGGCAGCCGCTAGCAGGAAACCGGTACCCGCGGCAAGCATCAGTGTGGGTTCGTCCCACCAACCTGCGAGGACGGCAAGCAGGCCGAGCACCAACGCCACCACCAGCCCAGCGGCGCCTATCTGAACGAGCTGGAAGGTGCCGCGCACGAACACGAACGCAATGCTGATGATCGACACCGCACCCAGCACCATTGCTGCCCGATCCAACGTCCTATGTGAATTCATGACGCACGCACCAGCCATCGCGCCCACCAGGACCGGGAGCGCTCCCAGCCTGGTCGTAACAGCCCGTCTAGACCGGCATACCGGCCAGCGGACGTGGCGAACAGCGCCATATGCACCAGCAGCATCAACAGGTACGACCAGAGCCACTCATGCGGCGCATTCAAAACCGACAGCATGATCACGATCGTCTGGGCTACCCCAACCAACGCCCAGAACCGGGTTGCCAGTCCGATCAAGAGGAAGGCTCCGAGTGAGGCTTCGACCAGCAGGACCATCCAGCCGAAGAACGTGAAGTTTGGCAGCACCAGGTGATCGACCAGCAGGGCGTATGGGTGGAAGACCTCATGGGAGACCGCGTAGCTGACGGAGTGGTACAAACCGGTCGCAGGATCGCCCTTACCGAAATCTGGCGGAGTTTTCCACCCGACGTTCTGCAGCCAAAGCAGCCCGACGCCTACCCGCACTATGGCGATCACCGCCCGGTCCATCCGGGACGGCAGGAGCGGGACGGCACGCTCCGCATAGTCGGTGACAGCCGCGTACTCGGTGCCAGCCATGAACACCACCTCGCATCGCTCATTCCAACCCCGACCGCGAAGGTCAGATTCGTGCTAGAGCTTACGAAATGCGGACGGCGATTTCCGCCGCTTCCGTAAAAAGATCAGTCGCCAGTCATGCAGGAAGTGCGGCAGGCTCGGCTGGAAAGAGAAGTGGTGGATCCACCTCAAGACTGAAGTGAATCCACCACTGCATAGAAGCTTAGCTCGACGGCTGCTGCACCGCGTCCTGCGAACCTGGCTTGGTCCTCAACCTCATGGCCGCAGAATGACGGCTGATGATCATGAAGCTAGCTTCACTCCCACGGCTTGAGCATGATCTTGACCGCGCCGTCGGCTTTCTGCTGGAACATCTGGTACGCCGCCGGCGCGTCGCGCAACGGCAGCCGGTGCGTCGCGAAGTCATCCACGCCGAGCGGGTCATCCTCGGTCAGGAACGGCATGATGGCTGGGATCCAGCGCTTCACGTTCGCCTGACCCATCCGCAGTTGGATCTGCTTGTCGAACAACGACATCATTGGCATCGGATCGGCCATGCCGCCGTAGACGCCGGACAGCGAGATCGTGCCGCCCCGGCGTACTGTTTCGATCGCCGTGTAGACCGCGGAGAGTCGATCAAGCCCCGCTTTCTTCACCAACGGCTCGGTAACCACATCGGGCAGGTATGCCGTGACACGCTGGGCGAACGCCGCGCCAGGCGAACCGTGCGCCTCCATGCCCACCGCGTCGATCACCGAGTCCGGACCGCGCCCCTCGGTCAGCTCGCGCACCACGTCGGGAAGATCATCTTCGTGCTCTCGCAGATCGATAACCTGTACGCCGCGGGCGCGCACCCGCTCCAACCGCGCATCTACCAGGTCGACGGCAATAATCGTGTCGATCCACCTCTGTTGAGCTATCCGGCAGGCCATGTCGCCGATCGGCCCCAGCCCCAGGACCAGCAGTGAACCTCCATCCGGCACCGCTGCGTACTCCACCGCCTGCCAAGCGGTCGGCAGCACATCAGAGAGGTAGATGAAGTGGTCGTCAGGCGAGCCCTGCGGCACCAGGATGTGGGTGAACTGCGCCTCCGGCACCCGGAGGTACTCGGCTTGGCCGCCGGGCACCTGGCCGTACAGCTTCGTGTTGCCGAACAGCGCGGCACCGCTGCCTTCGCCGCGTACCTGAGTCGTCTCGCACTGTGTATACAGGGACCGCTCGCACATCCAGCAGCGTCCGCAGGCGATCTGGAACGGCACGACGACCCGATCACCGGGGCGAATCTGGCTGACCTCGCGACCGACCTCGAGCACGATCCCCATCGCTTCGTGGCCGAGTACGTCCCCAGGGCTCATGAAGGCGCCCATGGTCTCGTACAGGTGAAGATCGGAGCCGCAGATATTGGTGCTGGTGACTTTGATGATCGCGTCGTTGGGTTCTTTGATGATCGGGTCGGGGACCTCTTCTACTGAGACATCGCGAAAGCCCTGCCAGGTAACAGCCTTCATTTCCGCGTCACACCTGGCGACGGTCGTCGCTGATCAGGCCATGGGGGATGCCGGAGTCGGAAGCTGTCACGATGGTGTGTCGAGGATCAAAAGTCATGCGTCAGATATTCCCAGAGACCCTCCAGGCAAACCGGCTTCCGCGCATTTGATCTTGTGCCAGGTTCGTTGCGGGCAAGAGGCGTGGCTTCGCGGCGATTGGGTAAGTCGCAGACAGGATGACGGAAGGACCTAGGATCCGCCGCCACCCAGGCCCCGTAGCTGAGAAGCCATGCTGCGGGGCCGTTCCCGGGCTGCGCCTTTCCGGGGCGGCTACACTCGCAGTGGCTTTCTATCGGTATCCGCCCTGTGTCTGCGGCCTGACGTCATCGAGGTGACGCATGGTTTCGCAAGCACCGCACACAGAGGCTGGCTTGGTTGCCGGGCGTCCAGACACCAGTTCCCGAATGGCCGAGTTGGAGGCTGAGATCGCACAGCTCAAGTACGCGCTGGCCACGCGGCAGCAGATCGGCGTGGCGACAGGGTTGCTAGCTCAGCGGTTCACGATCACTCCCGACCGGGCCTGGTCGCTGATGGTGCGCCTCTCGCAGAACGGCCATGTCAAGGTGCGCGAGATTGCCCAAGCTGTGATCAATGCCCACTGCGGCCGACTTGACCCCACAGAGGTCGAGATTCTCAGCTCGATTGAGAAGCATCTGCCTGAAGGCGTACGCCTCATGCAGATCCGAGAAGACCGGCACCGGGCCACTCGGGAGCCTCCCGCTGTGACGCGGTTCGACAGGTTGTCACGCGTAGACCATGATCGAGAACGATGAGCAGCACAATCCCACAAGGCGAGGCACCCGCCGGCTCGTGAATCGGGCAGGCCATGGCGATTGATCCCGACGCGCTCGCTGCCAGCCTGCGCCGGCTCGCCACGCTGGGCGAACCGGGCGCGAGCGTCGTGGAGGGCCTGCGCCACGTGACCGAGGCATGCGTGGACCTTTTCGGGGTTGCCGGCAGCGGCATCATGCTGGCCGATGAGCAGAACATTCCGCGCTACGTCACCGCGTCCGACGGGCCAGGGCGCATGCTCGAAGTGGCGGAAAGCGAGACTGGGCAGGGTCCCTGCACCGAGGCATTCGTCAACAATGCCGTGGTTGCAAGCACCGACGTAACCGCTGAGTCACGCTGGCCCGATCTGGCGACTGCGCTCCGTCCGCACGGCGTACGCGCGGTGCTCGGCCTGCCGGTACGTCTCGGTGCGGTTACCGTCGGCACTCTTGACGTCTTTTATGACCGGCCGCACGTTTGGCAGGACGACGAGTGCCAGGCGTTGGGTCGCTATCGCGACGTCGTCGAATCCACTCTCTCCGCCGCCGTGGCCGCCCAAAATGCCGGCGAGCTGGCCGCCCAGCTGCAGTACGCATTGGACTATCGAGTGATCATCGAGCGCGGCGTCGGCTACCTGATGGCCCGCGATGGGCTGGATTCGATGACTGCCTTCAATCGGCTCCGCCGGGCCGCCCGCGACACCCAAAGCAAGATCGGCGATGTGGCCCAACGGCTCCTCTCCACCGGACGGCTGCCGACCGAAGACTCTGATACCCGACGCTCAGGCGAATGAGCTGCGCAGCGTCTTTGCCCGGCGTGTCGCGAGAATGAGCGTCAGTTATTGAGGGGTTTCCGGACGAGCGGGCTACGAGGCAGCCGCCAGTTCGGTTGGTGCGCCGATGATGCTGCGCAACTTGAGCAGCAGCCGCGACAGCAGCCGTGAAACCTGCATCTGACTGATGCCGAGTTCGTGGGCGATGTCGGACTGCGAGCGTTGTTCGTAATAGCGCAGCCAGATCAGCTGCCGTTCGGACTCCTCCAGCTGTGCTATTGCCCGATCGATGATGAGTCGGGCTTCGGTCCGGTCGATGTCTTCCTCTGCCTCGGTGGAGCAGAAGGACACTCCTCGAGACATGGCAGAGTCGATAGACGAGGCGGTGTAGCCCTCACTCGCCAAGCGGGCCTGCTGCACTGCCCTCACGGGTGCCCCGAGCTCTTGGGCGAGATCCTGTGCGCAGGGGAGCGCGCCCATTTCCTGAACCAGCGTTGGCCACCTCCGCCAGATGATCGAGGCGAGCTCCTGAGTCGGTCGCGGAGGCCGAACGGTCCATCCGTGATCACGAAAGTGCCGCTTGAGTAGCCCAGTGATGGTCGGCTCGGCGAAGCCAACAAACGAGCCTTGGTGAGGATCGAAGCGCGAGCACGCCTCGACAAGCCCGGTGTACGCGACCTGGACGAGATCCTCCTCGTCCTCGCCGCGATGCAGGAACTGTCGGGAAAGCCTCTCGGCCAGCCACAAATGTGAGCTGACCACCTCGTCAAGGATCTGTTGGCGCCTGGCCGGGCCAGCCGTCTCGGCCTCGATGAGCAACTCGCGAGTACGTTCGGCAAGCTCCTCACGGGCCGATTGCTGATGAGTAGGGATGACAGAAAGAGGGGGGTTCGACACGAGCGCGCCACCCTTTCGAAATGAATCTTCAGGTTGTGGCGCGCTTCTCGGCCACAACCGCACCTAACCACGAATGCCACCTTGTGATCAAGCCTCTGCCTTATCCGAAAAACGAAGAAGTCCCTGAGAACCTTCAAGATCGCAGCGGATGCGAAATTTTCTACCCTGTAAGCAATATCCCCTGACAATTCCCCTGAACCACTCACACTAACTGCTGGCAGACTTGCGTTCCTGAATCGATTCAGAAATGCAATTTGCGCACATTTTTCGAGAACGCGGCTTCCCTCGAGAGAGCTAGAGCCCTTGAACGAGTCGTCCGAGATCGTCTTCGCTCGTCCAGTAGCCGCACGACGCCCGAACCAGGCCGGTGCCCGGGAGGTCACGCACCACAACGCCTTGCTCGGCGAGCCGGCTGACCAGTGCCTCCGGCTCGTCAGCTCGCCAGGAGACCAGGGTCGCCTGGTCGGGCTCGGTGACTACGTCGGCCCCATGCTCGAGAAGCAGCTCGCGGCAGCGCTCGGCCGCCTTGCGGGCGCTGCCGAAGCGCTCTTCCCCGACCTCCGCTGCGAACGCGAGGGAGGCGAGGAGCCCTGCTATCGATGCGGCCGGCGTCCATGAGGCCTCGAAGCGAACGGCCCCATCGCGGAACACGAAATCGGGGAGCTTCCAGGAGAAGTAGGACGGGAACGCGACGCGGCAGTCGTCGAGCCGGTCCGGGGCGACATAGAGCGCGCCGGTCGCCGCCGGCCCCAGGAGCCACTTCTGGCCAGACACCGTGTAGTAGTCGGCACCAAGCGCCTCGACAGCGACAGGAATGGCGCCGGCGCCCTGCGCACCGTCCACCAGCACCGGTACGCCGTGCCCAGCCAGCTCACGGACCGGCAGCACGGCGCCGTCGAGCCACGAGACGTGGGAGATGCCGATGAGGCGCGTCCGGGGCGTGATCTCAGCTTGGATCGCCTGCAGGATCTCGGCGCTGCCGCGCTCGCGGATCGCCGCGATCCGAAGCGTCGCGCCGGAGGCGACCAGCCCACCGAACAGGCCGGGGTGCTCCGAATCAGTCGTCACGACCTCGTCGCCCGGCCCGATTCCGAGCCCGCGCAGCACGATGTTGCATCCCTCTGTCGTCGAGCTTGTGAGGGCGACCTGCTCGGGCTGCGTCCCTAGCAGGCCCGCAAGTTCCGCGCGCAGCTGATCGCGCCCGTCCATAACACGCTGGAAGTACGCTCGGCTCGATCGGCCCTCCTCCAGCTCAAGGCGCTCCACCGATTGCATGGCCTCCACGGTTGTGCGCGGGAGCGGGCCAAATGTGCCTGTGTTCAGGTAGGCGTAGCGGTCAAGCACCGGAAGGCCGCGGCGAACGGCTACGAGGTCGATCTGATCACCCCTTCAGCCGTACGTCTTTCATCACAGCCGTCGAAACGGCTCACGGCAGAGCCCAAACCCGTACGTCTTTCATCACAGCCGTCGAAACGATCGTTCAGGCGGAGGTAACCTCCCGGGCCAGCGCGGCCGGCATGTAGTCGTAACGCACGAACGCGCGCTTGAACGTACCGGTGCCATGGGAAACCGAGCGCAGGTCGATCGGGTACCGGCTCAGCTCGTGGGCCGGCACTTCGGCGTGGATGACGGCGTAGCCGGGCAGCTCAGGGGCAGTCTCGGTGCCGTGCACCTGGCCACGGCGGCCACGCAGATCCGCCAGCACTGACCCGACCGAGTCCTCGGCGACGGTGATCTCAACTTTGTCGATCGGCTCAAGGAGGGCAACAGTCGACTCATTGGCCGCCTCGCGGAGCGCCATCGCCGCTGCGGTCTGGAAGGCCATGTCCGAAGAGTCGACCGAGTGCGCCTTGCCGTCCACCAGCGTCACCCGGATATCGACCAGGGGGTAGCCAGCGAGTACGCCCTTCCCAAGCTGGCTCCGGGTGCCCTTCTCTACCGACGGAATGAACTGTCGGGGCACTGCGCCGCCGACCACACGTTCGGTGAACTCGAACCCGCCGCCGCGTTCCAACGGTTCGATCTCCATCATGCACACCGCGTACTGGCCGTGTCCGCCGGATTGTTTAACAAGGCGTCCTTGCGCTTTGGTGGGTCGGATGAACGTCTCGCGGAGCGAGGTACGCACGGGCTCCACTTCGACCTGGATGTGCCACAAGTCACGCAGCGCATTGAGCACCTTGTCGACATGCGCTGGTCCCATGGCCCAGATCACCACCTGATGCGTCTCCGGATTGTGCTCCAGACGCATCGTGACGTCCTCGGCGACGAGCCGTTGCAGCGCAGACCCCAGCTTCTCCTCATCGCTGCGAGAGATGGCGTGGACTGCTACCGGCAGCAGAGGCTCGGGCAGTAGCCAGGGCTCCACGAGCGCTGGCCGCGTCTTGCCGGACAGCGTGTCAGTGGTTTCCGCGGCCGCCAACTTGGACACCAGGACAAGATCACCAGCGATGGCGTACGGCTTCGGGCGGGCGTCATCGCCGAGCGGTGCTGACAGCGGCCCCACTCGTTCGTCGTCGCTGTCATGATCGGCATGCCCGTTGACATGGTGGGCTGCGAACTGCTGCAGGTGCCCGCAAACATGCAGTGGAGTGTCGGGGCTGAGGGTGCCGGAGAAGACTCGGACCAAAGAGAGCCGGCCGACGAAGGGGTCGCTGGTGGTTCGCACTACTTCGGCGACCAGGGGGCCGTCAGGGTCGCATGTCAATGAGCCGAACGGCTGGCCGCTCGGCGTGTAGACCGCCGGCACGGGCGACGATACTGGGGACGGGAAGCCCTGCTCGAACAGCTCGAACAGACCTTCAATGCCCATCCCGGTCGGGGCATGCGCGGGAATGATGGGGAAAAACCGTGCTGTGGCGATGGCCGCTCGCAGATCGGGCAAGACGATGTCCAGGTCGATCGGTTCGCCGCTGAGGTGCCGGTCGAGCAGCGTCTCGTCCTCGGACTCCTCGATGATCGACTCGATCAGCGGGTCCCAGTTCTCCTCGATGATCGCGGCTTCGGTCTCGTCAGGCTCCCGCGAGATCGGTTCGCCGCTGCGGTAGTCAGTGACCGAACGGCGCAGCAGATTGATCGCACCGACGACGTGACCATCCTCGATCAACGGTGCGCCGAGCGGCTGGACGTCGCCGAAGACCTGGCGGCAACGAGCCATGGACTCCTCGAAGTCGGCACGAGACTGCTCAAGCTTGGTTACCGCGATCGCCCGGGGCATCTTCGTCGCCTCGCACTCGCGCCACAACAGCCGGGTCGCGTCGTCGATCTCGTCACTGGCCGATACCACGAACAACACAGCGTCGGCCGCCCGCAGCCCGGCCCGCACCTCGCCGACGAAGTCGGGGTTGCCGGGGGTGTCCAGGAGATTGATCATCACCTCACCGCTGGCGATCGACGCGGCACCCAGCGACTGCGACGGGCCGGGCTCCCCCCGCTGGTGGCGGCCCGGAACTCGCGCTGCTATCAACCGTTCGAAAAGCGTGCTTTTGCCGACGCCAGCCGGCCCGACGAGCACGACATTGCGGATCTGTTCCGGCGACCGCGGTCCGTGTTCGCGACCTGCATCGGCTCCGTTGCCCATTCCTCACCCTTTCCCATTACGCCGTCGCGCAAGTTGCGCCCGCAGCGCCGTCCGGCTTCGCCGGAACTCGCCACGCGCGCGTTCCAGCAACCCTACGATGCAACCGTGAGTGAAATCGACCCGATGGACCTCGCGACTCCGGCGCAGGACCAGCAAAAGTCGATAGGCCGGCTCACCCGTCTCATGGCCCGCAGCTTGTCCATGGTCTGGCAGTCTGCGCGTACGCCATTTCTGGCCCTGGTTGGGCTGCAGCTGCTCAACGCTATCGCCCTCGTGCTGCTGATCCTTGCCGTGCAGCTGGCTTTGCTGGCGGTGCTGGATATCTCGGGCCTGGATAGATCGGGCAATGCTGGAGATCTTTGGCCTCTGGTCCAGCCGGTCCTGCTGCTGGCAGGCCTTACGGCCGTCACCGCCGTCATCGCCTCCGTGCAAGTAGGGCTGGGTCGCTATGCCGGCGAACTGGTGGTCGCTGTCATGTGGAAGCGGGTATTGAGAGTCGCCACCCGCGTTGACTTGCGGAAGTTCGAATCAGGGAGATTCTACGATCGCCTGTACCGGGTTCAGGCCAATGCGCTGACCCGTCCGTACCAGATCACTTACGGCTTATTGGCAACGATGGGCGCCGCGGCCGCAAGCGCTGGGTTGGTGGTCGCAATTGTGTTGGTGCATCCCGCATTGCTGCCACTGCTTTTGGTCGGGGGTGTGCCCGTGTTGCTGACGAGCCGGCGGCAGAGCCAACTGGAGTTCGACTTTCTGACTCAGCAGACCGAGTCGGCGCGACTGCGGGCCTACCTGACCCGGGTACAGACCGGCCGGGATGAGGCCAAGGAAGTGCGCGCGTTCGGCCTCGGACGCAACTTCGGTCAGCGCCTGAACACCTTGTATGCCGACTACCTTCGTGATCTTGCACAGCACCTCTGGCAGCGCTCGAGGCTCGGCGCGGCCGGCAGCCTCGGCTCAGCCGTCCTGCTGGCGCTGACCCTCTTCTTGCTGGCATGGCTGATTTCCACCGGGCGTCTCAGCATCGCTGAGGCGGGTGCGGCGCTGGTCGCGATTCGGCTGCTGGCGAGTCAGGTTCAGTCCGGCCTCGCCGGCGTACAGGCGATCTTCGAATCTGGCTCGTTCATCGACGACCTGGACGGCTTCCTCACCCTGGCCCCGGCCGCGGAAGGCGGGTCGCGCGAGATCGCGCCACCGCCAGCGTTCCATCGAATCCGAGCCGATGCGGTGAGCTTCTCCTATCCCGGTCGGAGTGCGCTTGCCCTCCAGGCCGCCAGCATCGAGATCAACCAGGGTGAGGTGGTCGCCCTGGTAGGCGAGAACGGCTCGGGCAAGACCACGCTGGCCAAGGTGATGGCCGGCCTGTACGAGCCCGGCAGTGGCGCAATCAGGTGGGATGGCGTCGACGTACGCACCTTCCGGCCGGATCTATTCCGGGAGCGCGTAGCGATCATCTTCCAGGATTTTGTCCGGTACGCACTCTCCGCTGAGGAGAACATTGCGGTGGCTCGACCGGACGACGAAATCGATCATGCGGCGATCCGCGAGGCGGCGAGGATTGCCGATGCCGACTCGTTTCTTTCTGAGCTGCCGGACGGCTACCAGACACCGCTGTCAGTCGATTCATCGGCGGACACGAGCTCTCCGGAGGCCAGTGGCAGAAGGTGGCGATTGCCCGCGCGTTCTATCGCAATGCTCCGCTGGTGATCATCGACGAGCCGACGGCCGCCCTCGATGCGCGGGCCGAGTACGAGCTGTTCTCTTCGCTGCACGAGGTGCTGCGCGGCCGCAGCGCTCTGATCATCTCCCACCGGTTCTCCACGGTACGGACCGCCGACCGGATTTACGTTCTTGATCATGGACGGGTCGTTGAGCAAGGCACCCATGATGAATTGGTGGCGCTTGGTGGTCAGTACGCCGAGCTGTTCCATCTCCAGGCTTCGGCGTACTCGGCCGACAGCGTCATGGACTGAATGCAGCACTGTTTCTCAAAATCGCCCCCGAATGGCGTGAGTGCCCGCGGATCACGCGGGGATACGGCTATCAATTCTCCGCTCGGGGCGGTTTCTGGAAAGGGTCCACTTGATCTGCTTCCGGCGCGGCAGCGATCGCCATCCGGCATGGGCCTACGGTTAAGGCCATGGTTGACTTTCCCGGCCGACGGCCAAACCTGCTTCTCGAACTCGACCTGACTGAGCCTCTTGTTGCCCCGGAGGCAGACGACCCGATTGCCCGGCTGCGCGCCCGCGGGCGCCGGCTGTTGCGTCCCACGTTGCGCGCCCTCCACGAGGCGGCGGAGGACCGGAATGTCGTCGGGCTAATCGCAAAGGTCGGCGGTGTCTGGCCGTGGGGGACGATGCAGGAACTGCGGCTCGGCGTGCAGGCTTTCGTTGCGAGCGGCAAGCCGGCGCTGGCCTGGGCGGAGAGTTTTGGCGAAGGGTCTTCCCGCGATATGGCAGCGTACGTTTTGGCGACGGCGTTCGGTGACGTGTGGCTCCAGCCCGGCGGAGGAGTCGGTTTACTCGGCGTCGGCATCGAGACGACGTTCCTCCGCGGCACGCTTGACCGGCTTGGCGTTGAGCCACAGGTGGAGCAACGCCATGAGTACAAGAACGCAGCCGACGTAGTGGTGCATACCGAATACACTCCGGCGCACCGCGAGGCGCTGGAGCGACTTGCAGAATCGGTCTTCGACGATGCCGTGCGGGCCATCGCCGATGCCCGTGGGATGGATCATGATCGGGTACGCGAGCTGATCAACACCGGGCCCCGAACTGCGGCTGAGGCACGAGACGTAGGCCTCGTGGACCGACTCGGCTACCGTGATCAGGTCTACGACGAGATGCGCACTCGTACCGGTGGCGAGCCTGAGCTGCTGTTCGCCGATCGGTGGCGACCCCGCCGCAAGCTTGCCCCACCGCCTCACCGCCGCGGTCATGTTGCCGTGGTCGACGTCCGGGGTGCGATCGTGAGCGGTCGGACCCGGCGGAGTCCGCTGGGTCGCCAGGCTGGCAGCGACACCGTGTCAGCCCAGCTCCGCGCTGCGCACGACAACGATCGCGCTGAGGCCGTCGTACTCCGGGTCGAGTCGCCGGGAGGCTCGGCGGTGGCGTCGGATGTGATCTGGCGGGAGGTATTCCGGCTGCATGAATCTGGCAAGCCCGTCGTGGTCTCGATGGGCGATGTCGCAGCCTCCGGCGGCTACTACATTGCCTGCCCAGCCGATGTGATCGTGGCGCTGCCCGGGACCCTGACCGGGTCGATCGGTGTCTTCGCCGGCAAGCTCGTTGTGAACGGCCTGCTAGAACGCGCCGGGCTGACGAGAGGCACCGTGCAGCAGGGCGCGCGGGCCTTGATGTACTCGTTTCGGCAGGGGTTCAGCGAGGACGAGCGGGCACGGTTCGCGGTGACCATCGACGCCATCTACGACGATTTCGTGGCCAAGGTCGCAGCTGGACGGAAGCGCCCGGTGGCGGAGATTGAAGCAGTCGCCCGAGGTCGCGTCTGGACTGGCCGAGATGCGCTCGAGGCTGGTTTGGTTGATGAGCTGGGTGGCCTTCGTGACGCGGTTCGCATCGCTCGGGAACGCGCGAAGCTGCCAGAAGATGCACCTGTGCTGGGTGCTATCCGCATTCCGCCGCTGGCCCGGCTCAGTCGACCGAAGAACAGTGAGGATCCGCGGACCTGGGTTCGTACTGAGTGGCCGGGCCTTAGTGACGTCGCCGCTGCACTAGGGATGCCTGCCGACGCAGCGCTGCGGATGCCCAACATCACCGTGCGGTAAGAGTTGCCCTGAATTTGCATCGCCACTGAGTCAAAATGCGCCCAACAAGGCGGCCTCGGGCCCACTGGTGATGCAAAACCAGGGCCGGTGCTACCTGCCTAAGCCCTTGGCCGCTCGCTGGTAGCGCTCCGCGAGGCGGATGAAGGCTTCGGCGAGGTCCGGTGGGTCCAGGATTTCGAAGTACGAATGCTTCCGCAATTGCCTCTAGCGTGGTGGGATGACAACAGCTACCGCACTCAGACCGTTCCAGATCGCGATCACCGACTCCGAGCTGGATGACCTCCATCGCCGCCTCGACGCGACCCGCTGGGCCGAGCCCGCGCCAGACAGCCGTACAGACTTCGGGCGCGGCGTACCCCTGCCCTACCTCCAAGAGCTGACCAATTACTGGCGCCACGGCTTCGACTGGCGAGCTCAGGAGACTCGACTCAACCAGATTCCGCAGTTCATCGCCGAGATCGACGGGCAGCCGATCCACTATCTTCACGTCCGTTCTCCGGAGCCGAACGCACTGCCGCTGTTGATCACGCACGGCTACCCGTCTTCGGTGGTCGAGTTCTATGAGCTGATCGGCCCGCTGAGTGACCCCGGATCCCACGGTGGCAATCCCCGAAGATGCGTTCGACCTCGTTATTCCGTCGCTGCCCGGCTTTGGGTTTTCCACCCCGGTAAGGGAGACCGGGTGGGAGCTCGGGCGGACCACAGCGGCCTTCGCGGAACTGATGGCACAGCTCGGCTACTCGCGCTACGGCACCCATGGTGGGGACATTGGCGCCGGCGTCAGCGGTCGGCTCGGTGCCACAGATGCCGCGCATGTGGTTGGCACGCTCGTGGTCACCGATCCCGGTTCACTCGGGCTGGCCGGGGAGCAGTTCCCAATTCCAGACCATCTCACCGAAGAGGAGCGGGCACGGGTCGAGCAGGAGCGTACGGCCTGGCGCGCCGAGCGCGGCTACCTCGACTTGCAGGGCCATCGGCCCGAGACGATCGCGGCAGCTCTGACTGACTCGCCAGTCGGGCAGCTTGCCTGGATCGTCGAGAAGTTCCAGACGTGGACCAACCCAGCGTCGAAGACCCCGGACGAGGCAGTCGATCGGGACCAGCTGCTGACTAACGTCAGCCTCTACTGGTTCACCCGGAGCGGCGCTAGCGCGGCTCGTTTCCTGTCCGAGGCCGAGCACTCGGATCTGGACTGGATTGCCCCGTCGGGCGTACCGAGTGCCTGGGTGGTCTTCAACACCGAACCGATCATGCGGCGTTTCATGGATCCGGAGCATCAGATGGCCTACTGGAGCGAGCACACCGAGGGCGGACATTTCGCGGCCATGGAAGAGCCGGCGCTGCTGATCGAGGACCTTCGCGCCTTCTTCCGCAACCTGCGTTGACACCCGACGGCTTCGGTCGCCAGCGGGCGGTCTCAGAACAGGCTGGGCTCGCTCAGGGCGAGGTGTGGCGGGATTGGTGCCGTACGCGTGTCGGGTATTCGCAGCATGCTGTCCCTACGGTCCAGACCGTGCTTGCGGAGCAGCACTGATGATCGGCGAGCCAGGTCGGCGGCGTACGAGCGGGTGACGTAGGAGCCCTTCCGGTAAAGCTCGGCGTACGGGCCGACGAGCTTTGGGTGGTGCTTGCCGAGGTAGCGCAGGAACCACTCCCGAGCGCCCGGGCGCAGGTGCAGCGCGAACACAGTCGCGCCAGTTGCTCCCGCAGCCGGCAATCTGAGCGAGCAGGGCATCGATCTGTTCATCGCTGTCGGTGATCATCGGCAAGATCGGCGCGACCATCACCTGGCAAGGCAGTCCTGCCTGCACGATGGCGCGAACCAGCTCGAGCCGGGCTCTCGGTGTCGGCGTACCGGGCTCGAGCGCGGCATGGATTTGTCTCATCGATGAGCGCGATGGATACGCCCATGCTCACCGGCACTGCGCGACTCGCGACGGTCAGCAGCGGCAGATCCCGCCGCGCCGTGGTGCCTTTGGTCAAGATCGAGAAGGGAGTGCCCGACCCAGCCAATGCGGCGATGATCCCCGGCATCAGCCGGTAGCGACCTTCGGCTCGCTGATAGGGATCAGTGTTAGTCCCGAGCGCCACGGGCTCGTGGGTCCATGTCGCCCGGCGCAATTCGCGTGCCAAGACGTCACCGATGTTGATCTTTACGATGATCTGGCGGTCGAAGTCGGCGCCGGCGTCGAGATCAAGGTAAGTGTGGGTGTTTCGTGCGAAGCAGTAGACACAGCCGTGACTGCAGCCACGGTAGGGGTTGACCGTCCAGTTGAACGGGAGAGCGGCCGCAGCCGGTACGCGGTTCAGCGCCGACTTCGCCAAGATCTCGTGGAAAGTGATCCCAGCAAACTCCGGCGTGCGTACCGAACGCACCAGGTTCTGCAGCCGGTCAAGCCCTGGCAGCGCGGCCGGATCGCGGACTGCCTCCCTGGAGATCTCCTGGCCGGCCCATCGCATCCACCTATTCAAACATACCTTCGATTAAGAGTCGAGTGGGCCGTCAGCGCCAAAGGGTGTCTACCGGGAGCGCGGCCAGCCGTTGCCCGAATGGAGTGGCATCTGGGGCTGCTGATAGCAATATCCCGAGCTCGAAACGATCACCCAGCCGCTGAGCCAAATAGCGAAGGCCCCGGAAGTCTTCGGCTCGAGGCGTGCTGGTCGCTTTGACCTCGATGCCGACGATCCGCCCGTCCGGATGCTCGAGCACGATGTCGACTTCTACTCCGTTCCGGTCCCGAAAGTGATACATCGACACGCGTGGTGCGGCCCAGGTCAGCTGCTTGCGAATCTCACAGATGATGAATGTCTCGAGCAGCTGACCGAATGGCCCACCTGGTCGATCGACTGTATTGGATGTCGCCCCGATCAAATGGGCAGCGAGGCCGGAATCGAGCAGGGCCAGCTTGGGACGGCGAATGACTTTCGCGCTGAGGTTGGTCGACCAGGCGGGAATGAGCTGGATCAGGAACGCGGTTGCCAGATGCGCGAC
The DNA here is from genome assembly GCA_963744455.1 of uncultured Actinomycetota bacterium. GTDB lineage: Bacteria > Actinomycetota > Actinomycetes > Propionibacteriales > Propionibacteriaceae > Microlunatus. Next base: position 75,658 of record CAVUTQ010000024.1, on the reverse strand, counting down.
GTAGCCGCTGACGGTTCTTGCCGGTACGCCGAACTCGTCGGCGAGATTGCTGATATTAAGTTCTTGAGCCGTTCGCGCGGCACAAAGCCTGATTAATCGTGGCATTTCAGTTGCCCGCTCGATGTCGGCCACCTGTCGGACCACCCGCTCGATGGTGGTGGTCACATATCCGTCAAACCAGGAAGCCCTACGCCCCGGCGAGCGTCCTACGGCGTCGGGAAATCCGCCGGCACAAATCCGTTCAACCAATTCCTGCCGGCTGAGGGTGCCTGGCTGCATGAGCTTGCTCGGCGCGTCAAAGGCGGTCCTGATGAACTCCGAGCGTTCTCCCAGAAGCTCATCTTGCGAAAACGGCCATAATTCGACCATCTCGACCCGTCCGACCAGCGCGTCTGCCATGTCAGGTGCGGACAGTAGGCGCGATGAGCCCGTGATCAGGAATCTGCCTGGGCGGCGGTCGCGATCAACCTCGGCCTTGATCGCGCGGAAGAGCGACGGCTCGAGCTGCACCTCATCGATGACCAACGTGTCAACGAAACGCTGCGCGAACGCTCGTGGGTCAAAGCGCGCGGCAGAGCGAGTAGCAATGTCGTCGAGAGTGACGACCTCCTTTGTGCCCGGATACGTCAGTGATTTGACGAGCGTGGACTTGCCGACCTGTCGGGCGCCGTTCAGCACGACAACGGGCGTATCTGAGAGGCGTCGAGGAGTCGCGGCGCCGCCCACCGTGGGATGGTCTTCTTGTCCACCAACAGATCGTACTGCGAATTCGCCTGCATCTCTATTGCCGATCCGTCTGGGAGAGGACTGCCGATCGGTCCAGATATGGCTCACCGATCTGCCCGTGCTGGTGCCAAGTCCGAGTACGTGAGGCGGAGTGACCCTCAGTAGTGGTCTCCGCAGCATCTGCAGATGAGGCAGAGTCCAAGTAACTGATGCGGAGTGGCCCGAAGAGGCAGGACTCCGAAGATCAGCAGCGGGGAAGCGGCGGGCTGTAGGTCGTCTTGCTGGGCGTCGCCAGATAGAAGTCTGTGACGTATGTGCCGTCGTCCAGCTTGTCCCAGACCGACGTCGTGCCGACTTTGGATCCGGAGCGTTGGCAGGTCACCCAGCCGAGGGCGCCGGCGGGGAGGGTGCCTGAGATGGCGTAGCTGGCGCCTGGGCCGGTGCGCTTGTTCAGTGTCGGGATGGTCACTTGGAAGGGATAGGTGCAACGCGGCAGTGGCGCGCTGTAGCTGGTGTTCGAAGGCGTGCTCACGTAGTAGTCGCTGAGGTAGTTGCCATCGGTCAGCTTGTTCCATACAGACGTGGTGCCGATCTTGGTGCCAGCGGTCTGGCAGACGACACCCACGGTCGCACCGGGCGCGTAGGTCCGCACGATGGGAGTCGAGGTCTTCGGACCACTTCGGCCGTTGAGATTGGCCGAACTTGTGACCTGGTACGCGTAGCCGACGGTCGCAACTGGCGCATCGAACCGGTCGCTGTCAATGTTGATCTTGACGCCGCCGTACGTCTCGTCATGGTCGCCGCGGTACTGCTTCCCACGCTGATGATTGGACCAGTGCGCATTGGGGATGCCGGCCCAGCCGGTCAGCGTGGCAATGCCGTCCCAGCGCGCGATCCACAACGCGTCCGGGCGCGCATAGGCAGGTGAGACGTACGCCTCGGAGAGGTGCTTGGCCCCAGAGGACAGGTTGGCGTACATGCCAGCCAGGTAGCCCAGGCGGTGCAGCTCCTTGGTCCACGCGGAAACGTAGGTCAGCACCGCCGTACGGCAGGCCGGGTCGTTCGCTGCATAGTGCTCCATATCGCCGTAGATGGCGCTGCCCGGCAGCATGCCCAACGCCCGGGCCTGCAACACCGCATCCGCCGCGTCGGCGGTGCCCAAGAACGCCGCGGTGCTGGTCGTGAACTTGATCCTGCTCGGCCGGCCGGTGCACGGCGCCTGGTGGCCCACATAGATCGGAATGATTCGCCAGCGCTGCAGTGAAACCGCCGTCACCCAGCTACTGGTGAGATTTGGCTGGCTGCAGCTGCGGTTCACACCTCCGATGTAGACGCCGACCCCTTGGTAGGGCGAGGCGATTTTCCAAGCCTGCATGGTCGCGAGTGGCGGCGCCGAGCAGGTGTCGAACGCGTACCCGCTCAGCCGGGTAGCGGATGCGCCAGTCGGATATCTCACAGTGGTGGCTGGCTCGGCCGCCGCGGGCGTGATCGTCAAAGCTGCAAGGGCTGTAGCCAGCACGGCGGCCGCGACGCTCATGCGACAGCGGTTCATCAGCCTGTGTCCCCCTTGACAGACGCTCCAAGCTTCGGCACGACCGACTCTGTGGAACTCAGTGTTGAGCCTCGGAGGTGCTAGATGGTCGCGACTTGCCGATTGACGCGCAGTTGGTATGAAATTGGGCAGCTGCCGGGACCCACTGCGAGAAAGCGACCCGGCTGCTTGCCGCCAGCATGTAGTCTCCACGCTTGGCCGCCGTTCGTTTCACACCCGACAGTCAGGATCGAAACCTCATGCCACGCGTCTACAACTTCAGCGCCGGCCCAGGCACGCTTACCCGAGGAAGTGCTGCTCCAGGCGGCCGACGAGATGCTCGATTGGCACGGCACGGGCCAGTCCGTGATGGAGATGAGCCATCGGGGCAAGGACTACATCTCGATCGCGGAAGCGGCGGAGGCCGATCTGCGCAAGCTACTAGCCGTGCCCGAGGGCTACCACGTGCTCTTCCTGCAAGGCGGGGCATCGCTGCAGTTCGAGATGATCCCGATGAACCTGATTCAGGGCCGGGCTGTCGCTGATTACATCCACACAGGTGAGTGGGCGAAGAAGGCGATCAACGCAGCCAAGGGATTGGCCGATGTCAACGTGGCGGCAAGCGCGGAGGACCGGTCTTTTACCTACGTGCCGGCTGAGTCTGAATGGCAGCTGCACCGATGGTGCTGCGTACCTCCACTACACCGCCAACGAGACGATCGGTGGAGTCGAGTTCGGCTGGATACCCGATGTCGGCGACGTGCCACTGGTAAGCGACATGTCCTCGAACCTGCTTTCCCGGCCCTTGGACGTCAGGCGGTTCGGCCTGATCTACGCCGGCGCGCAGAAGAACATCGGTCCGGCCGGGTTGGCCTTGGTGATCGTACGCGAGGACCTCATCGGCCTCGGTGAGCCCACGCCACCGGCGATGCTCGACTACGCCACCCATGTCAAGGCGCGCTCGATGTACAACACGCCGCCCACCTACGCGGTCTATGTTGCGGGCCTGGTGTTCCAGTGGCTGCTGGAGACCGGCGGGCTCGCCGGCGCCGAGGAACGCAATCTCGCCAAGGCCGCGCTGCTGTACGACTTCATCGATAACTCTGAGTTCTATGTCAACCCGGTCGAGAAGGCCGATCGGTCGCGGATGAACGTCCCGTTCCGGCTGGCCGATCACGATCTCGAGGCTGATTTTCTGGCCGGTGCCGCGAAGCACGACCTGGTAGAGCTGAAGGGCCACCGCTCGGTCGGTGGCATGCGGGCCTCGCTCTACAACGCGATGCCGATCGAAGGCGTCCAGGCGCTGGTGGACTACATGGCCGAGTTCGCGACGGCGAAGGGCTGAGGCACACGGTGAGCGAGAAGTATCGAGTACGGGTCCTCAACCACATTTCAGCTGGCGGGCTGAAGCGGCTGCCCTGGGATCGGTTTGCGGTGTCGGCGGATGCCGACGATCCGCACGCCATCCTGGTTCGTTCGGCCGACCTGCACGACCTGGAGATTCCGGAGTCCTTGCTGGCGGTCGGCCGCGCCGGGTCAGGCACCAACAACATCCCGATCGCGCGGATGTCCGAACGCGGGATACCGGTGTTCAACGCGCCCGGTGCCAATGCCAATGCCGTCAAAGAGCTGGTCGTGGCCGGCATGCTGCTGGCGTCTCGCAACATCGATGATGCGCTGAAGTACCTCGACTCGCTGGACCCTGACGACCCGGAGCTGGAGCAGAAGGTCGAGGCCGGCAAGAAGGCGTTCGCCGGGTACGAGCTGGCGGGTCAGACGCTCGGGATCGTGGGCCTGGGCAAGATCGGTTGCCTGGTTGCCGATGCGGCGATCAAGCTCGGCATGCATGTGATCGGGTACGACCCGGAGATCACTGTGGACTCGGCGTGGAGCCTGCCGGCGACGGTCAAGAAGGCGCACAGCCTGGGCGAGGTTCTCAAGCACAGCAACTTCATCACGCTGCACGTGCCGCTTGTCGAGGAGACCCGCGGGATGATCGATGCCGGCGGGATAGCCCAGATGAAGGCTGGCGCGGTCGTGCTCAACTTCTCCCGCGGCGGCGTGGTCGACGAGACCGCGATCTTGGAGGCTCTGGAGACTGGTCAGCTGGCGAAGTATGTCTGCGACTTTCCTGCTCCGCATCTCGCCCAGCAGCCCGGTGTGATCTTGCTGCCGCACCTGGGTGCCTCAACGCGAGAGGCTGAGGAGAACTGCGCCGTGATGGTCGCTGAGCAGGTACGCGACTACCTGCTTGACGGCACCATTCGAAATTCGGTGAACTTCCCAGACGTGATCTTGCCGAGGGAATCCCGGTTCCGGGTGGCGATCGCAAACGCCAATGTGCCGAACATGGTCGGCGGCATCTCCCATGAGATGGCGATCGCCGGTCTCAATATCGCGACGATGACCAACAAGTCGCGAAAGGAGCTGGCGTACACGCTGGTGGACGTGGACAGCGATGTGCCGGATTCGGTGATCAAGGCGATTGGGAACATCGACGGCGTACTGATGGTTCGCTATCTGCCACTGCCGAATTGACCTTGGCCCGCGTTCGAGCAAAGGTCTCGCTGCGGGGCCTAGGTCAATTCGGCGGCAAGTGGATGCGTCGACAGGGTTTCGTACCTGGACCGTCGCTCTGCGCCTGCGCCCAGGTGGGAACGCACCAGAGAGACGGCGTCCACGGTCCACGCCCGACTCCGAAAAGCATCGAGCGCAGCAACGTACGGCCGTAGGTCCACCGGGCGGCGGGCACGGGCCAGTGTGACGTGGGCGCGGAATCGAAACGCGTCGTTCGCCGAGGCTGCGCCAGCCCGACGGCCAGCTGCAGCCACCGATCGAGCGATGTTGCGCAGTGTTGCGACGTCGCCGCTGCAGCCGACCCATAAGGTCCGCTCGTCGAAACGGCCGGCGCCGTCCAGGGCAAGGGACAGGACTCGGGTATCGCTTGGCTGCCCGGGTGAGCCGCGCTTTGAGGTCTGGCACTCGCTTGTCCTCCACCTCTCCGTAGAAGGCGAGGGTGATATGCCACTGTTCGGGGAGCGTCCACGCCAGAACGTCGTCGCGATGAGGAGCCAGGGCGGCGTCGAGGTCCGCGACAACGTCGTCCGGCAGTACGACGGCGGCAAAAAGCCTCACTGTGTCGCCATCCCGCGCCGGACCTAGGCCTGCCCGCGTTCCGCGGCCACCTGAGCACGTACGGCGGGCGCGACCTCCTCGGCGAAACGAGGAAGCTGGTCGTCGCCTTCTCCCCAGAACATGAACGTGTCAAAGCCGTACCCGACTGCCAGGTCCGTGAGTTCGTCGACCCACTGGTCGACTGGACCGCGCAGCAGGCCGTTGCGTTCGCCGTCGGTGATCTCGCCGTTGGTGTTGAGAACGCGGCGAATCTCGGCCGGATCCCGGCCAGCCGCGGTCGCAGCCTCGTCGAGGCGGGCCGAGGCCTCGCCGAGCGGGGCGATCTCACCGCGCAGGGACGGTACCCACCCATCCGCAAGCCGGCCGGCAAGCCGCAGTGCCCGAGGGCGGTACACGCCGAGCCAGATACCGATCGGATGGACCGGCAATGGCCCGGAGTGCGCGCCGGCGAGGCGGTAGTGCGTGCCTGTGAAACGGAGGTTGCGCTCCCCACTCCAGATCAGGCGAATGACGTGGATCGCCTCCTCCAGCGCATCGAGCGCGTCGCGGGGCTCGCGGCGCGGCCCGCCGTACGCCACGATGGCATCCCAGAAGCCGCCGGCACCCAGCGCCAGCTCGAAGCGGCCGCCGCTCAGCACGTCGAGACTCGCGGCCGCCTTGGCCATCACTGCCGGCGGCCGCAGCGGGAGGTTGGCGACATCGGGGAAGAAACCCACGCGGGTGGTGACGGCCGCGATCCCGCCGAGCAGCGTCCAGGTGTCGACGAAGCGCCGCTGGTATGGATGATCTTGAATGCCGATCCAGTCCAGACCGCGGGCCTCGATCTCCCGGGCAGTATCGAGCAGCGGGTCGGCAGCGTTAGGGATGAGGAAGTATCCGAACGTCAGGTCGCGGCCGTAGTCGGGCATTGCCACACGCTATCCCTCGGGCCCGGTCTCAGGGCCTGCGGCGCCAGGCGAGAGACTGTTGGCCAGACGAGAAGCGGTCCAGACAGGAGAAGACGGCCATGGGACTGCTGCAAACCGTCCGCTTTGCGTTCCAGCGCGTACGCGGAAAGCCCGCGGTGCAGTGCACGCACCTTGATCAAATCCACGATGTCATTCCCTCGTCGACGGGCTGCCAGCAGTGCCTTGAGCTCGGTGACACCTGGGTCCACCTGCGGATGTGTATGACCGACGGTCAGGTGGGGTGCTGCGACTCCTCGAAGAACAAACACGCCAGCCGCCACGCCCGCGAGCACGAGCCACAGCATCAGATCATCCGCTCCTTAGAGCCGGACGAGGACTGGCTCTGGTGTTACGCCGACGAGACGCTGGTGCAGCCACCGCAACGGAAGGGCGCAACGTAGCCGGCAAACGCCAACCGGTCTTGGTCCACTACTACCTCGCCACATCCTGAGCATCGGGTGCGACGGCGGGCGATTCGGCTGGGACAACAACCGTCGTACGGCCAGCGCGGCTCAGCATCAGGGTCCATCCGCACCCGGCCAGCACAACGACAGCGGCAATGCCGAAGGCAAACGGGATGCCGCTGGCCTGCGCAGCGAGGCCGAGCACCATGGGCCCGAGGGCTATCCCCAGGTCCAAGAACACGCTGGCTGTACCCGACGCAGCACCCCGTTCGCCCGGCTTTGCTGTCGCGAAGATCGCGGAGAAGAACGCCGGCGTACTGATCGTGACGCCAAGTGCGAAGATCGCCGCGCCGAGGACTATTCCGATCGCGCTGCGTCCACAGCGCGATGATCATCAGTCCACCAGCGATGATCGCCAGCGCGATCGCACCCAAGAGCAGTGCTGGAAATCGATCAATAACCCGAGCGAGCGACAACCTGCCGGCCACTACAACCAGGCCGTACACGAACAATGGTGCGCTCGCCGGCATGAGCCCGACCGCCTCGGCCTGCAATGCACCGAAGGCGAAGAACACACCCATCGCGACCACTGATGCGAAGAAGCCCAGCGCTGGCGGGACGGCCTTCCAATGGATCAGCCGCGCGTGACCGGCATGTCGGGGCGGAGCGTGACCGAACATTCTTGATCCCGGCCGCGATCACGGCGGCGATGACCGAAAGCGCGGCTGCTCCGTACCAAGCGGCGGTGAAACCGGCCGACATCACCAGCAGCTCGCCAAGTGGAGGACCGAACGCCAAGCCGAGATAGAGGCCGAGGGAGTTGTAACTTATGGCCTCGCCCATCCTGCTCGGTGGCGCCAGATCGGCGAGCGCTGCGAGCTGCGGCGACAAAGAAGGCGGCCTCGGCCACGCCGAGCAGCAGGCGCAGCAGCACAACCAGCACAAGGTTGTCGGCGTACGCGGTACCGACCATCCCCAATGCGCTGAGGAGCGCGCCGCCGACAAGCAGCGGACGCCGACCACGTGTGTCGGCCAGGCGGCCGGCGACGGGCCGCAGGATCAGGGCAGAGACGGCGAAGGCGCCGAACGCGAGCCCCGCACCAGCCTTGTCCGAACCGACCGGCCCGGTGACCCACAGTGGCAGGGTGTAGATCGCGACGCCGGTGGCGGTGAAGTACGCAAGATCAGCAACCGCCAGCCGGATGAAGGCTGGGGTGATGAGCCGGTCGCGGCGTGCCAGCTGCTACCTGCTGTGTCGAGAGCGTCACAGCAACAGTCTGAGCGTTAACCGATCAGCTGGCATAGGCAGAACTACCCAGCTTTCTAGTCAAAGCAGCCCGTGCTGCATTGCGAACATAGCGGCTCCGGCGCGGGTGGCGGCACCGATCTTGAGATAGATGTCCTGAACGTGATGCTCGACGGTGCGTCGCGACAGCACCAGCCGTTCAGCGATTTCGGCGTTGGACAGGCCGCGGGAGACCAGCCGCAGCACCTCCACCTGGCGTTCGGTGAGGTCTGCTGGGCGAGCGCGCCTGCACTCCGTGAGGGAGCCCGGCCGCCTCGATGACGGCTGCGGCAGCGTCGGCGTCGAGCCGGCCAGCCCGAGCCTCGGCCTCTAGCCGATCTGCGGCTCGCGCCGGAACGAGGGCTCGCCGGTAGGGACGGTCCTCGATCCATCGTCGGTAGGCGTCGGCACAGGCCAAGACGCGAGACGGCATTGTGAGCTGGGCTGCGAGGAAACCCCGGTGATATCCGCTGCCGTCGCTGTGTTCGTGGTGCTGGCCAGCGAGCTTGGCCAATCCCGCCAGCGGCGGGATCCGAGCGAGGATCCGTTCGCTGTGGTACGCGTGCAACCGCGCCTGATCCTGCTCGGCCGTACTCAGCGGACCGGCCTTGTCCCAGATCGCGCTGGAGACCCCTACTCTTCCGAGATCGTGCAGATATCCCGCAACGCGTAGGGTCTCCATCGTCCTCGCGCAGCCCCAACATTCCGGCAGCGGCGGCTGCAAGATCACCCACTCCGGCGGAATGGCCATGCAGCCAGGGACTTTTCAGGTCAACGAGGTTCCCGAAGGTTCGTGCCACCTCTGTGAGGCCGCCCTTCTCCACGCGGCGTACCGGTGCTCGGCTCGGCGGCGAGAACCGCCTGGTACGCGTCCATCTCGTCAAGATCGCCAAGCAGCTCATCGGCTCGTTCGATCAGTAGGTCCGCGAGATTGGGATCGAGCTGCGTGCCGGCGCGCCGCCGGACCTCGGCCACGGCAACATCAGTATTTGCGTGCGAGGCGAACATCACCGCGGTAAGGGCGACCTGCATGAGCTCGCGCGGCCAGCGGGATCGCCTCGCCGGCAGTGTTTGGGAAGCCCTTGCCATTCCACGTCGCAAACATGTGTGACAGGCCTGCTTGGACCGGCTCGGGAAGCCCAAGCCCTTGCGAGGCACTCGCGGGCCACCTCGCAGGTGGCCGCCGGACCTTCGGCCGCCATCCGCTTTGCGGTCACGACGGTAGTCGCGAGCACCCTGCGCCTTGGATCGGCCGGTCGCCTGTGCCATCCCTGGGACCCAGATCCGCCACATGTCGGCGAGCTCGCCTGAGTCGCTGAGGAAGCTCACGCGCGTCGTCACGACGTCGTCGCCCCAGACCCGGGCGCACTTCGTGCGCGTACGCCGTACAGCCGAGGTGCTGCAGCAGCGCGGTATAGAGCACGTCGCTGACCTCAGGCTCAGGGCAGCCGCTGATCCGGGCCAGGCGGGCAGCGACGAGGCAGCGCTTCAGCGACTCCTCCAGAGGTGACCCGCTGCCCAGGTCGGTCACCAGCGAGAGCCCACCCAGCAGTTCCAACATGCGGAACACGCGATCAGCATGGCACAGCCGCCGCAAGCCCCCAGCCGTGCAATGGGCTCTGAACTAGCGCGACAATGCAACAATGGCGACCGAGCGCTGGACCGCGTACTGGACGATGGCCCCCAGGCACGGCGTCCTGCGGACCGAAGCTGCCCGTGCTCCCGGCCCCGGCGAGGCGCTGGTACGCACCATCTGCTCCGGGATCAGTCACGGCACCGAGATGCTGGTGCACGCCGGCCGCATCCCGCCGGAGATGGCCGAGTCCATGCGCGCCCCCTTCCAGGTCGGGAGCTGGCCGGGCCCAGTCAAGTACGGGTACCTATCGGTTGGCGTGGTTGAGGACGGGCCCGGCGCCGCTCAAGGGCAGCCGGGTGTTCTGCCTGCACCCACACCAAGATCGTTACGTGGTGCCGGCGAGCGCCCTGACTCCAGTGCCAGACGAAGTGCCAAGCGATCGTGCCGTGCTGGCCGGCACAGTCGAGACAGGCATCAATGCGCTCTGGGACGCCGCGCCACGGATCGGTGACCGCGTGGCCGTGGTGGGCGCGGGCATGGTGGGTGGCGCACTGGCCACCCTGCTGCGAACCTTTCCACTCGACAGGCTTCAGCTGGTGGATGTGAACCCCGCCCGATCCACCCTCGCGGCAGCTTTGGGTGTCGAGCTGGTACATCCAGATGATGCCGCTGGCGACAACGATCTTGTTCTCCATTGCTCGGCCACCGAGTCGGGCCTCGCGCGCAGTTTGCAGTTGCTGGGCGATGAGGCCGAGTTGATCGAGCTCTCCTGGTACGGGACGGCGCAGCCGCGGGTGCCTCTGGGTGGCGCGTTCCATTCCCGGCGGCTGACGATCCGGGCCAGCCAGGTTGGCGCCGTCGCGGCCGCCCGTCGGCCCCGGCGAACCACGAGCGACCGGTTGGCGCTTGCCATGCGGATGCTCGAGGATCCGGTCTTCGACGCGTTCATCACTGGCCACGCACCGTTCAGTGCGCTGCCTCAGACTATGGAGTTGATCTTCAGCGACGGGACAGAGACACTGTGCCAGGTGATCGACTACCCGGGCGACGAGGAGGTCTGATCTTGTTCCACCTGACTGTTCGTGATCATGTGATGATCGCCCACAGCCTCCCGCACCCGTCGTTCGGGCCCGCTCAGAATTTGCACGGTGCCACCTACGTCGTCGAGCTGACGCTGTGGCGCGAGACCCTCAGCCCTGAATCGATCGTGATCGACATCGGCGAGGCCGCCGACGTTCTCAGTGACGCATTGAGTGACCTCAATTACCGCAACCTCGACGAGCACTCGGAGCTCGTCGGCACCCTCACCACCACCGAGGCCGTGGCGCGGCTCATCGCCGAGCGGGTTGCGACATCGCTCGGGAATCGTGGCCTCACCAAGTTGGATGTGACGTTGCGGGAGCATCCCGACGCCTGGGCGGGGTACACCAAGACTCTTGACTGAGATGCCTGCGGCCGGCAGCACGCTGCTGGGCTTGGTTACCTGGGATCGGGACGAGCCGACCGGCGGCAATGTCTACAACCTGGCCGTCAGCGCCGAATTGCGCGCGCTCGGCATCGACGTCCGGATGCAGCAGCTCGCCGGGCCATGGCCGGACGGAGACGCGTCCACCCATTTCACGCTCGCACGTGCCCTACGAGCAACGCCTGCCTGCTTGGTCGACGGAATCGTGGCAGGTGGCTCACCAGACGTCGTGGCCGCAGCGGTCGAGTCCGGCCACGTGATCACCATCGTGGTTCATCTGCCGATCAGCGACGAGCTCGGCCTTGACCCGGCGCGACGCGAGCGGTACGCGCTCCTGGAGTCGCGAGCGGTGCACGCCGCGTCGGGAGTGCTGTGCTCGAGCCGCTGGGCCGCTGCCGAGCTGGCTCGCCGGTACGGCCGGGTCGATGTCGGCGTGGCGGTTCCAGGGGTCACGCCCGCAGCCGTCGCACGGGGGAGTCTGGATTCCGGACTCCCGCGCTTTCTCAGCCTCGCATCGCTGACGCCGACCAAGGATCAGCTCACGCTGGTACGCGCATTGGCGCAGCTCGCGGACCTTCCCTGGACAGCGGACCTGATCGGCTCCGACGTAGCTGATCCGGGCTACGCGGCTCAAGTGCGGACCGAGATCGCTGCGGCCGGGTTGGCAGAGCGGATCATGGTGCCCGGGGTACTGGTCGGCCAGGCGCTAGATCAGCAGTGGGATACCGCCGATCTGTTAGTGCTGACGTCGCGGATTGAGACGTACGGACTGGTTGTCGTGGAGGCGTTGGCTCGCGGAATCCCCGCAGTCGTCTCCGCCGACACCGGTGCGGTCGAAGCACTGCAGGGAGCGGCGACCACCGAGAGCGCCGAGACACCCGGCACAGCCGTCCCGGCCGGCGACCCGGGGAGCCTGGCGGCGGTACTGCGCAGGTGGCTCAGCGAACCGACGCTGCGGCAATTGTGGCGTCAGGTGGCGCTCGCCCGGCGAGATACGCTGCCCGGATGGCAGCAGACGGCAGAGGCGGTGTTGGCGTACCTGAATCGCCCGCTGAAGTCACCGTCGACCCAAACTGGCTTGCCGCCCGCGCGGCCGCCGACACCTCCGCCCGCGCCGCCACGGTCGGCACCCTCCTCCCCGAGTTGATCAACTATCTGATCGACACCGGCGGTCTGGACGGCGTCCTGGAGATCATCGATCTCGGTGCCGGGACCGGTGCCAACCAGCGGTGGCTGGCGCCGCGCCTTCCCTTTCAGCAGCGCTGGATCCATCTTGATCATGACCCGGCCATCATCCGATCACTGCCGCTGCCTGAAGACACCGTGATCATCGACGGCAGCGTCGAGGCGCTGGGACGTCTCCTGGCTGGCAGTGCCAGTGATCATCGCCTGGTCGCCTGCTCGGCCTTGCTGGATGTTCTGACGACGAGTCAGCTCGACGCTGTATGCCAAGCCCTGATCGAAAATCAGGTGCCCGCTTACTTCAGTCTCAGCGTCACGGGGATACTGAGCATCAGTCCAGTGGACCCGCATGATCAACGATTGCTGGATGCGTTCAATGATCATCAACGACGCGCCGGTGGGCTGGTCCAGAGGCCATCACACTGGCCGTTGACGCGCTGTGCGCGAGTGGGTTCACCGTGCGCACCCAGGAGACTCCGTGGCAGTTGACCGCCTCCAGTGACCCGAGGTTTGTCGAGCAGCTGCTCCAGGAGCGGCTCGATGCCGCGGTCGCACAGGACGCCAGTCTGGCGGCGGCGGCGAAGGCCTGGTTCGAGCTAAGACGCGTCCAGCTCGGGCTCGGCATCCTCAACGTTGAGGTTGGTCATCGCGACATCCTGGCTCTGCCGGGAGGATCCTCGGGATTGGCGAGCTGCCGCGAAGTCGAACACGGTGCAGAGGTCATGGCCCAGGCTGAACCGCCGTACGGAAGCGGTCACGGCATTCGCTAGCAGATCTGCGCCGGCGAATCGTACGCCGGGAATCCCGTCACCTATCAAGATCGGGGCCGTAGTCAGGTAGAGCCGATCGAGGACGCCGGCGGCGAGGAAGTCTGAAACGGTCCGGCCGCCGCCTTCGACGAGCACCCGGCCCAGACCGCGTGCCCGCAGCATGGCCAGCACCGCCCCTGGCTCAAACCGCCCTGCCTCAAACCTCCCCGCCTGAGTTTGGAGAGGGACAACCTCTACGTGGGGCGCCAAGCCTGGCGGTGGCCCAAGCCCAGCGGCCACGCACCACAGTGTTTTGGCGCGGCCGTCATTCAGCACCCGGGCATTCCGGGGGATCCGGCCGCGGGGGTCGATGATCACTCGGACCGGTGACGGTCCTGGCACCGCACGTGTCGTCAGTTGGGGATCGTCGGCTGTGACTGTCTGGGCACCGACCATCACCGCATCCACCAGCGCCCGCAGCCGGTGCAGGTGCTCCCGGTCCTCCGCACCTGAGACGTAATTTGCGTCACCGGTCCTCGATGCGATGAAACCGTCGACACTTTGAGCCAACTGGGCGAGGGTGATCGTCGGCCCGGCAGCGACCAAGGATCCGTACCGGTCGAGCAGCACCGCTTCCGCTCCGGCCGCTGCACGGTCCGGCACTCGGCCTTGGAGCAGCTCGCTCCACACGTCCGGGAGGTTGCGGGCGCTGTCGTGACCCATCCGGTGGCGCTTGGTCGCCAGGTAGAAGGCGTTCTCGGTGCGCTCGGTCACCGGCAGAGGAAGTCTTGCAGTCACCTCGATGCCAAGATCAGTGAGGCGAGCGCTCTTGTTCGGGTTCGCCGACAACAGCCTGATTCGCCGTACCCCAAGATCACCGAGGATGGCGGCGGCCACGCCGTAATCACGGGCGTCAACTGGCAACCCCAGTCGCAGATTTGCGTCGACCGTGTCGAGGCCCGCGTCCTGCAGCGCGTACGCGTGCAGCTTGGCATGGAGGCCGATGCCACGTCCCTCGTGGCCGCGCAGATAGATGATCACGCCAAGGCCTTCACTGCCGATCTCCCGCATCGCGGCCTCCAGCTGCTCGCCGCAATCGCAGCGCCACGATCCGAAGGCGTCACCGGTGAGGCACTCGGAGTGCACCCGAACCAGGGGAACATGACCGTTGCTCCCGGCGTTGCCGAGATCGCCCAGCACCAGCGCCACGTGTTCAGGGCCCGGCTCAACCGCGTACCCGTGAACCTGGAAGGTGCCGTGCGCGGTCGGAAGCACAGTCGAGACCACCCTGCGTACCAGCTGAGGTTCGATCACCTTGCCAAGCCTTACACAGAGGCTGAAGCTGATGGAAACTTGCCTTGGGGACGAGGGAGGTCCGCGGACCTCTGAGCAGGAGGGTGCCGATGGGGTACGCCGAAGCGGACGAGGGGCTGCCCGGCATCAGCATCTGCCCGCGATGCGGGGCACGGCTGGTGAGCAGGAATCTATGGCACTCGTGTGGCACGTTTACCCTCGAAGGCTTGTTTCCCAGGTCAGAGCCGGCCGTACTTGATCTTGCTCGAGCCTACGTTGCGATGCTCTACACGCTCGGCCCCGGTCACCTTCAATAATTCAACTCCGCATCATCTACTTGGGCTCCGCAGCATCTGCAGATGGCGCACCATCCAAGTAATTGAGGCGGAGTGGCGTTGTGATGCGTTGAGCGGAGTCAAGACGCCCGGGCGAACGCGCGAAGGACGCGCTCGCGGAGCACCCCCGGCGATAGAGGTCGCGCCACAGCCAGCGGACGATCTGCCATCCCAGATCGCGTAGGGCGTCCTCGCGTAGCTTCTCGTCGAAGATCACGTCCTCGATTCGCTGTCCTGGTTTGAGCAGCCGGCCGTATTTGATCTTGCCGTCGAACTCCCCGATGGTCTTTTGTTCCTCCCAGCAAAAGTCCACGCGGGCGATGAGTCGGCCGTCGGGTCCAAACATTTCACGTTGTGGCTCGGGAGCCGGAAGGCCTTCCTCCATCAGCCGCACGCGGCTGACTGACTCTCCGACGCTCTCGCTGCGGACATCGAGGAATGCGACGGCCCGGCGTGCCGATCGAACGCCGGGCCACCGCTGCATCGCGAGTAGGCCCGCTTCCAGTTCCTCCTGGGCCAGGCCCAGGGCTAAGGCACGATCACCGGATGCCACCGCTTGTTCCATCGGCAATGTGCGGGCCAGGTCGAGCACCGTACGGTCAGCGAACAGACTGGTACCCCGTCGATCATCGTCACCTCGCGCGGATCGAGGGGCGCGCCATGCACCTGGACGATGCTGCGCCTGGTGCCATTTCCCTGGCGATTGCGGGTCACGTGGACCCTCTCGACCGCTTCCGGCCAGACGGGCAGACCATGCAGCACCGCAGCCGATCCGTGGCTCACAATTGCGCCCTCCCGTAGTTGAGGCGCCGTTGCCATTACTAGGCGTCGATGCCGCTCATCGATCGTGAGATCAGGTCTGCTTTCCGTGGCGTACGCCCCGCGCCTTACCCGTACCAGCTCGCTTCTTTGCTGCAGTCGCCTCAAATCGTCATGGTTGTAGCCCTCGGCGAGCAGGGCACGGGTGAGCTTGATGTCGTGCATGGAGACACTTCATCAGGAGCTGAGCTCAGCAGCGGAACCTGGTTGCACCACATCTGTGGATAACTTCTCGCCGGGCGTGCGTTGCCGCCACCAAGGTTGGAGATGGCACGGTCTTGGCACTCCGCCTCAATTACTTGGACTGTGCCTCATCTGCAGAGGACGCACAGTCCAACTAATTGACGCGAAGTGGAGTCAGGATGCCAGCCCATGCCACCTATTCGGGCTCCGTGCTCAGACTGAGCCCTTCTTGCAGCAGTTGCGCCAGTTGCTGCTGCTGGGTCCGGCTCAGCTGAGCCAGCTGTGGTGGTGGCGCGAGTAGCCCGTCGCGCGCAGTGCGCAGGGCGGCGATCCCTCGTGGAGTGAGCACGACGGTCTTCACCCGGCGATCGGACAGCGACGGCTGGCGGGTAGCGAGCCCGGCGTGCTCCAAATCGTCGATCATCGCGGTGATGTAGGACGGATCGCAGTTCATGGCCTTGGCGAGCTCGCGCATCGACTGCGGCTGATTCGGGTCGATCGCGAGAAGCGCGCGCAGGCCGGCCTGGGTTACTCCGAGCTCGCCGGCGACCTCGGACCACCGAAAGCGCTGCTCAAGGACGAGCCCCATCAGCTGCTGCCAGGACGCAACCAGGAGGGGATCTGCCCCAGCCGGTTCGCCACGACCTGCCGTGTTCGCCACGCTTGTCATCTTAACTATTCCTTGGCATCAGCAAATCATTGACAATTCTAAATCATTTACTTATCTTAAGTTCCATGCCTCACATGTCATCCACAGCCTCTCTTCACCGGGCCATCCGGATTACTGCGCGCAGCTCGGCGATGCTCTTCGCAGCTGCCCAGACGGCACAGGCGCTGGGACCGCGCACAGCGCTGGGCGTGGCGGCCGCTCTACCTCGGTTTCATGGCGGCGCACGCCACGCACTTCACCGTCGTGGCGAGGTACGCCAGGATCACCGCAGGCCGCGCCGCCCTGTTTCCTGGCGGCAGGAACCTGAACGACGTTGGGGGCTGGCCAACGATGGCAGCTATCTACGCCCTCTTCGCCGGCCTCGCCGCCACCGGTTGGGCCGCCGGAGCAGCTCCAGCCACCAACAGCCGTAGGTTACACAGCGCCGGCCGCGTTGCCACCGGGATCATCGGAGCGATGTTTGCCGGCACCTACCTCGGTCAGCTCCCTCGGTCAGGCTGGAACGCCGTGCCAGCGGCCATCGTCGCCGCTGCGGTCGTGGCCCGTCTCGCGGCTGGGCGTACGGGAATTCACCCATCACGCGCTTCTGCAAGATGGGTAAGGGACCCGACGCGCGGGAGTACATGCACTTCGTAGCGTCGCCCACATGGCAACAGTGGCGGTGCTAGCGGGATCGGTCTCGACCGTGCTGTTCGCCGTGAGCACGCTGCCCATGTTGATCAAGGCCGGGCGCACAAAGGAGCTCAACTCCTATAGCCGCGGAAACCTCGTGTTGGCCAATGTCGGCAACGCGGTGCACAGCATCTACGTTCTGCAGCTGCCGGCCGGCCCCATCTGGGCTCTGCATTCCTTCTATCTCGTCACATCGGGTCTGATGCTCATCTGGCATCTTCGTTACGCCAGCCGCGCCTCCCGGTCCGACGGCATCTCGTCTACCACCGGAGGTTTCAATGACCATCGAACACATCGAAACAGCGATCATCGGAGCCGGCCAAGCCGGCCTGGCGACTGCGTACCACCTGCAGCGGCAAGGACGCCCCTGCCTGATCCTCGACGGCAACGAACAGGTCGGCGACAACTGGCGCGCCCAGTGGGACTCCCTGCGCCTCTACTCCCCGGCAGCGATACGACGGCCTGCCAGGGCTGCCGTTCCCTGGTCCGCGGTGGTCCTATCCCGACCAAGGACGAGGTGGCCGACTACCTGGCGGCGTACGCGGCACGGTTCGAACTCCCGGTGCGCATGCTCGCCCGAGTCGACCGGCTGCAAGCGGTCGATGGGAAGTACGTGCTCCAGCTCGGAGCTGACCGCATCATTGCCGACAACGTCGTGGTGGCGACTGGGACGTTTGGCCGCACCCCGCGCATTCCTGACTTTGCATTGGATCTCGACCCGTCGATTCGGCAGCTGCACTCCAGCGAATACCGCAGGCCGGCGCAGCTGAAACCTGGTCGAGTGCTCGTCGTCGGGGCCGCCCATTCAGGGAGCGACATCGCCTTCGAGGTCGCAGCCACACACCCAACCGTGCTGGCCGGTCGCGACACCGGTCAAGTGCCAGTACGGCTGGACCACTGGACGTTCCGGCTGGTCTTTCCGGCCCTCGTCTTCCTCGCCAAGCATGTGCTCACCCGGCGGACACCCATGGGCCGCAAAGCTCTTGAGGTGGTCCGGTTCCATGGCGGACCCAATATCCGGGTCAAGCGGTCCGATTTGAGAGATCGTGGTGTGGAGCGGGTGTTGGACCGGGTGACCGGCGTTCAGCAGGGGCGGCCCGTGCTGGCCGATGGCCGCGTGCTTGATGTCGCGAACGTGGTGTGGTGCACCGGCTTCCGCCAGGTGTTCGACTGGATCGACCTGCCGATTTTCGGGGCCGACGGCTGGCCGCGGGAGATGCGCGGTGTGGTGCCCGACGCTCCGGGATTGTTCTTCTGCGGGCTCGCGTTCCAGTACGCGTTCAGCTCCACGGTGCTGCCAGGAGTTGGCAGAGATGCCGCCTATGTCGCAGAGGCAGATCGAAGCCCGAGTCGGAAGGCCACTCGCACTCGCAGCCTGAGTCCATTGGCGCGTTATGGATGGCGCTCTGACCGCGTCATAGCGCGTAACCTCTGAGCTGGAGGCTGCGCCATGGGTGTCGAGCGGAGCGAGCAATTCAACCGCGAGCGGGACAAGACCGTCGATGTGCTTGCTGCTGGCTCGCGACGCCTACGAGCGGCGCGACTGGGTGCTCGCCTTCGACCGGCTGCGGGGGGCTGGCGATCTTGCTCCCGAGGACACCATGGCTCTGGCCACGTCTGCCTATCTGCTGGGCAATGTTGACGAGGCTGTACGGGCCCTGCAGGCCGGATACCAGGACAGGATCCGCAACGGGGACTCGCTCGGAGCTGCGCGCTTCGCCTCCTGGCTCGGTCTGCTGCTGAACGTTCGAGGGGAATCGGCGGTGGGAGGCGGCTGGGTCGCCCGAGCGCAGCGGCTGCTCGAGACCGAGAGCGATGACGTAGTCGAACGTGGGTACCTGCTCGCCCACGAGTTCTTCCAGCATCTCGCCCGCGGGGATCTTGCGAGGGCCGCCGAGACAGCCGCCCGCGTGGTCGAGACGGGTCGCCGGTTCAACGAACACGACTTGATCGCTCAGGGGTTGATGATGCAGGGCAGGATGATGATCTACTCCGGTCGGGTGCCTGAAGGAGTTGCCCTGCTCGATGAGGCGATGGTTGGGCTCTCAGCTGGGGAGGTTTCGCCCATCATCGCCGGAATGGCGTACTGCTCGCTGATCGAGGCGTGCCAGGAGCTGTCCGACTTCTCACGCGCAGCGTCGTGGACCAGTGCCTTGACCCGATGGTGCGATGCGCAGCCGGGGCTGGTTCCGTACACGGGTCAGTGCTCGCTGCATCGGGGCCAGATCATGCGGTTGCGCGGGGCGTATGACGAGGCGCTTGCTGAATTTGCCCAGGCCCAGCGCCGGTACGAGAAGGAGGGGACCGTGGCCCCGGCCGGAATGGCGCTGACCGAGCAGGGTGATGTGCTGCGGATCCGCGGGAAGCTCGACGAGGCCGAGGCGGCGTACCGGCAGGCAGCCGAGCTCGGCCACGAGCCGCAACCAGGACTTGCGCTGGCCTGGCTGGCTCGCGGTCGGACGACGGCGGCGATCTCGGCGGTCCGCCGGCTGCTCGCCGAGGCGCAGGACCCGGTTCACCGGTCCTGGATGCTTCCCGCGGCCGTCGAGGTCCTGGTCTCGGCACGACTCCTTGATGAAGCCCGCCAGAATTCCGACGAGCTCACCGGCATCGCGTCGGCATTTGGCAACTCTGCACTTCGGGCGATGGCGGCGTACGCCGCGGCTAACGTCGAGCTGGCCTCCGGAGAGCTGGAGGACTCACTCAGTCATGCCCGAGGGTCATATCGCCTCTGGAGCGACATCGGAGCGCCGTACGAGGCCGCCCGGGCTCGGGTGCTGGTGGCTCGGGCTCTGCGCGAGCTCGGTGACGAGGATTCGGCGACGACGGAGCTTGCGGTTGCCCGCCGCGCGTTTGCCGACGTGGGTGCGGCGCCTGCGGCTCACGACGTCGACCGGCTCCTGGGACGGGCGCGGCCCGGCGGTCTCACTGAGCGTGAGGTGGAGGTGCTGCGACTGGTGGCCGAGGGGTCCAGTAACCCCGACATCGCACGTGCACTGGTGTTGAGCCAGAAGACGGTTGAGCGACATCTCAGCAACATCTTCATCAAGCTCGACGTGCCGTCCCGGACGGCCGCGGCGGCGTACGCACATGATCACGGGCTGATGTCTTGAGCTAAGAGCTCAACTGGATTCTGACAACTCATCGGCGAGGGCCCAGCGCAGTGCGTACATGGCCGAGCGGCCCAGCGGTCGGATCAGGGCACGTTCGGTGATCGGCAGTGCTGGCAGGAGCAGCGCCGTACGTGCCCAGCTCGGCAGCATCGAGACGGCGCTGCTGGCCAGCACGTGATAGCCGGCTCGCGTGAAGCCGCTAAACGGCGGGTGTAGGAGGAGGAGACTGCTTGCGTCTCGGGCGGGACCTGAGCCGCTGAGTTCGGGGCGGTAGCTCTCCATGATCGCGGTCAGCTCAGTCACGGTCGTGGGTGGGTCGATCACGCCCAGCTGGGCCGCAACGAAGCCTGTTTGGCGTACGTAGTCATCCGCCTCCGCCGGCGTCAGCGTCTCGGCGCCAAAGGCTTCAAATGCCTTGAGGAAGCTGTCCACCTCGGCGACGTGGACCCACATGAGCAGGTGCGGGTCGTCGGCGCAGTACGGCCTGCCGTCCGGAGTTGTGCCCGTCACTCGGCGATGGATCGCTCGTACGGCGGCGATCGCGCGTTCGGCGTCAGGCACCGTGCCGTACGTGGTCAGCGCGACGTACCTGCTGGTGCGCTGGAATCGTCCCCAGAAGTCGCGGCGGAAGCCGGCATGTTCAACGACTGCCTGCAGCGCTACCGGATGGAGCGCCTGCAGGAGTAGCGCACGAATACCCCCGATGAACATCGACGTATCCGCATGGACGCGCCAGATCGCGTCCTGCTCACCAAACCAACGCTCGCCGGTTCGCCAGATCTCGGCATGCTGCGCCTCGAAGTCACCGGCAATGCGTTCCCGCACAGCTTTCGCAATGGGAGCACGCGGGTTTAAGAGCGTCCCGATCACCACATAGCGGAGCGTATGCGCCTCTGCGCCGCAGAGGACTGCGAGGCTGGAACCTCGGGCAGATGTAGAACCGCGTCGGCTGGCGGGCAGTAAGTCGTTCGGCAGGAGCTTGCCCGCGTCAGGGACGATGATCCACATCACCAGGTAGATCACGAGCCCCGATCCGCCGAACACAGCCAGTACGAGGAAGAGCGCCCTGATCAGCGTCGCGTCGACGTTGAAGTACTCGCCCAGGCCGCCACAGACACCGGCCACCATGCGATGGGTTCTACTGCGGTACAGCTTGCGGGGTTCTTCCATTGGCTGCCCTTTCTCGATTGTCCGTAAGGTCCATGTTGCCCCAATCAAGGCAGGGAGTGATTGATCAGCTGGCGAGAGGGTTGATCCAGTTGATCTCGCCGAAGCGCGCGAAATCCGAATCCACTGAGACCACAGGCACGCCGTGTTCGATGGCGAGCGCTGCAAGCTGGGAATCGCTGACCAGATTGCCGCGGATGTCCAGCTCGTTGATCAACTTTCCGAGGATCCGAGCGGTCCGCTCCGTGGCTTCCGGGATCCAGCAGTTGGGCGCTCCCAGCCATCGCTCA
Organism: uncultured Actinomycetota bacterium; assembly: GCA_963744455.1. Taxonomy (GTDB): domain Bacteria; phylum Actinomycetota; class Actinomycetes; order Propionibacteriales; family Propionibacteriaceae; genus Microlunatus. The sequence goes on along the minus strand of CAVUTQ010000024.1, from coordinate 54,116 downwards.
ACGATCGTCCACGCGCTGTCAGAAGAGAGTGGCGGCACTAGCAACTGAACCTCAACAAGGTCAGGACCGTCCCTATCCAAAAGCGTGCAGAATCTGCGCCGCCGGGACACCACGTTTATGGCATCGCAAACGAAATGGACCACATATATTCAGACAACCCTGTTGCGGAACGTACGATATAGATTCTCATCCCCCTTTCATGCCGCGCTAGTGGAATTAGAGGGTGACCAAAGTTTCACTCGGGGGTCTGAGGAATCAGGCAGGCCGATGACAAGCATTACCGTTGAAGCGGTCGAACTAACCAAACACTACGGCGCGTACAGCGCCGTTGAAGATGTCAGCTTTTCGGCCTCCCAAGGCGAGATCATGGGGCTCCTCGGGCCCAATGGAGCCGGCAAGACGACGACGATTCGGCTGCTGACGACGGTGCTCGAGCCCAGCAGCGGCGAGTTCTCGATCGCCGGCTACCCGTCAACGGCGCCGTCTGATATCCGGCAGATCTGTCGGCGTGCTTCCCGAGAGCAGCGGCTATCCAAGCCATCAGACTGGCAGCGAATACCTGCGCTTTTACGCCCGCCTATACGGCCTGAGCCGCAGCGCAGCCCGTAGTGTGAGCGCCGAGCTGCTCGAAGCGGTTGCGCTCGAGGAGCGCGCCAGCTCACCCATCTCGAGCTATAGCCGTGGTATGCGGCAGCGGCTCGGGATCGCGCGCGCGCTCATCAACGACCCCCCTGTTGTGTTTCTCGACGAGCCGACGCTCGGGCTCGACCCTGCCGGTCAATATCAGGTTCTCCGCCTCATTCGCACTATCGCCAAATCTCGCGAAGCAACCGTGGTGCTGAGCACACATCTGCTGCCGGAGGTAGAAGAAGTCTGTTCCAAGGTCGTGATTCTCAACCACGGCAGGGTGGTGGCCTCCGGCAGCGTCGGAGAGGTGATCCGGACCGCGTTGATCGAGCAATCCGCCGAGTTGCGGGTGCCGCTTGACCTCATCCGAGCGAGCCCGGCAGGTGCTCAGCGGCTTCTCGGACCTCACCATCGACCAGATCGAAGAGCAGCCCGGTGTGTTGAAGCTTGCGGTGGGTACGCCCGGGAATACCTCAGGTGCTGGGTCCAACGGCGTCATGAACGCTGCCCTCACAGCAGTCACGGCAGCAGGGATTCCAGTCCTCCGGTTCGAGCTGGAAGGTGCGCGCTTGTCCGATGCCTTCCTCAAGATGACCAGCGAGGCTGTTGCATGACGCTGCAAGTCGCCCCTGCCATTGGCACGCGCCAGGATGTGCGAGCCCGCGAAGGCCAGTCCGGATGGCTCGTGGTCGCCGAGCAGGAGTGCCGGGACTTGTGGACGAGTGGACGCGGGTTGATCTTGCTCTTCCTGTTCAGCGTTCTGTTGAGCGCTGTGACCTACTTGACGTCGACCAACCTAGCCCTGAACTTTCTCGAGCAACGTGAGTCAGTGAACCTCGTCCTGCAGTTCGCGGTCGCTGTCGGCGTTCTTGCCACTCTCGTCGTGAGCGCTGATGGGATCAGCGGGGAGCGCGAACGCGGAACGCTGGAGACGCTGCTGGTCACGCCGGTTTCCCGACGATCGATCATTGCCGGCAAGCTCATCGCCGCCCTGACCCTGTGGTTCGCCACATTCGGAATCAGCATCCCGTACCTGTGGGTGCTCGGTCGCGAAGTGGGCATCTTGGGCCAGGCGCTGGCACTCGGCTTCTGCGTCGGGACGTTACTGGCTATCGGCCTCGGTTCGATCGGGCTGTTGATCAGTGCAGCGTGCAACTCGAACAGGACCAGCATTGTGGCCAGCATCTTCCTGTTGCTGATCTTGTTCGCACCGACTCAACTCCCCAGCGGATTGCCGCAGGGCGGGTTCTTTGAGGTGTTGCTGCGAGCCAATCCGGTGGCCTCAGGGCTCACCTACATCTCATCGCTTCTGGTCGAGGGCCACAGTTGGACGCAGGACCTGTCCTACCTGATCACGCCGCTGCTCACGGCGATCATCGCGGGCGGCGCACTCATACTCGCGGGCCCACGGCTGGTACGGCTGACGCGAGGGGTGAATGGGGGATGAGGAAGCTGCTGTTCATCGGGCTTGTGGTTGGTGCACTGACCTGGCTTGCTTCTCCTGCCCTTGCCGCAGAGCCCTTGAGCGTGCAGCTGACCGCCGAACCGGCGCAGGTCGAGACGGTACTGGGCGGCCGTTTCATGATCACAACCGAGGTCACCAACACCGGCACTGCACCCAGCGGCGAAATCCTGGCGCATTTGAATGTCGCAAGCATCGAGGGCAGCGTCTACGTCGATCCGGAGGACTGGTCGTCGGATCGTAGCCAGGAATTGTCCTTGCAGCCGGGCGAAAGCCAGAAGCTTTCCTGGGAGCTTCAAGCGGTCAACGCCGGCCACTTCGCCGCGTACGTCGTCGTCGTGCCGTTCGGCAGCGATGTAGCCGGCAACGAGGACCTCATGATCAGTCCGCTCGTCAACGTTACCGTCGCAAGCAGGTCGACATTGACCGCTCAGGGTGCCCTGCCCATTGTCATTTCCATCCCGTTGGTTCTCGGCTTGGCCGCCGCCGGCGTTTTCTTCGGGGCTCGCCGTCGAGGCTCGAATCGATGAAGCCGGACTCATAGTGCCTCTGCCCGACCCCCAATCGGTTCCCGAGCAAGGGGACAACGCAGGGCCGCCGGCGGTGTCGGTGATCATCGCGACCTATAACGCACGCCCACTGCTCGCGCACGCCCTGGATGCGCTCGCCGCCCAGAGCCTGCCCGTACATCTGATCGAGGTCCTTGTTGTCGACGATGGCTCTACCGACGACACCTGGCGCTATCTCAGTGAGCTGCTGGGCGAGCGATCAAACCTCAAGATCTTCCGGCAGCCGCACACCGGAGGTCCCAGCGCTGGTCGCAACCGTGCCCTGTCCGAAGCCACCGGGGGGTACGTGTTCTTCCACGACGCAGACGACTACCTTGGCCCGGACGCGCTGCGGCGGCTTCTCAACTTGGCCCGGCAGCAGGACTCCGACATCGTCGTCCCACGAGTCAGTTGGTTCGGCAAACCAGGTGCTGCGCCTGCTTCGAGAAGAACGGTTCTTGACGCTGACATCGTGGAGAACGGCGTCTGGCGCTCTCTCACTCCGCATAAGTTGATCAGACGGTCGCTGATCGAACAGCTTGGTCTGCGATTCTGCGAGGACATGGTGCAAGGTGAGGACCAGGTGTTCATGGCAACCTGCCTTTTCGCTGCCCGCAAGATCAGCATCCTCGGGGGCAAGGACCTCTATAACCGGCGCCTCCTGCCCGACCGCAGCAACTTGTCACGCCAACGTCAGACCCTCACCAACAAGCAGCTCACGACTGCCAGGATGGTTGGGCTGGTTGTCGCCAACACTCCACCGGGCCAGCGTCGGGATCGCCTGCTCCGCCGAGTCTTCGTACGCACTCTTTCCCCGGCCCTGAACCGCCCGTTCATGGCGGCCAGCTCCCAGGAGCGGAAGGAATTCCTCGAGGTTATGCAAGCAGAGGTCTTTCCTTACATGCCATATTCGGTGCCAGGCGAACTCGGAGACCTGCAACGGCTGCGGATGATCACCGCGGAGATCGGCACGGCTGAGGATCTTGTCGAGCTCAACCGGGCGCTGCGTCAAGGGGTCAAGCAGGGTGAGGGCGGCGGCCTTGCGACCTACCGGCTCGGGCCGCATCTCGACCAGCTATTGAGTGTGGCGGACCGCCAGGTCGGAGCGCCGCGGCTCAACCTTCAAGATCAGCGCTCGGCGCTTCTTGCGCGACTTGTTCGGTCCGTCAGCGTACGACGCCAAAACCGCCGGTCGAGCCGAGCTCCTGGCTCATCGCGAGCTTGATCTGCAGGAAGCCCATCGCCTCCAGTTCACGGGCCCGGCTTAATGCGCCGGCGTCGATGGCATCCAGACCCCCGGCCTGAATGGCGGAAATGAAGGTCGCCTTCGCGTCGGCATCGTCGCCGGCGACGAGAACGAGGGTCGTGTTCGGGCCTACGTTTTTCGCGCTGAGTGCTGGCCGCAAAGTTCGTGTTGAACGCCTTGAGCACCCGGGAGGAAGGCAGCTCATCGGCAAGCTCCGCGGCGGCCGAGCTGTGGGCAGGCACGACCAGCGAGTCGAAGGTCTCGAAGTCCACAGGATTTGTGACGTCGACGACGATCTTGCCGGCCAACTTGTCGGCGTACTCTTCGAGAATTTCTTTCAGGGCCGGATGCGGGACGGCCAGGACGACGATGTCGCCGTTCACTGGTCCAGGCGGGTCGGAGCTGCGAATGTGGTCGACCGTCGCGCCGCCCGCGGTCAGCACGTCGGCGATCGCGGTGCCCATCGCTGCCCTTCCCGAAGATGGTGACACTTGTCATGGATTTCCCCTTTTCACTCGAGACCGCATGACTGAACGTTGCGCGAAGATCGTACTCAGTGCGCAGCGCCGCTCGGATTCAGGGCCCTACGACTAACACCTACGGGGTCACGAGCTAGCGCGTACCGTCGGTGTATGCAGGGCGCTGCGGAGTACCGCCACCGGAAGCGACGGTCCGACCGTGCTGTGCTCGGCGGATTGTGTCTGATCGTCGTCGCACTATTGGTCAGCTCACGTGAGCTGGCGCCTGCGCTTGCGACGACGCTAGCCGCGATTGTCGGCTTCGGGCTTCTTATGTACGGCGTGCACGTGGCCTGGCTGGTGTTTTACGACCGCGAGCCGGACGGGCCATCCAGCTGATCACGCCCATCCAGCTGATCATGCTGTCCAAGTGATCACCTGGGTCAGGCTGGTGTCGAGGCGCCGTGCAACAGCCGCTCTACCAGGTCGTCGTCCACCTCCGCGAAGAAGGTCCCCACGACGTCCTCGATCTCGTTGAACCCTTCAGCGCAGAACAGCAGCGGCTGGTAGTGCGTGATGTCGTACGTCTGAACGCCCATTCGTCCCACGTCCAGCGGGTGCAACTCGGCCTGTTCGACCTGTTGAATCTCCCCGTACGAGGAGAGCAGACCAGCGCCGTAGCTGCGGACTTCGCCGTTCTCACGTACCACACCGAACTCCAGAGGAGAACCAGAAGACCTTCGAGACAAACTCCAACGCCTCGGTGGTTTGCACCCGCCGAGCTGCCTGCCCGGCCAGCCGGTAGAGGGCCGCGAAGCGATCGTGCGCCAGGCAATTGCCGTGCCCGACGACCTCGTGAATGACGTCTGGCTCTGGGGTGTAGAGCGGCACCGAGTGATGGCGAATGTACTGCGTGGAGTGGAAGATGCCGTCGGCCAAAGTTCCGTAGAACTCAAGCAGCGGCACTAGCCCTGCCGCGGGCACGTACTGGAAGCCGGTGAGTGGCCTGAGCAGCTCGTTCACCTCGACGAGTTGCGGGATCCTGTCCTCGGGAAGTCGGAGTCGCTCCTTGCCCTCCAGGTATGCGGCGCACGCGAGGCGCTGGTGGAGGTTGTGAAGCTCGGCGCAAACGATGCGCCAGACCTCCTGCTCGGCGTCGGTGTACGTCGCGATTGGTGGGGGTGTGCCGGGCTGCCAATCCATGGCGAGCGCCGCTAGAGCGTTGCGTCGGGCCCGGTACTCCGGGTCGACGGCACCTGGATGGTCCTCACCCAGGTGAACGGTGACGTCGTCGCCTGAGCGCGTCACCGGTGCATAAAGCTGAGCTTCTTCGAACATCGCTGCCTCCGGGGTGTCCGGACGTCGCACAGCGCGCCGTCGTTGGTGTGGCCGTCGCTCTGGGGTGGCAGATCGACGGCCGGTTGGCCGGTTCCCCGCGAAGCGGCGGGGGCTTCAAGGAGGTCGTCCCCTTGGCACCCGCGTGGTCCACGAACCAGGGTAGTCACACGGTCCCGCCCCCTGCAGAAACCCACGTACACGTACGTTTCACTCACTCTGCACACGTTGTGCAACCTATGTATCGCGCTCGATACCCACGTGTACATTGGGCCGTCCTTCTCTGGATGGTTGCAAGGATGACGGCTGCCGAACTGCCCAGGCCTTCCTGACTCTTGCGTTAACTGATGTTGCTGTCTTTTTTGCGATCTGTCGGTTGGCCTGGGCGTTCGGTGAGGCTCGGCCTCATCAGACGGTTGTGACTTTAGGGAAGCCTGCTTCCAAGAGACCATCGCTGTCTTGTCCGTCCGCACTTGGTGAGCCTCGAGCCGACCCTTTGTCTGTCTCTCGCTAGGAGGGCCGACATGGCCAGCATGACATCTTCATCCCGGCAGCACCAGCTCGACCAGGTGGTGTTCGGCGGGATTGACACCCACAAAGACACCCACACTGTCCGCACTGGTCGACAGTGCCGTCTGTGTTGGGCTCAGCAGTGTTTCCGACCACCCAGGCCGGCTACCGGCAGCTGCAGAGCTGGATAGGCAGCGCCGGCACCTTGGCCCGGGTTGGGGTGGAGGGCACCGGCAGCTACGGCGCCGGGATCTGCCGGCAGCTCAGCGCCGCCGGTGTGGAGGTGGTGGAGGTGAACCGGCCCGACCGCAGCCAGCGGCGGCGGCGCGGCAAATCCGATGCTTTGGATGCGGCTGCGGCCGCCGAAGCCGCCCGTACCGGGCAACGCAGCGCGGTCCCGAAGTCCCGCACTGGGCAGGTCGAATCGCTGCGGGTGCTGCGGCTCACCCGGGCCTCGGCGGTGAAGGCCCGCACCAAAGCCTTCCAGCAGTTGGATCAGCTGCTGGTGACCGCGCCGGAGCAGCTGCGTGACCAAATCCGGCATCTGTCCAAGATGAGGCTGATCCGGGTCTGCGCAGCGTGGCGGCCCGACAGCCACAATGCCGCCGATCCCACCACCGCGACCCGGATTGCGTTGAAGAAGCTGGCCCGCCGCTACCTGCAACTCGATGAGGAGATCAGCGACTCAGATGTGTTGTTGGACGGCTTGGTCACCGAACTAGCGCCGCAGCTGATCGCCGTCGCCGGGATCGGCACCGAAACCGCCGGCCAGATTTTGGTCACCGTAGGCGATAATCCCCTAGCGGTGCACAGCGAGCCGGCTTTCGCGATGCTGTGCGGGGTAGCGCCGCTGCCGGCCTCCTCCGGAAAACCCAGCGGCACCGGCTCAACCGCGGCGGTGACCGTCAAGCCAACCGGGCGCTGCACGTCATCGCGATTACTCGGAAACGCTGCGATCCCCGCACCCAGGCGTATCTGAAGAAGAAGACCGCTGAGAGACACACCGAACGCGAAGCCACCCGCAGCCTGAAACGCCTCATCGCCCGCGAGGTCTACTACCTACTCCAGCCGCCTCACACCCCGCCGTTCCTCCATCCCGCCACAGCCGCCGCAGCGCGTCAAGTGGAGCCCCCCACGCGCGGAACGACCTTGACCCGCCGAGCACCCACACCATCAAAATAGGAACGGCCTGTTGACAAACAGGGAAGCATCGTGCGTTTCCGACAGTCGCCGTCAGCGAGTCACATTCACGAGTGAGCGGTCATCGGTGGTGCGGCCAGCGATGTGTCGCGCAATGTACTCAGCATCGCGTCCGACGCCACCGACCAGTGATGAAGCGGCCGAGCTGAGAAAGAACAGTCCGATGAAATAGAGACCAGGCTCGGCGGCTACCCCACGGTCATGGACAGGGTGACCCTCTTGATCAAAGACGTCGAGGTGGACCCAATCGAACGCTGGACGATAGCCCGTGGCCCACACGACGTTCGCCACGTCAACTATCTGCCCGTCTTCCATGACGGGCTTGCCATCGCGGACAGCGACCGTGCGCGGGAGGCGTACCACTCCAGCGGTGTCCAGATCCTTGGGCTTGACCCGCGCGAGCGGCAGCGTCATCTTCAGCAGGCCTGGTCGCACCCGCCGCCCGATCGGGTTGGTCACGCTGATTACTCGGGAGATGTAGAACCAGAAGGGTGGGGTGAAGAGCCGGTCGGCCCTGCTCCCGGGGCGGGTCGGCTCGTTGCCGGGGTGCCGGCCCGAAAGCCACGTTCGATGCTCAGCGGAGGCCTCGAGCGCGATCTCCGCTCCTGAGTTTGCGGCGCCGACCACGAGGACATCACCGTCGTTTAACTGGGACGGCGTCCGGTACTGACTCGAGTGGAGCTGCATGATGCCGGCGTCGAGCTCGTCGGCGAAGTCCGGCAGGTACGCCGCCTGATAGCCGCCGGTCGCGAGGACGACATTGTCCGCCTCGAACCGGTGACCATTTGCGATGATGACGAATCGGTCGGCATTCCTGGTGATCGCTTCGACCTGCAAACCCCGTCTCACAGGAAGATCAAATCGGGTGGCGTATGTCTCGAGGTAGTCGGCCATCTCGTCCTTCGTGGGGCACCGGTTCCGCGGCCCCGGAAACTCCAGACCAGGCAAGGCGCTGAGGTACGCGGGCGTGAACAGCTGCAGCGAGTCCCAGCGTTTCCGCCAGGAATCGCCGGTCCGCTCATTGGCGTCCAAGATCACAAATGATCGGTTTCCTTGGGCAAGGTAGTGGCCAACGGCAAGGCCAGCCTGGCCCCCGCCGACGATGACAGTCTCGACCTGCTCGGTCATAAGGAGACAGTAAGAGTTTCAATACCGGTCCGGCATCGCTGAAATCCCTCATCTTCGTTGCAGTGGAATGGTCAGATCTGACCATCTCGGGCGGGGTCAGATGAGGCTTTGATCGAGAGCGAAGGCCGCGGCCGCGGTCCGTGAGGAGACGCCGAGTTTGCTGAAGATGTTCTGCAGGTGCCGGGCCACAGTGTGCTCGCTGATCATCAACGTCGAGGCGATCTCACGGTTGGTCCGCCCTGTTGCCACGAGGCTGAGAATCTGCACCTCGCGGGCCGTAAGTCCGCTCGGATAGCTCCGCTCCGGGGAGTCGATCAATTGTCGCAGCCGCTCGGCATCTGGTGCCGCACCTAGCTTCTGAAAGACCTGGCCTACAGCCTCGAACTCGATCTCTGCACTATCGGCATCACCAAGCTCCCGGCAGGCCTGCCCGACCAGGACGCGGGCCCGCGCTGACTCATAAGGAGCGTCCATCTGCCGCCACATCGACACCGCCCGACGAAGGGGGATCAAGGCACCCGCCGGATCACCTTGTGCGAGCAACACAGCGCCCTGGCGCATCCGCGGCCGCGGCGCGGAGAACGGGTGCCCCGAGCGCCTCGGCGATCGTGACCAGCTCATCAGCTGCGTTCTGGGCCGCGCCGACTTGGTGTGCAGCCAACATGATCTGGACGTACGCGGGCAGCACCCGGCACCGGCTGGGGCGATCCGAGGCTTCGTCGAGTACCCGTTTAATAGCGGCGGCTGCGACACTGACACGGCCCTCCGCGAGCCGCAGAAGGGCCAGACCTGGCTGGGGCTGTCTCCCGAACTCCCCGACACGACGGTAGGCCAGCTCGGCCTCGGTGAACTCGCCCCGCAGACGATGCATCTCGGCCAGCTGGTAATAGGCGTTGGCGATTGCTGGTCGTCCCGCGAGCCGATCGCACGCACGGATCGCTTCGTCCAGGCTCGAGCCCAGTCGCCGTGCAACTGCGAGAGCTCGGACCGGTGCACCAGACACTGGCCAGCGTACGGAACGAGGTCGGGTTGACCGTCGCACCACCGGGTGAGCGCCGCAGTCCACTCCTGGGAGCGGCGCAGGTCGTACACCTCCTGGCAACCGTCGATCACATTGCAGTAAGCGAGCCCCGTGAGCGCCGGCAAGAGCTGATCGGTGGTCACCGAGACCATGGCCTCATCGAGCAAGGCCAAGCCAGCCTTGGTCTCCCCCCGGGCGAGCCGCGCACGTCCCTGGAGGATGAGGGCCATGGCTGCCAGGTCAGCGTCGCCGAATCGTTCGGCGACTTCAAAGGATTGGGTTGCGGCGGCGAGCATTGCGTCATGATCGCCCGCGTCGGCGTGATCGAACGCGGCGAGCAGGAAGAGGAAGCCCCGTTCCGGACAGTCGACCCCCTCGCGTTCGATGAGGCGTTGGGCTCGGCTCAGCCAACCGGCTGCAGGTCCGGATTCACCGGCCATTGCCAACATTGCGCCGAGCCAACCGGCACACCGGGCGGCCGGCAGCGGCTCGCCGGCATCGAGGTGAGCACGGTATGCCCGGCTCATGGTTCGGGCGAAGTCCTCATCGCGTCCGGTGAGGTGCGCAGACCAGGCGAGCAGCCACAGGTCGGCAGCAGCGAGTGGCTCGATCTCGTCCGCTTGGGACAAGGCGTCGAAGGCGGCGATCCACAGTCGCCGCCGGTAGTGGTCGCGGCCGCGTTCCCGTAGCTCCGAGACTGGCGGCCCGACTCGGTCCATCGTGTCCTCCACGACCGAAGCGCACGCTCATTTGGGTTCCTAGGCCGCTGCTGACATCGATCTCTCCCAGTGTCAACCCTGGGCCAGCGAATGCGGCTGGAGCCGGCCGTCAAGGCCGTGCCCTCGCGGGTGGGCATCGACCCTCAGAACGGCACTGGTCGCCGACGCAATCAGGGGAAGAAGTGCGCACCTATGGCCCGGTTCGGGCCCCGGAGCCCTAAAACCGGGCCCAAAGTGCGCACTTTCCAGGAAGACGCGCCGCAAGCTATGGGCCTGAAGGCTCAGGAAGCCAGCGCCTTCTGCTTGAGCTGGTCGAACTCCGCTGGGTAATAGCGCCGCTGTCCAGCAGGCTCTTCGCAGACGCGATCTGGTCGGCGGGGCTGCCGCCCTGACTGGCAACCGACTTGATGTACTGGTCGGTGGCGGCCTGAGCTTCCCTCATCTGTCCCGCCTGCCGCTCGGCCATACCCCTGCCGCGGGCGATCAGGTAGATGATGAGCGAGAGGAATGGGAAGATGATCAAGAAGATGATCCACAGCGCCTTCCACCACCCGCTCAGATCCTTGTCTCGGAACAGATCAGCGATGACCTGGAACAGCACGAACAGGTAGCACACGAAGAAGAAGCTCCAAACCAGGAGCCAGAAGAAGTCCCAGAAGTCCATTACGCCAACCTTCCGCTTGAGTCGAGGAGAGCTGGGGCGCGCCAGCCGCGACTCACTCTAGGGCATGTGCTTTGCTTCATCGTGGAGATCGGATGCATTCGCTCAGCTTGATCTCATCGATCACCCGTGGAGGGTGATTCCACTCCGCGCTGGTTGGTGAGAGCATCGGGTCAAAGTTGGCGACGAACGGACGTACGACGCTGCAGATCTGCGCGTCGGCTGGCGTGGAAGGTGGAACATGACACAGCAGGACATGACCGAGCAGGGGATGACAGCGCGGGATCATGGCCCGATCGACTATCTGGCCGTGGAATTCCCAGAAGCCAGAATGAGAGGAGAAGGTCTCGCCGCCCTTCTCGACCTGGTCGACCGCGGCATCATTCGGATCCTCGACCTTAGGGCCGTCACGCGTGAGGCCGACGGTACGTTCACCGCGGTCGCGATAGCTGATCTCGATGGCGATGGGACTCTCGACCTTGCCGTTTTCGAAGGTGTCGAGTCCGGGCTGATAGATGACGACGACCTTCGGGAGGCCGCCGACCTCATCGAGCCCGGGAAAGTCGTGGCTCTGCTCATGTACGAGAACACCTGGGCGATTCCTTTCGTCTCGGCCATGAGGCGGGTCGGTGCGGAGCTCATCGCCAGCGGCCGCATTCCGGCCGACGAGGTTATCGCGGCGCTCGACGCACTCGAGGCTGAAGAGGCGCAGGTTCAGGCGACGTAGAGAAGGAGAGAGGACGAACAAATGGGACTCATTCGTGGAGTAGCGCGAACTGCGGTGGTTGCCGGCACCGCGACCGCGGTGTCGAATCGTGTATCACGGCGGCAGGCCAATAAGTGGGCGGCTCAGGAGGATCAGCAGGCAGCCCAGGACGAGCAGGCGGCAAAGGCGCAAGCGTACGACGAGCAGCAGGCCGCGCAGCAGCAGGCGCATGCGGCTCCGCCGCCACAGCCTGCCGCATCCAGCCGCACCGGCCCAGGACGACATGCTTGACTCAGCTTCAGAAGCTGGGAGAGCTCAAAGCGGCCGGAGTTCTTACCGAGGAAGAGTTCGCCGCACAGAAGGCGAAGATTCTCGCTGGCTGACGAGGGGCGGGCGTTGTGAACAGTTTCGGGGATTTCTTCTGGCTGCTGGTGTGGGCCTTCGTTTTCGGCTGCTACTTGGTCGTGCTGTTCCAGGTTGTGGTCGATTTGTTCCGTGATCAGGATCTGAGCGGCTGGTGGAAGGCGGTATGGATCATCTTCTTGATCATCGTGCCGTTCTTGAGCGTTTTGATCTATGTCATCGCCCGGGGCAGGGGGATGGCCGAGCGTCATCTGGCTGCGCAGGGTCGCGGCCGACGAAGCGGATACCTACGTGCCGCCGCCGATCATGAGTATGCCCAAACCACCAGCCGATCAGATCGCCTCAGCCCAGACACTGCTTGACCAGGGCGCGATCACTCAGGCCGAGTTCGACCAGCTGAAGCAGAAAGCGCTCGCCTAATAATCAGCGCATAGACGGCGTACCTGTCAGCGGCGAGCGTCGAAGTGCCGGTCCGCCGCGGGCGTAGCCCTCGTCGCATCACCAGCCGTGTCGGCGACCGGCGTACCACTTCGCGGAAGCCTGCCCGCTCGTACAGACTCCGTGACCCGAAGAACATGAAGTCATCGTGGCTGCGTTCCGGCTTGTCCACCGGATAGGCCTCGAGCATCCGTACGCCCTGCTCTCGCGCATAGTCAATGGCCCCAGCCAGCAGCTTGTGTTGGTAACCCTTGCCACGGTGCGTCTTGGCGACGTAGGTGCAGACAATCGACCAGACCGGCGTGTCATCGACGGCCTTCATGACACGCGATCGCTCAAGCTTGCGGTAGTCCTCGCGGGGCCCGAGACTGATCCACCCGGCTGGCGAACCGTCGGCATAACCGACGAGGCCCGGCACAACGCCGGAGCGGACCAGCCCGTGGAGCTCCCCTTTGTTGCCGGGACCGTGCTCTTTACCGATGCCTACCGGGCCGGCCTTCCGGTAATACATGCACCAGCAGCCACGCACAATCGATCCGCCGCGCAGGGCGAACAACTCCTCGAGGTCAGCCCATGTCTGGTTCGTCAACGGTCGTACCTCAAACATGGCTGCAGTCTGGCACCGATCACGTAAGGTGCGGACGTGAAGCCGTTCCTGATGCTCGCGATCCGAGCCGAGGATGTCGCCGCCGACGATGAGTACGCCGCCATGCTGCGCTGTACCGGCCTCGACGAAGGCCAGCTGCATCGGATCCGGATGGAGCAGACGGAGCTCGGTCCCGTTGATCTTGACCAGTGGTCGGGAATCATTCTCGGCGGAGGGCCGTTTCAGGCCAGCGATCACGAGGAGATCAAGTCCGCGACCCAGCGGCGAGTGGAAGCCGAACTGGCGGCCTTGCTGGATGACGTTGTGGAACGCGATTTCCCTTTCCTGGGCGCCTGCTACGGAATCGGAACGCTCGGCCGGCACCAAGGTGCAGTTGTCGACCGAACCTATGCCGAGCCGATCGGGGGTATCCGCATCAAGGTCACCAGGGCGGGCCAGGAGGATCCACTCTTCGAGCGTGCCGGATCGTCCTTCGGCGCGTACGCCGGTCACAAGGAGGCGATCAGTAAGCTGCCGGCACACGCGGTGACGCTGGCGTACTCGGAGCGGTGCCCGGTGCAGGCTTTTCGCATTGGCGGACGGGTCTACGCCACCCAGTTCCACCCTGAGCTTGACCTGGACGGTCTGGCCACTCGGATCGAGGTCTACAAGTACGCCGGCTACTTCAAGCCCGAGGAAGCTGATGCCGTCCTGGCGGCGGCTCGAGCAAGCGGGGTTACCGAGGTCCCCAACATCCTCGAAGAGGTTCGTCGAGCTCTTCGCCTGCGACTGAACTTGCTCCGAGCGCTCCTAAAGTTCGGCGATGCCGGTGCCGAGGATCACCACGCCGATCATGAACATCATGGACGACGTCAGGATGCGGCCGTTATGAGCCAGCCAATCCCGAGCCGCAATGAGCCTCGGCTCCATCCGTCGTGGCGCTATCAGCGACGCGGCGATCGGTACCACGACGGTCGAGGTGGCGATCACTATGTAGACGGCTATCAGCACGGCATCCTCGCCGGCCTTCACTGACGCAGCGTGCAGCGCAAGCCCTGCAGCCATCCCGAGCAGCAGCCCTTTCGGTCGGAAGTTCGAGCAGCACAGCAATCCGCGAAGGAAGCCAGCGCTCCGAATGAGTCGACTGCGGAGAGCCAGCGCGGCAGCCCTGCGCGCTCGGTCCGGGAGCGTCGTCGCAGCTGGACCACGCCGAGCACGATCAGAGCAGCCCCGATCATGATCTCGAGTAGGGCGGTCGCCGTATCGCGCCTCCCAAGGGGCGACTCGGGAAGCGCCGAAGCGCCCAGCAAACTGAAGATGATCACGGCAGCGACCCCAGATCACCCATCCAACAAGAAAGGGGAGCTGCGGCCCGATTGCGATTGGGCGACAGCAAGATCAAGATCGTAACGGTGATGGGCACTGAGCTGATCGCGACTGCAACGGCAATCGGGAGCAGCTCGCCGAGTGCCTGCCACATCGTGCTTGACCGTCCCCCTCACCGGTGACTGAGTCGTCCACGCTAGCGGACCTGAGCCGGCCGGGATCGCGAATTGGTGGATCAGGACGGCCGACGTAGCCTGAGCAGCCCGTCTGATCCAAGATCGATTCGTGACCCGAAGTGGCGGCTCACCTTGTCCAGCACGGTTCTGAGCCATCTGGCATCCCGATGCGAGGCCCGGTGCAACCGCATCTGGCGTGCCTGCAGCGGTGCCATGCGCAGCTCGACGAGCTCTCCGGATGTCGGATCCAGGCGCGGCAGGTAGAGCAGACGAAGATCATGCCGATACTGCTCGTGACCGTGGATGCCCTCGTAGTCATCGACCAGATCCCCACAGCCGTACAAAATCAGCTTCCCGCGATAGACCTCGATGGGCCGGGGATGATGCGAGGAGTGCCCATGCACCAAATCGACGCCCCCGTCGATGAGGCGGTGCGCAAAGCGGATCTGCTCCGGCTCGACTCGATATCCCCAGTTCGAACCCCAGTGTGCCGAGGCGATCGCCAAGTCACCGGGTTGCCGTATCTCTTGTACCCGGCGGCACAGCTCATCGGCAGCTACATCGTCGAGACGCGGGCACGAGGTGGACGCCGGGACGATCTTGGGTGGCCGCCCACTGGTACGGGATGCCGCTCGACGGACTACCAAAGGCAAAGATCAGCACCCGTCCGCCAGTCCTCGGGATCGGGACGATGGCCGGCGACCGAGCCTCGCGAAGAGACCGTCCGGCGCCCGCGGTCGGAAGCCCAGACGCGGCGAGGACGTCGAGTGTTTCCAGCAGGCCGCGCCGGCCGAAGTCCAGCACGTGGTTGTTGGCCAGCACGCAGACGTCCGGCTGGACGGCCGCCACCGCCTGTGCATTTGCCGGATTCATCCGGTAGTGGACGGCCTTGCCCGGGACGTAGTCGTCACTAGTGGTGATGCTGGTCTCCAAGTTGATGATCCGGGCGTCGCAGTTGGCGTGCTCGAGCAGGTCCAAGGCGTCTCCCCAGGGCCATGACCAATCGACCGGTTGCGGAATGCTGCCGTTCGCCCTGGTCGCGAAATCAACGTAGGTCCGCGCGTCACGCACACTGTGCTCGTACAGGGTCGGGTCCCCAGGGTGCGGGAGGATCTGGTCCACCCCGCGCCCGAGCATCACGTCTCCGCTCAGAAAGAGTGTCAGCGCATCCTGCGCTGACCTTGACGCAGCCTCCGGCATCGCTTCCTAGAGTAGGACGCCGCCCGCGGCGACGCGGGGGCATGCAACCGTCAGTCCGCCGATCATGGGAAGCTGTGGTTGATGGATACCGTTCTCGTGACCGGTGGGACCGGGCACCTTGGCAGGGATCTCGTCTCCCGACTCAAGGGCCCTTACCGCGTACGGGTGCTGGCTCGATCGCCGGGATCAGATCCCGATGTGCAGTGGATTCGCGGAGATCTCGCCACCGGTGAAGGTGTTGCCGACGCGCTCGCCGGCAGCCAGACGGTGATCCACGCCGCGACACTTTCGCCGGCCGCGCGCCGTGGCTACGTCGTACCCAAGGACCTGTGGTCCAGCCCTTCCGAGGTTGATCGTGACGGCACGGCACGGCTCTTGGAGCAGGCCGCTGCTGCAGACGTCGGCCATATCATTTACGTCTCCATTGTCGGAATCGACAAGCCCCGCGTCCCATACCTGCGACGGAAGCTGGAGGCCGAATACCTGATCCGTCAAGGTCCAATCCCTTGGTCGATCGCCCGAGCGACCCAGTTCCACTGGTTACTTGACCGCATGCTCGGCAAGATGGCGCGGATCCCGATGGTGCCGTTGCCAGACCTGCAGGTGGAGCCGGTGGACACGACTGACTTCGCGGACTATCTCGTCGAAGCCGTAGGCAATGGTCCGATCGGCCGCCTGGCCGACTTTGGCGGCCCAGAAGTCCTTACGTTCGCCGAGGCTTTCGACCAGTGGCGGCAAATCCGGCAGCGTCCCGTTCGCACCATGCGGGTCCCGCTGCCGTCAGCTGTCAGCAATGCTGCTGCGGCCATGTCGCTTAGCGAGCCGGGCAGCCCGCGGGGGTCGATCACCTGGGTCGACTGGTTGGGTGCTCACAGGGCGGAGTGACCGATCACGCGGTCGGCCGTCCGGATACTTCACCCAAGCCAAGTGAAGAACTGCCGAGTTCGCCACAGGAAACTCGCGCCGCCGGATCTCAGGGCTGGCCGCCGGTAGCGTGTCAGCGTGGTAAACGCGCAAACGAACGCAGGGGCGCGCCTCGGACTGGTGCTTCCGACCTTGGCAGCCGCTCAGTTCGTGATGCTGCTCGACAGCTCGGTCATGAACGTGGCGATCGCGACGGTTGCCAAGGATGTCGGAACCACCGTCACCGGGATCCAGACGGCGATCACCTTGTACACGCTGGTCATGGCGATGTTCATGGTCACTGGCGGCAAGCTCGGCTCGATGTACGGCCGGAAGCGCATCTTCATGATCGGTTGCATCGTCTACGGCTTGGGTTCGCTGACGACAGCCCTCGCCCCTAACCTTCCGATACTGATCTTCGGCTGGTCTTTCCTCGAAGGCATTGGTGCCGCGATGATCTTGCCGGCCGTGGTCGCTCTCGTGGCGGCCAACGTTCCAGCGGAAGGCCGTCCCAAGGCGTTCGGGTCTGGTGATGGGCGCTGGGGCGATCGCGGTGGCACTCGGTCCGCTCATCGGCGGTTTCGCGACGACTTTCTTCTCCTGGCGGTGGGTGTTTGTCGGTGAAGTCGTCGTGGTCGTGCTCATTCTGTTCCTTGCTCGTCGGATGGAGGAACCACCTCGCCCAGATCGAGTCCCCCTCGATGTTATCGGCGCGATACTCCTTGCGATTGGGCTTGGTCTTGCGGTGTACGGCGTGCTTCGATCGTCGGACTGGGGCTGGGTGAGTCCGAAGGGCGACACTCCCGCCCCGGGCGGTCTCTCACTGACGTTGTGGCTCATCATGTTGGGCGGACTCACGGTGTGGGCCTTCTTCGAATGGGAGGCGCATCTGATCACGCAGGGACGTGAGCCACTGGTTCGGCCTTCGATCTTCCGCTATCGCGAGATGAATGCCGGGCTGACCATGTTCTTCGTGCAGTACCTCGTGCAAGCCGGCGTGTTCTTCACGATCCCGCTGTTCCTCTCAGTGGCACTGGGACTATCTGCGCTGGAGACGGGTGTGCGCATTCTCCCCTTGTCCATCGCGCTGTTGGCCGGAGCCGTAGGCATCCCGAGGTTCTTTCCGCGGGCATCACCTCGCCTGGTGGTCCGGCTAGGAGTGCTCGGCATGCTCGCGGGAACAGTAGTACTGATCGTCGCTCTCGAGCCGGATGCAGAGGCTGCGATTGTCACCGTCCCGTTACTGCTGATGGGCCTTGGAATGGGGGCTCTCGCTTCACAGCTGGGTGCGGTCACCGTCTCGGCCGTCCCTGACAGGCTAACCGGCGAGGTAGGTGGTATTCAGAACACGGCCACCAACTTGGGCGCCGCCATCGGCACGGCGCTGGCGGGATCGATCATGATCGCCGCCCTCACGGCGTCGTTCCTGACGAGCGTCACGGAGAACCCGGACATCCCGTCGTCGGTCAAAGACCAAGCCAATGTCCAGCTCGCGTCCGGGATTCCTTTCATGTCCGACGCGGACCTCAAAGCTGCGCTCGATGAGGCCGGGGTGTCACCTGACGTCGCAGCAGAGGCGATAGAGGCCAACGACCAAGCACGGGTCGACGGACTAAAATCTGCCCTCAGTGTCTTGGCCCTGGTCGCCCTGTCCGGCCTTTTCTTCGCGCGCGCCGTCCCGAAGACACCGAAGTCAGCTCCTGAGGACTGAAATCACATTTGGTCGGCGTCTTCTTCGTCGGCGAGCTCACTCACCGCGAGAGCGAAACCGAGTGCCCTGCTGATCTTGGAGCTCGCCGAGACGATGCGCGCGGTGCCAACCACGGGCGCAAGCGTGACCAGAACCTGTTGGGCATCCTCCAGCGTCAGGCCCTGTTCGGCGCCGGCGCCGAAGTGGAAGAGATAGGAAGCGGGTGCTGCGTCGAGGGCGACGAGAGCGGCGAACCGCAACAGAATCTGCGCAGCTGGGTCGAGATCGCTGGCCTCGACCGCGGCCTCCGTCATGGTGGCGAGTACATCGAGGACGGGCGTAGCAGGCTCATCATCATAGACGGGCACAGCCTCATCGGTCATGAGGTGACTCCTTTTCGAGAGGTCGTAATCGGTTCCGAACCAGTCGGTTCGCCTGAGGGCCGACGTTATCGCCATGCAGCGATGACCCGCATCGCCCAGCACGGGTGATCTGGGAACCGTCGGGGATTGAGGCAGCAACAGACCATGCGCCCTGAGCCCTTCGACAAGCTCAGGACGGTGCCTGCCGAAGGGTGCGCTTTGACAGGCTCAGCGCACCGCAAGCATCTCTGCCTCCTGCTCTACCTATGGTTCACCCATAGCTAATATGAGGCGCGTGCCAGCCGATGCCGTCGCGCGCAAGCCCAGACGAGGCTACGTGTCGGGAACGCGTACCGAGCAAGCCCAGAACACCCGCAAGCGAGTGATCGAAGCCGCGAGCAGGCTGTTTCTCCAGCAGGGCTACGCGGCGACCACTATGCGGGCCATCGCCGCCGAGGCTAGCGTGTCTGTGCCCACGGTCGAGCTTTTGTTTGGCACCAAGGCGCAGCTATTGCATGTGGTGATCGACGTTGCTGTCGCAGGTGATGACGAGCCGGTACCAGTGCTGAGCCGGGCGTGGGCGGCCGATGCGCAATCGGCGCGCGATCTTGCGGATTTCCTCTCAGCCGTGGCGCAGGTGCTTGTCGAGGCGCAGGCTCGATCTGCTGGAGTGGTGCTCGCCGCGTACGAGGCGGCGGCTTCCGACCCAGACATCCAGCTTTTGATCTTGGATCGAGAATCTCAACGGGAGCGCACCGCGGCCTGGATCGTTGACGGCGTGCTTGAGCGCACCGAAGCTTCGCGTAGGGCTCGACAGAGCCGCCGCAATTGACACCGTGTGGATGTTGATGGACCCAGTGGTCTTCAGCCGCCTGACGCGACATCGTGGCTGGAGCCCGGACCGCTACGCGTCTTGGTTCGCCGACAGCGTCAGTCAATTACTGGTGGATAGGTGACATGCCCTGGCTTTACATCACCAGTGAGCGCGTGAATGGCCCGACCGGACCACTTGGGCTCACTGATGATGCGTTTTCCAGGGTCAAGCCGAGGTGATCAACTCTGCGGCTGAACGACGTCTACCATCCAGGCCACGCCGTACTTGTCTGTGCACTGGCCGAACAGGTCTCCCCACATCTGCTTCTCAAACGGCATGGTCACGTTGCCGCCGTCGGAAAGCTTGTCCCAGTAGCCGCGGAGTTCCTGTTCATCATCCCCGCTCAGGCTGATGGTGATGTTGCCGCCGCCGGGATTGAGCTCCATACCTGGAGGCGTGTCGGCCGCCATCAGTGTGAAGCCGTTCTCGGTCTCGAGCTGTCCGTGCATGATGTTGTCAGCTCCTGGCGCATTCGGATCGCCGTACTGACCGAAGGTGTTCAGCGACAAATCGCCACCGAAGACATCCTTGTAAAACTCAAGTGCTTCCCGGGCATTGTCGCGGAAGCTGACGTAGGGGTTGAGAACTGAGGGCACGTTTTGCTCCTTCCGAATCCTTGATTGGCTGCTCGTTGCAGATTACTAACGCGGTCTGACAGTACGTGCGAGGCCCCCGGACTCAGGCGGAAATCTTGTCAGGAATTCACGATCCAACGATGCCCGAACGGGTCGCGGAAGGTGGCGGACCGCCCATGGCTAGTGGATTCGGGGCCGCGGTCAAGGCGGGCACCGTTTCGTACTGCGGACGCAGCCACCGAGTCGCAGTCCGCCACCTCGAGATGCAACGACACCGCGCTGCCGTTCGAAGGGTCGGGCGGCTCGACATTTACCTCAGGGAACGGGTCGGCCATCATGAGCAGCGCATTACCGATCGTCAACTCGACGTGGCCCACCCGCCCGTCGTCCATCACATACGGCTTGCCGTTCACCGTCGCCTGGAACACCTCGCCGTACCAGTCGATCGCCGCTCGTGAGTCGCTGACGCAGATGTAGGGGGTGAGAGCGCTCATATCAGGTCTCCTTCCGAACCGAGCGGAGTCATGAACGACCACAACCCGCCCTCGAGATCGCGTGCCGCGTACTCGCGCACGCCGTATGGCATGTTCTTTGGTGGATATACGACGTCGGCGCCGGCGGCGACTGCTCCCTCGTGGTGGCGGTCAACATCATCGACCATGATCGCCATGCAGTGGGTGCTGGCGCCAAGGCCTGACGGCGACACCAGGTGGTACTCGGCTGATGGCGGGTGCATCCAGATAACACCGTCGCCAACATGCAGCTCGCCATGTACGACGCGGCCTGACTCGTCGCGCGTGATCGTGCCCGGGCCGAAACCGAACACCGCGACCAGATGATCATGCACAGCCTCGATGTCGTCGTACACGAGCAGCGTCAGCCGTTGGGCGAGACCATGATCGATTTCGGCCATGTCGTGCAGCATCTCCAGCAGTTCCTCATCGCTAGGGCTGCCGGAGGCCAAGGAGTCCCGGACGGTGATCATGCGCTCGCGATGACGACCGAGCGCCGCCATCCGTTGATCAAGCTGCCCGATGTGTCGGTCAATGGTGTCGGACAGATCGCGCGACGAGTCGTCTAGTTCACGGCCGATGTCGGAGAGCGGAAGGCCGAGCTGTCGGAGGAGAGAGACTCGGTAGAGGCGGCGGAGATCTTCACTCGCATAGACCCGATGCCCGCCAGCCAGCCGCTCCGACGGACTGAGCAGGCCCAGTTCCTCGTAATAGCGCAGCGTCCGGGTGGTGAGTCCCGTTCGCGCCGAGACCTGGCCGATCCGCCACCGTGGTCCGGAATGATCATCCATTCTGCAACGGTAGAACTTGACGTCGCGGCAGGTTCAAGGGCTTGCGAGCGACAATGTGCCGAGGTCTAGGTTGGGGGTTGCTCTCGATGAGTCGCTTCAGCCGGCCAAGCTCCTTGTGAGCCTCCCGAGGGCTGAGGATAACCGCCTCGACCAGCTTTCCGAGCAGACCGAGCCCTCGAGGCCAATGCGTCTGCGCACGCAGCTGCAGTAAGGTGCCGCCCGCTTGTGGTGTGAGTGAGGAGGTCACGTCGAATCGCAACCCGAGATAGGCCTCGGTGCTTGTCATCAACCGGCCCGGCTTGTCGACGTCGATCACGGTTGTGCGAGCGGCCCCAGGGCGCCGCCGTGACACGTACGTGCTACCGGGCTTGTCCCCTGAGCCGCGAACCTCCTCGATGACCGGGGAACCGGTCTGCCACTCAGGGATCCGCGACGGATCCACATACACGCGCCAGACTTCCTCTGGCGACGCATGGATCCACACGGAGTAATCAACAGCGCCCATACGATCCGACTCGCTTCCGTGTGTTTGGATGCGGCCTGCCCACGCCAAGGACCGTGGAAGAGCGGGCCGATGAGGAACATGATGCCCTCATCGATTAAGGCGCTCGGCTGGGAGTGTCCACGGTCATGAAGCCCATGGCGACCTTGTCCTCACCGACAACGCGTCCCCAAGCCAGCGTTCGATCACCGATCCACGTGGGCTCAACCCTGCGATCTTGGACGCGCCATCCGCGAATGTCCGCCACCGGCGTGCATGTCAGGCGGCCGACACAGCGCATGCTCGGCTGTCCTAATGGTCACTTTGATGGCCTCATCGAGCGACTTGCCCCGGCCGGTGTACAGGGCGTCGAACGTTTCGAAGCTGCACAAGACCCACAGCACATCGCCAGCCTGGTCGGCCGTGACGTCGTCCCGAAGCACCGAGTCCTCGGCGAGCCGCCCGGCCAGATAGGCCATGCCACCTGCTCGGCTTTCCTCCATCCTCTCGACGGCGCCGCCGAGCGATGCGGGGTCAAGGTGGTTCATCGAGAACAGCACCCGATAGACCACGACGTCGTCGGCGTACATCCGGTACGCCGCGGCGATGCCCTCGCGCAGGTGTCGGCGTACATCAGGATTTGCCACCGCCTCCGTGAGGCGGGCCAGGCCTGTGCGGTCCGCAAGGTCCTCGGTGAAGGCATCGAACAGTCCAGCGCGCGAGCCGAAGGCCAGATAGATCGTTGATCGTGCCACCCGGGCCAGGCTTGCCACCTGGTCGAGACTGACGGGTTCGGTGGGGGCATCGCGCAGGCGCTGAGCAACAGCATCAAGGATGCGCCGTCGGGTCTCTTCGGCAGTCTCAGCCCTGAGGTGCTGCCGGTACTTCCGCCCCATGCGAGTGCAGTCTTCCATATTTCACTTGACAATGCGACTTGTGAAATACATGATGTCTAATTGAAGACAGCCTGTCTAGTGAAATTGGAAGGCTTGTTGTGCCTATGTCATCAGCTCTCACGTGCGCGGATCAGCGCAACGTTTGGCCCGTCGTTGTCGTTGGCACTGGCCCAGCCGGGCTTGTTGCCGCGAGCACTCTCGCCAGGGCCGGAAGCCGGTTCTGGTGCTCAACCGCCGGAACGGCGGTCTTTTCGCATCCTCGAGCGACTGTGGTTAGCCTCCGATCGATGGAGCTCTTTCGGTCTTGGGGTCTGGAAGAGGAGATCCGGGCGGGCGGCGATGAGGTGGAGTGGCGGATGCTTGCAGCATCGACGCTGTCAGACGCGGCTTCCGGGAGCGTGATCGAGGTCGGCTACCCGACCACAAACGAAAGTGCTGGTCTCAGCCCCACACGGCCAGCTGCAGCACCGCAAGATCACCTCGAGACCGTGCTGCTCGACGAGCTGCGAAGACTTCCTGCCGCGTGCGTCGAGATCGGAGTCACAGTCGAGGACGTCTGGGAGGCGACCAGCGGACTGCAGCTCAGAGTTGCGCACTGCCGACCGTGGGGTGAGCCAGGTCGTGAAGGCCCGGTACGTGATTGGCGCGGACGGCGCGCGCAGTGTGGTGAGGCAACGGCTCGGCGTCGGTATGCCATCCACGAAAGACGTGTTGCAATCCTTGTCGACCGTGGTTCGCGCGCCGCTGTGGGACGTAGTCGGCCGCCATCGTTACGGAATCTATGTAACCGACGCTCCTGCTCCCGGCACGTTTCTGCCCGCCGGGCAGGGGGACCGCTGGGTTTACGGCTTCAGCTGGGATCCTCGGTTGGGGCGCGTGGCCGATCTCACCGAAGCTGAGCTGATGTGGAGGATTCGGGCTGCGATCGGGCGTTCCGGATCTACCCGTACGGGTGCTGGATCATAGGAGATTCACGTTCTCCGCAGCCATCGCCGAACGCTTCCGAGCCGGCGCTGCGTTCCTCATTGGTGATGCCGCGCACCGGGTGACTCCCCGTGGCGGCACGGGGATGAACACCGCCATCGCAGACGGGTTCAACCTTGGCTGGAAGCTGAGTTGGGTGCTCAACGGCTGGGCGCCGGATTCGCTCCTGAACACCTACGAAACAGAACGGCGTCCTGTTGCAGAGCACAACCTCGCTCGATCCCTCGATCCCTTGGGCAGCCGTCGGAGCATGAGCGAGGAGGTGCGCTTCGATCTCGGCGGCAGGCTTCGGCACGTGTGGATTGACAGCGCTGATGGCCGTGTCTCGAGCCTGGACCTCCTCGGTCCCAGGCTCACCCGCTTGAGCGCTGCTCAACTGTCGTCGCAGTCTGACGATCAGCCGCATCTTCCTCCCGTGACTGAGCACCTTCTTGATCACAAGACCGCAGCCGCGCTGGGTGCGGATCAGCCCGAGGGCGTGCTGCTGCGGCCAGATGGCGTCATCTGGGATCCGCTACCGTCGGCCGCTCGCAAAGCAGCTTGATCAGCGAACTAGTCGTCGAAGCGGTCCGGGCCGGGGTCTTCTCCCGTTGCGCGATGTGCCAGCCGGCCAAGGTAGCGCTCCCACCCGCTGCGATGGAGCTCCCGTACGTCGGCGGGCCGCAGTCCGCTGTGGGTCAAGGCGGACCATCGTTCCGCCATCGGCCGGCTCGAGCTCGACCGTGACAATCGAGGATCCTGGCGGGACAGGAATCCCATTCCCTTCCCAACCCCAGGTGAAGACGATCCGCCGCGGTGGCACCACCTCAAGGAATTGGCCCGACGCAGCCGCGGCATCCGGCATGATCACGCGGAGCGCGCCGCCAGCGCGTGCATCGACTTTTCCGCCGACACCTTGCCAAGCAGTCCAGCGCTCTGCATCAGTGAAGAATGCGAACACCGTTGGGGGTGACGCGGCGATCCAGCGCGTGACGACAACATCGCTCACTGCTTCTCAGCCTCCTCGGCGAGGGTGGCTAGGCGCTCGAGCTGCCCGGCCCAGAACGACTCAAGAAAGGCTTCGAGCGGCCCCAGTCGTTGTCGATCGGCACGGTACAGGCGTTGCTTGCCGTCTCGTCGGACTGTTACGAATCCGGCTTCGCGCAGTCGCGCCAAATGCTGCGAGACACCCGAGTAGCTCAGGTCGAGACGGCTGGCGAGTTCGCCGACGGGCAGCTCGTTTCGCCAGATCAGCCGCAAGATGCCCTGCCGATGAGGTTCTGCCACCAGTTGAAGCACATCCACACAGTCACTTTACTGCAGACTGAAATGAGAATACGCTTCAGTCATCACTGAAATGAAAGGCCTTGATCATGGGAGACGTGCTCTTCACCTTCGATGTCGACGCCCAGCCTGATGCGGTTCGTCGGGCGCTCACCACCTCCGACGGGATCGCCAGCTTCTGGACTGACAAGGCGGACGTTCCGGCAGATGTCGGCGAGACGCTCATGCTGGGCTTTCCGGATGCACCGTTACTGTTCGATTTGGTTCTCACCCAGTCCGAAGACAAGATGATCACCTGGCGTACAGCGACCTTCCCTCCGCAGTGGGTGGGCACCGATATTCGTTGGGAGATTTCCGGCAGTGATGGGGGTTCGACGGTCGCGTTCCGGCACGGCACATTCACGACGAGACGGAGCAAGGCCAGGTGGCCTACGTGTGGGGCCAGGTGATGGTTCAACTCAAGCGGTACGTCGAGACCGGAGTTGCTGCACCGGTTTTCGTGCATTCAAAATGACGCGGGAGCGCAGCGACCACCAGCCCCAGCGGCGAGCTGTGTCTGAAACCGGTCGATGTCACCACCGCCGATTGAGATCGCTCGACCGCGTCAGGTGGTGGCCGCCTATGCTGCCGATCCTGATCATGTTCGGGACTGGTACGCCAACATTGATCGCGTCACGTGGGAGACCGAGAAGCCTCTGGCCATCGGGACCCGCCTCGCTTTCGTCGCGCGCTTCTTGGGTCGCACAATTTCGTACACCTACGAAGTGACCGATTTCGTCCCTGGAGAGCGACTCGTTATGGCGACGGCCGAAGGCTCATTCCCGATGGAGACGACCTATACCTGGACGGACCTTCCTGACCGGCGTACGCACATGACCCTTCGTAACCGTGGAACTCCATCTGGTTTCGCAAGCCTTACCGCGCCGGTCATGGCGGCAGCCATGCAGCGAGCCAACCGGAAGGACCTTGCCGCACTCAAGGCCTTGCTCGAACGAGACTGATGCTGGCGGCTCGGCTGCGCACGGTGCGTAAGAATCATGGCCAGGGAGCGTACACATTGCAGGCAGCAGGCAGACAGTCTGCGGGAGGTTAGATGAGCAGTCAGATCCCCACGATCTACGACTGGGCCGGTGGCCGTCCGGCTTTCGAGCGCTGGTTGGGTCGGTTCTACGACCTCGTCGAGGACGAAGAACTTCTCGCACCGCTGTTTGGCGGCACGGTGAGTGATCAACACCGGCGCGATGTTGTGACCTGGTGGTGTGAGGTGATGGGCGGACCCGCGGCGTACACCGAGAGCCTGGGTGGATACGAGCACATGCTCTCGAAACATCGTGGGCTGCGGATTACCGCCGAGCAGCGTCTCCGGTTCGTCACACTGCTCTCCCGTGCAGCAGATGATGCCCTTCTCCCGGACGATCCCGAATTCCGGGCTGCGGTGATGGGGTACGCCGAGTGGGGCAGCCGCCTCGCGATGCACAACTCCAGCGACGCCGACGACATCGTCGAGCATGCACCCGTACCTCGATGGGGCTGGGGTGTGGCACCGCCGTACCAGCCGTAGAGGCTCACCCCGGTTGACGGCGATCCGGAATCAGTTCGTAGGTTGTAGGTAGGTCCATTTCATCCAGGAGGAAGATGATCATGAGCAAGGTCGTGCACTTTGAGATTCCGACCGACGACCTCGATCGAGCGAAGAGCTTCTACGGCTCTGTCTTTGGCTGGGAGCTTCAGACGGTGCCCATGAACGAGGGCGAGTACACGTCCGTAATCACCACAGACGTAGATGAGCAGACCCAGCAGCCCACCGAACCCGGCGCCATCAATGGCGGCATGTTCGTGCGAAACGAGAGCAGCGTAACGTCACCGGTGATCACCATCGACGTCGATGGCATCGACGATGCGCTCAAGCAGGTCGAGGCGGAGGGCGGCACCACCGTCACGCCGCGGACCGCGATCCCCGGTATGGGCGCATTCGCCTACTTCAAGGACCCCGAGGGGAACGTGCTCGGCCTGTGGGAGACCACTCCCTAGGGTTCCAAGATCATCTAGCAGTGCTTCCTTCTAGTGCTGCCCTGGTCGTAGCGGGGCAGCACGTCGCCTTGCCGCATCGCCGCCGAGGGTGGATAAGGGCTGGTGTCGGTTGCACGCCGTACTTGAGAAGTGTGACACGACTGTTCGCACCGATCGGAAGCCGGCGCCTAAGCAGCCATGTTGTGGAGTAGCTTCTGATACCTCGGCCAAACCGGATTGTTGGGCAGATCAGAGATGTCCACCCGTTCACGTGGGATGTAGTGGACGTTCTCTTGATCGAGGTCTGCCCGTAGATCGAAGACAATCTGTCTATCGAATCCTCGCGCCTGATCGCATGTGAGATCCAGGACTAGCTCCTCGCCCGACTCCGGGATATCTCAAGCCAACAGTGGTCCAGGAGATCCTCTGCGACGTGTTCACTAAAGACAAGCGATCCCTGGCAAAATGTCGAGCCGATCGAGTATTCGCGATGAAGTACTACGGCGAGCCACGCCGAGGAGACGCCACATTGCCCGTGTGGGCTACCAGCAGACCAGCGCGACGCGGTCACACTCCCCGGATAAGCGGTTGCGGGGCTCCAACTCCCGGCCAATAGCTCCCTTGAATCGCCCAAGACGGGTTCGTAATTATTCGGTAGTTCGAGAGTTCGCGGAGAAATGCATCAGGCGACAAATAGTTGCCTCCGTCTATCTCTACCAATAAATCGGGCACTTCGCCCTCCTTGGCACCTTCGGTCAATTGCGTGAAGCAGCAATTGATTGTTGTGTCGAGGAGACGCCCGAAGACAGCGCGCTGGCTCCGACGAGCGTCCTAAAGGCGCACTGCGCTGTACGCATAGTGTTCGGGCGCGTTTGCACACCCTAAATGGCTTACCACAGAAGCATTGAGCTTCGACGTACCCGCACCATGTTAGCGGTAGTCCTCGCATCTTCAAACCCGTTAGTCGCCCTCCGTGCGAGGCGTCGACACCTGGACGGTGACGCCGGGACCGAGTGGCCGTCCGATCAACTGCATGGCCACCGTGACCGACATTGAGGCGGCGGCGAGGCCCAAGGCTACGCTGGCCGACCCTGCGATGATCGCCAACGCGGCACTGGCCAAGCCTGGCCAATCGCAGTCTCTGGTCATCGCGCGCCGTGGCTGATCAGCACTTGTCTCTCCGCAGAGACTGCCGAGACGGCGATTTGTCGATCAAGTTACATATTAGCCAATTGTGCTTACGATGTAATAGATCCCGAAGCAAAACACGGTGCCGGCAGCAAGCAGGAGAAACATTGCGATTTGCTTCCAAAAGCAAATCACCAGCACGACCATACCGATTATTAGCAACACTGCCGTCAGTACCAGTCTCTGACATGGCCTTCCTCCTTCCGAATCCTCGTGCCCACGGGCGAGTCGATTGCGCGACACTGACGAATGTGTCGGCAATTTCGGTTTGGATAGCCGCGCTAGCTAGCCCTTGCTTTGATCTCATTCAATATGACGGCAGTAGTCTGTCAACCAGACAAATTGGTAGCAGTGATAAGCCCAACTGGCGCATGGATCGCGGTGCACAAGGGTTTGTCAGGCCTGCGGTGGACATCCTCTGCCAGATCGAGAGCTCGCGCTGCCTTTTGGCACGAGATTGGCAGCAGCATAGGAGCGCGAGTTCTTTTTGTGGCAGCAAATATTGCGCCGACTGCGCTCGACTCGTCCGAGGGTTCTAACGCTCCCCGTGTGCGCTCGGGGGAGGTGGTCTTAAGGCGCGTACGCTCAACGGTCCGCAGCTATCGCATCGCCCGGGAGCGGCGATCGGTCCATCGGGCGCCGACTTGCGACTACATCTCGATGAGTGCCGCAGCTTCTCGCCGCGCCTCTTCCTTCGCTGCCCTGGTGAGGGAGACGGCTCTGAGGGTGGGTGTTGAGCCTCGCGCACTCGCTGTGCGTGCTCTGCTTCACCTGCCCCGAGTCGCCTCCTACAAAGGGTGGGTTACGAGATGGCAAGCACAGCGGGAACTGAGGATCAGCGCCGAACGACTGCGCGGTGACGCACGGGCCGCCAGGAACCACCTACCTGTCGAGAAATTCTCACTACGTGAGTTGGCCTTCGAGGTGATCGACCCCTCGCGCGCCGCTCCCGCTCTTAACGTCGCTTCACTACCTTCGGAGCGCTCGTCAGGATTCTCTCTACTTCGCGCTGGTCGATCCGATCGACAGGCTCCCGGTTAGTCTCTGCAGCGTATCTCCGCCTCGAATGGAAGTGCGTTGCAAGTCAAATATGGGCGCAGTTTGCTATTCGGCCAGACGGGCCTGGGATGTCTCGCGGGTATATTCTGTCGATAGTGCGCCAGCCAATGCGATTTCATCGCTCCTGTCAAAGGTTCGAACTTTACTTTCGTCGAAACTTGCCATCCGCTGATCTGCTTGTCACTGCCGTAGACCCAAACTTGGGTTTCACGGGGAGCAGTTATCGAGCGTCAAACTGGCAACAGTGGATGACTGTTAAGGCGCGGCCCTACCTCTACGAGAACGGCCGCCATGTAACCCCTCGACAATTACGCGAACGCTACGGCACTGCAAGTCTTATCGAATTGCAAGCCAAATACCCCGGAAGATTCCAGCAGAGCAAGGTCCGACTGCTGGATTCAATGATCTATTGTTGCAGTGTCAATGGGGAAACAAAGGTTGTGCCTGCTCAGGAGAGGCGTCGCCTGCATCGCTGATCCGAGCGCCACGCGGGCTTATATTGAATCGAGATCGCTCAAGGAGCTGTTCCACGCGCCGTCGGTCAGGCATTGGGTTCGGCAAGGGATGATCGGCAATTTCTGCGGCCATCGCGGTCGTCGCCCACAGAGCAACCTCCTCCGAAAAGTGTCGTTCGCTATCTATCAATTTGGCTGCAAGTGCCGCGCAGAATGCGTCTCGTGCCACTGAGGACTCCTTGTATGGGGATGGGAAGGTGGGCACGTTAAATGTCCCGAGTGGTTCCGAGTAGACAGTACATCCCCCATCTGTTGGAACGCAGAGCGTCTCGACGCCGTATGCCAGCAACTGCCGAGCGGCGACATCGATGTCAAATGACTGGCGATCCGGAGGCCTATAACGACCGAGCTCCCAAGGGTGCGCCACAAGGTAGTCGATCTGAGAAAGAGCTTGGCCAGAAAGCCCGGTATCAGGATAGGGCTGTCCCGGGTGTGACGATGACAATTGGCCTTGGCTCATCAAGCCTATTCACTAGGGATAAGGTGTACTCCAAAGTCTCGCGCGGAATCTCGAACGTCAGCAGTACAGCGTCACAGGTCGCAAAGTGTTGACCAAGCCGGTCGACATCACGAATGTCAAGACGTACCTCCCTCTGATTCGGCCAATTGAGCGCAAGGCTATCGCCGAGCTCGAACTCGATGACGCCCGTAAATGGGGTATGCGCATCATCGACCAGCTTCAGCAGAGACGTATCGACGCCCTCGTCTTGCAAATAATTGACGATCTCATGGCCGAACCGGTCATTGGCCACTGCCGCAACCAGCGCTACATCAAGCCCTAGCCGGGCCGCTGCCACCGCCTGCCAAAGCCCTTTCCCGCCTGGCGCGAGCTGAAACCCGTATGCCTCAGTTGAGGTCCCTATTGGTGGGAGCACCTTTGTACGAAAAGTGGCGTCCATTACTGCGCCACCGACGACGATAACCCTGCCAGGCCGGGACATCGGCATTTTCCGAGAAGAGTTCTCGGAGGCGTATGGCATGACCACGCTCTTGGCGCCGAGTGAATATTCCTCACGCCTTATGAGTTGCCGCGCAAGCTCGCGGAGGACATCGCGCTCTATCGTCCCGCGTAGCGCGCGGTCGCTCGGCGGCTCGGCTGGTGGAAGACCCAATGCTTCATGCAGCCGGCGCCAGTTCGACAGCAGGGTGCTACGTCGCCTTCCCAACAAGTCGGAGTGCAGCGCCTTATCTATACGCGGCTCGATGCCGTTCCGGGTGTAGGCCTCGGAGAAGGTCCCGAGCGCCAAGACTGCATCCGCCACGATGCAGTGTGAGCCGTGAAGGCTTTCGCGTACGCATTCTTTGATGACATCGAGTGCGGCTTGCGCCAGCTCGATGTCGTGGACCGCGGCGTGGCGCCGGACCGCAGCGAGGCCCAAAAGCGGCGCAGCTTCAACGCTGCGGCTGTTATCCAGCCGCGAATGAGTCAGTCCGTCACGCGCCCGAAGCTTCTCGAGTGCGTGTGTCAGCACCAGCGCGTCAGGCGACACCATGTCTGTGCGGTTGGTCATTGGGCTCCAATGCGTCCGCCACGATGATCTAGCCGCCCCCTCCAGGCAGATCTGGTAGGAGGCTCATTATGCACGACACAGCGGTAGGGACGGCAAATTTTACGGGGTGCGTGCCAGCTTCGACCGGCGAGGGAAGCGGGTCACCGGCGACCGAGGGAGCGCTCACCAGGCGCGCGCGACAAGCGGACGTTAGGTGCTCCTGCGGTATCATTAGCGCAGCAATTTGTCTTTAGGCGACCCTGCACGAAGTCAGGAAACCTGACCCCCAAAAGCTTTCAATAGGACCAGGAGAGAAAGCGGGTACATGGCGGCTCGCAAGACCACAGTCAGCATGAAAGATGTCGCCGCCCTGGCCAGGGTTTCGCTTGGCACTGTCTCTAATGTTCTGAACTCGCCGGATTTAGTTGCGGAGCCGACACGACGCAAGGTAGAGGTTGCGATCGCAAAGCTCGGTTGGATTCCGAATGAGCCGGCGCGCCAGCTTCGGGCGGGGCGTAGTCGTTCCATTGGCGTGATTGTCATGGATATCGCCAATCCCTTTTTCACCGATCTCGTGATTGGTGCCGAGAACTACGTATATGAGCATGGTTACTCTGTTCAGGTCGGAAATAGCGCACAGGAATCTGATCGTGAAAGCGCACAACTGCTGGTATTGATGCAACAGAGGGTTCGTGGGGTACTGCTGGCACCCATTTGGGACATTGACGAGCGGGTCCGACAGCTCAAGCTTCGGGGAATCCCTGTCGTGCTTCTGGATCGCGCGGCAAACCAATCAGACTTCTGCTCGGTATCTGTTGAGGACGTCGAGGGCGGACGCCTGGCCGTCCAACACCTGCTTGACCAGGGCCACACGAGGATTGGTGTGATTGGCGGGCCGGGAAATCTCCGACAAGTTGCGGACAGACGGTTGGGCGCCGAGCTTGCGAGGTCTCGACACAACGGGTCAGCGCAGCTGCTGGTTATTTCCACCCCGCATCTCGATGTTGATTCAGGCGTCCGATCCGCGGAAGAGATAGTCGCCATGCCCAGCTCAGAGCGGCCGACCGCGGTATTCGCGACCAATGACCTGCTAGCGATCGGTTTGCTGCAGGGTTTTGTGACTGCTGGAATGCGGGTGCCGGACGATATGGCGATTGTCGGCTACGACGACATTGCGTTCGCGGCGGCTGCTGCAGTCCCGTTGTCCTCAATCCGTCAGCCTCGGCTAGCCATTGGCGAAAGGGCGGCCGAGCTGCTTTTTGAGGAGATTGAGGCGAATGAGCGCGACGTGCCGCATGATCATCAGCAGGTTCGATTTACCCCAGAGCTCGTGGTACGCCGTTCGAGCGCGAAGAGCCGCGATCTCCAGGCAGTCGTTGGCACCTGAGGCCCAATGAGGGCCGCATTCAGCGCCGATGTCCCAAGTGGTGGTAGGCCGCGTTCCAACGAATTTCCTGCTGGAAGCGGCGAGGCGTCGTGTCCTCGTCGATGATCAACAATTCAGTCCCGATCATCGTCGCGAAATCGGACAGCTCTTCAGTGCCGACGGCAGCTGACAACACCGTGTGATGCGGGCCACCGGCGGCGAGCCAGCATTCTGCTGAGGTGGCGAGATCCGGGTGCGGCTCCCACACGGCTCGAGCTACCGGCAGTTTGGGCAGCGGCTCGTCCGGCTCGACCACGGTGACCTCGTTGAGCACCAGCCGGAACCGATCACCAAGGTCACAGATGCCAACCACTATGGCTGGACCTGGCTCGGCGTCGAAGACCAGCCGTACCGGATCCTCCCGGTCGCCAATGCTCAGCGGATGGATCTCGACGCGTGGTCTGCCGGTGGCGATGCTGGGGCAGACCTCGAGCATGTGGGCGCCCAGAATCTTCGGTGTCCCCGGCCCCCAGTGGTAGGTGTAGTCCTCCATGAACGACGTGCCGCGGGAGTCGTTGCTGCCCATGGCCTTGATGGTGTGCAGCATCACCGAGGTCTTCCAGTCGCCTTCGCCGCCGAAGCCGTAGCCGTCGGCCATCAACCGCTGCACCGCTAGCCCGGGAGCTGGCGTAGGCCGCCCAAATCCTGGAAGTTGGTGGTGAACGCTCCAAAACCGCCGTCGGTCAGAAAGGCGCGCAACCCCGCCTCGATCCGCGCCCCATAGCGAAGCGACTCATGGCGTGAGCCACCGACCGCCAGCTCCGGCACGATCTCATAGCTGTCGGCGTATTGCTCGATCAGCTTGTCAACCTCGGCGTCATTGACCTCGTCCACCACAGCGACCAGGTCGTTGACCCCGTAGGTGTTCACCGACACCCCGAAGCGCAGTTGCGCCTCGACCTTGTCGCCCTCGGTGACGGCAACATCACGCATGTTGTCCCCGAACCGCGCCAGCTTCAGCCGCCGCACCGCCGCGGCCCCGGTCGCCGCGCGTTGCCACGCTGCAACACGAGCGACCGCAACAGGATCGGAGACATGCCCAGCCACCGTCTTCCGCGGGACGCCGAGGCGGGTCTGGATATATCCGAACTCGCGATCGCCGTGGGCGGCCTGGTTCAGATTCATGAAATCCATGTCGATCTCGGCCCACGGCAGGGTCACGTTGGCTTGAGTATGCAGATGCAGCAGCGGCGTCTGCAGCGCATTGAGACCGGCGATCCACATCTTCGCCGGGGAGAAGGTGTGCATCCAGGCGATCACGCCCAGGCAGTCGAGGTCAGCGTTGGCTTCCAGCATCACCCGATGGATGGCTTCGGCATCGGTGAGCACGGGCTGCCATTGCACGTGCAGCGGCAGCTGACCTGACCCATTGAGCTGGTTCACGATCTCTTGAGATTGGCGCTCGACCTGCTGGAGCGTCTCAGGACCGTAAAGGCCTTGGCTTCCGGTCAAGAACCAGCAGTTAGGCGCCGCTGCCATGATCTTCCTCCGTTCGCGATGTGATCAACGTTGGCCGTAGGACTGCTGGTAACGCTCGAAAAGCGAGTCCACATCCTCCTGGGCAATCGGCAAAGGCTGACCAATCTGCCGGGCGATGTGTACGGTGCGAGCAACGTCCTCACACATCACCGCAGCCTTCACCGCAGCCTTCGCCGACACGCCGATAGTGAACACGCCGTGGTTCTTCATCAACACCGCTGGAGAGCGATGCCCTGACAGGGTTTCAACGATCCCGCGGCCAACCGATTCGTCGCCGATCAGCGCAAACGGTCCCACCGGAATGTC
This sequence comes from uncultured Actinomycetota bacterium, assembly GCA_963744455.1. Lineage (GTDB taxonomy): Bacteria > Actinomycetota > Actinomycetes > Propionibacteriales > Propionibacteriaceae > Microlunatus. The sequence goes on along the minus strand of CAVUTQ010000024.1, from coordinate 19,602 downwards.
ACCGCCGAACTCGTCGGCGATCATGGTCAACACACACGGGATCGGTTCACCGCGAGCAGCCCAAGCAGTGGCATACGTCGAATGGGTATGCACCACTCCGCCAACCTCAGGCATGTGCCTGTAGACGAAGGCGTGCGCCGCGGTGTCCGATGACGGCGCATGATCGCCTTCCACCAGATTCGCCTCAAGATCAGTAACTACCATGTTGTCGGCAGACAGGTCGTCATAACTCACACCAGACGGCTTGATCACCAACAAATCCCGTCCGGGGACTCGCGCCGACACATTGCCAGCAGTCCACACCACCAGTGAGTTCCGCGGGAGATGATCATGCAAGTCTGCGACTTCGCGACGAATCTGCTGCACCACATCACGGATCTCAGCATCCACGCTCATGCCGTCGCCCCTGACTCGCTGCCGTGTGCCCGCCGACGTACCTCGCGAAGGTGATGCATCACCTTGTTCTCTCCGCGCCCGAAGTAGTCGTGCAAGGCGCGATATTCCTCGAAGAGCTCGTCGTAGGCTGCGACATTGGCTTTGATCGGCTGGTAGACGTTCTTCTCTGCCCGACCCATGACAGCCGAAGCAGCCGCCACGTCGGGATAAGCACCAGCGGCCACGGCAGCGTGGATGGCCGAGCCGAGAGCCGGCGCCTGTTCCGACGAGACCACGCTCAGCGGCATGTTCAGCACGTCGGCATAGATCTGCATCAGAAAGGCGTTCTTGATCAAACCGCCGGCGACGACGAACTCCCGCACCGGCACTCCGGCGTCGTTGAACGCCTCCACAATGGTGCGCGCGCCGAACGCGGTCGCCTCGATCAGGGCCCGGTAGATATCCTCCGGCTTGGTGGCCAGCGTCTGGCCCACGATCATGCCGGACAGTTCATGATCGACAAGAATCGATCGGTTGCCGCTGTGCCAGTCCAGCGCCAGCAAGCCGTGCTCGCCTACCTGCTGCGCGGCTGCCTTCTCCGCCAGCAGCTCATGCAGATCGATCCCGCGTGACCGGGCCTCAGCCGCGTAGCCCTCCGGGACGCTGTTCTGCACGAACCAACCGAAGATGTCGCCGACCCCGCTCTGACCCGCTTCGTACCCCCACAGGCCCTTGGTGATCCCGCCGTCCACGACACCGCACATGCCCGACACTTCATGGAGCTGATCGGAGTTCATCGTGTGGCAGGTCGAGGTGCCCATGATCGCCACCATCTGACCGGGCTCAATCGCCTGCCCAGCCGGATTGGTGACGTGGGCGTCGACGTTCCCCGCGGCGACCGCTATCCCCGCCGGCAAGCCGGTCCACTCCGCCGCCCGCGCCGACAGACTCCCGGCGCGGTCGCCGAGATCGATGATCGGCCACTCGACCTTATCAGTGACGAAATCGGCGAAGTCGGGATTCAGCCCGGCCAGGAACTCCCGGCTCGGATACCTGCCGTCCTGCCGGATCGCCTTATAGCCGGCGGTGCACGCGTTGCGCGTATACGTCCCCGTGAGCTGCCAGACAATCCAATCCGCGGCCTCCACCCAATGCTTCATGGCCGCATACACCTCAGGGTCTTCCTCGAGGACCTGCAGGCCCTTGGCGAACTCCCATTCGGAAGAGATGAAGCCGCCATACCGGGGCAGCCAGCTCTCGCCCCGCATAGCCGCCAGATCATTGATCCGGTCCGCCTGGCCTTGGGCGGCGTGATGCTTCCACAGTTTTATATACGCGTGGGGGCGGCCCGCGAAATGCGGCAGCTCACAGAGCGGTGTGCCGTCATCGGTGGTAGGAACCATCGTGCAGGCCGTGAAGTCGGTTGCGATACCGATCACATCAGCGGGATCGACGCCGGCCGCCTTGATCGCCTCCGGCACAGCGATCCGTAACACGTCGATGTAGTCCGACGGAACCTGCAGCGCCCAGTCGGGCGGCAGCCGTACACCGGTGGTTGGCAGCCGCTCGTCAACGACCCCGTGCGTGTACGCATGGACCGCGGAGCCAAGCTCGGCGCCGTCTTCAACTCGGACCACCAAGGCGCGGCCGGACAGAGTGCCGAAGTCGACACCGATGACCAGGGCCCGCGTGGGGTCTACAGCCACGTTCGTTCTCCTTACGCCGAGTCTTACCTGACGCCGAGGAGATGTTCCAGGGCGAGGCGTTGGATGTGGGCGAAGCCGTAGCCCCGGGTGCGGGCCGGCTCGAGGTCGTAGTCCTCGAGGGCGGATCGGTCGCCCAGCAGCTGCTGGTGGGTCTCGCTGTCGCCCAGGGTGGGCTGACTGAGTTCACCGACGCCGGCGGCCTCGAGCGCCTGCTGCACTTCGGGATCGGCGCGGAAGGCGCGTGCCCGATCGCGCAACGTCAGGTAGAGCTCCATGTTGGCGCGCGCAGACGTCCCAGACACCGTCCATGTTTTCGGTGCGCAGCGGTTTGTAGTCGAAGTGCCGATCCCCGTCGTAGGTGGGGCCTCCGCCGGGTGCCCCGTTCTCCAGCAGGTCGACGGTGGAAAAGGCTTGCAGCAGGTCGCCGTGGCCGAAGACCAGGTCCTGGTCATAGCGCGGGCCTTTCTGCCCGTTGAGGTCGATGTGGAACAGCTTCCCCGCCCACAGCGCCTGGGCGATGCCGTGGGTGTAGTTGAGGCTCGCCATCTGCTCATGCCCCACTTCGGGGTTGATGCCGACCATGTCGGCGTGTTCCAGCTCGTTGATGAAGGCCAGCGCGTGACCGATGGAGGGCAGCAGGATGTCGCCTCGCGGCTCGTTGGGCTTCGGCTCGATCGCAAACCGCAGCCCGTAGCCCTTGTCGATCGAATACTCAGCTAGCAGGTCCAGCGCCTCCCGGTACCGGTCCAGGGCGGCCCGAACATCCTTCGCGAAGTCGACCTCCGAGCCTTCCCGGCCACCCCAAAACACATAAATCTGCGCACCCAGTTCGGCGGCCAGGTCCATGTTCCGCATCACCTTGCGGATCGCGTACCGGCGCACACTCCGGTCGTTGCTGGTGAAGCCGCCGTCTTTGAACACCGGGTCATAAAACAGGTTGGTGGTCACCATCGGCACCACGATCCCGGTCTCCTCCAGCGCGACGGTGAAGTCATCGATGATCCGCTGCCGCTCCGAGCTGCTGGCACCGGGCGGGATCAGATCATCGTCATGAAAGGTGATGCCGTACGCCCCAAGCTCAGCAAGCTTGTGGACCGCCTCCACCGCTGCCAGCACGGGCCGGGTCGCCTCGCCAAACATGTCCCGGGCCTGCCAACCGATGGTCCACAAACCGAAGCTGAACTTGTCCTCCCGCGTGGGCTGCGGTGCCATGACTCCTCCTGATCGGTGTGTGCGAATTGGTTGAGACGCTACCGAAGAGCACTCCGGATGACGCCTGGGCCCTCGCCCGCGGACACACGTAAACTGCAGTGGACGTCTTGGTCCGCAAATGGGAGGCGCTCATGCCGGTAACGCCGATTGAGGAACGACTGGCTTCCATGCAGGCACACTATGCAGAGCGGATAAACGCAGCAGTGGCTGCCGGCCGCATGGACCTTGTGCGGGACCTCGCTGACGACTACGAAGACGAGGCGCTGGAGCTGATACTCGAAAGCGGCACATCGAGCCAGCCGGACTCCGGCACGGTCGAGATCTTGGAGTTCGATGGCGCGTGGCCGCACTGGCACCGTTCGGGCACATCTCGGTTCGGGTTCTGGCGACATAGGAGACGGTAGAGGCGTCCTTTGGGCACCCACTGAAGGCGACCTGCTTGTTACCTGATCGTGCCGGTCAAGTTGCTTGACACTGCTGGGACCAAATGCCAGACTGGGCCCGTCTTCGAAAGGTTTTCGAAAGCCTTTCCGACCCACTCAATCGGGTTAGTTCACTTGTACTCAAGGAAGAGCAGATGAAACTTCTAACCAAAAAAGCCGCCGTTGCTGTGCTCATGACAGGACTTGCCGCGATCTCATTCGCCGGATGTAACCGCGAGGCCGCCGCCCCGGCAGGGGAGGCGACTGGAGCAACAAGCGGAGCTGCAGCCGGTAAGCGCGCGTGCATCATCCTGCCTGACGCAGCGTCGTCGAGCCGCTGGGAGAACGGCGACCGTCCCCAGCTGGAGGAGGCGTTCAAGGCCCAGGGCGTGGAGACGGACATCCAGAACGCCCAAAACGACACCAGCAAGTACGCGACGATCGCCCAGCAGCAGCTCACCAAGGGATGCGCAGTCATGCTGCTCGTCGACCTGAACCAGGCGGGCGTCCAGGTCGCGCAGAAGGCGAAGGCGCAGGGCGTCCCGGTGATTGCCTACGACCGGCCGATCGAGGGTGCCGACTACTACATCTCGTTCGACAACTTCCATGTCGGTGAGCTCGAGGGTCAGATGATCGTCGATGGCCTTAAGGCTGAGGGCAAGGACCCGGCAACGGCCAAGGTGGTCTACGTCGGCGGCGATCCGACGGACGGCAACGCCAAGCAGTTCCACGACGGCGCTGACAAGGTCATGTCCGAGGCGGGCATCAAGCCGGCCTTCGAGACGCCGGGTTCTTGGATGCCGGCGAAGGTTCAGACCTACTTCGAGCAGGCCTACACCGCGATGAAGGGCGACATCGACGCGGTCTGGGTCGCGAACGACTTCAACGCGGCCAGCGTGATCTCGGTGCTGGATAAGAACGGCAAGAAGGTTCCGGTCAGCGGTCAGGATGCGAGCCCGCCTGGTCTGCAGAACATCCTTCTCGGCAAGCAGGTCGCGACGGTCTACAAGCCATTCCAGTTAGAGGCGCAGGCGGCTGTGGACTTGTCCATGCAGCTGCTCAACGGCGAGAAGCCGCCCGCTCCGACGACAGCCGCCGACGGCACGCCATTCATCCCACAGACCCCTGTCGTGGTCGACTCGAAAAACATGAAGGTTGTGTTCGACGACGGGAACGCCAAGATCTCGGACGTCTGCACCAAAGAGGTCGCGGAGGCGTGCCAGAAGGCCGGCCTCCAGTAGGCCGTAGAGATGCACCGCAATTGAGTCGGTCGCGGTGGCCATGCGCACCAGTCGGTGCGCATGGCCACCAACCTCGCTCTAGTGGCAGTAGCTAAGGAGGTAGACGTGGAAACCCCGATCATCGAGCTACAGGACATCCGCAAGAGCTTCGGCCCGGTGGAGGTCCTCAAGGGTGTGAACATGAAGGTGTTCCCCGGCAAGGTGAGCGCGCTTGTCGGTGACAACGGCGCCGGCAAATCGACCTTGATCAAGGGATTGTCGGGCGCCCAGCCTTACGACTCCGGCGACCTCTCCTTTGAAGGCAGTCCTATCACGCTCGCGACCCCCAAGGACGCCTCCCAACACGGCATCGAGGTTGTTTACCAGGACCTCTCACTGTGCGAGAACCTCGACATCGTGCAGAACATGTTCCTGGGGCGTGAAGAGATTCACCAGCGCATGCTCAACCAGCCGGAGATGGAGAAGCACGCCACGGCAACGCTCCAGGGGTTGTCGGTCCGGACCATGAAATCGGTGCGCCAGAAGGTCTCCTCGCTGTCCGGCGGCCAGCGCCAGACCGTGGCGATCGCCCGCGCCGTACTGCAGAAGGCGAAGGTGGTCATCCTCGACGAACCCACGGCCGCACTCGGCGTCGCACAAACCGAACAGGTGCTGGCACTTGTGCGGCGTCTTGCCGATTCTGGCGTCGCCGTCGTTATCATCAGCCACAACCTGGCGGACGTGTTCGAGGTGTCGGACTACATCAATGTGCTCTACCTCGGCGCCATGGTCGCCGAGCTGAGCGCCAAGGAGACGAACTACAACGAGGTCGTCGCCTACATCACCGGCATCAAGGGCGACACCTCGGCTGCGGAGGAAGTGGAAGAGGAGGAGGTGGTCTCGTGACTACGGCGCCCGACAAGTCGACCAACCCATCGGTGAACAGAGCCGAAGAAACGATCGCAGCGGCGACTGCCACTGCGCCACCACACACGATCGCGACCGGGCACGAAGGCACAGTCCGCGACCAGATTGACAGCTACCTGCTGCGTGTCCGCGGCGGTGAGATGGGCATGCTGCCCGCACTCGCCGGTGTCGTCATTATCACTCTGGTGTTCTTCATCCTGACTCCGTTCTTCCTCACCAAGACCAACATCGCGAATCTGATGACTCAGACCGCCGCGCTGATGATGCTGGCGGTGGCACTGACGTTCGTGATCATCCTTGCCGAAATCGACCTGTCGGCCGGCGTCACAGGTGGCTTGGCCATGGCGATTTTCATCCTGCTCACCAACGTCGGTGCGTGGAACTGGATCGCGGCGCTGCTCGTCGCGTTGGTTGTCGGCGCCTCAATCGGCACGTTCATAGGCTTTATGGTCGCCAAGATCGGAGTTCCGTCGTTCGTCATCACCCTGGCCCTGTTCTTGGGCCTGCAGGGTGTGATCCTCGTTCTGCTCGGCAACGCCGGCGCGTACCGCATTGAGGCGGCGGCCGTGACCGCGATCATGAACAGGTCCATGCCGGTCTGGGCCGGATGGCTCATGCTCGCCATCATCGTCGGGATCTCGCTGGTCACCGGGCTCTACGACCGGAGCCGACGAATCGCCTCCGGTATGCCGGTTCGTCCGATGAGCCTGCTGTGGGCACGCGTCGCAGCCTGGGCAGTTGGCGGCGGATTGGTCGTCTTTCTGCTGAGCCTGAACAGGTCGACGAGCGTGATCCCTATCCGGGGCGTGCCGATCGTCGTGCCCATTGCGCTCGCGATCCTCTGGGTCGGCACGGTCATGCTCGACCGGACCCGGTTCGGCCTGCACCTGTACGCGGTTGGCGGCAATCCCGAGGCGGCCAGGCGGGCTGGCATCAACGTCGCTCGGCTGCGCATGGCGGCATTCATCCTCTGTTCCAGCCTCGCTGTGATCTCGGGTCTCTTCACGGCCAGCCAGGTCGGCACCGTCGAGTCCTCTGCCGGCCGAGACATCGTGCTGTCCGGTGTTGCCGCCGCAGTCGTCGGCGGTGTCAGCCTCTTTGGTGGTCGAGGCCGCCTGGCTCAGGCGGCGGTCGGGGCGTTGCTGATTTCAATGATCACGAACGGGCTCGGCCTGCTCGGCCTCTCCGCAGGTATCACCCTGGCGATCACGGGCGCAGTTCTGGCCCTGGCCGCCACGGTTGACGCGCTCTCACGACGGCGGGCCGGATCGACTTCATTGGCGCGGTAGGCCGGACTGAGCAGCCGGGCTTCCAGCGACGCACGGGAGCACCTTCGGCTCTCACAGCTCGATCGAACACCGGTCTGTGCCCGCCGGGACCCTGATCTCTGTCCCGTTCGGGCTGGGCACGGATGTTAGTCGCCAGGGCGCGGCACCGTGCAGCCTTGTGGCCGTCAGGGTGCGACCCTCCCGGGCCACCTCGAAGACTGCCGCGACCTCTCCGGTGGGCCCAGGCACGGTTACCGTGGCCTGACCGCCGTCGGGGAACTCGTACGCCCGCAGCGTGACGTCTTCGTCGTACGGATAGTCCGGCCGGTCGTCGCGCGAACCGATCGGAAGCACCGATGCAGGGCGCACGAAGACCGGTACCGTCTGGAAGTCGCACACCTCGTCGACCCAGGCGGGCCCGCGTACCGTCGCGCCGGTCTGCAGGTGCGTCCAGGTGCCGGCCGGGATGTAGTAAGAAGTCTCACCGGATGCCGTGAACACGGGCGCCACCAGCAGCCGATCCCCGAACATGTACTGCCGATCCAAGTGCGTGCAGGCCGGGTCGTCCGGAAACTCCGCCGCCATCGGCCGCAGCACCGGCATGCCATCTCGGGCCGCAGCCACCGCCTGCCCGTAGATGTAGGGCATCAGCTGCGCCTTCAACCGGGTGAACCGGCGCAGCACCTCGACCGACTCCTCATCGAACAGCCAGGGAACGCGATAGCTGTCGCTGCCGTGGAGTCGGCTGTGCGTGCAGAGCAGACCGAAGGGGATCCACCGCTTGAACACCGCCGGGTCGGGACGTCCTTCGAAGCCGCCGATGTCGTGGCTCCAGAACCCGAAGCCCGACATGGCCAGGGAAAGGCCGCCGCGGAGGCTCTCGGCCATCGAGACGAACGTCGACTCACAATCGCCGCCCCAATGCACTGGGAACCGCTGCCCGCCGGCTGTTGCCGATCGAGCGAACACCACCGCCTCCTGCTCACCGCGGTGGGTGCGCAGCAGCTCGAAGACGGTCTGGTTGTACAGGTAGCTGTAGAAGTTGTGCATCCGCTCCGGGTCAGCGCCGTCGAACCACACCACGTCGGTGGGAATCCGCTCGCCGAAGTCGGTCTTGAAGCAGTCCACGCCCATGTCCAACAGGGCCCGTAGCTTGCCCGCGTACCACTGGCGAGCGTCGGGATTGGTGAAGTCGACGATCCCCATTCCCGCCTGCCACTGGTCGGTCTGCCATACATCACCGTCGGGTTTGCGGACCAGATAGTTGTGCTCGGCGGCCTCGGCGAACAGCGGCGAACGCTGCGCGATATAGGGGTTGATCCAGACAGAGATGCGCAAGCCTTTGTCCTTGAGGCGGGACAGCATGCCGGATGGGTCTGGGAAGGTTCGGTTGTCCCAGGTGAAGTCGCACCACTGAAACTCGCGCATCCAGAAGCAGTCGAAGTGGAATACCGACAACGGCAGGTCGCGGGTGGCCATGCCGTCGACGAAGCCGGCCACGGTTTGCTCGTCGTAGGAGGTCGTGAACGAGGTGCTCAGCCACAGTCCGAACGACCACGGCGGCGGCAGCGCGGGTCGGCCGGTCAACCCGGTGTACTTGCGCAGGATCTCTCGGGGAGTAGGCCCGTAGATGACCAGATATTCCAGGGTTTGACCCGCCACGCTGAACTGCACGCGCGAGACGGCCTCCGACCCCACTTCAAACGAGACCAGCACCCGGATGGTTGACGAACACCCCGTACCCGCGGTTGGTCAGGTAGAACGGCACATTCTTGTACGCCTGTTCGCTGCTGGTGCCGCCGTCGGCGTTCCAGATGTCGACCACTTGGCCGTTCTTCACCAAAGGTCCGAACCGCTCACCTAGGCCGTACACGACCTCGCCAATCCCCAGACTGAGCTGCTCGCGGACATAGTGCCCATCCGAGTCGGTGGAAACCAGGGCCATCGCCTTGCTGCCGCTGGTGGTCAGCACCCTGCCGTCAGCGAGGAACTCCAGCGCCCACCCCTCGCCACGCTCAAAGCGGGCGGACAGCGCACCGGAGGTGATGGTGGCGTGGCTGCCGTCTACATCCGTGCGAACCTCGACCGACGGGTCAGTGTTCAGCGGGAACTGCGGATGGCGTGGCCGTTCCCCGAGGAAGTGGCCGACCCTCACAGAGATGACGTCCGGAGCCGGTGACGAACACCGCAGGGTGAGCAGTGGCTGGTTAAGGGTGTCGCCACGGTGGGTGATTCTCGCGGTGGGTGCATAAACGACCAACGCATCCGATTCCGCGGTGACGTCGTAAGCCTGGACGGGGTAGCGCGCCTGAACGCCTTCACGTAGCAGCCAATAGCCGTCGGTGAATTTCACCCTCGTCAGGGTACGGCACGCGTCGAGAAGTTTGCGTAACGTTTTGCGATGGCCGCACCCTCCGCACTGCCCGCAGATGCGTCAACCTGCAGATCCTGGTTCCATCTGCAGTCGGATCCCCGCTATCTTGGGCGGCACAGCTAGCGGTAAGATTGCGCATTTAATTCGATAAATGAGGCGCGGAAGGGTTAAGGGGTGAACGCACGGTCCAAGCGCATGACACTTCAGCAAATTGCGCAGCGTGCGGGGGTGTCGACGCCCACGATCTCGAAGGTTCTCAACGGCCGTCCCGATGTCGCCCCGGCTACGCGTGAGCGGATTCTCCGAGTGCTTCATGAGCAGCAATATTTGCCCCGTGGAGCGAGCACACTTCCCATGGCCCATAAGCACATCGAGCTGGTCTTCGATGCGCTCACCAACCCGAACAACCTTGCGATGATGCGGGGAGTTCTCCAGGCCGCAGCTGAGCAGGGTGCCCATGTTGCGGTGAGCACGGTTCCGGAGAACCTGAACCCACGTCACTGGGTGAACGAGCTGCAACGCAGTGGTCGAGTCGGACTGATCATGGTGACCTCACGACTCAGCTCAGAGCAACACAAGCGGCTGCAAGAGGCTGACCTGCCGCTGGTGCTGATCGATCCCATCAATTCTGTCGATCCGTCACTGCCGAGTGTCGGGGCAACCAATTGGCAAGGTGCGATGAGCGCGGTAGAGCACCTGTTGGAGCTCGGCCATCGGCGCATCGCGATGCTTCGCGGCTACGAGTGCCTGGTTGATGACGCTCGTTATCACGGCTACGTGGCAGCTCTCTCGGGATACGGGATTGCCGTCGATGAAGCCCTGATTGCGCGGGGGAACTTCCGCTTCCAGCCCGCGGTCACGGTGGCCGAGGAGATTTTGGGCTCGTCCAATCCTCCTACCGCCTTCTTTGCCGCCAACGATCTTGAGGCGCTTGGAGTGATAGAGGCAGCTCGCCGCATCGGACTCAGCGTGCCCGGCGATCTCAGCGTCGTGGGCTTTGACGACAGCCTGTACGCGTCAGCGTCGTCGCCGCAGCTGACAACTGTGCGGCAGCCGTTCGTACAGATGGGCGAAGTGGCCTACCAGCTTCTCAGTGACCAGATGGATGGACGGGATCCAGCCGCTGTTCGAGTTGAACTGGCCGCAACGCTGGTCATTCGCGAGTCCACAGCGCCGCCTCGCGCGCTGTGACTTGGATGCCTGCAGCAAAGATCGTCCTCGATCCCGCCTACACCGTCGGCCCGCTGAACCGCCGCCTGTTCGGCTCCTTCGTCGAGCACCTCGGCCGATGCGTCTACGACGGGATCTACGAGCCCGGGCATCCTTCCGCGGACCCGGACGGATTCCGGACCGACGTCATGGATCTGGTCCGCGAGCTCGGCGTGACCACCATCCGCTACCCAGGTGGCAACTTTGTCTCCGGCTACCGGTGGGAGGACGGCGTCGGCCCGCGCGAGCGGCGGCCGAAGCGGCTCGACCTCGCGTGGCACTCGCTCGAGACGAACCAGGTCGGGCTGCACGAGTTCGCGCGGTGGAGTGAAAGCGTGGGCACTGAGCTCATGCTCGCGCTCAACCTCGGCACCCGCGGCACGCTCGAGGCGCTCGACCTGCTGGAGTACGCCAACATCGGTGCGGGCTCGGCCCTGGCCGAGCAGCGGGCCGCCAACGGCTCGCCCGATCCGTTCAATGTGCGCATGTGGTGCCTCGGCAACGAGATGGACGGGCCGTGGCAGCTCGGCCATCGCAGCCCCGAGGACTACGGCAAGATCGCGAGCCAGGTGGCCAAGGCCATGCGCCAGATGGACCCGGACCTAGAGCTCGTCGTCTGCGGCAGCTCGAGCCGGTCGATGCCGACCTTTGGGGCGTGGGAACGTGTGGTCCTCGAGCACACCTACGACGACGTCGACTTCATCTCCTGCCACGCCTACTACCAGGAGCGCGACGGCGACCGCGGCAGCTTCCTGGCCTCGGCGGTGGACATGGACGCGTTCATCGAGGCGGTCATCGCCACCGCGGACTCGGTGAAGGCGGCGCTGCGCAGCGAGCGGACCATCGACATCTCCTTCGACGAGTGGAACGTCTGGTACTCCGACCGCTTCAACGAGAGCGGGAAGATCACCGACGTGACCACGTGGCCGTACGCGCCCCGGCTGCTCGAGGACCAGTACTCCGTGACCGACGCGGTGGTCGTCGGGAGCCTGCTCATCTGTTTGCTGAAGCACGCCGACCGGGTGAAGGCCGCGTGCCTCGCCCAGCTCGTCAACGTGATCGCGCCGATCATGACCGAGCCCGGCGGCCCGGCCTGGCGGCAGACCATCTTCTTCCCGTTCGCCATCACCGCGCGCCTGGCCCAGGGCACGGTGCTGCGGCTCGCCATCGAGAGCCCGAGCTATGAGACGTCGGACGTACGGAAGTGTGCCGCTCGTCGACGCCGTCGCGACCATCGACGACGACAGCGGGGCGGTCGCCGTATTCCTGGTGCATCGGAGCCAGGACGCGGCAACGACCGTGTCCATCGATGTCAGCTCGCTCGGGCCGGTCCGCCTCGCGGAGAGCATGACGCTGGCGGACGACGACCCGACCGCCACGAACACCCTCGAGCACCAAGACCGCGTCGCCCCGACGCCGAACCGATCGGTCCGCATCGAGGACGGCCTGCTGACAGTCGACCTGCCCGCGATCTCCTGGACCGCGCTGCAGCTGATCCCTGCCGCCGCGCTCTAGGCGAAAACCAGCCGTCCTGAGCGAATCTCGACCACACCGCCGGCCATAAGGTCTCGGGAAGACCGTCCGATCAGTATTTCGTAGTTGCCGTCCTGAATGATCCATCGCGCCTGAGGCCTCGTCGAATGCCGCCAGATCTTCAAGAGCGAGCTCGAACTCCACCGTGGTCTTAGCGCCGCTCGCCAGGCGTACCTTGCTGAACCCGCGCAGCTGTCGAGGCCGTTCTGCTGCCGCCGGAGCAGCGACGTACAGCTGAGCCACCTCGCTGGCCTCCCGGGTGCCGACGTTGGTGACCTCGACCGAGACCGTGATCAATTCCCGCAGCACATTGACCTCGACTCGCGGTTCGGCATAGCGGAAGTCGCCGTACGACAGCCCGTGCCCGAACGGGAACAGGGGCTGCTCGCCGTGTTGGTCGTACCAGCGGTAGCCGACGAAGATTCCCTCCTCATAGAGAGCGTCGCCTCCGACACCGGGATATTGCTCGACTCTGGTTATCGGGCCCTGTTGGGAGGTGGCCGGGAACGTCAACGGGAGACGTCCACCCGGATCTGCATCCCCGAAGAGGACCGCCGCTACCGCTGCGCCGAACTGCTGGCCCGGATGGAACGCCTGCAGGACGGCGCCGACCTCGCTGAGCCACGGCATCAGGACCGGCCCGCCGGTGTTGAGCACCACCACAGTCCGTGGATTCGCGGCTGCGACCGCGGAGATCAGTGCGTCCTGGTCTCCCGGCAGTGCGAGGGATCCTCGATCCATCCCTTCGCCTTGAGCCTGACTGACGAACACAACCGCGACGTCGCTGTCGGCGGCCAGATGCGCCGCGTCTGAAATCTGAGCATCCGGCGGCTGCCATCCCAGACGCACATTGCCGCCAAGACCCAACTCTTCCACCACCCATGCCGTAGCGCTTGAGTAGTCGAGCTGGATGGGCACCGGCTGTCCGGCTCGCAAGTCGAGGGAACCGCTTACCGGCAGTGCCGGGCCGCCAAACTCCTGGCCGAACTCCCGTTCACCGGCTGCGACGAGCACCCCATCGACGTGGAGCTGGACGATGCCACCGGCCAGCACGGTAAATCGGTGCCGCCCGTCCCGCTCAGGGGTGATCGTGCCGGTCCAGCGAGCGCACCACAGCTCACCTGATACCCCTTCGGGAGGGCGCGAAATGTCGACTGTCTGATCGACGAGCCGTCAGCACCGGTTCCCCGTACGGCGCTGGTCCATTCCAGTACTCGCCCAGCAGCCCAGTGCCGGGTCGGCCCGCCGGTGTCAGCACCTCGGTCGGCACCACCGGAAGTGCAGCGTCGCCGAAGGAACCCTGCGCGAACCTCACCGCCACTCCGTTGCCCGCGCGGGCGGTGATGCCGTCCAACGGCGTGACTCGACGCTCCGGCGGCACCCGCACGCACGGCGAGCCAGCCATGACCCACTGGGCATCCTGGCGGGCCGTGCCGATCACTGCGATCGAGCGCAACGCCTCGCTAGCCAGGGGAAGCAGGCCGCCATGATTCTTGAGGAGAACTGTGCCCTCGACGGCGATCCGTGTTGCCAGGGCGACATGCTCAGGTGTGCTGGGCAGCGCCGGCGGGTCATCAGACAGCGGGTGATCAAAAAGCCCGACGGCGAAGATCGAGAACAGGATCCGCTTGACGATCTCGTCCAGCCGCGCCGGAGGAATGCGACCGGAGGTGAAATCCTCCCTGGTACGGCCCTCCGGCAGTCCGAGCCCCGGTATGTCGAGCCCTGCGTTCGCTGCAGCGACCGGGTCGCGTACGGCGTGCATGAAATCGGGAGCCACGAAGCCCTGCCAGCCCCACGCCTCCTTCAAAACGCGGAAGATATCCGGGTTCTGGCATGCGTACGTGCCGTTGAGCCGGTTGTAGGAACCCATCACCGCGCCAGCGCCGCCCAGCTGCACAGCCGCCTTGATCGGCGGGTAGTAGATCTCCTGCAGTGCCTGCTCACTCACCACCGTGTTGATGGCGTCGGTTCGACCGTCCGGAGCTGCGTAGCCGGTGCGGCACGTCTCCGCGTTGTTGCCGATGAAGTGCTTGACCATTGAGACGACGTGGCGTTGCTGGATAGCGCGGATCTCGGCCGCCGCCAGCCGACCGGCGAGGTACGGATCCTCACCCATCGACTCGAGCAGCCGGCCGCCCAGAGGGGTCCTCGCGATATCGACGGCCGGACCGAGGAGCACGTTCGATCCCGTGTCCCGCGCCTCTTCCGCAACAGCTCCGCCGTAGGCGGCCGCGAGCTGGTCGTCGAACGCAGCCGCCAGCGCCAACGATGCGGGAAATGCCTGTCACGGTGTCAGGACCCCGGATACCGTTCGGCCCATCGGTGTATTTCAGTGACGGCACTCCAAGATGGGCGACCGTCTCGAACTCGCCCAGTGCGATCGCGACCTTCTCCTCAAAGCTCATCGCCGCTGCGAGGGCTTCGGCTCGCTGTCCCGGAGGCGCTCCCGGGTCCCGCCAAGGCTGACCGGCTCGCTCGCTGCTCATGGCCTCATCCTCACAGGTGCTCCGGCGCTTTCTACCAGGATCTGGACGTCCCAGGGACCCAGCGACAGCACAACGCCGGCCTCGATCGGCGTCCCCGAGTCCATTGGGAACGCTCGGGCAGGAACGGTGAACTGGGCAGGTTCCCAGCTCCAGTTGTGCACGAAGCGGAGCACTCGACCGTCCGCCGCGAGGCTAGAGGTGCATCGAACCGGCGACGGCCAGCCGGTGCGCCAGGCGTCATCGGACACAGATGTCGTGGTGATCCAGAGAGCGAGTGAACGCGAGAGCTCGCGGTCCGGAACGGTCCCCACATAAGTGACCCGCCCGGCGCCGAAGGTGTTCGTGGTAACGGAGGCAAATTGGCGAAGGTGCGGATGTTCATAGGCCGCGAGAACGCTTGCACCCTCCGCAATCAGACCGTCCGCCCAACCGGTCGCAGCGCCGGTCAAGGTCGCTTCACCGGTCGCCCGTACCTGCACCGATTCGGTCAGATTCGTGAACTCGTCATAGCGCACCCCAGCGGCCTCTCGGAGTGCCCCAGGCATGACCTCATGACGTGCGACCGCCTCTTCATCCGCATAACCGGTACGTGGCGTCAGCACGAGATGCCCGCCAGCCGCCGCGTACGCCTTGAGCCCCTCCAGCGTCGCGTCGTCAGCGATGTAGAGGCCGGGCACCACCAGGACCGGCCAGCGTCGCGCCATCTCGTCAGCGTCGGCGGGCAACTGCTGCGGCGCGAGCACGTCGACCGAAAGTCCAGCGTCGAACAAGCCTCGAAAGAACGCGGCCACGATTCGCTCGTACGAATGAGGGTCGCCGAACCAGCCGCTTCCCGCCCCGCGCAAGGGGCCCATGAACTCCATCGCCCAACGGCTCTCGGCTGAGATCAGCAGCCCCACGTCACTGATCGTGCTGAGATCATTGATCAACTCGGCGTTGGCCTGCAGCTCAGCGCCAACTTCGGCCAGCTCGCGGTAGATCCTGCCGGGCTGCAAGCTGTGCGGCAGGATGCCACCCCAGTAGGTCTCCGCGCCATAGTGCAGCGAATGCCAGTGCCAGTACTCCACGAGTCGCGCGCCCCGGGCCACAAGTGCCCACACGACCTGCCGCAACTGGCCTGCGTACGCCGGAAAGTTGTCGGCCGATCCTCCGATCGAGGACGCATTGGTCTCGGTGACCAGGAACGGTTGCTGCCGAGTGCCACGGGACAGGTCGGCCTGCAGATACAGCCACGCCGGACCGCCCCAGCCCACGAAGAACGGGTAGAGCCCACCTGACGGCCTCCTCCGGGCCGGGCAGCTCGAGCCCATCCTGGGTCGCGTAGTAGACATTGGTTCCCACCACGTCAAGTTGCAGCCCCACCTGCGTGATGTCCAAGCCGACTTGGCCGAGGGCGACGCAGGTCGTCACAAAGTGCTCGGCCGGCACCAGTCCCCGCACCAGCTCGGCCTGCCAGGCGATGAAGTCGTGAGTGAGCTCAGCCTGGTAGCGGCGCCAAGCAAGGTCATAAGAGGGAGTGCTGTTGCCGTCGGGCGGCCACAGATCGGCCCATTCGCTCAGCCGGTGCGACCAGTAGGTCAGGCCCCATCGGGTGTTGAGGCTGTCCACGTCGCCGTAGCGCTTCCGCAGGAATTCGAGAAATCCCTGGAAGACGGAGTGGTTGTAGAACAGCTTGTGGCCGGGCTCATTGTCGACCTGCCAGCCGATCACCGCCGGGTGATCTCGGTAACGTTCGACGATCTTGCGAATCAGCCGCTCGGCCAGGTGACGGAAACCCGGATGCGAGTAGTCGACGTCCTGGCGTGCACCGTACGGGATCTCCACTCCCGTCGCGCTCCGCGCCGTGGTTTCCGGGTAGGTGCGCCGCAGCCACGGCGGCACCGCATAAGTCGGCGTTCCGATGATCGCTGAGATACCTCGCTGGTGCGCGCCGTCCAGCACCGGAGCCAGCCAGTCAAGATCAAATTCACCTTCCCGCGGCTCCCACGTCGACCAGACCGACTCGCCGACTCGGATCACATTGATCTTGGCGTCGACCATCAGATCAAGATCGGTGGTCAGCCGGTCATACGGCTGATACTCGGCGTAGTAGGCCGTTCCGAACCGTACGCCGCGTGGCACGCCAGTCATGTGTTCAGCTTTCGATGCCGCGGTAGCGGAAATCCGAGAAGCTCACCTCGCCGTTGACCGCGTACAGCCCGATGACCCTGCCGGTGAAGGAAGCGGCCGTCTCCTGTGACAGGTAGCGGCCGTCCACCCGCGCCAGTTCGATCTTCTCCGCGTCGGGCGAGCTGCTGACGCTGAGCACAACGACATCGCCGGTCAGGAAGTCGAGCAGCTGAGTCCCCGTCGGCGGCACGCATTCGAGGTGGAGGGTGACGACATCTGCCGGAGCTGGACAGCTCCATTCCTGCCGGATGCCGGCGACAACAGCTCGGGCGGTCACCGTTCCGGCACCCACTTCGATTTCATAGTGGTGCCACTCGTCGAAGCGCACACCCAACCCACCCAGCCCTGCCCCGGCGTCGACAGTCACCGATACCTCCGCCTGCCGGTGGCGTTGCCGGCGGCCCACGAAAACCGGACGCGGGTCGTCAAGGGTTGAGCCATCACCCACGAGCCGCAAGCGCCCCGGCGTGCTGAGATCTGCCAGCTCCCTCGGGTAGCGCCGGATCGAGATCCATTCGCCTGACAGAGCCGGGGTCTCGAACTCATCGGAGATGCGCATCTCAGGCTCTGCAGGCGCCAACTCCACGGGGTCGATCTTCAGCCAGCCGTCCTCGAAGCGGGCGGCGGTGATGAAGGTTTCCCGGCCCAGCGCTGAGAACGCCTGCGTGCCTCCACCCGGCCGCATGCCGAGCATGACCACCGCCCAGCTGCCGTCGGGCGCTTCAACCAGATCGCCGTGCCCGGTGTTCTGGATCGGCCGGGAGGTACTCCGCGCCGACACGACCGGATTGCCGGGACCGCCCTCGAACGGGCCGTCAGGCGCCGAGCCCCGGGCCACGCTGATGCCGTGGCCGCGTTCGGTGCCACCCTCGGCGATCATCAAATACCAATAGCCGTCGTGAGAGTACAGGTGCGGCGCCTCGGGGAACTTCAGTCCGGTGCCAGACCACAAGGACCTCGGAGCGGACAGGGGTACGCCGCTGTCCAGGTCGACGGTGATCTGCAGGATGCCGCCGTGCTCTGACATTGGGCGACCGGAGGTGGTGTCCAGCCCGGAATAGGTGATGTACGCGACGCCTTCCTCGTCCCAGGCAAGGTCGGGGTCGATCCCGTGGATGTCCTGAACCACGACGCCGTCGCTCCAAGGGCCCTCCGGGCTCGCCGCGGTGAAGATCAACATCCCTCGGCCCATGGCATCGGTCACCACGACATAGAAGATGCCGTTTCGGAAGCGGATGGTGGGTGCCCAAGCGCCGCCATTGGTGGGGATGTCTCGCGAGGCCAGCTGACCGGGCCGCTCCACGACGTGACCGATCAGCTCCCAGCTCGCTAGATCAGTGCTGTGAAAGACCGGGATTCCGGGCAGGTACTCGAATGTCGAATTCGCGAGGTAATAATCCGCGCCGACCTTGACCACGCTTGGGTCGGGGTAGAAGCCCGAGATCAGGGGGTTGGGATACCTGCCGGCGCCGGTTGAGGTGGTCGCGGCGCTCCCCGGAGTCATTCGCGTGACGTCTGTGGACGCGAATGACATGCCGCCGGTTCAGAAGGGTCGGACGATGTCATGGCTCAAGTTACCGCCGTTGCCGGCGTTGTTGACCACCGACGCGTTCCTGGCGCATCGCAGCCCTATGGGACTTGGACGGAAGTCTTCGTGGCCGAACGGGAACGCCGGCTCAATGCCTTGCTGCTGAGTACCGCGGTATCCCACGAGCAGTTCCTCGGAGTGGGTCGCGACGCTGTTCACACCGGGTACTGGTGAGGTTCACGGATTGGTGTCGTCGACTCGTCGGTCGGGAAGTGATCGGGAGCCGGCCGCCAGGCTCAGCTTCGCCGACCACCACTCGGCGAGCGCAGGCGCGAATTTTCACCGGGGAACCACGGATGGATGTAGCAGCTGGCACATCATCCAGCCACGGCATGTCTAGGGTCCCGCTCCGAGCATCACGACGATCGTGTGGGGATTCGCTGCCACGACAGCGGATATCAGCGCGTCTTGGGTGCCCGGCAGGGTGAGGCTGTCCGCGTCCATCGACTCCCCAGTAAGGCGCCCGGCGAAGTTATAGGCCACGTAGTGCTTGGCCACAGCGAGGACGCCTTCGGATTGAATGCCACCGCCGATCTCGCCAGCGAGCATCGGATCCTCGCCTAAGTTCTCGCCGGCCCGGCCTCCTTGCGGCACGCGTGCGATGTCCATGGCCGGCGCAAGGATCGCGTTCTTGCCGGCAGTCAGGACCTCCGGCCGAGGGCGGCACCGTAACGGCGCGCGAGTTCCCGATCGAAGCTCGCCGCGAGTGCCAGGGTGGACGGAAACGCTGTCGCGCCCTCGTGACCACGGACACCGTTCGGTCCGTCGCAGTAGTCGAACGACACAAGGTCCACCGCCGTGACCGCCCCGAAGTCAAGCACGACGGCGAGCTTGTCCTCCAGTGACAGCATGCTGACGCGCTCCTGGGCGCGGTTAACAGCCTGCTCCCAGCGTGTTGCCGCGGAGTGATCGGTGATCAAGCGGTCAGCCCTTGACCGAGCCCGCGGCCATTCCTTCGACGATCTTCCGGTTGAAGAAGATGAACATGACGAGCGGCGGGATGGTGACCAGCAGGATGGCGGCGAACAGCAGGTTGTATTGGGTGGTGAACTGGCTCTGGAAGTTTGCCACCGTGAGCTGGATGGTGGCGTTCTGGGTACCCGGGAGGAA
>CAVUTQ010000023.1:0-151063 GCA_963744455.1 uncultured Actinomycetota bacterium | reverse complement strand
CCGGTGGCGGCGCGGATCTGATCAAGACTCCACCGATGCGGAGCCACTCCACGACGGCGGCCCGTACCGGCGGGGTGAGTACCAGCCCGATGAGCAGCGCGGCCACGATGGCAGCGACGAGCCGGCGCCGGGAGCTGATCAGCCAGTCCCACCAGGTCCACAACCGTCCCCGGCGCGCCCTTTCAGTCCGCACGCGTACGAGCACCCGCTCAGCGAGATCGTCGGGGGGTGGCGCCACGACCAGCGTCCGGCCCAGTTCTCGGAGCTCTTGTTCGAGGTCAATCTGCGACGACATCGGCCACCTCCGTTCGCAAGATCGTCAAAGCCCGGTGCAAACGCGACTTGACAGTGCCGGGCGGGATGCCCAAAGCGACTGCAGTCTCGGACTCCGAAAGCTCCAGCAGGTAGCGGCAGATCACCACTTCTCGCAGCGGGACGCCCAGTCGCCGGACGCTGGCCAGCAGCTCCTCGCGCCGACCGGAGCTGAGAGCGGCATTTTCCGGGTCGTTGGTCGGCAGGTCGAGCAGGCTGCGAGCCATCTCCTCGCGAGCTGCCCGTCGAGTGCGGCCCCGGAAGAGATTTCGGGTCTCGTTGCGGACGATGCAGAGCAGCCACGGCCGGAACTCGCCGTCGCTGCGAAATCGGGGCAGCGCGGCGTACGCCTTCACAAACGCCTCCTGAACCACGTCGTCTGAATCAGCGCCGGCGCCCCAGAACACCGCCATCCGTTTGGCCATCGGGGCATGCCGACGCACCAGGTGAGCGAAAGCCGCGGGATCACCCGCCACCGCCTCGGTCACCAGGTCCGCGTCGGTTGTCTCGCTGATTCCCTCGATCCTCACTGGGTGCTTGCCCTCATCCCTGCTACACCGCTGCCCTCGATCGGGTTCGCGACGCGTCCACAAACGATTATCGACAGATCCACACAGCGTGAACCGAGGTCGTTGCGACCACCGGGCCCCGCTCTCGCCCCAGATGGGACGATGTTGGGCGATGGTCAGTGATCGGGATCGAGACGCCCGAGGACGAGCCCGGCAGGCGCGTCCTCGGGACAAGCTCGGCCGGCCACTTCCCTACGGGACTGTGGGCGTTGAGCCGGTCTCCGAAGATCCCCTGCCGCCGAGCGAGACCATCAGCTATGCCCATCAGCTACTGAGCCAGGGTCGCCCGTTCTCCGCGCACGAGGTCTATGAGGCGCGATGGAAGGCCGGCCCGGAGGCGGAGGGCGATTTGTGGCAAGGCTTGGCGCAGTTGTGCGTCGGCATCACCCATGCCGAACGCGGCAACCGGATCGGCGCGCTGCGCCTCATCGGCCGAGCACGCGGACGTTTGGAGAGGTATGCGCAGACCGGCCGGCCGACCTACGGCCTGCCACTCGCGGGGATCGTTGGCTGGATCCGACACCGGGAACACGCGGCCGACGATGCAGGCTCCTGGCTGGATGACCAGCCCCTCTGAGGCGGCTCAGCAATTCCCTCAAAACTTCACTCCAGCCGGGCTCGCGGCGCTCGACTCAGGCGTGAAACGCGTGAAGAAGCTGCGGCTGGAGTGAAGTTTTGCGGGTGAGGCCTGAGCCAGCCGCCATTGTTACTGGTGAGTAATAATTTGGGGTATGCCTCGCGAACTTAGAAATGTCGTCTTTGTCGACGGCGTGCGAACCCCCTTCGGCAAGGCCGGCTCGATGTACGCCGAGACCAGGGCCGACGACCTCGTCGTCCACTGCATCCGGGAGCTGCTCCGGCGGCATCCGGAGCTGCCGCCGGATCGCATCGACGATGTGGCTATCGCCGCAACTACCCAGACGGGTGACCAGGGCTTGACCATTGGACGTACGTCCGCGCTGCTTGCTGGGATTCCCCGCTCGGTGCCAGGTTTCGCCATCGATCGGATGTGTGCCGGCGCCATGACCGCGGTCACCACAACAGCCTCAGGAATCGCCTTTGGTGCCTACGACGTCACCATTGCCGGCGGAGTGGAACATATGGGCCACCATCCGATGGGTGAAGGCATCGATCCGAATCCGAGAATCATCGCGGAGAAGCTGGTCGACCAATCAGCGCTGATCATGGGATCGACGGCGGAGAACCTTCATGATCGCTTTCCCGGCATCACCAAGGAACGGGCGGATGCATTCGCGGCGCTCAGCCAACAGCGAGTACAGCGAGCATACGAAAACGGTGTGATCCAGGAGTCGCTGGTCAATGTCGGGACCCGAAGCTCCGAGCTCGGCTGGGGGCTGGCGGTCGCTGATGAGCAACCGCGACCAGGCACGACCCTCGAGGCGCTGGCGACACTCAGAACCCCGTTCCGGCCGCATGGCCGCGTGACAGCAGGTAACGCAGCGGGCCTGAATGATGGAGCCACGGCGTGCCTTCTCGCGGCCGAAAGTGTGGCGGCCGAGCTCGGTCTGCCGGTAGCGATGAGGCTCGTCTCATTTGCGTTCGCTGGCGTGGATCCCGAGCTCATGGGAGTGGGACCCATTCCGGCGACGGAGAAGGCGCTGGCGAAGGCTGGGCTGTCGATTGATGACATTGGCGCGTTTGAGATCAATGAGGCGTTCGCGGTGCAGGTGCTTGCCTTCTGTGATCATTTCGAGTTGGCTGCGGACGATCCGCGACTCAACCCGTACGGCGGCGCCATCGCACTCGGCCATCCGCTCGCCAGCTCCGGTGTGCGACTGATGATTCACCTGGCGCGCGCGTTCCGGGAGCATCCCGAAGTCCGATACGGGCTCACCACGCTGTGCATCGGTCTCGGCATGGGCGGAACCGTGATCTGGGAAAACCCTCACTTCTCCTCGGAGGGTGGACGGTGAAGGCCGTCGAACTCGAACAGTTGATCACCGAGGCCTCGGCAGGCAGCGAGGGCGAGGTCGTTACCAGGGCCTTGAGCCGAGACATCAAGCTGCCACACACAGCCGGGACGGCGGTATTGATCACTTTGGACAACGGCCGTGATCACACCCGACCCAATACCCTGGGCGCGCGAGGTCTGGGCGAACTGAACCGGGCTCTGGACACTGCGCTCGCCCGCGAGGACATCGTGGCGATCGCGCTCACGGGAAAGCCGTTCATCCTGGCGGCAGGCGCCGACCTTTCCGTGTTTGCCAAGATCGTCAACCGCGACCAGGCCATGGCAATCGCGCGGATCGGCCATGCGGTATTCGACAAACTGCGCACGTCGCGGGTGCCGACTTTCGCCTTCATCAACGGGGTCGCGCTCGGTGGTGGCCTGGAGCTCACCCTGCACTGCCACTACCGCACCGTCTCCGCCGCGGCCTCAGGGATCGCACTACCCGAATGCTTCCTGGGCCTATTCCCGGGTTGGGGCGGCGCGTTTCTGGTCCCGAACCTGATCGGTGCCGACCGCGCCGTCCAGTTGATCATCGAGAACCCACTCAACCAGAACAGGATGCTCACTGGCCCTCAGGCGTACGAGCTAGGCCTGGCCGACGCGATCTTCGACGGTGCCGATTTCCTGGCTCGCTCCTTGGACTGGGCGGGTCAGATCGTCGCCGGATCGCTGACGGTGACGCGGCCGGAAGTCGACCGCGGAGACTCCTGGAACGAGGCGCTAGCCAGGGCCCGCAGTTTCGTTGACAGCAAGGTCTTCGGCGCCGCACCTGGGCCGTATCGAGCACTGGAGCTGATGGCGGCAGCCAAGACCTCGGATCGCACCGAGGCCTACGCTGCCGAGGACGAGGCGCTGGCAGATCTGATCATGGCTCCCGAACTGCGAGCGAGCCTCTACGCCTTCGACCTTGTCCAAAAGCGCGCACGAAGGCCAGCAGGTGCTCCTGACTCCTCCTTGGCACGACCCGTGACCAAGGTCGGCATCGTCGGCGCCGGGCTCATGGCCAGCCAGCTCGCCTTGCTCTTCCTGCGCCGGCTGCAGGTGCCGGTGGTGATCACCGATCTTGACCAGGAGCGGGTCGAGAAGGGATTGGGGTCCGTTGCGGCGGAGATCGACAGGCTGCTCGGCAAGCGGCGGATCTCCCCCGATGAGGCGAACCGGCTGCGGGCGCTGATCTCGGGTACCACCGAGCTGGTCGATTTCGCCGACTGCGACTTCGTTATCGAAGCGGTCTTCGAAGAGATGTCGATCAAGAAGCAGGTCTTCGCCGATCTTGAAAAGCATGTTTCCGAGGACTGCGTGCTTGCCACCAACACCTCCTCGTTGTCCGTCGCACAGATGGCAGCAGATCTTGATCATCCCGAGCGGGTGGTCGGCTGTCCATTTCTTCAACCCGGTAGCGGTGATGCCGCTGGTTGAGATCGTTCGTGGTCCGGCAACCGACGAGGAGACCCTGGCCACGGCATTCGCTGTCGCGAAGACGCTGAAGAAGAGCGCAGTGCTCGTCAAGGACGCGACAGGCTTCGTGGTGAACAGGCTGCTGCTCAGGCTGCTGGCGGAGATCTTCGCTGCAGTCGACGAGGGCACGCCGGTCGAGGTCGCGGATGCTGCGCTGCGGCCGCTCGGCTTCCCCATGTCGCCGTACGCGCTGCTGCAACTGGTCGGTCCAGCGGTCGCATTGCACGTGCTCGAAAACCTGCATGCAGCCTTCGGGGATCGCTTCCCCATCTCGCCCAACCTCAGGGCGCTGGTGGCCTCGGGGAGGCCGGGCATCTACGACTGGACTCCCGACGGCGAGCCGTACGTCAGCGACGAGACGGCGAGACTGTTCACGGTAGGCAACCAGCCGAGCACTGCCGAACAGGTACGGGAGCGGGTGTTGAACGCTCTGGCGGAGGAGATCGGTCTCATGCTGGCCGAAGAAGTGGTCGCAGCGCCGATGGATATCGATCTGTGCTTGATCCTCGGTGGCGGCTGGCCGTTCCACCTCGGCGGCATTACGCCATATCTGGATCGGGACGGGGTCTCAGAGCGTGTGCTGGGCCGCCGCTTCCTGCCCCCGGGAGTCGCGTCCGTTCCACCAACGCAAACTTAACTGGGTTCTGACAAGTCGGCGCGAGAGGGCTGCTCGAGGGACATATCCGTCCGCACGACGTCTTCAACCGCGTACCGGGCGATGTGCTGTGGCGTCAGCCCAATCTCCTTCAGTAGCTCGGCACGGCCACCATGTGGCAGGAACTCTTGCGGAATCCCGAACTCCCGGACGGCAGTGTCCACGCCAGCGGAGCGCAGCTCCTGCGCCAGTCGCGATCCGTAACCGCCGACGACGCCGTTGTCCTCGATCGTGATCACAAGATCATGATCGCGGGCCAGCGCGACGAGCGCCGAATTGACCGGCAGTGCCCAGACCGGGTCAACGACGGTCACGCCGATACCCTGGTCCGATAGCCGCTCCCCCACTGCGACAGCGGTCCCGGCAAGCTGGCCCAGAGCGACGACGAGCACCCGCGGCTGCTCGGTCCGGAGCAGGATGTCCACGCCGTCGAGCTGATCGACAGCTGGCAGATCCGGCGGCACCTGGTCCTTGGGGAACCGGAGCACGCTTGGGGCATCGTCGATCGCCAAAGAGCGGGCCAGCGCCTCGCTGAAGCGAACGCCGTCGCGCGGCGCCGCCAGATGGAGGCCCGGCACTACCTGCAAGATCGACATGTCCCACATACCGTGATGACTGGCCCCATCCGGTCCGGTGATGCCAGCCCTGTCGAGCACGAAGGTGACCCCACATCGATGCATGGCCACGTCCATCAGGACCTGATCGAAGGCGCGATTGAGGAAGGTGGAATACACCGCGACCACCGGGTGCAAGCCGCCCATGGCAAGGCCGGCGGCCGAAGTAACAGCATGCTGTTCGGCGATGCCGACGTCGAAGCAGCGATCGGGGAACGCCCGTGCAAACCGGTGCAGCCCCGTCGGATACACCATCGCCGCCGTAATAGCCACGATGCGTTCATCCTGACTGCCCAGCCGGAGGAGTTCGTCGGAGAACAGCTCGGTCCAGGTCTGCCCGGAATGGCCGCCGATGGCCTCGCCGGTGGTGGCGTTGATCTTGCCGACGGCGTGGAAGTGGTCCTCCTGGTGGTCCTCGGCGGCCTTGAAACCGTTGCCCTTGCGCGTGATGCAATGCACCAGCACTGGACCGCGGAACTGCTTGGCCTGCCGTAGCGCCCGCTCGACCTCTGCCATGTCGTGACCATCGATCGGGCCGACGTACTTCAGGCCCAGGTCGGAGAACAGCCCCTGCGGGGCAAGCACGTCCTTCAGCCCGATCTTGATGCCATGCAGGATGTCGTACGCGGCGTTGCCGACCAGCGGCGCTCGGCTGACGCTGCGTTTCACCAGTTCCAGGAACTGCTCGTAACGCGGATTGGTACGCAGGCCGGTCAAGCGCCGTGCCACGCCTCCGACAGTTGGCGTGTAGGACCGGCCGTTGTCGTTCACCACGATCACCAGCGGCAGGTCCTCGGAGGCGGCGATGTTGTTCAAGGCTTCCCAAGCCATCCCGCCGGTGAGGGAACCGTCCCCAACAAATGCGACAACAGTGCCCGGCTCGCGTTTCAGCCGAATGGCCTTGGCCAGCCCATCAGCGTAGGAGAGCGCGGTTGACGCGTGTGAGTTCGACACCCAGTCGTGCTCGGACTCATCCCTGCTTGGGTAGCCGGACAGGCCGTGGCGCTGCCGCAGGGTGCGGAATTGATCTTGGCGACCCGTCAGGATCTTGTGCACGTAACTCTGGTGGCCAGTGTCGAAGATGATCGGATCTCGTGGCGAGTCGAAGATCCGATGCACCGCGAGCGTCAGCTCGATGACTCCGAGGTTAGGTCCGAGGTGGCCGCCGGTCTGGCACACGTTCTCGATCAGGAACGACCGGATCTCCAGGCTCAGCTCCGTCAGCTGATCTGGCGTCAGGTCCCGCAGGTCTCGTGGGCTACGGATCGAGCTCAACAGTCCGTGCGGGGCGGCTGACATGGGCCTGAGTTTACGTGTTCAGCGGCTCCGATGATCGAAGTGTGCCCTAACGTACGTGACCCACTCAGCCAGCTCACAGCTTGCGAATGAAGACTCTGCCGCGTAGCGCCTCGTCCACCAGCGCGACGGCCCGACGGGTTCGGGCGAGTCGAGCACCTTCCTCGAGCCAAGCCTGGGTGGCGGCCTCGACGACATCTGGCTCGACGTATTCACCCAGGCTGGTGCGGACCGCCGCGAGTCCCTGTTGTGACGCTTCGTGCTGGCCGTTGACAAAGTGCGTGGCGAACTGCGCCAGCACAATGGGATGGTTGCGCAGCACGCGATAGGCCCGGAAATCGGGCGGGCAGCAATCCAGCAGATAGGCGATAGCTGTGGCTTCCCAACCTGATGCTCCCGGCGGGCGCACTTGGCCGGGCCAGCCAGGCGGCACGTAAGCCGAAGTGCTCATGACCGCATAGTATTCGAACTCCCGTTCGATAGCCACTTCAGTCTGGTGTCGTTTCTGTCTTCCCGATCGGAAAGATAATCGGGCTCAGCAGGTGCAGTCTGCGCCCCGGTGCGGGCTGGTTGTCCATCTTGGACAGCAAGACGCTGCGTATCTGGCTGATGAGCTCGGCGAGTTCGTCCTGGCTCAGCCACAGCGGGATCTGCCGGTATCCGACCTTGTCCTCGGTCGGCTTGGCGTGTGGCTGGTCGAGGTAGGTGTTGAACTCTGCGACAAGGGCGGCCATAGCCGCAGTGAATCCGTCGCGGTGCTCCTCGAGGGTCATTGACGCGGCCGCATCCGGGTCAATGACGGCGCGCGGTCGGTGCAGGCGGTAGCGACGCTCGACGGCGCCGTGCACTCGCTGTTCACTGACGACCTCGAGTACTCCTGCCGCAGCCAGCAGGCTCACGTGCCGGTACACGGTCGCCTTCGAGACATCCGGCAATCGAGCGAGCAGGTCGGAGGTGGTGCGCGTCAACCCGCCCGACATGGCGTGCACGATGCGCACTCGCACCGGGTGCAGGAGCAGTTCCAGCGTGTCCACCGTGCTACAATCTCACATTCGATATTAGTCTCAAACTTGAGAACGGTGGTGGAATCAGCGATGCAGCATGAATCGTTCGAACGTGCATCCGGTACGAGAACTGACCCGGCGCCGCCCCTGGGGCAGTACTACGAGGTAGCCGGCCGGCGGCTGTTGCTGCACCAATCGGGTAGCGGCAGCCCGGCGATCGTGTTTCTGGCCGGAGGTGGCGCAGTCGGCCTCGACTACCTCAACGTTCAACAGCGGGCCGCTGCACTTACCACGAGCGTGATCTATGACCGCGCTGGAACTGGGTGGAGCGACCGGGTCGATCTGCCCCGCGCATCTGTGGAGGTGATCGACGAGCTGCGGGCGCTGCTGCATGTCGCTGAGGTGCCCGCTCCGTACGTGATGGTCGGTCATTCCCTTGGCGGCCTCTACGCACGTCACTACGCGCAGCGGTACGCGAGCGAGGTTTCCGGCCTGGTTCTGCTCGACCCCGCGCACGAGGACTACAACGCCTACATGCCCAAGGAACTCCTCGACCAGTGGGCAGCGTGGGACACCGATCAGGCGTTGCCTGAGGAGTTGCCCGACGAACTCGTCCAGTTTTACCGCGGCCTCTTCGCGCAGGAGATGGCTGACTGGCCGGAGGAGATCCGACAAGTCCTCATCGAACGCCACGTCAGCCTGGACTGGCTGCGGGCTGGGCTCATGGAGGCCAAGAACGTCGACCAGCTCTACGACGAGGTCCGCCACGCAGGACAGATGCCGGACCTACCGGTGATCATCCTTACCTCCATGGGCATCGACCCGTTCAAGGCAGCGGTATCCCAGGGCACTTCCGAATCGCTGCTGCGCAAGGAGATCGAGGGCAAGCGACGCCTCTACACGGCGTGGGCCCACTCCTTGCACGGCGAGAATCGACTCATCGATGATGTCGGACATGTGACCCTCCACTTCCGCCGTCCTGACGCTGTGCTGCAAGCAATCCAGGACCTACTCGACAGACTCGACCCGTAATCACATAACACGGGAGTCTGAGCACCGCACCATGCAGCGACTCAGAAGTACTGTCGGTCCATGATCGCGCGGATTTGGAGAGGCGTGGTGCGCCGCGAGGACGCAGTCGCTTACGCGAATTACATCAGCAGCACCGGCATGGCTGAGTACAGATCTACGCCGGGCAATCAGGGCGCCTGGATGCTGCGTCGCGACGACGGCGATCGCTCCGAGATCATCACGTTTTCACTGTGGGACTCCCGGGAAAGCATCCGAGCGTTCGCTGGCGACGAGATCGACCGGGCTGTCTTCTATCCAGACGATGACCGCTTCCTCATCGAACGTGATGTGTTGGTGCGTCATTACGAGGTCGTGGCTTAACGCGATTCATGACATGTGCGACCACGTCAGTCCGCTTGATGGCATTAGTCTCGTGCCGTGAGCGATGTGATCTGCCAGATCGTGAGCGGCGAGCTGGACGCTGCGGTCGTGGCGCGTGATGAGCAGGTGATCGCTTTCCTTGATCACCGACCGGTGTTCAAGGGGCACGTACTCGTCGCTCCAACTCATCACGTCGACACCTTGCTGACGCTGCCAAGCAATCTCATGGTTCCGCTGCTGACCATGACCCAGCGGATCGCGAGTCGCGATCAGCGCAGCGCTAGGCGCCCAAGGCACTTTCGTGGCAGTCAACAACGTGGTCAGTCAGTCGATCCCTCACCTGCACGTCCATGTGGTGCCGAGAACCAAGGGCGACGGCCTACGCGGCTTCTTCTGGCCGAGGACCCACTACGCTGCGGGCGAGATCGAGAGGTACGCGGCGAGATCAAGAAAGCTATCGCCACAGAGCGATTGGTCAGCACTGGCCGGCGTGCAGGTTGCGTCGCCCTCAGCATCCGGCCATCACCTCACGGGACGAAATCCGAGGCAATCGGCCGTACCACCTTGGTCGTAGGACCGGGGCCAGCATGTCGAGCGGACACGCGAAGCGTCTCGGCACCGCGGCACCATCCACCGCCTCGGTCGCCTCTTCGCTGCGGCGTGCTGGCTCGAGTCGTCGGTCCCGGGGGGTTTGCAGCCGGTGATGTGAGTAGTAGTCCTTGTCGTACCAGTCGCCAACCCATTCAAAGACGTTGCCCGCCATGTCGTAGAGGCCGTAGCCATTCGGCGGATAGGTCGCCACCCTCACTGGACCATCGCTTGCATAGTTGGCATCCCGGGGCGAGATGGAATCGCCGTTGGGGTACGGCGAGCCGGTGAGGCCGCCGCGTGCCGCGTGTTCCCATTCGGCCTCCGATGGTGGCCGCATTGCAACCCCATAGGTCGTGGAGAACCAGTCGCAGTACGCCTTGGCGTCTTCCCAAGTGATGCTGACCACTGGGTGATCGTCGCTTCGCGCCTGTGATCGACCTCGGGGATGCCGGATGCGGCGACGAACGCATCCAATGGGTGAGGGTCAGTCGGTCCTCGCCATCCAGTAAGCGTCGAGCGTGACGGTGTGGACCGGCTGCTCGCTCAGGCTCCGCGAGGTCTGAGTCATCGCCCATCGCGAACTCACCACCGGGGACGGCAACGAACTCAACTCCGGCGATCACGCACGAATGTCCCGCCCGGCGAAACTGGGCAGGATTGGCGTCGGACTTGAGCAACCACAGACCCACAACCGCAGCGCTTGCCACGAGCACCACGAGAGCGACCACCACAACCCACTTGTGAACTAACCATCTCCTCACCTCATCAACTCCCCCGAGAGCGGTGGAAAGCACTCGGGCAACTCTCAGGCCTCTCGAAGGGCCCGACCCCGATAGAGGTAGCTGAAGGGCCGCGGCCCATCACCATAACCCGTCTCCAGCTCACTGATCATCAACCCGGCGTGGGTGATCAGTTCGTCGATCGGGCGGTTTAGATGGCAGCCTCCGACCATCCGGCTATGCAACGGATGAATCCGGCGCTGCCAGCGGCGTACGGACTCAGTCGGTGCCCGCCCGTGCTCGAGGAAATGCAACGCACCTTCTGGCTTGAGCACTCGATGAATCTCCAGCGAGCGCGGCGTCCACGTCGGGAATGGTGCACAAGGTGTAGCTGGAGAGAACGCAATCCACCGACCTGTCCGGGAGGTCGAGCCGGGCACCATCGATTCCCACATGCTTGACGCTTGTGGAGACGCTGGACATCCGCGGCTCCGCAAGCCGCATCGCCGATGCCGACGGCTCGACGACGAAGATCTCAGTCACCTCGGCCGGATAGTGGCGGAGGTTGAGACCACTCCCGAAGCCGATCTCCAGTACGCGACCCTGCAGGCCCTGACAGACCTTGGCGCGCCGGGCGTTCACGGTGGGCGTGTTCAGCACCCGATCCATAAGCCGTGGAAGCACGTGATCGTTCCAGACGCTCACGCGTCAAGGCTAGGCCACTAGTGTCAGGCCGATGGTGATCAGACGCCGAAGGCGGTCTCGAGGAGCACGGTCAGTGCACGAAACTCAGATTGCCGCTGGGGAAACCCGCAGTCCGGACCAGAGACCGCAGGCTCGGTGTCGACCTGCAGCCGGTAGTACGCCGTCGACGTGCACGGCACGACAGGCTTCTCGATCAGGCGCGCCAGGAGCATCCGTACCGTGTCGCGCTCTTGGATCGACAGCTCGTGCAGCTCAGATTTGCGGCCGGAAATCGTGATCATGGCCTGCGCGGTGGCGTCGACCTTGATCGTGTAGGCCGGGTGAGCTTGGACCTCCAAACGCTCAAGGCGCATGGGCAGCAGGCGCGGCTCCGCCGAGTCGACCGGTCCGTCGAAGTTCCCCTGCATCATCGGGGCGACGATGCCGAGGACCTCGTCGAATGCCGGGGTCGGCCCGGCTGTCTCACCGCACGGCTCAGTACGGCTCATCGACAAGCTGCCCATCGTCACTTCGGTGGTGATCTGATCGGAGCAGACCGGCTCTGGTGCCTTCGACTTCCGCTGCGCCTCACGAGTGACCTCCTTGCGGAACTGCTTGGAGGTCAGCAGTTCCTGCAACCGGCTCAGTGACTGATCGCTCAGCCGGCCGGCGGCTGGCGCACGCGAGATCAGCAAAGCGACGCCGTCTGCCGCCCTCACGTACAGGATGTTCTGGCGGCCATCGATGCCGCCGAACTCTCCGACAGAGAAGTCGCTGAACGGTTCGGAGGGCGTGGCCAATGGCCCAATGAGCGAACAACCCGTGAGGCTCATCACGGCTGCTGTGATGAGCACCCCGACTCGTCGGTTGAGTCCGCCAGCGATCATCACAACACCATGACGAATCGGCAGCCGGCCCAGGTTCCTGACGTTGACTGACCAGCCCCGCTCACCCTGTCTCGAGCCCGCGTGTCGGAACCTACGTGCTTCCCTGTTTGTCAAGGTGCCGGTTCCTCCATCTTTGATGGTGTGCCGGTGCTCGGCGCGGTCAAGGTCGTTCCGCGCGTGGGGGGCTCCACCTTGACCGCGCCTGCGCGCCGGCTGTCGGGCCGGGATGGAGGAACCGGTGGGGTGTGAGGTGCCGGGTGGAGCAGGTAGTAGACCTCGCGGGCGATGAGGCGTTTCAGGCTGCGGGTGGCTTCTCGCCGGGTGTGATGCTCGGCGAGTTTCTTCTTCATATAGGCCTGGGTGCGCGGGTCGCAGCGTTTCCGGGTGGTCGCGATGACATGCACGCGCCCGGTTGGCTTGCCGGTCCCCGCCGCGGTTGAGCCGGTGCCGCTGGGTTTTGCCGGAGGAGGCCGGCAGCGGCGCCACCCCGCACAGCATCGCGAACGCTGCTTCGCTGTGGATCCGGTCGGGGTTGTCGCCTACGGTGATCAAAAATTGAGCGGCGGTGTCGGGGCCGATCCCGACGACGGCGATCAGCTGCGGGGCCAGCTCAGCCACCAACCGTCCGATCCGGGTGTCCGAGCTCGGTGATCTCCTGATCAAGTTGCAGGTAGCGGCGGGCCAGCTTTTCAGCGCGATCCGGGTGGCCACGATTGGATCGGCGGCATTGTGGCTGTCGGGCCGCCAGGCGGCGCAGACCCGGATCAGTCTCATCTTGGACAGGTCACGGATCTGGTCGCGCAGCTGCTCCGGCGCGGTCACCATCAGCTGTTGCAGCAGCTGCACGGCTTTGGTGCGGGCCTTGACCGCGGAGGCCCGCGTCAGCTTCAGCATCCGCAGCGCTTCCACCTGGCCATCGCGGGATTTCGGGATAGCGGTGCGGTTGCCGGTGCGGGCAGCCTCGGCGGCCGCAGCCGCATCCAACAGCATCGGATTTGCCGCGGCGCCGCCGCTGGCTGCGATCGGGCCGGTTCACCTCCACCACCTCGACACCGGCGGCGACCAAATGCCGGGTGATCGCGGCGCCGTAGCTGCCGGTGCCCTCCACCCCAACCCGGGCAACAACTCCGGCGGTATGCATCCAGCTCAGCAGCTTCCGGTAGCCGGAGCCGGTGGTGGGAAACGACGCCGTACCCAACACATTGCCCTCAGTGGTGATCACGGCAGCCACGTGAGTGTCCTTGTGGGTGTCAATCCCACCGATCACCACCCGGTCGGGCTGGGCTGTCGGGATCGCAGATGTCATGCTGGCCATGTCGGCCCTCCTCCAAAGACGGACTAAGGGTCGGCTCGAGGCTCACCACGTCGGACGGACAAGACAGAGATGGTCTACAGGAAGCAGGCTTCCCTAAAGTCACAACCGTCTGGTGAGGACGAGCCTCACCGAACGCCCAGGCCAACCGACAGATCGTTGGAAAGACACAACGTCAGTAAACGTAAGAGTCAGGAAGGCCTGGGACGTTCGGCACCGTCATCCTTGCAACCCTCCACGAGTCAAGGACCGGCCCTCCCCACACTCTCTGTTACGTAGTTTCGTGCGGTGCATGGGTTGCAACCAGTGCAGACCGACAGCAGCCTACATACACGTAGGTTTCGGACCCGGCGTTCGAGAACCTACTTCTTGATCAACGTCCGCAGGACGTACTGCATGATGCCGCCATTGCGGTAGTAGTCGGCTTCACCCGGGGTGTCGATTCGCACCACGGCGTCGAAGCTGACATCACCAGCGTTGACCTTGACCGTCTGCGGGGTATTGCCGGAGTTGAGCTCGGTGACCCCAACGATGTCAAAGGTCTCTTCACCGGTGAGCCCGAGTGAGCTGGCACTCTGACCATCGGGGAACTGCAGCGGCAGCACACCCATCCCGATGAGGTTGGACCGATGGATCCGCTCGTACGACTCAGCGACCACGGCTTTCACCCCGAGGAGCGCCGTGCCCTTCGCGGCCCAGTCCCGTGAGGAACCCGACCCGTACTCCTTGCCAGCCAGCACCACCAGCGGAGTACCAGCCGCGAGGTAATGCTGAGATGCCTCATACACCGTCGTGACTGCTTCGTCAGGCGCAGTGAAGTCCTTGGTGAATCCGCCTTCGGTCCCGGGTGCGAGTTGGTTGCGCAGCCGAATGTTGGCGAATGTTCCCCTGATCATGACTTCGTGGTTGCCACGCCGCGACCCGTAGGAATTGAAATCCTTCCGCTCTACGCCGTGCTCGGACAGGTATTGCCCCGCGGGCGAGTCCGCCTTGATGGAGCCGGCCGGGGATATGTGGTCGGTGGTGATCGAGTCGCCAAGTTTGAGCAGCACCCGTGCCCCAGTGATGTCGCTGACCGGCGCGGGCTCTGCGGGCATGCCGTCGAAGTAGGGCGGCTTGCGGACGTACGTCGAATCCGGGTCCCAAGCGAAGGTCTCCCCCTCTGGCGTCGGCAACGACTGCCATTCCTCATCGCCGGCGAAGACATCGGCATAGGACTTGGTGAACATCTCTGCGCCGATCGCCGAGGACACGATCTCAGCTATCTCCGCCTCGCTAGGCCAGATGTCGGCAAGGTGTACGTCGTTGCCCTGCTCATCGGTTCCCAACGAATCGCTCATCAGGTCGATGTCCATCGTTCCGGCGATCGCGTACGCCACGACCAGCGGCGGCGAGGCCAGGTAGTTCATCTTGACGTCGGGGTTGATCCTGCCCTCGAAGTTCCGGTTGCCCGATAGCACAGAGACCACCGCAAGATCATTTTCCTGTACCGCCGCGCTGACCTCCGGAATGAGCGGCCCCGAGTTACCGATACAGGTGGTACAGCCGTAGCCGACCAAGTTGAAGCCAAGCTTGTCCAGGTACGGTGTCAGGCCTGAGCGGTCGTAATAGTCGCTGACCACCTTCGATCCGGGAGCCAGGGTGGTCTTCACCCAAGGCTTGCGATTCAATCCACGCTCCACCGCCTTCTTCGCCACCAGCGCGGCCCCGATCATCACACTGGGGTTCGACGTGTTGGTGCACGACGTGATCGCGGCGATCGTTACCGCCCCGTGGTCGAGCTCGAATGACGTACCGTCGGCCAATGTCACCGCCACCTTCTTGCTTGGCCGCCCGATGTCGGCCGGCTCCTCGCCGTACTCATGCGGCTCTGAGGAATCGTTGCCGGAGTGACTCGGCGAGTCGGAGGCTGGGAATGACTCATCCACCGACTCGTCGTAGCCAGTCAGCTCTTCGGCGGCCACATGATCCCGCAGCGCCTCGCGGAATCCCTGCTTGGCGTGGGCGACCAGCACTCGGTCCTGCGGGCGTTTTGGCCCCGCAATGCTCGGCACCACGGTGCCGAGGTCAAGCTCCAGGTGCTCGGAGTACCTCGGTTCGTTGTCGTCGGAGTGCCACAGACCTTGGGTTTTGGCGTATGTCTCGACGAGAGCGATCTGTTGATCGCTGCGACCGGTGAGCCTCAGGTATTCGCTGGTCTTCGCGTCGATCGGAAAGACCGCGATCGTGGAGCCGTACTCCGGACTCATGTTGCCGATCGTGGCTCGATTTGCGACGGGCACGTCGGAGACGCCGGGCCCGTAGAACTCGACAAACTTACCGACCACCTTGTGCTGCCGCAGCATCTCAGTGATCGTCAAAACAAGATCAGTTGCGGTCGCGCCCTCAGCGTAGCGTGCCGGAAAGTTTGAAGCCGACGACCCGAGGGATGAGCATCGAGACCGGCTGGCCGAGCATCGCCGCCTCGGCCTCGATCCCGCCGACTCCCCAACCAACAACGCCGAGGCCATTGACCATGGTGGTGTGTGAATCGGTGCCGACACACGTGTCGGGGTAGGCATACAACTCGTTATCTCCGGAGCCTGTCGACGGCACGACCTCGCGAGAGAAGATGACCCGAGCCAAGTGCTCGATGTTGACCTGGTGCACGATCCCGGTACCCGGCGGAACCACCTTGAAATCATCGAAGGCGGTCTGTCCCCAGCGAAGGAACTGATAGCGCTCCCGGTTGCGCTGATATTCGATCTCCACGTTCCGTGCGAACGCGTCAGCGGTGCCGAACACGTCGGCGATGACTGAGTGATCGATCACCAACTCGGCCGGAGCCAGGGGGTTGATCTTGGCCGGGTCGCCTGCCATCTCCGCCATTGCTTCGCGCATCGTCGCCAGATCGACTACGCATGGCACACCGGTGAAGTCCTGCATGATCACTCGCGCCGGGGTGAACTGAATCTCCTTGCTGGGCTCCGCGTTCGGGTCCCAACCGGCCAGCGCGCGAATGTCATCGGCGGTGATGTTGGCACCGTCCTCGGTACGGAGCAGGTTCTCCAGCAAGATCTTCAGGCTGTACGGCAGGGAGTCCGACCCAGCGACGGCATCGAGCCGGAAGATCTGGTACGACTCATCCCCGACTTGGAGGGTCGCCTTGGCATTGAAGCTGTTCACACTCATGAACCCTCCCTAGTCATCGGCGAAATTATCTTGACGTCAAGATAACACGGTGGGTGTGCCACTCAAGATCGTAATGAGCGAATCATTTCCCGCTCAACAGCCCTCATGCAGGCGGTGACACCATTGTGCAGAGTTGAAGAACTTTTGGGAGGCAGGATTGACGTCCCTGAACAGGTGGACGAGAGATGAGCGGTAACGCAAGCTTCCGGCTGGTCAACACCACTGTGCTCTCGGTGTGTGCGGTTGACGCACCGGTAGTCATGACGTCTGCAGCCTTCGACGAACGGCTGGCAGACACATACCGGCGCGTGGGAATGCGGCCCGGCATGTTGGAGAAGTTAGCGGGGGTGGTCGAGCGTCGTTGGTGGCCGGTTGACGTGAGCTTCGCTGACGCGGCGGCGATGGCGGGCGCCAAGGCGCTGGCTGAAGCCGGCATCACCCCTGCGCAGGTCGGCGTGTTGATCAACACGGCGGTTTCCCGGGAGTATCTCGAGCCTTCCACTGCGGTGGCGATTCACCATCAGATGGGCTTACCCACCAACTGCCTCAACTTCGACCTGGCGAACGCCTGCCTCGGTTTTGTGAACGGCATCCAGCTGGCTGGGACGATGATCGACTCGGGGCAGGCGGACTACGCGGTGATCGTCGATGCCGAAGGTTCCCGCTATACCCAGGAGTTGACGCTGGAAAGGCTCGCCGCCGAGGACACAACTGCGGCCGACCTGCGCTCGCAGTTCGCCACCCTCACCCTCGGCTCCGGATCCGCTGCCATGGTGCTCGGACAAGCCGATCGCCATCCTGAAGGCCACCGGGTCGTCGGCGGGGTGAGCCGGGCCGGCACCGAGCACCACGACCTATGCGTGGGTGATCTCACACGGATGCGCACCGATACCAAACGGCTATTCGACGCCGGACTGGCGCTGGCCCTGGCGACTTGGGCCGACGCGAAGGAGGAGTTCGACTGGGATGGAATCGACTGGTTCGTCGCTCACCAGACCTCGGTCGTGCACATACGTGCGATGGCTAACGCGCTCGGCGTTGACCCGACGCGCTTCCCGCTCACCGTTCCGACGTACGGCAACATGGGTCCAGCCGCGGTGCCGTTTACGCTGGCTCAGCACATGGACCAACTGCACGCCGAGGACCGGATCCTGTTGCTGGGCATCGGTTCCGGCCTGAACACCTCGTACGCAGAAATCGTCTGGTGATCAACCGTCTGCTCACCGCGCCCGGCTTTGTCGCAGAGACCAGCGGACTGCCGGGAGTCGACCCGGCCTGGTCACGATTGGTCCGAGCCAGCGACGCCGACGGAGTGCCGCGCACCTGGCACGTGCTCGACAACGGCGTAGCGCCAGAGGCGGGAACGCTGCTCTGCGTACACGGCAATCCGACGTGGTCGTATCTGTGGCGCCGGTTTCTCTCCTGCGCAGACCCGGGCTGGCGAGTCGTGGCGGTTGACCAACTTGACATGGGGTACTCCGAGAGACGAAACGTGCCCCGCACCCTTGCTGCACGGATCGATGACCTCGACGCCATCACGTCGGAACTAGGAATCACTGGTCACGTGGTGCTGGCGGCGCACGACTGGGGCGGACCCATCTCCCTGGGCTGGGCGCAACGTCACCTTGATCAGATCACCGGTTTGATCTTGACCAACACCGGGGTCGCAGTGCCCCCCGACACGGATCCGCCGCTGCTGATCCGACTGGCGCGCAGCCGCGTGCTACGGGAGCTGGTCTGCGTACGCACGGCGACGTTCGTACGGGCCGCAGCAGCGCTGTCCCGGCCGCCAATCCCGGCCGAGGTTCGCCGCGCGCTGCGAGCCCCGTACTCCGCCCCTCAACGACGGCGGGGCGTCGGTGAGTTCGTGGCCGACATCCCGCTGGAGTCGAACCATCCCAGCCGTGCCGCGCTCGACCACATTGCGCTCGGGCTCACCGAGCTTTCGACCGTTCCGACCCTGCTGCTGTGGGGCCCGCGCGATCCTGTCTTCACGCAGCGATCTCTGCGCGACCTGCAACGCCGGTTGCCGCATGCGGATGTCCACCGGTACACCGGAGCGTCGCATCTGGTGATGGAAGATGCGCCTCACTTGGCCGAGGATGCCTGGTTGTGGGTGAGATCGCATGCCGCCCGGCGTCCGGCCGCGTCGGCGCCCGACGGGCCGGTCTCCAAGCCGGCTCCCGGCCGGGTTGTTGGCGTTGCAGCCGGCACCGAGGCCGGCGATGACTCCGCTCCGGCCATAGCCGAGCTGGGCCGCGGCGGTACCCGCGTGATCTCGTTCGCCGAGCTGGAAGATCGCGTCGCTGCGCTGGCTGACGGACTGCGTCGA
This sequence comes from uncultured Actinomycetota bacterium, assembly GCA_963744455.1. Classification (GTDB taxonomy): domain Bacteria; phylum Actinomycetota; class Actinomycetes; order Propionibacteriales; family Propionibacteriaceae; genus Microlunatus. The sequence continues at coordinate 132,095 of CAVUTQ010000023.1, read as the reverse complement.
GTCGGCGTGCGTCCCGGACACCGAGTCGCGCTGCTCGTGCCGCCGGGTATCGACCTGACCAGGGCGGTCTACGCCTGCTGGCAGGCCGGTGCCGCGATCGTCGTTGCAGACGCTGGCCTCGGCTGGCGCCGCATGGCCGACGCGCTTCGCAGCGCTGATCCCGACTACTTGATCGGTATCCCGCCGGCCGTCGCCGCCGCTGCCGCGTTCAAGCTTCCGGGGATCCGGTTGGTGGCCGGTGAGTTGCCCAGGCCGCTCCGTCGGCTGCTGGGCGTTGGGCACTCGATAGACGAGCTTGCGACAGGCGGCAATCGCGACGACACGCTCATCGAGGAGATCCAACTGCCACACGTCGACCTCGCCGGCGCGCAGTCGACTGAGGCTGCGGTGCTGTTCACCTCCGGTGCCACTGGGCCGCCCAAGGGGGTGGTCTATCGGCATCACCAGCTGCGGGCTCAACTGGATCAGGTGCGTGCCCTCTGCGACATCACCCCGACCGATCGACTAGTGGCGGCCTTCGCCCCATTCGCGCTGTACGGCCCGGCACTCGGTATCGGGGCCGTCGTGCCGCAGATGGATGTCACCAAACCAGGCACCCTCACGGCGGGCGGGCTGGCTGATGCGGCGGCGGCCATCAGAGCCACCCTGGTCTTCGCCTCGCCGGCAGCCTTACGGAACGTGGTCGCCACCGCGGGCGAGCTGACGGCTGAGCAGTCGTCCGCCCTCGCGCGCATTCGGCTGGTGCTCTCAGCAGGGGCGCCGGTCTCCGTAGCGCTGCTGCGTCGCGTTCGTGACGTCCTGCCGCGCGCTGAGCTGCACACACCGTATGGAATGACCGAGGCTTTGCCGCTGACCGACATCTCGCTGCCCGAGCTGGAGGACGCCGGTTCGGCCAACGGGGTGTGCGTCGGGCGGCCGCTGCCTGGCGTGCAGATCCAGATCAGCCAGTTCGACTCGCTCGGCAGGGCCGCCGGACCACCCGCGCCCGGCATCGAGATCACCGGCGAGATTTGTGTGTCCGCCGCTCACGTCAAGGACCGTTATGACCGGCTCTGGGCGACCGAGAGGGCAAGCTCTCGCGATCCAGGCTGGCATCGCACCGGCGATGTCGGCCACCTCGACATCGCCGGGCGGCTGTGGGTTGAGGGCCGTCTGGTGCATGTCGTCACCACCGCCGACGGCCCTCTCACTCCGGTCGGCGTGGAGCAGCGAATCGAGGCCGAATGTCCGGTTACGGGCGCCGCAGTAGTCGGTGTGGGCCCTCGGGGCACTCAGCAGGTGGTGGCGGTGGTCGTCCCGAACACGCCCGCCGCGGTTGGGCTGGCGGCACCTGAGCTTGCCGCTGACGTACGGGCAGCGGCCGGAGTGCACTTGGCCGCCGTCCTGGTCATCGAAGCGTTGCCGGTAGACATCCGGCACGCCGCGAAGATCGACCGGCAGCGACTCGCGCGCTGGGCGGAGCGGCTGCTGGCCGGTGCTCGGGTCGGTCGGCCGTAGCGGACGGAGGGCAACGTGCGGGTGCTGGTCACCGGGGCAACCGGGATGCTCGGACGCGGTGTGGCGCAGGCACTTGCCGACCGAGGTGACCGAGTGACGGTGCTGCAGCGGCATCCGGCTGGACTCGGCCTGCCCGAAGTACTGACCGATATCAGCGACGCCGACTCTGTGCGCGGCGCCGTAAGCAACCAGGACGCGGTCATTCACCTGGCCGCCAAGGTCAACGTGGTCGGCCCGGAGGCCGAGTACGAACGAGTCAACGTGCAGGGCACCCGCGCGGTCGTGAATGCCTGTGTGACAGCCGGCGTGCGACGCCTGGTGCACGTCTCATCGCCATCCGTGGCTCATTCCGGCACCTCGCTGATCGGCCGCGGCGCAGATCCCGCCGATCCGGTCGCTGCTCGTGGGCCGTACGCGAGAAGCAAGGCCGCCGCCGAGCTGATCGCGCTGGGCGCCGATCGTGGCCAGCTCGCCGTGGTCGCGGTACGCCCACACCTGGTGTGGGGTCCAGGTGACACCATGCTGGTGGCTCGAGTGGTGAACCGGGCCCGCCGTGGCCGGCTGCCACTCATCGGCTCGGGGACAGCCTTGATGGACAGCACCTACGTGGTCAACGCCGTGGAGGCGCTGCTCGCGGCCCTCGACCACTGCGTCGAGGCACGTGGCCAGGCCCTGGTTGTCACCAATGGCGAGCCGCGCCCAGTCGCCGAGTTACTGGCCGCCTTGTGCCGAGCGGCCGGAGCACCGGAACCGGCTCGGCACGTGCCGGTGCGACTGGCACGTGCCGGCGGGACCCTGGTGGAGTCGCTGTGGGCGTTGACCCAGGCTCTGCGTCCAGGACGCTTCGACGATGATCCGCCGCTGACCCGGTTTCTGGTCGAACAGATGTCAACTGCTCACTGGTTCGACCAGCGGCAAGCCCGTCAGCTCCTGCAGTGGCGGCCTCGGGTCAGTCTCGATGAGGGGTTCGCCGAGCTCCAGCGCTGGTACGCCCTTTCTGGCGCTGCTCGCGCATCGCGCTCTGTCTGATTGCTCGCTCCGCTCGCTGCGATGTTCGCTGGGTTGCCGCCGTCTTCGTCGGATCTGGCGGAACGGAAAAGCGTTGTCCCGCCAGCTCCTCCTGCAGATCGGCGGCGCGAACATCGCGAATCCGCCGACTTCGTCGTTGCTCGTATTCCTAGCCGCCGCGCAGGGAGCGGCGGGCAGCGTCCTGAGCGGTCTCCCGCTCGAACCTCTGTTCGGCCTTGCTCGATGACGCCAGGAGGAACGGCACCGATGTCACCATGACGCCCGGCGTGAACAGCAGCCGTCCTTTGAGTCGCAAGGCGCTCTGGTTGTGCAGGATCTGCTCCCACCAATGGCCGACGACATACTCAGGGATGTAGACCGTCACCGCGTCACGCGGACTCTCCCGCCGCAGGTTCTTCACGTAGTCGATGATCGGATTGGTCACCTCCCGGTAGGGCGAGGCGAGCACTTTGAGCGGAACCCCGGTGTCGGCCTCCTCCCAGACCTGCACGAGGCGCTCGGTTTCCTCCGGGTCAACTGAGACCGTGAGAGCCTCGAGGGTGCTGGGCCGGGCGGCCTTGGCGAAGGCGAGCGCCCGCAGTGTTGGCTTGTGCAGCTTGCTCACCAACACCACGGCGCGGACCCGGCTCGGCAGTGTCCGATCCTCACCCTCAACCAGTGCAGTCTCCCGAGCCACCGCATCGTAGTGGCGCCGGATCAGCTTCATGATCGCGAAGAGGACGCCCATCGCGATGATCGCAATGTAGGCACCCTTCGTGAACTTTGAGAGCAGCACGATCACCAGCACCGTGCCGGTCATCGTCAGACCAATGGCGTTGATCACCCGGGAACGGATCATCCGTCGCCGCACCGCCGGATCCGTCTCGACTCTGAGGTGACGCGTCCAGTGCCGCAGCATGCCGAGCTGACTGACGGTGAAGGACACGAAGACCCCGACCACGTAGAGCTGGATCAACGCCGTCACGTCAGCATCGAACGCGATGATCAACACGATGGCAAAGACGGCCAGCACGATGATCCCATTGCTGTACGCCAGGCGGTCGCCACGGGTGTGCAGCTGGCGCGGTAGGAAGCCGTCCCTGGCAAGGATCGAGCCCAACACCGGGAATCCATTGAACGCGGTGTTCGCGGCCAGGAACAAGATCAGCATCGTGGCGCCCACGACGAAGTAGAAGGCGGGTGCGAAGTCCGCGAAAACGGCCTGGGACAACTGCCCAATCGCAGTCTCTTCGGTCACCTCGACCCGCTCCCCATTGAGCGTGTAGTACGAGTGGCCGGCGTCGATCAGTTTGAGTCCGGTCAGGTTGGCCAGCACGACGACCCCGATCAACATCGACACTGCGATGGTGCCGAGCAACAGCAGGGTGGTTGCTGCGTTCTTGCTCTTCGGCTTACGGAACGCAGGCACGCCGTTGGAGATGGCCTCCACGCCGGTTAGTGCTGCGCATCCGGAGGAGAACGTGCGGGCTAGCAGCGCGACCATAGCGAAGCCGGTAAAGGCTGCGTAGTCCGGGTCCGGCTCGATCCCGTACTGGGCGCTGTGTGCTTGGATCTGTTCGCCCATGACCAGGATTCGGAACAGCCCGAAGATCACCATGCTCAAGATCGCGACCATGAAGCAGTAGGTGGGAATGGAGAAAAGGGTGCCGGACTCCCGCACGCCGCGGAGGTTGAGCGCCATCAGCACCACGACAACGCCGGCGGCTACCCATGCCTCGCGCCCGTCCAGGATCGGGAAGGCGGACTTGGCGTTCTGTACGCCGGACGAGACCGAGACCGCGACCGTCAAGACGTAATCCACCAGGAGCGCCGCGGCCACGGTGATACCCGCGGTGGATCCAAGGTTGACGGTGGCCACCTCGTAGTCACCGCCGCCCGACGGGTAGGCGTGCACGTTCTGCCGGTAGGACGCGACGACAACCAGCATCACGATGGCGACCAGGATTGCGATCTTCCACGAGTAGGCGTACGCGGCAAGTCCGGCCAGTGACAACGTCAGGAAGATTTCGTCTGGCGCGTAGGCGACCGAGGAGAGGGCGTCCGATGCGAAGACCGGCAACGCGATGCGTTTGGGGAGCAGTGTCTCGTGAAGCTGGGTGCTACGGAGCTTCCGGCCCAGCAGCAGCCGCTTGCCGATGTCGGACACATTCACCACACCGCAAACCCTAGTTGAGGAGATGCGATCATCGGGCGGTCAGCTGTGGTCGGAGGTGACCGGTGTCACAGAGTCGTCACATGCCGGTTCACTAGACTCAACGGCGTGCACATCGTGATCATGGGCTGCGGCCGGGTCGGGTCCAGCCTGGCCAAGAGCTTGGAGAAGCGTGGCCACACCGTCGCGGTGATCGACTTGAACTCCGAGGCCTTCCGCCGACTCGGCCCTGACTTTGCCGGCAAGACCGTGAGGGGTGTCGGCTTTGATCGCGAGGTGCTGCTCGAGGCCGGTATCGAGGACGCTGATGGATTTGCCGCGGTGTCCAGTGGTGACAACTCAAACATCTTGTCGGCTCGGGTGGTACGCGAAACCTTTGGCGTGGACAACGTCGTGGCTCGGATCTACGATCCCGGCCGCGCCGAGGTGTACGAGCGGCTCGGGATCCCGACCGTCGCCACCGTACGTTGGACCTCAGATCAGGTATTGCGGCGGCTGCTGCCGAGTGGGTCTGAACCGCAGTGGCGGGACCCGTCCGGCTCGGTACGCCTCATGGAAGTGCATGTCGATCGAGCATGGGTCGGTCGGACCATCGAGCAGATGGAGGAGGCGACGGACGCGCGGATCCCATTCCTGTTCCGGATGGGCTCCGGGATGGTGCCCAAGCGCAACACGGTCTTTCAGGACGGCGACCTGGCGTACGCCGCGGTGGTCGACGCCAAGCTGGCCGCCGTCGAAGCCGTACTCGGTGCTCCACCGAGAGGAGTGTGACGATGCGAGTGGCGATTGGCGGAGCCGGCAATGTAGGACGGTCCATCGCGGCCGAGCTGGTGGAAAATGGGCACGAAGTGCTGTTGATCGATAAGGATCCGCACGAGATCAAGGCCGACACGCTGCCGGAGGTGGAGTGGCTCTTAGCGGATGCCTGCGAGCTGTCCTCGCTTGAAGAAGCGGGTCTCGACACGTGTGATGTGGCAATCGCGGCCACCGGCGATGACAAGGTGAACCTTGTGATGTCGCTGCTGGCCAAGACCGAGTTCGGCGTGCCACGTACCGTCGCCCGGGTGAACCACCCCAAGAACGAGTGGCTGTTCAACGAGGACTGGGGGGTCGATGTCTCAGTCTCCACACCGCGGCTGATGTCGGCGCTGGTGGAGGAGGCCGTCACTGTCGGTGACTTGGTCAGACTGCTGACGTTCCATGAAGGTGCGACGAACCTCGTCGAGATGACACTGCCCTCCAGCAGCCCCACCGTTGGGGCCCGCATCGGCGACCTGAACTGGCCCGGAGACGTCGTTTTGGTGGCGATCATCCGCGACGGGCATGCCAGACCACCCGACAAAGATGGCTCGCTGGAGGCTGGTGACGAATTGCTCTTCGTGACGGCGCAGGACTTTGAGCACCAGTTGGCTGAGATGCTGGCCCCGCGTAACGGCTCGATCAATGTTTCAAAGACGCCGACGCCGCGGGTCCAGGCGGTCTGAGACCGAGCTGCCTCCACCCGAGTGTGGGAACCTACCCGTCCTCGCTGCCTGCGAGCGGGGCCTTGGCTCGAGCGGCATCCCGATTTGCCAGTGGTGAATCCTCCATGGGGGTCTTGCCTTTAGACAGCATCACGCCCATGACAGCCAAGGCGGCGACCAGCAGCGGCCAGCCGAGGACGACCTTGGCCACTCCGAGCAAGACCACGTGCCCGGCAAGAAACAGCGGCATCTGGACGACAAATCGGGTGACGTATGGCACCGCAAGAACCAGAGTCAACTTCGATGTCATCCTCACCAGCCCGCGGTCCTTCGTCCAACCGGTTGGATCGCCGACGGCGGCACCGATGATGAAACCGACGAGCGGTTTCCGGATGACCACCGAGGTTATGGAGAGCACGGCCAGGGCACCGTTGTAGAGGATGCCGGGCAAGAAGACGTCCTGTGGTCGGCCAGTACGCGTAGCGACGAGGACGGCGATAGCAGTTGGGATGACCGCCTGGGCGACGTACTTGATCGATTGCCGCTGCAGGAGGCGGATCACCGCCAGCACCAGCGCTATAGCGAGCGCAGCGCCGATAGCCGGATAGAGCTGCCGGCCTATGACCCACGCGATGGTAAAGGCAATGAACGGCAGCGCTGATTCGACCATGCCCCGGGCGCCACCCAAAGACTTCGCGAGCTGGTAGCGGACGAACTCCTCCACGTAACGGAACTGTGGTGTCTCGTCCGCCCCCGCGACAGATGCTGTGTTACGCGAACCCGTCTTCGGCTCAGCTGGCAGGTCAGTCATGCGCCAGGCACCGCGGCGGCCCCGATCACGAGGCCGCCGGTGTCTGCATCAGCTCATAGCGCGGGTTGTATACCAAGCGCCTTCCGTCGTGGCAGCTAATCCGACCCCACACCTTGAGGGTCCGCCCGCAGTCGATTCCGGGAATCTGCCGTCGACCAAGCCACACCAGGGTCACCGCACCGGACCCGTCACGCAGCTCGACCTCAAGGGCGGGGTGTCCGGCTCTCGGGGTGATCGTCACCGTCGAAACAGTACCGGTGAGCTGCACCCGCTGACGGTCCTGACAGTTCTGAATCGGTACTGAGCCTTCTTCACGGACGTTGCGTTGCAACTCCTCGGACTCAAGTTCGGCATTCGATGATGTCATCCGGCGCAGTGCCCGCTGCAACATGTTCTCTTTGGCCATCGCGTATCACCTCCGCCCTTCAAGCATCCCACCGTGGTCAATGATTGTCTTTACGCCGCACGCGGGAAGAGGCCTCGGCGTCAAGACTCCTCGGACTCCTGACTCACGTTGGTCGGCATGGCCAAAGGGAGCAGATCACCAGGTGCCATCGCGTCGTCGCCGCGCCGCACGATCACCTGCCGGAAGGCGTCGAGCACGTCAGCGACGACCGCGGACTCGGCGTCGTCTTCAATCGCGGCCTGACCGTAGACAATGCCGCGCAGCAGCCAGCGGGGACCCTCAGCGACCCACATGCGCGAGGGTTGATATCCCTCCTCGCCGTCGGGTGTCGTTACGGGGATCAGCCGCCTCAGCTCCACGCCGAATGGGCCCTCGCCCAGTGAGGCGGTACCACCGGCTTCGGTCGCACTGCGGGAGATCTCATCCCGCAACTCTGCCCAGAGCCCGCCGCTCCGGGGAGCTGCGTACGCGCCGAGCTCAAGTGCGGAGGAATACGTCTGAGGTTTCTGATTCGCGCTGGCGGGCGGCTCGACAATGGTCTCGATCACCAGCATCGCCGAGACGATCTCACCGGTCTCCTCCGCCACCTGAAGGCGTAGCTCGGATCCTGGCACTGCGGTCAGGATCAGGCTGCCGAGATCAATTCTGGGACTTTCTTCCGTGCTCTCGATGCTGTCGACTTCGGTGATGTCGTAGGGTCCTGAGCTCCGCCAGTCGAGGTCCTGGAGAGCCGCCAGATCCTCCTCCCCAACATCGTCGGCGGTGGACTCGTCGGCTTCGGCAGGCTCAGCTAGCTCATCGACAGCGGCATCCTCGGAGGAATCCTCAACTGCGGAGTCACTGCCCCGCTTCCTGCCCCTTTTGAAGATCATGCGCGTTCCCTTGGCACACTCATGCTCTCGTCCCCTCGCTGGGTTGGCCCCTCGCTGGGTGGCCCCTCGCTGGGTGGACCCTCGTTGGACATTGCCCAGTATTCCGCCAGTTGACCCATACCCACCAATGCCGCGCGCCGAACTCGGCAGCTCAGTGACTGGCACGAACGTGGCCATAGTGACCGGTTGGATGACCAGCTGAGCGATTCGGTCTCCCCGGGCAATGCTCACTGAGTGACTGCGGTCGGTGTTGACCAGGCAAACCTTGATCTCACCGCGATAGCCGGCGTCCACGGTGCCGGGGGCATTCACGATGCTGATGCCGTGCCGGGCGGCGAGCCCGGATCTCGGGTGCACGAAGCCCGCGTAACCTGCCGGCAGGGAGATGGCTACGCCGGTCCCCACCAGCCGGCGTTCTCCTGGCTGGAGCTCGAAGCTCTCTGTGCTGCTGAGATCCGCTCCCGCGTCGTCGGGGTGTGCGTACGACGGCGGTTCGAGACCAGGATCGAGCTGGAGGAGCAGCACCTCGATGGCGGTCATAGCTCGGCCTCGCTCACTCGGTCAGCGTAGACGAGGCGGCGCCCTGCATTGCGGCTGCCAGCTTTTGTGGGCGTCGGGTCGAGACCAACCAGTACGGCACCGGATCCTCTGGGTCGTCAAGAGTGATCTCGACCGCCGTCTTGATGTAGGGCCGAACCACCAGATGAGCTCGGGCATCGGCCTCGACGCCGGTCCGGCGACGTGTCTCCTCAGCACTCAGCGCGCGACAAGCAGCGACATAAGCGTGCTCGATGGTCGCCCGGCCCACCTGTATTTCCTGCTCGTCGATGCTGATCACAATCGATGCAGAGCCGAAGATCGCGGCAGCCACAAGAAGCGTGGCGAGGGAGGTTCCGACGCCCCAAGCAGGGCCCAGATAGGCTCCCACCGCGATCAGAACTGAGAGGGAAAACAGGCCCGCAAGCACCCACCACATGACTGGAACAGTGAGTCGCTCACGGAACAGCATGGAGGTAACTTACGCGCCCACATCAGATCCTCATCTCCTGCGTCGCCGACCTCCCTCAGTGCGGCACTAAGATGCGATCACGCAGCGGCGCTCCGCACTGCTGACCGCCCGACAAGGAAGGTGACCCGATGGGACCGACGCAGAAACTGCTCTGGAAGCTCTACGTCGGAGTGATCGGAGCGGTCACCACCATCGCGGCCCAGCGCCTGCTCAAGGCCGGCTGGAAGCTCGTCACGGGCGACGAGCCACCATCGCCGACCGATCCCGACACTCCTGTGATTACAGCGATGAGCTGGGCACTTGCCAGCGGTGTCGGCGTCGGTGTCACGCAGCTGCTCACCCAGCGCATGGCCGCGCGGCACTGGCAGAAGGAAATCGGCAACGAAAACCCGAACGCCGCCTAGTTCAATATCTGAGGTAGAAGCACCACCTCGCGACCCGTTCTGGGGCGCGAGGTGGTGTTCTGTCCGGACTGACTGCCCCCAACCAGCCCGGTACATCGCGGGCACCTAGTGTCGTCGCGGCCCGTCACGCAGCAGCGGCTGCATGAACTGCAAGGACTGAGTACGCGTTCGGTAGCACAAGCCTAGGTGATCATGCACGCCTCAGCCCAGCCCATTCGCGTACCCAATCGTGCGGTCGCCTGATCCAAGCTCCATGCCATCGTCAAGATCAGCCCGCGCAGTCGAAGCAGTAGGCATCTCCATTCGGACGTAGCTCGGCGATCTGGCTGCGATGTCGTACCAGGAAGCAGCCGGCGCAGGTGAACTCATCAGACTGACGAGGCAGCACCCGAACCGTCAGCTCTTCGTGCGAGAGGTCGGCGCCGGGAAGCTCAAATGCTTCCGCCGCCTCGGCCTCGTCTTCGTCAACCTTCCCAGAGTTCTTATCGTTACGGCGAGTTTTGAGCTCTTCAATGCTGTCTTCGTTCAGTTCTTCGTCGGTCTTGCGAGGGGCGTCGTAATCGGTCGCCATCTTTGCCTTCCCGGGCCCGAAAAGCCCAGATCTTCGTCTGACTCGTGCGCAGTCATATCACACGAATCAACCGGTATGCGCGCTATGTCTGCTCGCGCCCGCTATAACGCGATCACGTGTCGAAAATTCCCACTTCAGACGGGTTCCAGCGCGCATCCGCCGGTGGTTCTGGCCGCCAGCGCAAACCACTGCACGACGAGGCCCTTCAGGGAGGGTTCAGCCGGCAATCTGACACATCGCCGGACGACCAGGTTCCCGCAGGTTAGGACAGCAGTCCGCCTGGCACTCATACCACCCGACAGGTGCCGATCCCAGCACTGGGCGCTCCGGCTGCTCCCCGCGGGCTGCCGCGGCACGCTCCACCATGAGGTCAACCAGCCCACTCACGAATGCTGGATGATCGCCGGCGGTACCGGCCCGAGCGAACGCCATACCGCATTCCTCGGCTGTGGCTGCCGCCTCGGTATCCAGATCGAAAACCACCTCCATGTGATCGGACACGAAGCCGATCGGCACCACCACGACTGCCGGAACGCCAAGCCCAGCCAGTTTGCGCAGATGATCGTTGATGTCCGGCTCCAACCATGGCTGGCTGGCGGGACCTGATCGCGAGCAGTAGACGAGGTCGTGGTCGTCGCTTCGGGCGCGCTGCTGCGCGATGCGATGCGCAACCTCGGAAGCCACGGCTGCATGCCACTCGACGTACGCGCCGCCGCGGCTGCGGGGTGCTGGCCCGGCGGACTCCGCCATGGCGGTCGGGATGGAATGGGTGACAAAGACCAGACGTGCCTCATTGGCGCGTTCGCCCAACGTGTCGAGTGCCTTGAGGGAGGCGTCCACCGAGGCTTGAACGAAGCCAGGGTGGTTGGCATAGTGACGGATCCGGTCGATCTGGACCTGAGTGCCTCGCGCGGCATCGAACAGGTTCTCCCGGTACTGACGGCATGAGGAGTACGACGGGTAGGCGCTCGTGAGGACAGCCAGCACCCGGCGGTGACCATCTCGTTCGATCGCAACGAGTTCGGTATCAAGGTAGGGGTGCCAATTCCGGTTACCCCAGTAGAGCGGCAGCTGTACGCCACGACGGCGTAATTCGTTCGTCAATGCCGCAAGCAGCCTGCGACACTGATCGTTGATCGGGCTCTTGCCGCCGAATTGCAGGTAATGTCGGCCGACCTCGGCCAAACGTTCGGCGGGAATGCCCCGACCACGGGTGACGTTCTCCAGGAACGGCATCACATCCTCCGGACGCTCAGGGCCTCCGAAGGACACCAGCAGGACTGCCTGATACGGCGAAAGTGCGTTGCCTGGCTGGCTGCTTGATGCCTCAAGAGAAGTTGCGGAGTGATCACCCACAGGCGTGATCTTTGCGTATAGGGAGGAGAGTCGTGGCCGCGGGCCCGGGCGTGCCAACGGATCTAACTGGAGACTCGCGGGTTCAAGGGGGTCGTCCCCCTTGCTGAATCTTCGCCCATACCAGCAGGTGCTCTCGGACCGTCGCGCGGTGGCCTTCAGCCTCGCCGGTTTTGTGGCGAGGCTCCCGATGTCTATGACAGGCATCGGGATCGTGCTGCTGGTATCGCTGACCACAGGCTCCTTCGGCCTGGCTGGATTGCTCACCGCCGCCACTACGGTGACTGCCGCTATCGTGGCTCCGTTCTGGGGACGCGCAACTGACCGGGTGGGCCAGGCTCGGGTCCTGCTACTCACGGTCCTGATCAACGTGCTCAGCGTGGCACTCCTGGTCACGGCGTTAGAGCTGGCCTGGCCGCTGGCGGTCAGTCTCATCGCAGCCATTGGCGTCGGCATCGGTTTCAGCCTGGCTGGATCCGCCGTACGGGCGCGTTGGACCCTCCGGCTGAACGGTTCCCCTCTGCTGCACACCGCGTTCGCACTCGAGGCCATGCTGGACGAAGTGGTCTTCATCATCGGTCCGGTGCTGGTCACTTTCCTCGCGACGGCTATCCATCCGGCGCTCGGAGTCAGCGTGAGCGCCGTCATCGGACTCATTGGTGCCGTTGCGCTGGCCAGTCAGCGGAGCAGCCAACCGCCGACCCGGTCGACACCACACGGGCATATGGGATCGAGTCGGTTGCCGTGGCGTGTCCTGGTGCCGGTGGCCATCGCGTCAGGCGCCCTCGGCATGGTGTTTGGCGGCATGGAGGTCAACATCGTCGCGTTTGCGAAGGAGGCGGGCGTGCTTCCGTACGCCGGCCTGATCTTGGTGGCGTGGTCGTTCGGATCGCTGATCGCGGGTGCCGTCACCGGTGCGATCATCTGGCATGCCTCCCCAGCCAAGCGGTTCCGCGTAGGCGCATCCCTGCTCGCGCTGTCCCTGCTGCCGCTCCCGTTCGTCGACCAGCCGCTCGGCGTCGCCCTGCTGCTCATCCTCAGCGGAATGGCTATTGCGCCAACCCTGATCGCATCGGTTGGGGTGATCCAATCGGCGGTCGACCAGGGCCGACTGACAGAGGCACTTGCCTGGAACTCGACTGGCATGGTCGCGGGTGTCGCTGTAGGTGCAGCTGCTGTCGGCTACCTGATCGACAGCTCAGGTGCACAGGCCGGCTTCGTAGCTGTGGCGATCGCGGGGCTCCTGCTGACCCTAAGCGCACTCTTCGTACGCGGGCCGCAGCCGAGCGTCATGAGCCAAGACTCGACAGGTACGCCTGCAGCTGAGTCATCGCGTCCGCCGGTCGGAACCCGGCGCTGATGATCTTGTCCAGACTGAGCACACTGTGCCGAGGGCGGGGAGCGAGCGATTTGCCCGCTGCGTACTCAACGGTCGTCACGTTCTTCACCGAGGCCGCATCACGGCCGCGGGCCTCGAAGACCGCCCGAGCAATGCCAGCCCAGGTCATGGGCTCGCCGTCATTGCTGAGGTTGTAAGTCCCGTAGCGCGCTTCGACCTGCAGCAGATGCACGATCGCGCGGCTGATCTCGGCGGTGAAGGTGAGTCGGCCGAACTGATCATCCACGACGTCTGGATTGACACCGCGGTCTGCCAGGGAGGCCATGGTACGCACAAAGTTGGGGCCGTCTCCGATCACCCAGCTCGTCCTCAGCAGGTAGTGCGCGGGCAGCGATCCAACCAGTGCGTCGCCGGCTGCTTTTGTTTGCCCGTAGACGCCGACTGGCGAAAAGGGCTCAGTCTCGGTGTGGACCACTTGCGAGCCGTCGAATACGTAGTCAGAGGAGATGTGCACCAGGGTGAAGCGGTGCCTCCGCGCTGCCTCAACCAGCCTTGCAACGCCGCCGACATTGACCGCCCATGCCTCGCGACGGCCAGACTCGGTCTCGGCAGCATCGACTCCTGTGTATGCAGCAGCGTTGATCACGACGCCGTACGGCCTGAAGTCGAATCCCGCCACGGACTCCGGGCTCGCCAGGTCCAGCATGGCGCGACTGATCGGAACCGCTGTGGGCATTGCCTTGATCAGCGAACGCCCGAGCTGGCCACCGGCCCCGATGATCAAGGACCGCTTAGGTTCCACCGGCGTAACGTCGGCGAGTCGCGGATGCGTTTTGTCTGCCTCGGACAGCTCGGCCTGGTCGAGCGGGATCGGCCAGGCGATCGCCAGCGTCTCATCGGCCAGGTTGACGAAGGTGTAGGAGTCCTTCGCTGCCGGGTGCCAGTGATCATTGACCAGATAGGAGTACGCGGTCTGTTCCGCCAACGTCTGGAAACCGTTCCCGACCCCGCGGGGCACAAAGACGGCGGTCTCCGGGCCCATCTCTACGGTGAAGCAACGACCGAACCCATCGCCCGGCCGCAGGTCGACCCACGCGCCGAAGATCCGCCCGGTCGCGAGTGACACCAGCTTGTCCCATGGCTCGGCGTGGATGCCACGTGTGGCACCCACCCGGTTGTTGAACGAGACGTTGTTCTGCACGGGTGCGAAGTCGGGCAAGCCAAGATCCATCATCTTCTCGCGTTGCCAGTTCTCCTTGAACCAGCCACGGTTGTCGCCGCGAATATCCAGGGAAATGACGAGCAGACCCGAGATTGGAGTCTGCTTGATCGCCAGTTCTGGCATCGCCCGCTACTGCCCCTGCCTCGCGTAGCTGGCCTCGGTCCGAGCTTTCTGAGGCCGCCACCAGGCTTCATGAGCCTGGTACCAGTCGATGGTGGCGGCCAGGCCGGCCTCGAAATCGGAGAAGGTCGGTCGCCAGCCCAACTCCATCCTGATCTTGGTCGAGTCAATGGCATAGCGCATGTCGTGGCCCGCGCGATCGGTGACGAGATCGTACGCGTCGTGCGGCTGTCCCAGCAGCTCCAAGATCGTCTCCACGACCTCCTTGTTGCTCCGTTCACCATCGGCACCAATCAGGTAGGTCTCGCCGATCTTGCCTTCGGCCGTGATCAGCAGTACGGCGGCGCTGTGATCATCGACATGGATCCAGTCGCGGACGTTCAGGCCGGCCCCGTAAAGCTTCGGACGAGCGCCGTCCAGGATGTTGGTGATCTGCCGAGGAATGAACTTTTCGACGTGCTGGTACGGACCGTAGTTGTTCGAACAGTTGCTGATTGTGGCCTGCACCTCGAAAGAGCGCACCCAGGCGCGCACCAGGTGATCTGAGCCGGCCTTGGTCGCCGAGTACGGGCTGGACGGGTTGTAGGGCGTCATCTCGGTGAATCGGTCGGGGTCGTCAAGCACAAGCTCGCCGTAGACCTCGTCGGTGGAGATGTGGTGGTAGCGAACGCCGTACCTGCGAACTGCCTCCAGCAGGGTGTAGGTGCCGACCAGGTTCGTGGAAATGAACACCGACGGGTCCCGTAGCGAGTTGTCATTGTGGGACTCCGCGGCGAAGTGCACCACGAGATCATGCCGGCGCACCAGCCCGTGAACCAGACTGGCGTTACAGATGTCGCCCTGAACGAAAGTGAAGCGATTCTCGGGCAAACCATCGAGGGACTCCCGATTGCCGGCGTAGGTGAGCTTGTCCAACACCGTGACTGAGGAATCCGTGTGGTCGAGCACATAGCGAACGAAGTTGGATCCGATGAATCCTGCCCCGCCAGTCACCAGAAATTTCGTCATGCGAGTCATCCTATGGACCAGCTGCTGCGCATTACCGCGGTGTTCAAGCGGCCCACTCTGCGAGACTAAGCGCCATGCGAGGCATCATCCTGGCCGGCGGCTCCGGGACCCGACTGCA
Source organism: uncultured Actinomycetota bacterium (assembly GCA_963744455.1). Lineage (GTDB taxonomy): Bacteria > Actinomycetota > Actinomycetes > Propionibacteriales > Propionibacteriaceae > Microlunatus. The sequence goes on along the minus strand of CAVUTQ010000023.1, from coordinate 116,721 downwards.
TCCGGTGACGCTCGGGGTGAGCAAGCAATTGGTTCCGGTCTATGACAAACCGATGATCTACTACCCCTTGTCGACGTTGATCTTCGCCGGGATCCGCGACGTGTTGGTGATCACCACGCCGCACGATGCGCCTGCCTTCCGGCGCCTCTTGGGAGATGGCTCACAGTTCGGCATATCGATCAGCTACGCCGAGCAGCCTTCGCCGGACGGGCTGGCCCAAGCCTTCGTCATCGGCGCTGAGTTCATCGGTTCCGAGAAGGTGGCCCTCGTGCTTGGCGACAACATCTTCTACGGGCCCGGTTTGGGCACTCAATTGCGACGATTCACCGATGTCGAGGGTGGGGCTGTGTTCGCCTACTGGGTGGCTGAGCCTCGGGCGTACGGCGTTGTCGAATTCGACACCGAAGGCCGGGCGATCTCACTGGAGGAGAAGCCCTCCCACCCCAAGTCGAACTACGCCGTTCCCGGCCTCTACTTCTATGACAACGATGTGATCGGAATTGCCGCGCAACTCCAACCGTCGGCCCGCGGCGAGTACGAGATAACCGACGTGAACCGGCATTACCTAGCGGCCGGGAAGCTCCTCGTGGGCGTCCTCCCACGGGGTACCGCCTGGCTCGACACCGGGACCTTCGACTCGATGAACGACGCCAGCAACTTCGTACGCACCATTGAGGCGCGGCAAGGACTCAAGGTCGGCGCACCTGAGGAGGCGGCGTGGCGGCAGGGTTTTCTGAGCGACGAAGAACTTGAGCAGCGCGCTAGCACGTTGCTCAAGTCGGGTTACGGCTCCTACCTCGCCGAGATCTTGCAACGCCAGCGGCAGACTGCCCTGAACGTGGTGCGCTGAGCAGCACTCTGCAACGATCTACGACTCTCTGCGAGGTGGTCGTCTCTGATCACAAGTGACCAGACGCTCCACGGGAACCCGCTACCACGGGTCGTCTCTGATCACAAGCCACCAGACGGCCCAGGGCTGGATTCACCGGCGGCCGCGACGCGCCCTCAGGTAGTCGGCGACCACATATTCCCCGAGCCGGCCGATATCGGGGGTGAACACCCGACCACCGGCACGGCGGGCGAGCGCGTCGACGAAACGGGCCAAGCCCGGGTCATCCCCGAGCATGAAGGTGTTGATGGTCGCGCCGCGTCGGGTGAGCTCGTCTACCTCGGCAATGGTGACCCGGAGCGTCTCCGACGTCGGCGGCCACTGAAAGTACGCCTCTCCCCCACCGGTCAGGTGTGCAGTCGGCTCGCCGTCGGTGATCACGAGCACGACCGGTTCCGCCTCGGGATGACGACGCAGGTGACGTGAGGCGAGCATCAGGGCATGCTGCAGGTTCGTGCCCTGTACCCAGTCCGGCTCCGCTTCGGCGAGCTGGACCGGCGTCATCCGGCGGGCAAGTCTGTTGAAGCCGATGACCTGGAGTGCATCTTGTCGGAATCGGGTTTCAATGAGGTGATTGAGCGCCAGCGCCGTTTGTTTCATCGGGCCCCAGCGCCCGTCATGCACCATCGAGAACGAGAGATCGACACACAGCGCCACGGCCGCGCTGATGCGTCTTTCGGTCTCGGTGACCTCGAAATCATCGACAGCCAAAGCAACACCGGCGGGGGTTAGCCCTGATCGGCGCAAGGCGTTGGACACGGTACGCGGAGCGTCGATCGGTAGCTCATCGCCAAAGACCCACGGCCGGGTCAGTCCGGTGGGCTCGTCCGCTGCGCCCGTCTGGTGGTCGTCGTGATCGCCGCGGCCTGACCCGTCGAGCTGGGCGAAGACTCGCCGCAGGGCAGTCTGCCCTAATCGTCGAACCGCCCGTGGTGTCAATCGGAGCCCATCGGCCCCTCTGGTCAGGTAGCCCTGCTCCTCCAGCTCTCGTTCAAGATCACGGAGAGCTTGCAGGTCGCTCAAGGCTTCCCGTCCAAGATGTTTCTCCAGCAGCTCGACGTCCACATCGTCCAGCGTCGCGGCCCTGTCGTCCTGGGACAGCTGTGCCACGAGCGCTTCAAGATCGGCCAGGTCGGCAACCGCCTCGACCGCGGCGCTGTAGCCGAGCTGATCACCACCGGGGCGCATGCTAGCGGCCTGCTCCCGATCCAGACCGGGGCGCAACGCCCGTAGGTTGTCCGCCAGCTGCGCCATCTCCGATGCGAGATCGGCATCAGCGAGTGCCTGGCTCAGCAGTTGGCCGAGCTGCTCCCGCTGGTCTGGGCTGAGCGATGCCATCAGCCTCCTGCCGGCGGCCTCACGGCGCGCCAGCGCATCGATCAGCTCCTCGATCGTCTCTGGCTGCTCTGGGAAGAACTCGCCATGACGCTCCATGAACTCCGCGAACCGGTCGGTCGTATCTTCCTGCCGCGCATGTGCGGCAAGGAGCGCGTTGAGGTCAGTCAACATGTCCTTCACCCGCTGCATGGCCTCGGGATCCGGCGACTCGAGAGCTTGCTTGATGCCGGCAAACTGGGCGTCCAGCACCTCGCGCTGCAGCATGGTCTTGATCGCCTCGAAGATGGCACGGGCTTCCTCGGACAGCCAGGAGTAGCGGTCCAGACTGCGAACGGCACCGGCAACATCATCCGGCAGGGCCTCCAGCTCAAGCTCAGCCAGCCGGGCATCATCTGTGTCGCTGCCGGCCAGGGCGTCTCGCTCGGTCGCTAGTGCTTGGTCCAGCGCGGCCCTGACCTGATCAAGGGTCCCACCGAGATCGCCGCGGCGTCGTGCCTGGGCGCGCAGCTTTCTGACCTTGTCGGCCAACCGGTCGAGGCCGCCCCGCCCGTCCAGCCCGCGGCGCATCAGGTCTCTCAGGGAGTCGCGCACGGTTCCCGCCGAGAGCACGTCGTGGCCGATCTTGTCCATCGCCGCCCGCACGTCGAACGGTGGTCTCAACGGATCCGGCCCGCCGCGCCATGGTCCGTAGCGGAAGCGGTGGTGGGCTCTGCCTGGCTCTTGATCGCTGTGGTGATCACGCCCGCCGTCATCGGAAACCATGATCACTCCTTGTCAGGCTGCTCCATAAATTGTCCGGCCACCGACGGTCTCCTTCTCCAGCCGGCGGGTCAGATACAACCCTTCGAGAGTGAACTCGGCGGCGGCTGCAACCTGCCCGCGGCCAGCCGCGTCGTCGTAACCAAGCCGGGACAGCACCTTGTAAAGACCCGGCACCGCGCCCAGCTGCGCCAACACATCCGATGCGGCGACCAGGTCACCAGTCTCCACGACGCCGCCCTGGGCGAAAACTTCTGTGAAGCCGGCGAGGTCGATACCCGACAACCGATCGCGGAACGTCGCTGCGACCGCGAGCCGCAACAGGTGGTCCAACACCGCTCGCTCCCGGCCCTCCTCCCCCATCTCGAACTCGATCTTGCCAAGCAGCGTGGGCAGCACGACGGCAAGATCGCAGGTTCGGGCGACCGCTGTTTCATGATCGCTGGTACGCGCCACCCGCCGCAGCGCCGAAGCCGCCACCCCCTCCGCGGCTGCGATCGCGAACCGGGCCGAGACACCTGACCGCTGGTCCACGGAATTGGACTCCCGAAGATTTCGAGTGAGACGCGCCAATACTTCGAGCAGATGATCACCGACCTCCGCCACCAGCCTGGCTTCCTGCCGGATCAGAGTCACTTCATCGGCGAGATCGGTGAGGTAGTGAGTACGAAGCTCTGCGCCGAATCTGTCCTTCAGCGGTGTGATGATCCGGCCGCGATTCGTGTAGTCCTCCGGATTGGCGGTGGCGATCAGGAAGATGTCGAGCGGTAGCCGTAGGGAGTAGCCGCGCACCTGGATATCACGCTCCTCCAAGACATTGAACAAGGCAACCTGGATGCGTTCGGCCAGGTCGGGCAGCTCGTTGAGACCGAAGACACCGCGGTTGGCGCGCGGCACCAAGCCGTAATGCACGGTCTCTGGGTCGCCGAGCGTGCGACCCTGAGCCACTTTCACGGGATCGACATCACCGATCAGGTCACCGACCGAGGTGTCGGGCGTCGCCAGCTTCTCGGTATAGCGTTCGTCGCGGTGCCGCCAGTCCACCGGCAGCTCGTCGCCCAACTCCGCCGCCAATGAGCGACAGCGGACACACACCGGCGCGTACGGGTCATCGTGAATCTCACATCCGGCTACGTGTGGGCTCCACTCATCAAGGAGCCCGGCCAGCGTCCGCATGAGCCGGGTCTTGCCTTGGCCGCGTTCGCCGAGTAACACCAGGTCGTGGCCAGCCAACACGGCGCTTTCCAGCTCAGGCAGCACCGTATCGTCGAAGCCAACGATGCCAGGGAAAGCAGTCGTTCCGGAGCGGAGTCGCTCCAGCAGGTTATCGCGGAGCTCTGCCTTGGTGCGGCGGCTCACATACCCAGATTCCCGAAGCGCGCCCCGTGTGGCTGGCTTCCGGTGAAGAGGCTCGCGCATGGACCGACAGTACGACCCGTCCCAAGTTGATCGGGAAGTTCCTGGCTCGCCGGTACGCCGAGCGCCTCCCCCAACTCCTAGGTCCGGAAGAGTAAGTTGACTGGAACGAATGCCGCACGAGGAGCCGCCGCGACGGATGCGCACCGCACGACTGGTCGGACTCAGCCCGGATGGGAAGTCCTTGATCGTGGCTACCGAGAGCGGTGAGGAGTTCATGATCGAGGCGGATGAGAGGCTCCGCGCGGCTTTGCGCGGCGATCGGCCGCGACTCGGACAACTGGAGAATGAGATGGAAACCTCACTCACCCCCCGCGACATTCAAGCGCGGATCCGGGCAGGCGGGACCCTCGAGGATGTGGCCCGAGTGGCAGGCATGGCCATGGATCGAGTCGAGCGCTTCGCCGCGCCCGTTCTTGCCGAGCGCGAGCACGTCGCGTCGATGGCCATGGCGTCCTCGGTACGGCGCCGAGGCGAGCCCTCCGGTCATCGCAGCCTACGTATCACCGTCACTGAGCGGTTGCTGGGTCGAGGAGTCGACCTCGACGCCATCCGATGGGATTCCTATCGCCTGGATGACGGCCGCTGGGCCGTGACCGCGGACTACCAATCGGGAGACGCGAGTCGGCATGCCTCGTTCTTCTACGACCTACGCGGACGGTTCTCCGTCGCGGCCAACGACGAGGCCCGGTGGCTGCTCGGCGATCAGCCCTCATCACGAGGTTCGCAGCGGGGTCGCCCGCGGCTTGCGGACGAATCGACCGAAGTAGACACCGAGCCAACGCTCGTGAGCGACCAGCTGGCCCTTGCGAAGGCGGCTCATGAGGCCGCACGAAACCAGCCAGCTGACGAACAACCAGCGGAGGACGAAGCTGCTGAGCCCACCTTTCCGGTGCGCCGGATGCTGCGTCCGGTCGCAGACCCGCCCAACTCCAGCGGCGTACGCGACGAGGCGACTGATGAGTCGCCGATGGGGACGCTCTACGAGATGCTCGGCGGCGACGGCTACAGCGAGGATTCACCGCGGGTGTACCCGGGTTTGAGTGATGCAACCGCGGTGCCTGAGACGGAGACCGTTACCGATGGCGGCTGGGAGCCGGCCATCGTGATCAACTATCCGGTCGAGCCGAGCATCCACGACGAAGCTGTCATCGACACGCGACCCGAGGAACACCCACCGAGCCTCTTCGCTGAGACCACCGAACACGAATTGCCGGGAACCGACGAACCCGGGCCGCCCGACCTGCCAGCGAATCTGGACGATCGGACCGATGAGGCCCATGAGTTCGAGATCGAGTCGCTGGCGCACCTCGATACACCGCCGGACCGAAAGAACGTCAAGCGGAAGCGGGCGTCCGTACCGAGCTGGGACGAGATCATGTTCGGCGGACCCAAGCGCCACAGCTAGGCGTATCGGTTCCAGTGGCAATCGGGCGGCTCGGGTCGCTGATCCAGTCACTCCACGAGCCCGGGTATAGAGCGGCGGTCAGCCCAGCAGACTCCAGCGCCAGCAGGCTGTGCGCGGCGGTGACCCCTGAGCCGCAATACAGCACCGCACCGTCGGTGTCGACCGCTTCGGCGTACAGCCTGGCGATCTCGGCTGGGGGCAGAAACCTGCCATCGGCGTCCACATTTGACTTCCACGGCAGGTTGATCGCTCCCGGGATATGGCCCGCCACCGGGTCAATTGGCTCGTTCTCCCCCGAGTACCGCTCAGCAGTGCGTACGTCGACCAGAGTGGGAGCGTCGGGCCTTCCTAGTCGCGCGTTGATCGCTGCCGCATCTAGCTGGGGTCGCTGGCCCGGGTGTGCGACGAAATCACCACGTGCCGGCAGCGCTCCCGGGCCTGAAGACGTGTCGGGCAACCCAGCGGCCCTCCAGGCGGCGAACCCGCCATCGAGCACCCTGACGTCCCGCTGTCCGGCGTCGGTCAAGAGCCACCAGAGACGCGCCGCAGCTTGCGAGTTGGCCGCATCGTAGGCGACGACCAGCGAATCGTGGCACACGCCGATCTCCCGCATCGCCTGCTCGAAAGTGTCAGTCGTCGGGAGCGGGTGACGACCACCGGCGCCTGGCGGTCCCGCGAGTTGCGTCTCCAGATCCACCCAGACCGCACCAGGAATGTGGCCGGCTTCGAACTCCGGCTTGCCTGGCGGTCCGCCTAGATTCCAGCGCACATCAGCGACCACTGGAGGCTGGTCGGAGCGAAGCAGCTCAGCCAACTCGGTCGCAGAGATCAGCACGGCTTCAGAGCGCATCATCGGCTGTCTCATCCTCGCCCAGCCGAAGAGGTCAGAAAGCAGCTCATCAATATGCTCAGCCCTCAGGCGATGAGCAGTGGCACGAGCATCTCGGCCGGCGTCAAGGAACCATGCATGCCGATCAAGGTGAACTCCCGCGGAAAGGCACGCGTCATGATCGCCCAGTCGCCACGAAGGGCCACCAACACATGCCCCCAACGCTCCCGGAGCTGATCATCGATCGCGGCGAACCAGCCTTCGTCGATCGCCTCGTCCCGGGTCCGCACCCAAGCAAGATCCCCGAGCCGCGCGCGCCATCGGTCCGCCACCCTATGGGCCGGTTCTCGATCAACATAGAGCTGGCGGAAGCGGCCCTCTCCGGCAAGTGCCGATAGACCTGCCATCAGGGCCGGATCGTCCTCGGCGACGATTCGCTGCTCCGATGGGATGTCGACCATGCCGTGGTCGCCGGTAATGATCACTGTTACTTGAGGAGGCAAAGCAGCGCGCAGCCGCTCACACATTGCGTCGATCCGCGCCAGCTGCTGCAGCCAGTTGGCTGAACCACACCCGTGCACGTGTCCGCAATGATCAAGCTCACGCTCATAGGCGTAGACCACGCTGCGATCGCCGCGCAAGGCTGCCTCAGCGATCAGCGCGATTCGTAGCTCCTCGGCGCTTTCGTCGGAGAACGGGACGAAAACGGCTCCGCGGAGCGCGGCCTCGGTCAGGCCGGTGCCCTGGAACCGCGCCAAAGCGACTGTGGTCACCGCGATCCCGGTCTTGGTCGCGCGTTCGAAGAATGTCGGCTTGGATTGGTAAACCGTGGGAACCAGGTCCGACTCCCAGGTCAAGGCGTTCAAGATCTCGCCGGTCGAGGGCACCCGCGAGGTATAGCCGACAAGGCCATGCTGGCCGGGTGGTTGCCCAGTCCCTAGACTGCCCAGGCTGGTCACCGTCGTGCTCGGCACGGCGGAGGTGATCGGCTGGGCGCCTCCCAGTAACGAGGCGAGAAACGGCGCCGCCAGTGCCGCCCGGCGTAGCAGGTTCCAGCCGAGCCCGTCGATCAGCACGACCACGTACCGGGTTGAGGTCGGCAACGCGAACGCATCCTCGGCGTAACCCGGCACGTTCAAATGCGCGCCAATGCTCGGCATCAGCTCACCGAGCGTTGTGGAGTGGTAGGCCGGAACAACCATCTCCGGCAGGGACTTGCTGGTTGGCACCTCTCGCGAAGATCTCCCCACCGCGGGTGAGGTCATACTGCAGCCGCTCGCTGGAGCGAGCTGGCGAAGCGCACCAGGCGCGCGACTCGATCTGAGCCATCGGCCGCGGCGCTCATGCGCACCGTCAGGTCGTCGCCGACCAGGGTCCCGGTGTATCCATGATCGGCTTCGCACTGCGGATCACTGCATGTCGCGAGCTCGAGGTCGATTCGGCGTACCGCCCCCCAGCCCACAGACAGCCACGTCTCGAAGACATCCTCCGAGGCCGGTTGGTACGCCTCTGGCTGGGTAACGACGCGCGTCAAGGCGACTGTGTTGATCTTGCTCAGCGCCACCGACTCAGTTGAGGATGCTGCGTAGATCCCCGATGCTGGAGGCTCCGCAGGCTGGTCATCGGTATGGCCGATCACCAGCCGAGTGCGGGTAAGTGCAAGCACCGTGACATGGCGGTGGATCTCATCGCGGTTGAACGTCGGCTCGTGATGCACCACGAAATCCAGCAGCTCCTCGTCGGCGAGGGCGATCATGATTGCGTCCTCGACAAGTTCCGGAAAGTAGCCGCACGCATCGATCTCGGCGCGCAGATCTTTCCTTGTGGAGCCAATCCTCATGCCGATCATCCTGCCACGCGCCGCCGACAACCGCGTTGCGCAGCGACCGATTGCTAGTGCCGAACAGATCAGCCTCAGAACCGCCTACAAGACGCGCGCCAATGGGTCCCGCTGGTCCGCGGTGGGTGCAACAAACACCCGTGCGCCCAACACCGAGATCGAGCTGACCGAGGCCACACAGGGGCGAAGGGTCATCGACGCCAACTGCGGGATCGCGTCGGCCAGCTGCGCTACCCGGTGCAGCAAGTTCTCGATGCCAGCAATGTCGACTCCTGGCGCGCCGTGGCGACCAAACAGCGTGGGGGCAGCCTTCAGCTCTCGTACCATTTCCGCGGCATGGACCGCTGTCAGTGGTGGCACGCGGTAAACGGTGTCGCCGAGCAACTCGCTGGGAATACCGTCCAGGCCGAGCGAGACAATGGGCCCGAACGCGGCATCCTCGCGGCTGGTGATGATCAATGCCACGCCGGGCGGCGCCATGGCCTGGACGACCGGGATGGCAACTGACAGGACATCGTCGTCGGCAAGGCCGATCTCCGCAACCAGTTGCCGCAGATCGTTCCAAGCTTCGGCCATCTCTGCGGCGTTGTCGATGTTGCGGTGCACGCTGGCGAGGTCAGGTCGGCCGCGCATGGCACCGCTGGTGGCCTTCAGCACCACATTCCAGCCCAGCTGATCACCAGCTGCGACAGCCTCGGCCAAGCTGGAGACTGCAATTTGTGGCACCAGATTGATCCCGTACGTGCCCAGCAGCTCAGCGGTCTCGGTCTCAGTCAGCTCACGGCCTGCCGGCTGCCCGGCCAAGACGCGGTTGACCACCAGCTTCGCGGCTTGGGTATCCACGTCCAGCATCGGCACTGCGCCAAGGTCTCGGTCACGCCACTCGGCGTAGCTGGTGAGGGCCGACAGCGCCTGAATGGCGTCGACCGATCCATCAAACCTAGGCAGCATCCCTGGTGAATCCGGATCGCCGCGGCTCATCAATGCTGGATGGAAGTCCAAGAAGACCCCGATCAGGGGCTTCGTGGCTTCGGCAGCAACGTTCTCCAGGGCCAGAATGATCTCCTCAGTGCCCTGATCAAAAGGATCCACGGCCGCGCAAACCACCGAGTCGTAGCGCTCGTCGGCTAGCGCCTGACGCGCCGCCGAAACAAACGCATCCGGGCCGGCCTCCGCTCCGAGGAGCTCCGGTTGAGGGTCGCGGAGCAATCCGACCGAGTCCATCTTCTGCACCATCTGGTGAGCGAGCGTCAGGGAATTGGTGATGATCCGCACTCGCGGACCGGACGGCAACGGCTGTCGTGCGGCGATCTTGGCGATGTCGATCATGTCACTGCGGTGGTGCACCACCATGACTCCGGCCTGCCTGAAGAGTGCATCGACGGCCTCCTCCGGCGCATGGCCAAGCCCGCCTCGTACGCCAACATGATCAGCTCGGCGGGTTCGGCCTGGCGCGAACACGACGACGGGCTTTTGGCGGGCCAACTGTCGGGTGATCCGGGAGAATTTCCTCGGGTTGCCAATCGAGTCCAACGTAAGCAGGCAGACCCGGGTGGCCTCGTCGTCCCCCCAGTACTGCATGACGTCGTTAGCAGTCACGTCGGCATAGTCACCCGTGCTGATGAAGGAGGACAGACCCACGTCCTGACGCACGGCGTGGTTGAGCAACGCCACGCCAACAGCAGCCGACTGGCAGAACAAACCCACTCCCCCGGCACGTGGCATGGGTCCCGGCGTGGCATTCAACTGAACCGTGTACGAGGTGTTGATGATGCCGAGGGCATCTGGACCAAGTGCACGGACTCCATACGCCCGAGCAAGATTGATGATCTTGAGGTTGTCTCCGGGTGCGTAGTCGGTCCCTGTCAGCACCACCATGCCGTGAGCGCCGGTGTGGGCCGCCTCGATCACCACAGCACCCAGCTGGTTGGTTGGAACCGAGACGATCGCCAGGTCCAGCTCACCCCGCACCGCGGCGATCGAGGCAGCGTTCGGCGCGCCAGCAATCCGGGCGCTATCGGTGCTCACCGCGACCACCTCGCCGCCAAAGCCTCCGGCCACTATCGAACTGACCAGGTTCTGCACTCGATCGCCTTGCCCGTACACCACGATCCGCTGCGGATGGAGCAGCCGCCGCACCGACGCACTTTCAGCACGATGCTCACGGCGTTCCATGACGCCGACCGAAGTGTCGGTGGGCAAGATCGGAAACTCGACAGCGAGCACGCCGTCTTCCATGTCTTTGGACACTCGGTAGCCAGCGTCAGCGAAGACTTTGGCCATCCGACGGTTCTCTGGCAGCACCTCGGCGACGAAGCGTGTGATTCCGCGTTCCCGAGCGGCCTGGGCTAGATGCTCCAGCAGCAGCTGAGCGATCCCCCGCCCATGGTGAGCATCCTCGATCAGGAACGATACCTCAGCATGATCATCTTCGATGCGGTCGTAGCGTCCGACCGCGATCATGTCCTCACCGAGGGTGACGATGAACGCCACCCGATCCACATAGTCGACCTCGGTGAACCGCTTGACGTCCCGATCACTCAGTCGCGGATACGGCACGAAGAAGCGGAGGTACTTCGACTCCGGAGAGACCCGTTCGTAGAAGGCGACCAACCGGTCTGCATCGGATGGCCGGATCGGGCGCAGATGTGCCACACCACCGTCGGTCAGCAGTATGTCGGCTTCCCACTCTCGTGGGTATCCGGGCGGGTCCGCGTCAATATTTCCTGGGGCCTGGCTCACGGACACGGCCCAAAGCCTACGCAGATGATGTTGCGACCAAGTGTCGAGGGACGCGCACCAGCATCCCGGGGCGCCGCGCGAACGCCCAAGGGAATAGTGTCAGCGCATGGCCGACTTCGTCGCTGCAATCGACCAGGGTACGACGAGCACTCGCTGCATGATCTTCGACCACTCAGGGCGCGAAGTCGGGAAGTACCAGCTCGAGCACCAGCAGATCTTGCCCAAGGCTGGATGGGTGGAGCATGATCCGCTCGAGATCTGGCAACGCACTCAAGAAGTCGTACAACAGGCGCTGGCAGCACGCCGGCTGAGCGCAACTGATCTTGACAGCCTCGGGATCACCAACCAGCGTGAAACAACGGTCGTCTGGAATCCGATCACTGGCGAGCCGTACGGCAACGCCATCGTCTGGCAAGACACTCGCACGGACAAGATCGCCGCAACCCTGGATCGCGACGGCCGGGGTGATTTGATCAGGCATCGAGCCGGTCTGCCGCCGGCCACCTACTTTTCCGGTGGCAAGCTGCAGTGGATCTTGGAAAACGTCGATGGGGTACGCGCGGCGGCCGAAGCTGGCCGCGCCATCTTCGGCACCACCGACAGCTGGCTGTTGTGGAACTTGACCGGAGGCGTTGACGGCGGCCAGCACGTCACCGACGTAACCAATGCCAGTCGAACCATGTTGATGGACCTAGAAACCCTGGACTGGGATCCGGAGTTGTTGAGTTTCTTTGGGATCCCCCGGGAGATGCTGCCCCGCATCGTGCCGTCCTCCCATCCCAACGCATACCAGCGCACGCGGGCGGACGGCCCGTTCGGCGGCGAAGTAACGATCGGCGGGGACCTAGGAGACCAGCACGCAGCCATGGTCGGGCAGGTCTGCCTCAGCGAAGGCGAGGCCAAGAACACATACGGCACGGGCAATTTCTTGCTACTGAACACCGGTGAGAAGTTGTACCGCTCGACAAACGGCCTACTCAGCACCGTCTGCTATCAGTTCGCAGACAGCGCACCGGTCTATGCCCTGGAGGGCTCCATCGCCGTCACGGGTTCCGCCGTGCAGTGGCTCCGCGACCAACTCCAGATCATTCGTGACGCCGCGGAGATCGAGACGCTGGCCCGCCAGGTCGACAGCGCGGCAGATGTGTACTTTGTGCCGGCATTCTCCGGACTCTTCGCGCCCTATTGGCGCTCCGATGCCCGCGGCGTCATTGTTGGCCTCTCCCGGTTCCATACCCGCGAGCACATTGCCCGAGCGACCCTGGAAGCGATCTGCTATCAGAGTCGCGATGTAGTCGAGGCAATGGAGAAGGATGCAGGCGTTCAACTCGACGAACTGAAGGTTGACGGAGGCGTCACAGCGAACGCACTTTGCATGCAGATCCAGGCCGATACGCTCGGCGTCGAGGTGAGCAAGCCTGTCGTGCCGGAGACGACCGCACTGGGTGCGGCGTACGCCGCCGGTTTGGCCACAGGCTTCTGGGCGTCGCCGGATGATCTTCGGGAGAACTGGTTGGAGGACCGGCGCTGGATCCCGCATACGAGCGAGGAGGAGCGAGCAGCCGGTTATGAAGGGTGGAAGAAGGCCGTAGAACGAACGCTGGGCTGGGTCCAGGTCTAGTGTCCTGCGCCAGGAATCCGCCACAGATGTGCGCCGTCCATGCGGCGCCTCGCGGCGTTCTCCTCGGTCGACATACGACCCGGTATCCCTCCCTCGTCGGCCTTGCGAGGCATCCACCTGAACGACGCACATAAGCACCGGATTCCCGGCGCAGGACACTAGCCGGCATCACAGCAACGACAAGAGGAGTGGTAGAGATGGCAACGGTGGCTCAGCCAAGAACCCGGGAACGGGGAGCACCAGATTCTGACCGTAATCTCGCGCTCGAGCTGGTCCGCGCGACCGAGGCGGCCGCAATCAACTGCTCGCGGTACATGGGCTTTGGCGACAAGAACCAGGTGGATGGGGCCGCTGTTGACGCGATGCGCCCGGTGCTCGGCACGGTCCGGATGAACGGTGTCGTGGTGATCGGTGAGGGCGAGAAGGACGAGGCCCCCATGCTCTACAACGGTGAGCGGGTCGGCGATGGCTCCGGACCGGAATGGGATATCGCCGTCGATCCAGTCGACGGCACCACACTGACCGCCAAGAGCCTGCCCGACGCCGTTAGCATCATCGGCGTATCCCCCCGTGGCACGATGTTCTCCCCTGGCCCCGCGGTGTATATGCAGAAGCTGGTCGTCCCCGGACATGCAGCGGGCGCTGTTGATCTTGATGCGCCGATCGCGGATAACCTTGCCAAGATTGCCGAGGCAACAGATCGCGCTGTCTCCGACCTGACGGTCTGCGTCCTCGATCGGCCGAGACACTCAGAGCTGGTCGCGGCAATCCGCGCGGCGGGTGCCCGGATCCGGTTCCTGCTTGACGGGGATGTGGCCGGTGCGATTATGGCCGTTACCCCATCGACTGGAGTCGATGCGCTGGTTGGCATCGGCGGCACCCCTGAAGGTGTCCTTGCCGCATGCGCGCTCCGCTGCCTCGGTGGCGAGATGTTCGGTCGGCTGATCGCGCGGAGCGACAGCGAGCGGGCCGCGATCTTGGACGCGGGCTACGATCTTGATCGGACGCTGACGACGACGGACCTGGTCGCCAGCGACAATGTGTTTTTTGCCGCCACGGGTGTTACCGACGGCTCATTGCTCCGCGGGGTGCGATTCGAGAGCCACCGCATCATCACACAGTCGCTGTCGATGCGATCCCGCTCCGGCACGATCCGGCTGATCGAGGGTCGCCATGACCCCGAACGGTCCTTCCTGGTCAACCCTTGACGGCGCAGATGGGCGCTCCGGACGTCCGGATGGGCCGCGTCCACTCAGGCCGAGCTGCGGTTTGCCGACACTACTGTGACGAGGCCCCTGACGTGGCCAGCTCGGCGTAAGGTCACGGCATGCCCCTCGATCCGGCCGACCCAATTTGTTGCGCCCTGGCGTATCGGTCGCGTGGACTATGCCCGGATGAACGAGCTTGGCAGTGTTCGCGACCTCCTCGGCGACTACGTCGCAGAGCAGTGCACTGTGATCATCGACTCGGAGGCCGAGCTGCGCGCTGGGGAGAACGTCGTCCACAATGCACGGGTGGCGGTACGCCGGCTGCGCAGCACGATCCGCGTATTTACCGACCTGTTCGACCCTTCTGAGGCCGCTCATCTAGAAGAAGAGCTGGTGTGGTGGGCCGGACTGCTCGGCGAGGTACGGGATCTGGACATTCTGGCCCAGCGGCAAGCGGCACTGCTGGGCGAGCTGCCGGCTGAACTGATCCTTGGCCCGGTTGCCTCGACCATCGAGGCCGAGCTGGCAGTGCAGCGCAAGCACGCAGCTGACGCGGTGATCGACGCACTGAACTCTGGGCGTTTCCGAAAGCTGATCGGTCTGACGCATCACTGGCGCAGCGACCCGCCATTCACCCCGGCTGCCGATGCCTCCGTTGCCACAATCAACCCGATGATCAAGAAGGCAAAGAAAAAGGCGAGCAATCGGCTGACCAGGGCGGTTGCGGTGCGGCGCGATGGCGAGCCGTCAGATGATCTCTTCCATAGTGCTCGCAAGGCATCGAAGCGCTATCGGTATGCGGTGGAAGCCGCCCAACCAGTCTGGGGCAGCAAAGCCGACAAGATCGTTTCGGAGCGCAAGGACCTACAAGATCTGCTTGGGAACCATCAGGATCGCATAGTGAGCGCTGCTTTCCTGCGAGAACTTGGCGCCCGCCTCGGGATCCGATCAGGTCAGAACGGATTCACTTACGGAGTGCTCTATGCCCGCGAGGTCTACGCCGGCGATTCGCTGCTGGATGAGCTCAAGCCCTTCCTCTAGTCGGCCCGTCCGTGCCAGAACGTGTCGTCGCTGCAATGGGAACGACCGGTGCCAGACTGAAATAGCGAGACGGCAGAGGGGAGAATCTGCGTTCGATGGCCAGAACACCAGCACCACCGGAGGATGACTTCACCGAGCGAATCGTCGACATTGATGTCTCCTCTGAGATGCAGACCAGCTTCTTGGAGTACGCGTACTCGGTGATCTACTCACGGGCGCTTCCTGACGCCCGGGACGGCCTCAAGCCGGTGCAGCGCCGCATCTTGTACTCGATGGACGAGATGGGCATACGGCCGGACCGTTCGCACGTCAAGTGCGCCCGTGTAGTCGGTCAGGTCATGGGCCAGTACCACCCGCATGGCGACGGCGCTATCTACGATGCACTCGTCAGAACCGCGCAGCCGTGGACCATGCGACTGCCCCTGGTTGACGGTCACGGCAACTTCGGATCACTGGACGACGGCCCGGCGGCGATGCGTTACACGGAGTGCCGCATGGCACCAGCCGCCGTGGCCATGACCGACGGCCTGGACGAGGACACCGTTGACTTCAAGCCGAATTACGACGGCAAGGATGTCGAGCCGACCGTGCTCCCCGCGGCCTTCCCCAACCTGCTGGTCAATGGAGCGACCGGCATCGCGGTCGGCATGGCCACCAACTGCCCGCCGCACAACCTGGTGGAGGTCGTCCAGGCGCTGCGCCATTTGATCAAGCACCCGGACGCCGACATCGAGGAGCTGATGCGCTTCATTCCTGGGCCCGACCTGCCGACTGGCGGCAAGATCATCGGGCTGGATGGTGTGCGCGATGCCTACCACACCGGAAAGGGATCGTTTCGGATGCGTGCGACCGCGCGCATCGAGCAGGTGCATCCACGTCGCAAGGGCATCGTGATCACCGAACTGCCCCACCTGATCGGTCCAGAGCGAGTGATCGAACAGATCAAGAGCCTGGTCAACGCACGCAAGCTGCAGGGGATTGCCGACGTCAAGGATCTGTCGGACCGGGCCAATGGAACTCGGCTGGTGATCGAGATCAAGAGTGGCTTCAATCCCGATGCCTTACTGGAACAGGTCTACAAGCTGACCAAGATCGAGGACAACTACGCGATCAACGCCGTCGCGCTGGTCGACGGCCAGCCGCGCACCCTGACGCTGCGCGACATGCTCACCGTCTACCTCGAGCATCGCTACGAGGTAACACGACGCCGGACTGAGTTCGCCAGGACGAAGGCTCGGGAGCGCCTTCACCTGGTCGATGGATTGCTGGTGGCGATCCTCGACATCGATGACGTCATCGCGATCATCCGCACATCCGATGACACGGCGAACGCGCGCTCGCGGCTGATGGAGGTGTTCGAGCTTTCAGAGGCACAGACCAACTACATCCTCGAGATGCCGCTCCGGAGGCTCACGCGATTCAGCAGGATCGAGCTCGAGGCCGAACGGGACAAGCTGGAAGCGACGATTGCCGAGCTCACTGAGATTCTGGACAATCCTGAGCAGCTCCGGACCCTTGTCGGCAACCAGCTTGCTGAGATCGCCCAGCGGCACGGCACCCCGCGCCGGACCATCCTGCTGGCGGCCAGTGGCGTTGCGGCCACCACGACGAGTGCTCCGCTGGAAGTCGCGGACGATCCCTGCTGGGTGCTGCTCTCCTCCGCCGGCCTGCTCGCCCGCACCAACCACGCGCAGCCACTACCGGCAGTGGGTGCGCGGGCCAATCACGACCTGATCGTGTCCAAGATCATCTCGACCGCCCGCGGAGACTGCGGACTTGTCACCAGCGGCGGACGGCTGATCAAGATTTCCGCGCTCGATCTCCCGACAGTCCCCAGCACCGCTCATGCGCCCAACCTGCAGGGTGGAACCCATGTCAGCGAGCTGGTCACTCTTGCCGCCGACGAGAAGGTGCTCTGCCTGACAACGCTGACCGATGATTCACTCGGCCTGGCGCTCGGTACGGCCCAGGGTGTCGTCAAGCGGGTCAATCCGGATGTGCTCGGCAAAGACTCATGGGATGTGATCCGCCTCGAACCTGGCGACCGGTTGGTCGGCGCGGTTGAACTCACCACCACCGAAGGCGAGCTGGTCTTCATCAGCAATGACGCCCAACTGCTGCGCTTTTCCGCATCCGCTGTCCGACCGCAGGGTCGGTCGGGCGGCGGCATGGCGGGCATCAAACTCGGCATCGGCGGGCGGGTCGTCTACTTCGGCGCCGTATCCGCGGGCGCTGACGCGGTGGTTGCCACCGTGTCCGGCACGGCCCGTGCGCTCCCCGGGACAGATGCCGGCTCGGTGAAGGTCACAGCCTTCCGACACTATCCGGCCAAGGGTCGGGGAACGGGCGGGGTACGCTGCCATCGGTTCCTCAAAGGCGAGGATTCTGTACTGCTCGCCTGGGTGGGGCCGGCACCCGCCATCGCCGCCGCGGCCAGCGGCAGTCCCGTTCCGTTGCCGGCCGCCGACGCCCGGCGCGACGGGTCAGGAACCCCCGGCAGTCAGCCCATCGCGGCGATCGGATCGGCCGCCGCTGGCTGAGCGCTATGACGTCGCATTGGAGGCCCAGACAGCATGGACCACGCAGCAGATCATCGACCGGACCATCATCGTGAGGACACCTCCGATGCGTTCGACGACTTACTCGCCAACAACAAGAAGTTCGCTGCGCACTTTGATCAGCATGGCTTCGATGGGGTGGCACACGCGGGAGTCCTGATGATCACCTGCATGGACTCCCGTATCGTCCCCCTCGAAATGGTCGGGCTCACCTTCGGTGATGCCAAGATCATCCGCACCCCAGGCGGTCGAGTGACCACCTCAGCACTGGCTGGGTGCATCGCAGGTGTTCATCTGCTTCAGGTCAACCGCATCATGGTGATTCCTCATAGCCGCTGTGCCATGGCGGCGGCCGACGACGATGTGATCATCGAGCGGATTCGCAATGTCAGCGGTGCTGACGCCTCTTGGGTGCGGTTCGGTGCCTCGGCCGACCAGCGGCGTACGCTGCATCGCGACACCGAGAAGCTCCGGAATCATCCACTGATCGGTGACCGGGCAGTTGTGGGCGGCTTTTATTACGACGTGGACACCGGCCTCCTGGAACGCTGGGACTGAGAACGGTGCCCAAAATTACGCGTCGATGGTGGCAGCGTCGAGTGCGTACGCCCCGTCGATGATGAACTCCTTGCGCGGCACGACGTCATTGCCCATCAACATCTCGAAGGTGGCCTCGGCGAGCAGCCCGTCGTCCACCGTCATCCGGCGCAGCGTACGGTGCCGCGGACTCATCGTCGTCTCGGCGAGCTGATCAGCGTCCATCTCGCCGAGACCCTTGTAGCGCTGCGGCTCCTTGAAGTGCAGACCGCGCTTGGTCAGCTCCGCCGCCTTCCGCTGGTACTCAGCGTCGGAGTAGGTGTAGATGTACTTTTCCTGGCCCTTGCGGGCATTCGTCAGCTCGAAGCGGTGCAGCGGCGGCACCGCAGTGAAGACTCGCCCGGCAGCCACCAGCGGGCGCATGTAGCGGAAGAACAACGTCGCCAGCAGACAGCGGATATGGGCACCGTCGGAATCGGCGTCAGCCATGAAGATGATCTTGCCGTAACGGGCGGTCTCGAGGTTGAAATTGCGGCCGGAGCCAGCGCCGACGACTTGAATGATCGAGCCGCACTCGGCGTTCTTCAACATGTCGCCGATCGAGGCCTTCTGGACGTTGAGGATCTTTCCCCGGATTGGCAACAATGCCTGGAACTCGGAGTTCCTGGCCAGCTTGGCGGTACCCAGGGCCGAGTCGCCCTCGACGATGAACAGTTCGGTTCGGTCAACATCATTGCTGCGGCAGTCGACGAGTTTGGCAGGCAACGACGATGACTCGAGCGCATTCTTGCGACGCTGCGCCTCCCGATGCTGCCGCGCAGCTACCCGAGCCCGAGAGGCACCAACGACTTTCTCCAACACCGCGCGGGCCTGCGCCCTGGTAGCCGTCCTGGTTGACCCCAGGAATCTCATGAGCTCCTGTTCCACCGTCTTGGCCACGAGCCGCGACACCGCGGGCGTGCCAAGCACCTCCTTGGTCTGACCCTCGAATTGCGGCTCAGCCAGCCGCACGGTGACCACCGCAGTCATGCCCTCGAGTACATCGTCCTTCTGCACCTCGTCGCCGTTTTTCAGCAGCCGGGTGTTGTGCAGCGCGTTCACAAAGGCCTTGGTCAGTCCGCGCTCGAAGCCGGCGACATGGGTGCCACCTTTGGGGGTCGCGATGATGTTCACATACGACTGGACACGCGTCTCATAGCCCTGACCCCAGCGGACGGCGACATCGATCTCGAGCTCCCGTTCGACGTCAGCCGGCTCCATGTGGCCCGCGTCATCCAGCATGGGGACGGTCTCCGTGAACCGATCGGTGCCCCGAAGCCGGATCACATCGGTGACCGCTGCGTCGGGCGCTAGGAATTCGCAGAATTCCGAGATACCTCCCTGGTGCCGATAGGTCTCCTCGATTACCTCTTGGCTACGCGCGTCAGCGAGGTGGAGAGCCAATCCCGGGACCAAGAAGCTGGTCTGCCGGGCGCGGTCTTGAAGGTCGTGGAACGACAGCTGGGCGTCGTGGAGAAAGATCTGCCGATCCGGCCAGTACGTGACCCGTGCGCCAGTTGTTCCCTTCGGTACCCGTCCGATCTTGCGGAGGTCACCGCCGGGCGTGAACTTCGCCGTCGGGCCCGGCCCATCGAACGTCCCTGGAGCGCCCCGGCGGAATGACATGGCCCAGGTAGCGGAGTTGCGGTCCACCTCGACGTCGAGCCGACTCGACAACGCGTTGACGACCGAAGAACCGACGCCGTGCAGTCCGCCTGTCGCGTTGTAGGAGCCGGCGCCGAACTTGCCCCCCGCATGCAGTTTGGTGAAGACCACCTCCACCCCGGATAGGCCGGTCCGCGGCTCGATGTCTACCGGTATTCCGCGGCCGCGGTCTTGCACCGAGACGCCGCCGTCTGGGCGCAGTGTGACGAAGATCTCCCTGCCGTAGCCGCCGAGGGCCTCGTCGACCGCGTTGTCGATGATCTCCCACAGACAGTGCATCAGCCCCCTGGTGTCGGTCGAGCCGATGTACATCGCGGGCCGTTTCCGAACTGCCTCGAGCCCCTCCAACACCAGCAGGTGCCGTGCCTCATACTCACGGCTTTCCGTTGCTGGGCTAGCAGTTGGCACGCGCTGAGAGTACCTCGCTGCTGGCGTTGGAACCGGTGCAAACAGGCCAATCCGAACTGTGTGTCGTACTCGAAACCCAGATGGCATGACAGTGACCCAAGCCTGAAGGATTCACAGGATTCGTTACACAACAGTCATTGGCTAGAGACGCGGACACGGAACAATCAGAGGCAGACGAGATGTTGAAGAAATGCCAGGCGTGCATCGCAACCACGATGCGCTGCTCAGAACAGCAAGATCATCTGATCGTCAGAAAGGGAGGCTGACTGTGAGCACTCCTGTCATCGAAGATTCCCACTTGAACGCCTCAGATCGTTGCGATCGGTGCGGCGCGCAAGCCTACGTACGAGTCACCATGGCCAGCGGCTTCGAGCTCCTCTTCTGCTCGCATCACAGCAAGGAGCACGCTGACAAACTCAAGCAAGTGGCGCTGACGATCCACGACGAGACGCAGCGGATCGACTAGACGACCGCCAGACGATTCAGCCGGCCCCATCCAATCCAGCATGGTTGGGGCCGGTCTGCGTCTCCTGAGGATGCGCGCTTAGCTGGTGCGGCGGTCAGTGCGTGTTACACTAGTCCAGATAGTCCCGGAGCACCTGGGAGCGCGATGGGTGCCGCAGCTTGCTCATCGTCTTGGACTCGATCTGCCGGATCCGCTCGCGCGTCACCCCGTACACCTTGCCGATCTCATCCAGGGTCTTGGGCTGGCCGTCGGTCAATCCGAAGCGCATCGACACAACCCCGGCCTCCCGCTCACTGAGGGTGTCCAGTACGTCGTGTAACTGCTCCTGCAGCAATGTGAAGCTGACCGCATCTGCCGGAACGACGGCCTCTGAATCCTCGATCAAGTCGCCGAACTCAGAGTCGCCGTCTTCGCCCAGCGGGGTGTGCAGCGAAATCGGCTCTCGCCCGTACTTCTGAACCTCGACAACTTTCTCCGGCGTCATGTCGAGCTCGCGCGCGAGCTCTTCCGGCGTCGGCTCCCGGCCCAGATCCTGCAGCATCTGCCGCTGCACACGGGCCAGCTTGTTGATCACCTCGACCATATGCACCGGAATACGGATGGTACGAGCCTGATCGGCCATCGCCCGGGTGATCGCCTGCCTGATCCACCAGGTCGCATAGGTGGAGAACTTGTAGCCCTTGGTGTAGTCGAACTTCTCGACCGCGCGGATCAGCCCGAGGTTGCCCTCCTGGATGAGGTCGAGGAAGAGCATTCCGCGACCGGTGTAGCGCTTGGCCAGCGAAACCACCAGGCGCAGATTGGCTTCGAGGAGGTGGTTCTTGGCTCTGCGGCCGTCTTCGGCGATCCATTCATAATCGTCGAGCTGCGATGTCTTGATCTTGGTGTGCTCGTCGTTGAGCTTCTCGTCGGCAAACAGCCCGGCCTCGATCCGCTTCGCAAGCTCGACCTCCTGCTCGGCATTCAGTAGCGCGACCTTGCCGATCTGCTTCAGGTAGTCCTTCACCGGGTCAGCCGTGGCACCGGCTGCCATGACCTGCTGCTCGGGCTCGTCGGCGTCGTCGGCCTCCGACAGGGTGAAGCCCTCGTCCTCGACCAGCTCCTCTTCGAGCTTTGCTTCTTCAGCCGGCTCGAACGCCGACTCATCTATGTCGTCCAGGGTCCGCTTCTTGCCGACGGTGAGCACGACCTCTTCGCTTTCCAGGTCGACCACCACGTCAGCGGTCAGCGTTTCAGCCGCCAGCTCGACGTCGAGCGACTCTAGGACGAGATCCTCCAGATCCACCTCAGCAACTGCATCATCGACTGCTTCGGGCTCCGCAGCAGAAACCATCTCATCGTCAGCCACCGGCGGCGCCGCTGCGGGCTTCGCGGCGGATGCACTGTCGACTGACTTCAACGGCGCCTTTTTGGCGGGAGCCTTCTTGGCCGACGTGGCCTTCTTGATCGGAACGCTTTCTTGCCGGGCCCGGCTTGTGGACGCAGCCATCGCGCGAGCCGTTGTACGCAGTTTGGAGGGGAGTTTGGAGGGGGGTGTCACAAAGAGCCTCTCGGACTGACCTGGCGGATCTAGGGCATGCAGCGCCCATCGGATGTCAATAGGTGCTCCAGCGCGTATTCTGGCACGAATCTCCAAACGTCCAGTCCAACGGCGAAATGGTGTCGGAAGCTCGACGCTAATCTGCTCCGGGCTCGGCCTTCACTGCGAGGACGGGGCAGGCCGCGTCTAGTAACACCCGCTGAGCATTGCTACCCAGCAGCAATTTGCCGACGGGGGATCGGCGACGGAGCCCGATGACGATGAAGTCGGCGTCGGTCGTCTCGGCGGTTCGGATCAACTCCTCCGCTGAATCGTGCACGTCGGCTGGGGTCCTGATTTCATAAGCGACCCCCGAAGCGGCGAGCTCGGCAGCCAGGCCATCCGTTTCCTGTTCGGGCGAGGTGTTCACCACCACCAGCGCCGCGCCGCGTAAGCGTGCCTCGCTCATTGCACGCTTCAGGGCCGCCCGTCCCTCAGGCCTCGAGGAGTACCCAACGACAATCAGCGACTGGGCTTCCTGAGTCATCTCTGACATCAGGGCACCTCCCAGGTGTGGACCGGTTGGTTGCTGTGCATCCGCGTCATGTAGCTGGCGAGCATGCCGCGCATCGCATCCTGCCTGGACTCGCCGGCCTGCTCACGTCGCGCCACCTCGGCGACTTGCCACGTTGCTCCATTGGCCCCCCGCAGGCAGCGACGCTCGATGATGTCGAGCAGCCGCCCGATTTCACTCTCATCGGCCTCCCACATGCGCAGACCTTTAGCTGCCAGTGGCAACAGCTTGCGTACCACGAGTTCGCTCACGCGCACCTGACCTATCTGGGGCCAGTAGACCTCAGCATTGATGCCCTGCCGAATACCGGACACGAAGTTCTCTTCGGCCGCCTGGAAGGACATCTGAGTCCAGATCGGCCGATCATCATCGGCCAAGGCACGTACCAGTCCGGCGAAGAAGGCTGCGTTGGCGATGGTGTCCACGACGGTCGGACCTGCTGGCAGGACGCGGTTCTCCACACGCAGGTGCGGAGTGCCACCACTGACGTCGTAGACGGGCCGGTTCCAGCGGTAAACCGTGCCATTGTGGAGCCGGAGTTCGTCCAGGTGTGGCACTCCCCCGCTGTCGAGCACGGCAACCGGATCCTCGGCGGAGCTAATGGGTAACAACGCCGGAAAGTATCGGGAGTTCTCCTCGAACAGGTCGAAGATCGAGGTGATCCAACGTTCGCCGAACCACACCCGCGGGCGTACGCCCTGGGCTTTCAGTTCGTCACTGCGGGTGTCGGTGCTTTGCTCGAACAGCGGGATACGCGACTCTGCGACGAGCTGCTTCCCGAAGAGGAAGGGTGAGTTCGCGCCGAGCGCAACCTGTATGCCGGCGATCGCCTGGGCAGCATTCCAATAGCCGGCAAAGTCGTCAGGGCTGACCTGGAGATGCACCTGGGTGGAGGTGCATGCGGCCTCCGGCATGATCGTGTTCGACACCATCGCCAGCCGCTCCACGACCGTCGATGATGATCTCCAGATCTTCACCGCGCGCAGCGAAGATCTGCTGATCCAGCATCGAGTAGCGCGGATTCTCGCTGACACTTTCCAGGGTGACGTCATGCGGCATCAAGGTTGGCAGAATGCCGATCATCAGCAGCTGGGCGCCGATCGCCTTCGCACGGGGGTCCGCGTCATTCAGCGACTTACGCACCGACTGTTCGAAGTCAGTGAACCCTGCCTCGGCGAGCCGGCGCGGCTCGACGTTGATCTCGATGTTGAAGCGACCCAGCTCAGTCTGAAATGAGGGATCCGCGATCGCCGCCAGCACCTCGGCGTTGCGCATGGCCGGCTGGCAGTCCATGTCCACCAGGTTGAGCTCGATCTCCAGACCCGCCATAGGCCGCTCGAAGTCGAACCGGGATTCGGTGAGCATCCGAGCGAGCACATCCAGGCCCCTGCGGACCTTGTCTCGGTAACGCTTGCGGTCCTCCCGGGTGAACTCTGTCGTGTCGACTTCTGCTCCCATGGGGCTATCCTCACGCATCGCCGTCGTTGCGGGAACACTACGCTCGTGCACCATGTGCGCCGATGCTCTTTCTACCTCCACAGCTCCCATTGCGAAACGACAGCCGATGACGCGTACCCATCACGGTGACGCCTTCGTCGACCATTACGAATGGCTACGCGACAAGGACAACCCTGATGTGATCAGCTACCTGGAGGCGGAGAACGCCTACACCGAAGCCCAGACCGCGCAGCTCTCTGAGCTATCGGACGCAATCTTCGGCGAGATCAAGGCACGGACGAAGGAGACCGATCTCAGCGTGCCGAGCTACAGCTCGCACCCGGGCGGCTCGGCGTACTGGTACTA
Organism: uncultured Actinomycetota bacterium; assembly: GCA_963744455.1. GTDB lineage: Bacteria > Actinomycetota > Actinomycetes > Propionibacteriales > Propionibacteriaceae > Microlunatus. Next base: position 92,061 of record CAVUTQ010000023.1, on the reverse strand, counting down.
CGTTCGCACCGTCGAAGGATCGGAGTATCCGATCTACTGCCGGGTTGTCGCGAGCGATCGCGAAAGACTGCCTGACCCCGAACAGGAGATCCTCGGCGAAGAGGTGCTGCTGGACGCCAATCTCGAGGCCGAAGGCCACGAATTCTTCTCCCTCGGCGCATTCAGCGTCTCCCTTGACGGACGGCTGCTGGCGTACTCGGTCGACCTGACCGGGGCCGAACGCTTCACAATCTTGATCAAGGATCTGGTCTCGGGTGAGTTGCTTGCTGACCAAATCAGCGACACGGCATACGGCGTCGCGTGGGCGAAGAACAGTCACTTCTTCTACACCAGGGCAGACGAGGCCTGGCGCCCGTACGTCGTCTTGCGGCATCGCCTGGGCACCGACCCATCCCAAGACGTTGCGGTGGTCACCGAGTCTGACGAGCGTTTCTGGCTCGGCGTCGACGCAAGTCGTGATGATCGATGGATCGTGATCGGAGCCGGAAGCAAGATCACCTCAGAATTCCGGCTGCTCAGTACTGACGATCCCGAGGGTGAGCCGCGAGTCGTTGCGCCACGCCGCCAGGGAGTTGAGTACGACGTCGAGCCTGCCGGCGATCGGCTGTTGATCGTGCACAACGATGGAGCGGAGGACTTCGAGCTCGCTGAGGCGCCGCTGACAGCCACGAGCCACACCGAGTGGAGGCCGGTTATCCGGCACCGCCAGGGGGTGCGGATTCTCGCGGTCAGCGCGTACGCCAGCCACGCGGTCGTCTCGCTGCGGCGGGACGGGCTCACCGGCTTGCACGTGATCCCCCGCGATGCCGGCGGCAACCTTCAGGAAGGCACAGACATTACGTTCGGGGAGCCCTTGTATGTGGTACATGCCCCCGGCGAGTCCGAGTACGAGACGGCAACCATTCGCGTTGGCTACGCATCACTGCTGACCCCTGACTCGATCTATGACTACCACCTCACCACGCGCGAGCTGACCCTGCTCAAGCGAACACCGGTGCTCGATGATCCCCGTTTCGGGAGCTACCAGCCGGAGGACTACATCCAGGAGCGCGGCTGGGCCACGGCTCCCGACGGCACCCGGGTGCCGCTGTCGATCGTGCGGCGGGCGGACATTCCGCTGGACGGCTCGGCACCGGCCCTGCTCTACGGGTACGGGTCGTACGAGGCGTCCATGGACCCAGGGTTCGCCGTGTCGCGCCTCTCGCTGCTGGACCGCGGCATCGTCTACGCAATCGCGCATACCCGTGGGGGCGGTGAACTCGGCCGGACCTGGTACGAACAGGGCAAGCGCCTTACCAAGATGAATACCTTCACCGACTTCATCGCCTGCGCCGATTATCTGGTCGACCAGGGGTATACCGCACCCGACCGGTTGGCGGCCCGCGGCGCCAGTGCTGGTGGCTTGCTCATGGGCGCAGTCGCCAATCTCGCACCGGACAGGTTCCGTGCCATCCATGCCGGGGTGCCGTTCGTCGACGCCCTCACCACGATCTTGAATCCTGAGCTGCCGCTCACCGTCATCGAGTGGGACGAGTGGGGCGATCCGCTGCACGACCCTGAGGTCTACGCGTACATGAAGTCCTACACACCGTACGAGAATGTGCGATCGGTCGACTATCCGGCCATCCTGGCTACCACCAGCCTCAACGACACACGCGTTTTCTACGTCGAGCCAGCCAAATGGATCGCTGCGCTGCGGCACGATGCCACCGACTCTGCGGGACGGAAGATCTTGCTCAAAACCGAAATGGTCGCGGGCCACGGCGGAGTAAGCGGACGCTACAAGAGCTGGCGCGAGCTCGCTTTTGAGTACGCCTGGATCATCGGCGAGATAACCAGCGAGGCTGAGCCGACTTCTGGAATGGCCGTCCCCCTGTGAGCGTTTTACTGCCGTTGCCGGGCAGGCGTGTACCACGGTGTGCGATGGGTATTCGATCCGCAAGGACCGCTGCTTCGAACCACTAGCGCCCGCCGTCCAACCAGACGACGAGGACAAATACCCGCTCCGGGTTACCCCCGAGTAGGTCTCAGGGATTCTTCAGGGCGCGCGAGGAATCCAAATCGGTACCTGACGCGTTGTCCCTTGTGAAGAAACGAAAGGGGCCACTGTGGCAACAACTACTCGCTCGCGAGTATCCGAAGGCATCGATGGCAAGGATGCAGTCGGCCTATATCTGGAAGGCATCGCCAAGACTCCTCTTTTGACCGCCGAAGAGGAGGTTGAGCTCGCCAAGACGATCGAAATTGGCCTTTACGCGGAGCACATCCTCTGCGGCGACGTGACGCTTGCCGAACGTGGAAAGCATGCCAAGCGGCCGACGAAGGCCGAGCTGGAGTTCCTGGTCGACGAAGGCCGGAAGGCAATGCAGCATTTTGTGACCGCGAACCTTCGTTTGGTGGTTTCTGTCGCTCGCAAGTACGGCCGGTCTCAGATGCCCCTTTTGGATCTGGTGCAGGAAGGCAATACCGGTCTTATCCGTGCAGTCGAGAAGTTCGACTACACCAAGGGCTTCAAGTTCTCGACGTACGGCACCTGGTGGGTCCGTCAGTCGATCAGCCGCGGGATCGCCCAGCAGGGCCGGATCGTTCGGCTTCCCGTCCATGTGGCCGAGCAGGTCAACCAGGTCGGTGCCGTACGCAGGACTTTGGAACGCCGGCTCGGACGTGACCCGGAGATCGCTGAAATCGCTGCTGAGATGGATCTTGAGCCTGAGCGCGTACTCGACCTGATGCGCTATGGCCGAGACCACGTCAGCCTCGATGCGCCAGTTGAGGAAGGCGGCGACACCGCTCTGGGCGATCTGATCGCGCGTGAGCCGATGCCCGGTCCCGACGAGGTCTTCCTGGACGCTGAGGAGCACGCCCGATTGGAGAACATGCTCGCCTCGCTGGACGAGCGCTCCGCAGACGTTGTTCGCCGCCGCTACGGACTCATCGACGGCCGTCAGGCCAAGCTCGCTGATATCGGTGCGATCTGGGGAATCACCGCAGAGCGCGTCCGTCAGATCGAGCGCCATGCCATTGCCAAGCTGCGCGGAAAGTCGGTCCTGGCTGCGTAACCCCCACGCGCCACGACCTCAAAGCTGACTTCCCAAGCAGCCCCAAGGGCGATCCGGATTCCCCCTCCGGATCGCCCACCTTTTTGTTTGGGCTCGGCTCGCGCAGTATCTAATTGCTCGCTCCGCTCGCGAGGCGCAGAGAGTTGGCAGCCTGTCCGGCGGTCAGGCTTGGCGGATGGGGCGGATGAGACCTTCTTGGGCGACGTTGGCTACGAGCACGCCATTCTGGAAGAGGCGGCCGGTCGCCAGCCCGAGGCCATTCGAGGCGGATGGGGAGACCTGGTCGTAGAGCAACCACTCGTCGGCCCGGAATGGCCGGTGAAACCACATGGCGTGATCGATCGACGCGGCCTGCACGTTGAGGCCGATCAAGACCCCGTGCGGCACGGTGGTCGCCGAAAGCAGAGTCAAGTCGCTGGCGTAGGCCAGCGCCGCGTGATGCAGCCGACGGTCGTCGGGCAGTGCCCCATCCACCCGTACCCAAACGCGAGCGCGCGCCGGATGCCGAGCGTTGGCGAGTGCGCCGCCCGGCCGTGAGTCACCGACGTAGCGGACATCAAGAACTCCCCACTCCAGTTCCCAGAACGAGATCGGCCGGCCGGATGCCTTGAAGAGCACCTCACCAAGCTTCGGACACTGCTCGGGCGGCGGGACGTCCTCCGGCACCGGCTCGAGGTGATCAAACCCCTCCTCCAGCTCGTGAAAGGAGCTAGACAGGTAGAAGATCACCTTGCCGCCTTGTCGGGCCACCACACGCCGGGACGAGAACGAGCCGCCGTCGCGCACCGCCTCGACGTCGTAGACAATCGGAATGTCGGTCCTGCCGGCGAGCAGGAAATAGGCATGCAACGAGTGCAACACGCGGGTCACCGGCACGGTCCGAGCGGCGGCAACGAGAGCCTGGGCCAGCACCTGTCCGCCGAAGACGCGTTGCAGCTGAGTGTTGGGCTGTCGCGCTCGAAACAGTCCGATCTCGATCTCCTCCAAGTCGAGAAGGTCGATGAGCTCGGTGACGGACTGAGGCACACGAGGAGCCTAGGGCACTAGTGTGCGGCTCCCGAGTGATTGTCTCGACTGCCCGGGCTTGCCGGCGAACCGATGACCACGGTCGCATCCAGCTCATCCGATGTGACGATCTGTGGCACCAGTCCGTGGCGTTCGAAAGCTGCGACGATCACGGGCGCCTGGCTGCGGCTGGTCTCCACGAACAGCCGTCCATCCGGCGCGAGCCATCGTGTCGCTCCTGCGACGATGCGCCGCAGCACGTCAAGTCCGTCTGAGCCGCCGTCCAATGCGACCTGAGGTTCGTACAGGCGAGCTTCGGGCGGCATCAGCCTGATCGCACCGGTCGGGACGTACGGAGCGTTGGCAAGCAGCAGATCCACACGACCCGCCAGCGAATGCGGCAACGGCTCATAGAGGTCGCCTTGCAGGACGGCTGCAACCCCGGGTAGGCCAGCCAGGTTGTGGCGGGCGCACTCCACCGCGGCAGGGTCGATGTCGGTGGCGTACAGCTCGACCTGTGGCAGATTCGACGCCAAAGCCAGTGCTAGCGCTGCCGAGCCGCAGCACAGCTCGACGACCACTGGTTGCGCCGGAGCAAGCATGATGCCTTGCCTGAGCAAGAGTTCGGTACGCCGCCGCGGCACGAAGACTCCTGGGGCCACGACAATCCGCAGGCCGCCGAACTCGGCCCAGCCGACGATCTGCTCCAGTGGAACTCCGCGCTCCCGCTGCAGGACCATCTGTTCGAGTTCGTGGGGTGCCGCCGTCCTCAGCAACAGGTCGGCCTCGTCCTCGGCGAATACGCAGCCGGCAATTCGCAGCCGCTCAGCAAGGGCCGCACGACCAGGTGGCTCATTCAGCCGCAGATCACTCGTCCTTCTCGCGCTCGCGCTCGGCGAGAAACTTCTCGAACTCGGCGCCGATCTCCTCCGCGCTCGGCATGCGATCCGGTTGTTCGGCTTGCAGGGCGTCGTACTGCTGCTCGAGGGTCGCCACCAGCTCCTGAACCTCAGTCGAGGTCGCCATCTCCTCAGCGATGTCAGCCAGATTGCTGGCAGACGCCTTCTCCAACGGTTCCAGTGGCACCGCGAGGCCGGTGGCCTGATTGAGGGAGCGCGTCAAGGTGAGTGTGGCCTGCGGAAATGACGCCTGAGCCAGATAGTGCGGGACGTGCGCCGCGAAACCCAAAGCCTTGCGATCTAGCTGTCCGAGGCGAAACTCCAACAGGCCCGTGAAGCTGGCGGGCACCTCCACGCGGTCGATCCAGCTCCGATAGCCCTGAATCAGCGAGGCGTCCGTAGCGTGCGCCGTCAACGTAATGGGACGAGTGTGGGGCACCGCCATCGGAATGCCATGCACAGCGACAGTCATCCGTACGCCGAGCTGCTCGATCAGCCCGACGATGGCGGCGGCAAGCCGCTCCCACTGCACGTCTGGCTCAGGTCCGCTGAACAGCAGGAATACCTCACCATGGCCGTCGGTGACGCGGTGGATGCGCAGATGCAGGTCCGCGTAAGACTTCCACTGATTGGTGTCGAAGATCATCGCGGGTCGGCGACTGCGATAGTCGTGCAGCTGATCATGGTCGAATTCGGCGAGCACTTCGTGCTCGAGGTTCTCCAGCAAGTTTGTGGAAAACAGCCGACCAGCCTGCCCGGCATCCACAAAACCGTCCAGCTGATGGATCAGGACAGGGCGATGGTCCTTGAGCTTGGCGACGACCGCCTCGTTCAAGGTGTAGAGCTGCCGAGGATCCATCACGAGACCAATCTACCTGCGACTGCCGTTACGTCCCGGCACTCAGTTCGGACAGAGCCCGCGACTGGAAGGGTCCTTCAGCGGGGCCCGTCGTGCTCACTGAAGGTCGTGCGGCCGTTGAGTTTGGCGGCCAGCTCATCATCGATGCCGTCGGCCACCTCGGAGAGGATGCGGACGGCCTGGCGTAGGTGGTCCGGTACGAACGGGCGGGCCAGCACCGAAATGGTCACGAAGACCCGGTCCCGGATGAGCTGAAACTTCACCCAGCGAGCCTCAACGTTCAAGTCGTTGAGCACCTCGGCGGCTCGAGACCGGCCTGCTACGTCGTGCACGACTGCGGCGAAGATCACCACCTCCTGACCGTCCTCGGAAGTCCGCAGAAAGAGCATTGTCGATCCGACCCTGATCGCGACATCACCTTCGGCATCGCGGATCGGCCGATGGCCGTACATCTCGGCGAGCTCGGCGTCAACCATGTCGTTGAGATGCTCGCTGGTCACGGGGCATGGTCGGCAGGAGGTCGGCCTGCTCCACCTCCAGCACCCGGATCGAAGGGCCACGCTCTATTGGCGGTGGAGTTGGCTGGAGCACCTCGGCGAGCTGGTCAGGCGCGAGGAAGATCGGGTGCTGGACGCCGTAGACGTCGCGTAACGCGCGGACGGTGAGCTCGCTTATCCGATCAGATTCGACCTGAGGCAATTCGACCCAGAAGTTGGCTGTGGGCTGGGTCACGTCGGCCGCCGACGAATGCTCACCCTCGACTGTGGGCGGCCGCCACCCAAGCCGTTCCATTTCGGTGAGCAGCTCGGAGGAGAGCTGAAAGTCATCCCCGAGCACCGCGTTGCTGGCAGCCTCACATCTGATCACGTCCCGGCGGGGACTGCTGAGTCTCACAAATGGCGGCGGACCATGGCTCTCGGACTCGGTTCCGATGGTGAGGTCGGCGGAATCATCGATCATGGAGATGACTTCACTCAGGCGGCTCTGAAACTCAGCCCAGGCTTGAGCGGTACTCCGGTCGAGGTCGAAGTCATCGATGTCGGCCATATGCGCCCCTCCCAGCCGAGAGAACGACACTAACGCCGCAGAGCGTTCAACTGCCCAGCGCCGCGACCACCCGCGAAGGCGACGGCCGGCCCAATTCGGTGGCGAGCCAGCGGCTGGTCTGTACCAGAGCCGGCAGTTCGATGCCGGTGTCAATGCCGAGACCGTCGAGCATCCATACAAGATCCTCAGATGCCAAGTTGCCTGTCGCCGATTTCGCGTAGGGGCAGCCGCCGAGCCCTCCGGCCGCGGAGTCGAACTCGGTGATTCCAGCCTCCAGACCCGCCAGAACGTTTGCCAGAGCCTGCCCGTAGGTGTCGTGGAGGTGCAGCGCGATCCGGTTGCGCGGGACCCCTGCTGCCTCCACGCGGTCCAGGACGTCGACGACCTGACCTGCGGTGGCGACACCGATGGTGTCACCCAGACTGATGGTCGAGCAGCCGAGCTCAATGAGGCGGGCCGCCACGTCCGCCGGTCGTCCAGGATCAACTCGTCCTTCCCAAGGGTCACCGAAGCACATGGACACATAGCCCCGCACCGGAATCCCACGGACCTGGGCTGCGGCGACCACCTGCGCAGCCATTTCGATCGCACCTTGCAGCGTCGTCCCCAGGTTCTGCTGTGCGAAGCTCTCGGTCGCAGAGACGAAGATCGCGACCTGGTCGGCCCCCACCGCCATGGCTCGCTCGAAACCGCGCTTATTGGGCACCAGGACCGGGTAGCGAACGCCGGAACGGCGCTGCAGCCCTGCCATCAGCTCGTCGGCATCAGCCAGCTGAGGAACCCACCGTGGCGACACAAAGCTGGTTGCCTCAATGATCTTCAGGCCGGCCGCGCCAAGCCGGTCGATCAGCTCCAGCTTGACGTGTAATGGCACCACCGCTTTCTCAGCCTGGAGTCCATCGCGAGGGCCGACCTCGTAGACGCTGACACGAGTCGGCAGCCCGGGTCGCGGGTGAATCGCCGGCAGCGCCTGCATATCGGCGACTGTACGCGGCAGCCCTAGCTGGCGTGCCATCTGCCTATCGTTGGGTGAGGCGGTCAACTCGCATGCGGGTGGGCCGTGTGTGAAACGGAGATGAGCGGTGATGGACCCAGCGATGCTTCCCGCGGGTACTCCTCAAGCGATGCCTCCTGTTGCACCGGCAGCATTGCTGCGCCGTCCACGGTCCGCGTTGACCTGGGTCACCATGATCGTTCTCGGCTTGGGCGGCTTGCTGATCGCGATCCTGATCTTTCTGCTCGGTGGGCCGGCGGGCGCGCTGACCGCCACGCTGCTGGCAGCGGTCTCCTTCCCGGTGATGATCTTGATCTGCTTCTGGCTTGATCGCTATGAACCAGAACCTGCCCGCTATCGGCTCGCGGCACTTGGCTGGGGTGCCGTCGCCGCTGTCGCCTTCAGCTTCGTGGGCGAGCAACTGGTGTTCGGGCTGTCAGGGAGCAACGAGTTCGTGAACGTGGCAGTTGCCGCACCGGTGGTCGAGGAGCTCGGCAAGGGCCTGTTTCTGGTTGCGGTTGTCATCTTCCGCCATGCCGAGTTGAATGGCCCGCTGGACGGCATCATTTACGGCGCCCTGGTCGGCATCGGATTCGCCTTCGTCGAAGACATCGTGTATTACCTGCAGTCGCTGCAGTCCGGTCAACTCGGTGTCACGTTCTTCCTCCGCGGCGTCATCGGCCCATTCGCGCACCCGCTGTTCACGGCCGCAACGGGGCTGGCCATTGGGATCGCTGTAACTACGCGTCGCCCTGGGGTGCGGATTCTGGCACCGATCCTCGGCTTCCTGGCGGCTGTCGTCATGCACGGGATCTGGAACGGCAGTACCTTCTGGGGCGGAAACGGGTTCTTGGTCGCGTACAGCGCGATCTTCCTGCCGCTGTTGGTGGTGATACTGGCGGTCGCAGTGTGGGCTCGCTCCCGCGAGGGCAAGATGCTCACCACTGCACTCCAGCAGGTTGCGCAGATGGGCTGGATCAGGCCCGAGGAGATCCGCTGGATAGCCCGATTGTCGGACCGCATGTCAGCACGCGCGTATGCCAAGCGCATCGGCGGCAAGCCCGCCGCCGATGCCGTCCGTGCGTACCAGCAGACCATGACCGAGGTGGCCTTCCTCCACCATCGAGCGGTGAGCGGAACCGCTCCGGCCGACCTCAACCAGCGGATGAACGCGCTGCTCCACAGAGCCGCCTGGCTGCGGCCTTATGTCGTCTTCCCTCCGCAATCACCCGCCGTTATGTGGCGATGATCAGGCGCTGGATCAGCTCAGTGCGCGGCCTGCGGGCTGCAGGTCGGCGCACCAACGTGGCACTGCTCGTGGTCCTCGCTGGGGCCGCGCTGACCGGTGGTATGGCTTTTGCCGCAGGCACGCCAATCCCCGCCAGGTTCGCAACAGTGGTCCATGGCCTGTTCGGGCTCGCTCTGGTCCTGCTCGTGCCCTGGAAGTCGGTGATCGTTCGGCGCGCTCCGGCCCTGCGAGTCGCGAGCCTGGCGCTTGTCGTGCTGGTGGCGGTGTGCATCACTTCCGGCCTCGTCGAGGTGTTCGGTGGATACGGCGTGATCTGGCGACTCAGTCCGATGCAGGTACACGTCGGGTCAGCTGTGGTTGCCGCACCCCTGCTCGCCTGGCACCTATTGCGTCACCGGCGGCAACGCCTGCGCCGCCGCGATTTGTCACGCCGCACGCTGCTGCGCACCGGAGCGTTGGCCGCGGGCGTCGCTGCCACGTACGGCATCCTCGAGGGAATCGGTCGCCTGGCCGGATCGGCATCTGCGAGCAGAATCGCAACCGGGTCCCATCACCTCAGCCCGGACGCCATTCCGGCAACAATGTGGCTCCTCGATCAGGTCCCGGAAGTTGCGCCCGATCACCGGGTCCATATCGCCGGAAAACAGTTGTCGGTTTCCGATCTTGCGTCGCGCTCCACGACCGTCGCAGCCCGGCTCGACTGCACCAGCGGCTGGTACACCGACGCGGAGTGGACAGCCGTCTGCCTCGCGGAGCTGCTCTCGCCCGAACAGGTCGCCGCCGCTGCCAGCATCGAGGTCGTGAGCCTTACCGGATACCGCCGCCGCTTTCCGGCGGACGAGGCGAGTTCTCTGTGGCTGGCCATCGCGTATCAGGGCGTGCCGCTGCGGCCCGGGTACGGTGCCCCGGTGCGGCTCGTGGCGCCCAATCGGCGAGGATTCTGGTGGGTCAAGTGGGTTGCATCAGTCCAGCTCAGCGATCTACCGGCCTGGGGCCAGTCGCCCTTTCCCTTGCAATGAGGGCAATCCGTCAGCTCAGCTCGTAGATTCGGTGAGTTCACGCGGCACGGCGATCACGTCGACGAGAGCGCCATTGCGCCACACGGTGATCTCCACCCGGCGTCCGATCGCATCTTCGACCATGCGGCGTTGCAGCTCAGTGCTTGAACCAAGTGATGTGCCACCGACGGCGACAACAATGTCACCGGATCTCAGCCCAGCGCTGTCAGCCGGGCTCCCGGCAATCACCTGAGCCACCCGAAGGCCCTCCCGCCGGCCGAGTTTCGCAGCCAGCGGCGGCGGCAGCGCGGCCTGACTCCCCGCGATCCCGAGCCAGGCGCGGCGTACCCGACCGGCGGTCATCAAGGCGCTGATGATGCGCTCGGTGGTCTCGTTGATCGGCACGGCGAGGCCCACGCCGATACCAGCCACCGCAGTGTTGACCCCGACCATGCGTCCCCGACTGTCGGCGAGGACGCCACCGCTGTTGCCCGGATTGAGGGCGGCGTCGGTTTGAATCACCTCATCGACCACACGGCCTTGCCTCGTCGGCAGCGATCGGCCGAGTGCGGACACGATCCCAGCGGTAACACTTCCCGCCAAGCCGAGCGGATTGCCAACCGCGACCACCAGCTGGCCGACCTGCAGGAGGCTCGCGTCCCCGAGGGTGACTGGTCCGGGAACCTCACCTCGGGCGCGGAGCACCGCCAGATCGGAGAATGCATCACGGCCGACGACATCGGCAGTCGTCTCGGTGCCGTTCGCGAAGCCAGCCACCACGGCACTGGATCCCTCGACGACATGTGCGCTCGTGAGCATGAAGCCATCCGCAGTCAACACACTTGCACTGCCAGCGCCATCGCCGAGCCGCGACCGGACCCTCAGGCTTGCCACGCTCGGCAGGACCCGCTGGACCACCGTGGTCACCGCGGCGGAGTAGGCATCCATCGCCTCACGGTCGTCATCCGCCATGTTGTGGTAACGCGTACGGGCCAGAAGTGTTCCCAAAGCCCTCGGCCTGGTCTGCACGCCAACCGCGCAAGGTCAGGCCTAGGGCATCAGGGCACTCGTGTTCAGCTGCAGCCGCTGGTGGATCCGCAGCCTTCGCAGACGTAGCAGCTGCCGCTGGGACGCATCTTGGTGCCGCAGGTCAGACAAAGCGGCGCGTCCACGCTGGTGCCGGTGATCTCTTCGAACAACTCCGATGTCGTGTGAGCGGTGAGAGGAGCCGGCTTGGCTCCAGCGGACTCCATCTCGTCGGTTCGCACTTCATCGCCCGGATCGTTTCTCAGTGACTCTGCCTCGCTGAGCTCTTCGTCTGCCGGCAAATACGACCCTGTCTCGACCTGGCGCGCTCGCTCGGTGGCGGTGTAGATACCGAGCTCAGCGCGCTCATCGAAGGACAGATAGTCCAAAGCCAGACGCCGGAAGATGTAGTCCATGATCGACTGCGCCATCCGGATGTCTGGGTCGTCAGTCAAACCGGCGGGTTCGAACTTCAGGTTGCTGAACTTCTGCACAAAGGTTTCCAGTGGCACCCCGTATTGCAGACCGATGGATACGGCAATCGAAAAGGCATCCATCACGCCCGCGAGAGTCGATCCCTGCTTCCCGAGCTTCAGGAATACCTCACCCAGACCATCGTCGGGGTAGGAACCAGAGGTCATGTAGCCCTCAGCCCCGCCCACGGAGAACGAGGTCGTACGGCTGGGCCGGGACTTGGGCAGTCGCTTGCGGGTCGGCCGATAGACCACCTTCTCCACAACTTCAGTCTCGACGCCGCCCGACTTCTTGTCACCAGTCTTACCGGCCTTGCCGTCGCTCAGTGGCTGACCCACCTTGCAGTTGTCGCGGTAGACCGCCAATGCCTTGAGGCCGAGCTTCCAGCCCTGCAGATAGACCTCTGCAATCTCCTCTACAGTTGCCGTTTCCGGCAGATTCACCGTCTTAGAGATCGCCCCGGACAGGAACGGCTGACTCGCAGCCATCATCCGGACGTGGCCCATCGGCTTGATCGCCCGCTGACCCATCGCTGTGTCGAAGACCTCGTAGTGCTCGGGCCGCAAGCCTGGAGCGTCGACGACATGACCATGCTCGGCTATGTACTCCACAATCGCCTCGCGGGTCTCCTCGGCGTAGCCGAGCTTCTTCAGGGCACGCGGAATGGTCTGGTTGACGATCTGCATGGACCCGCCACCGACCAGTTTCTTGAACTTGACCAGCGAAAAGTCTGGTTCGATTCCGGTCGTGTCGCAGTCCATCATGAAGCCGATGGTCCCAGTCGGAGCCAAGACACTTGCTTGGGCGTTCCGGTAGCCATTCGCCTCGCCGATCTTGATCACTCCGTCCCACGCGGCCGTGGCCCGCTTGCGGGTGTCGGCGTCCAAGGTGCCGATGGTCCGCAACGCGTCATTGGCAGCCTGGTGCTTGCGCATAACCCGCTTGTGGGCATCGGCGTTGCGTGCGTAACCCTCGTACGGCCCGACGATGCCGGCAAGCTCCGCCGAGCGGCGATAGGAGACCCCGGTCATCAGCGAGGTGATCGCCGCCGCGAGGGCACGGCCACCCTCGGAGTCATAGCCATGTCCGGTAGCCATCAGCAGCGCCCCCAGGTTGGCGTATCCGATGCCGAGCTGCCGGTAGTCCCGCGTCGTACGCGCGATCGCCTCGGTCGGAAAGTCCGCGAAGCAGATCGAGATGTCCATCGCGGTGATGATCAATTCCACCGCCCGCTCGAATGCTTCCGCGTCGAAAGTGTCGTCCTCGCGCAGAAACTTCAGCAGATTGAGGCTGGCCAAGTTGCATGAGCTGTTGTCCAGGCTCATGTACTCAGACAGTTAGCGACAACAACCCCGCTGACGATGTAGGAGTGGTTCCGCGGCTCAGTGAGGTTAAACGTTGTCTCGAATCCGCAAGACTTCCTCGACACAAGCCGCACCGTCTCGTTCACGCTGTAGACCTCGTGCTCAGCGACGACGTGCCGGAGCAGCCGTTGCTTCCGCTCGAGCGTGAAGCCGATCTTGGCCGCGAACAGTCGCAATGACCGTCCAGTTACGCGCAAGTCGTATGTAGGACCATCTGAGCCGTAAGCGACTGCGCTTCCGTCCTTTCGGACGTATGAGAACGACTCTGTCTTGACACCGGTTCGATAGATCCGCGATGCCATTCCAAGCGATGCCAAGAGCTCCTGAACGCCAAGCAAGAGCTCCTCGGAGCGACTGCCAAGGCCCGCGTAACGGGTGCCCTTCCTCTCGTCATCGACTACGCAACCATCAGCATCGAATAGGCCTCGCAGGAAGGCGAGTACAACCCCCTCAGGCGCTTCGAAGATGGACTCCGGCAGCACCTTGGCAGCCGCGCGTGCAAAGTGCACCCCGAGTCCACTGAGGAACTCAATCACGCTCCTCTTACCAGAGCGAAGCTGGACCGTGCCGTTGAGCTGGATGCTGGGCTTGGCGTTCAGACCAGTCCACTCTCGAAGGACCGCGGCATGCCGAGGTAGGACCTCCGCCTGATCCTCCGGCGACCCGTAGACAAGCGTGGCCACGTTCGACGTAAAGGATCCATCTCCAATGAGCCATCCGACGAGATGACCAAGGCTCTCGTCCCATTTTTCCGGCAACCGCAGGGCCGTCGACCGGCGAGCGACCAGAGTGGCCGCCTCGGGCAGGTCGTACCGGGCCATCGGCCGGGCCGCATACTCGAAGGAGCGCACAACGTCGTCGGTCTGGATGAGTTCGCGAGCGTGAACCCAACCGCGATTCCGCGTCCACAGCCGATGGTTCGGCGTGCATCGCAGCCGGGAGCCGTCACTGAAGCGGAGTTCGACGATCTCATTCGTCCCCGTCACCATATAGCGCAGCGGGCGGGTAGCTACGACTCGTGCCGTAGGTGCCTGCTCAGCTGTGACGTCGTTCGTGTACACCGCAAACGTTTCGCCAGTCGCCGCACGGCCTACGAGGTCTCCGATGCGGATCAGGCCTTGGTCGGTGACTACTCTCTGATCGGCTGGAAAGCAGGGATTAGATGCGGTGATCCGCCCGGTCTCAGGATTGGTGTGCCAGTCGTTGATGGTGTCGTCGTACTGCATGCCGGGATCAGCGCACTCCCACGCAGCCGTGGCCATCTTGTTGAACAGCTCGCGGGCGTTCACTGTCTCGATCACTCGGCCATCGGTGCGCGCACGCAACGCGAAATCACCGCCGTCCTCGACGGCTCGCATGAACTCATCTGTCACGCGTACCGAGTTATTGGCGTTCTGGTACTGGACCGAGGTGATGTCGCGGCCGCCCAAATCCATGTCGAATCCGGCGTCGCGCAGCGCGCGGATCTTGTCCTCCTCGCGGGCCTTGGTCTCGATGAATTCCACAACGTCGGGGTGATCCACGTCGAGCACGACCATCTTGGCGGCGCGACGGGTCGCCCCACCGGACTTGATGGTTCCCGCGCTCGCGTCTGCGCCGCGCATGAACGAGACAGGGCCGGACGCGGTGCCACCCGAGCTCAGCAACTCCTTTGAGGAGCGGATCCGCGAAAGGTTCAGGCCGGCACCTGAGCCGCCCTTGAAGATGAAGCCCTCCTCCCGGTACCAGTTCAAGATCGAGTCCATCGAGTCATCCACCGACAAGATGAAACACGCCGAAACTTGCTGCGGAGACGCGGTGCCGACGTTGAACCAGACGGGTGAATTGAACGAGAAGTACTGGTGCAACAACATCCAGGTCAGCTCATGTTCGAACACTTCGGCGGACTGAGGATCGGCGAAATACCCGAAGTCCTCCCCTGCCTTGCGGTAGGCCTTCACCACACGGTCGATGAGTTGCCGGAGACTTTGCTCACGGGCTGGTGTGCCGAGTGCGCCACGAAAGTACTTCGTGGTGACGATGGTGGAGGCATTGACGCTCCAAAAGTCCGGGAATTCGACGCCCTTCTGCTCGAAGACGACCTCACCGGTCTTCCAGTTCGTCTGCACCACATCACGGCGTTCCCAGGTCACCTCGTCATACGGGTGCTCCCCTGACGTGAAGACACGCTCGATGCTCAGCCGTACGGGCTGCGGCGTTGAACTCTTGTTTTCCGATCGCCCATTCGCCGAACGGGTGGTTTCGGTCATTTCTGCCTTTCTTTGTCAGCTACCGGCGCCACTACTGGCGCCGATGTTGGGGAATGTCCTCCGACGTCTGGGTTAGTTGTCTCGCGCCTGGCCACGAGGAGCTTGCAGGCGTCCTCAGCCATGCCAGGCCGACAGCTCTGGAGTCTCAGGGTGGTTCAGGTCGACTAACGGTGCGCTGCCGGGTTGGGGTCAGCCGGTGCGGAACGAAGTTGCTCATCTTGTTGTCGGCTGCCCGATCGGGGATCAGCGGCTCGATCCCCGTCGGCTCCTGCTCAATACGGAGCAGCGCAATCTCCGCCTCGAAATCTTCCACTGACCGGAACTGGCGATAGACACTTGCGAAGCGGAGGTACGCAACCTGGTCAAGTTCGCGTAGTGGCCCCAGGATCGCGACACCGACTTCATCGGCCGGTATTTCGGGCTGACCCAAGGTCCGCAGCGAATCCTCGACCAGCTGTCCCAGGCGGGCCAGCTGGTCCTCAGTAACGGGCCGACCCTTGCAGGCCTTACGCACGCCGTTGATCACCTTGTCGCGGTTGAACGGTTCGACAACGCCGCTGCGTTTCACCACGACCAGCTGCATCTGCTCGATAGTGGTGAACCGCCGCTCACAAGATGGGCACTGACGCCGGCGGCGAATGCTCAAGCCATCGTCGGTCGCCCGCGAATCGAGCACCTTGGAGTCGGTATGACGACAGTACGGGCAGTGCATCCTGCGGCTCCTTTCTGCTGCTCAAAGTCAGAATCGGTCAATTGCTCTTGGGGACAGATCTGGGGATGGGGCTGTGGACTTGTCAGGCGATCTTGTGGACCTGTCTGTGGAATTCTGTGAGTATCTAACCACAACTTGTGGATGAACCACATCGCTGTAACTACTAGATATGGACACCGTACGTCCAAGAACCATTCTTCGCAAGAGCACTGACACTTTTCACCTGCGCGCCGTTTTCGTCCCGCAGAAAGCGGTCACAAACAGCAGCTCTTGATCGATTCAGTCGTGTCGGATGTGACCACTTTCACAAGCAGGGCGGCACCGAAGCCCAGGCGGCCACCTTTTACGCGAATGCGGGCGTCAGGTTGCAGACTCCTCGAGAGGGTGTCGGGCATAGAAGTCGGTGAGTGCGTCGACCATGTCGCGCGGGTTCTCCAGATGCAAAAAGTGCGTTGCGCGGGACAGCACGAAGCCTTCCGCGTTTGGCAGCCAGTCGAGCAACAGTTGAAAGGTCTCGGCGAAGCGCGGATGAAGCGCGACGCTACGCTCGCCGAGCACGACGAGCACCGGTTGTGCGATCTCCCGGGCCTGCTCTTGTCCGAAGTGCGAGTCAAGCGCCGCTGGAACATCCGCCGCGAATGAGGCCGGGGCATCGGCAACCGCTTGCTCGAACGCTCCCGGCAGCGCCTTCTCCAAAGGCTCCCGATACCCAGGCCAGCGCATCTGAAGGAACTCGTCGGCCACGACATAAGCGCCGGCCTCCCGATAGCGCTGCATGCTCCGCTGCAATCCTTGCCGGTACAGCTGCTCGCTGTCACCGACCATCAACGCCGCCTCGAGCAGAGTCAACGTGTGGACGAGTTGGGGCACCTCGAGCGCGAGCTGGAGAGCGATTAGGCCACCAAAGGAATGTCCGATGATGTGTGCACGCCGCACGCCGAGATGCGACAGCAACGCGCGACAGTCGCGGACCTCATCTGCGAGACTGACAGTCCCCGCGATCGGGCCGCTGCCGGCGTAACCGCGACGGTGGTAGCTAATCCGCCGATAGCGATTGGCCATGGAGTGCTCAGACAGCAGCGGTCGAAAGGTGTCGGCAATGAAGGCCCCGTGAATACAGACCACAGGCTCACCCGTTCCGGAGTCGTCATACTCCAGCGTGATCCCATCGAATGCCACGCGCTCCACGCGCCCCGCCCTCCCTTCCGCCCAGAGCCGCGGGTCACTCGAGCAGGTTCCGCGTGGCCGTGTAGACCACTGCAACGAGGAGGCCGGCCACGACCCACTGCAGCGGGCTTACCCGACGCAAACGTTCGGCAAGCGGCCGCGGCAGCCGTAGAGCCGGCCCGCCGGCGGCCTCAACGGTCCACAAAACGCCAAGTACGCCGAGGATCACCAGACTGACCAGCGCGAGGGGATTCAATCCGAAGGCTGTCTGAACATCGCCGTGGAGCAACGCATCACCCATCCGGGTGCCCCCACAAAGCGGGCAGTCCCAGCCGGTCACGGCACGGAACGGGCACGGCAATCCCACACCAGTAGTTGTGTACAGGGCGCTCAGAGCGAGCCCGCCAGCAAAGAAGGCGCCAACATATCCGGCGCCGCGCGCAGCCCGAAATGGTCGGACGTCAGTGGAGACCGCCACCTTCACATTGTGCCCGCGCCTGGGCGAATCCCGTGCCGTTGCATCGATGGGTGGTGCGGCACCTATCGCCTACACTCGCCACGTCGCAGCTGACCCCGAGGACGCTCATGACCGACCAGTACCCCGGCCAATGGCCAGAGGCCTCCCCGGCCGATCCGCGGCCATCCTTACCGCAAATGCCGGCAGGTCTGGGCTATTCACCGCAGCCGGGATATCTCGTGACGCCTCCGCGAAGCGACTACGCCAACTGGAGCCAGCGCGTGCGGGCGAGGCTGATCGACCAGGGCCCGACGTATCTAGGCTTGATCATCTTTTGCGCAGGCTACCTGGTTTGGATCATCCGGCTGGCGCGGTCGGACGGATCGACTCTCCACTTTGGGGGCGGCGCAGCTGTTGCGATGATCATTGGCAGCAGCGTGATGCTCGCCAGCCTGCCATGGGTCGCGTACAACCGTTGGATGATCGCCGGCAAGACAGGACAGTCGTTGGGCAAGCGGATGACCAAGATCAAGCTGATCGGCGAGGAGATCAATGCACCGATCGGCGCGAAGAATGCATTCATCCGCGATCTTGTCCACATCCTCGACGCTCTCACGGTTGTTGGCTATCTCTGGCCGCTGTGGGACGAGACCAGACAAACGTTCGCCGACAAGATCATGAAAACCATCGTGGTCCAGGATCCGGTGAACACGCTCGGCTCTTGATCTTGGCCGGAGTCCCAGGCCGGATGGCGATGGCGTAACGTCGTTGGCCACATCGACGAAAGGGAACCGACGATGCCACTGTTGCGAGGCCGTCGTGAGGAAGCGAGGCCCACGAGGTATCGGATGCAGGAGAAGCTCTTCGCTATCGGCGACGACTTCTGGATTGAGAACGATCGGGGCGAGCGCGCCTTCAAGGTGAACGGAAAAGCGTTGCGCGTACGCGACACCCTCGTTCTCGAGTCGCCCCGCGGGGAGGAACTGTATTCGATCCAGGAGAAGAAACTTCGGGTGAAAGACACGATGGACATCGAGCGTGGTGGACGTCAGGTCGCAACTGTGAAGAAGGCGCTGCTGACCCCGCTCCGCGACCGCTTCTCAATCGATGTCGAAGGCGGCGACGACATGGAGGCGAAGGGCAACATTGTCGACCACGAGTACAAGATCGAGCGTGGCGGGGACGAAGTGGCCGAAGTCTCGCGTCGGTGGTTCCGTGTCCGCGATACCTACGGCATTGAAATCAAGCCGGGTCAAGACGACGGTCTGTTGCTGGCCACAGTCGTCTGTATTGACCAGATGAGCCACGACGTCGGCTGAGCCTGCGCCCTCTAGACCTCACTCAGTGTTGAGCCTGCCGCGACTCGTTGAGGCCGGCATCGCCACCAGGGCTGGTGACTCGTACGGCGGTGAGGCCGATCACCCCGATTGCCACAGTCAAAATCATCGCGGCAATCACCATGACGACTACGATGCCTCGATCGGTGAGCCGCCAATCGGCCGCTGCTCGATCGCTTGAGCTCTTCCGGTCTGCGGTGGCCGGAGCTGTGTTGATGATCAGGCACGGCCGTGCGCTCGTCGGACTGGACCGCAGCCGGTCAACGGAGTGATGGCCCTGCGGTACTGAGACAGCGATCGCGCTCATCTCTATCTCCTCTGATAACGCATCGAACTGGCGTTCGATAGAACGTACGTTTGATTTGTATCGCATCTTCGAGACAGTTCCAAGAACATTCGCACAGATATTCGAGGTGTGTCGCGAAACAGTGAATCATCTGTCTCCGACAAGTTCCGGCGGTACGAACGGACAGCATGCGAGGCAAGTTCTTGAGCTGCTCGCGCATCGCGCTTTTGAATCCGGCGTCGGCGGCGCGCGATTGCCGACGCTCGCAGCTCTGTTCTTCAACACGCTCGAACAAATGTTTGAATCTTACGGCGCAGTTCTCTATCGTCAGCCTTATGGCAGACAGCAACCCGAAGTACCCACAGCCCAGTAGGCGGCGCGGCCGGCCCCGCGAAAGCGATGTAGCCGCTCAGCTCGGCGACAGCGCGGCCTTCACGTCATTCCCCGACGGGCCCACGGATGCTGACGGGTTGACACTTCGGCAGCGCCGCATCTTGGAGGTCATCAAGGAGACCGTCGACAGGCGTGGCTATCCACCCAGCATCCGAGAGATGGGCGACGCCGTTGGTCTCGCCTCATCCTCCAGCGTCGCGCATCAGCTCAAGATGCTGGAGGCAAAAGGATTGCTGCGTCGTGACCCCAACCGGCCGCGTGCTTTGGAAGTGCTCTTGCCCGCTGGGGACCGGCCGGTGACAAGGCAGCTCGCAGAGTCTCGGCAGACCAGCGGTGGCGACGATACCGGCATTGGCGACGCATTCCCCGAACCGGTGCATGTTCCGGTGCTCGGACGCATCGCCGCCGGCGGACCCATCCTGGCGGAGGAAAGCATCGAGGATGTCTTCGCCCTGCCGCGACAGCTGGTGGGCGAGGGCACCATGTTCATGCTCGAGGTACGTGGCGACTCCATGATCGAAGCGGCGATCTGTGACGGCGACTGGGTGGTTGTTCGGCAGCAGCCGACGGCGAACAACGGTGACATCGTCGCTGCCCTGCTCGACAGCGAAGCAACCGTCAAGACCTTCAAGCGGACTGGCAGCCAGGTGTGGCTCATGCCGCATAACCCGGCCTACGACCCGATTGACGGGAATCTCGCCACGATCTTGGGCAAAGTCGTCGCAGTGCTGCGCCGAGTCTGACCAAGATCTATCGGGTTGGCGCAGGACACTAAAGCATGCTGGGCTCGCTGGCCGCCATCTCCGTCGTGAATCGCGCGACAGCTCGAAGCTTGTTCGAGACATCGAGAGCTGCCACTTTGTACGCCTCTGACAGGGTCGGATAGTTCAAGACTGTGTCGACGAGATAGTCGACGGTGCCACCGCAGCCCATGATCGCTTGGCCGATGTGTACCAGTTCAGTGGCGTTACTGCCGAAGACGTGTACGCCCAAGATCTCCCGGGTGTCGGAATGCACGATCAGCTTCAACATGCCATAGGAGTCCCCAATGATCTGGCCGCGCGCCAGCTCACGATAGCGGGAGATGCCGACCTCGAATGGAACCGACTCACGAGTCAGCTCTCCTTCAGTCTTACCGCAGAACGAGATCTCCGGAATGGTGTAGATGCCGATCGGCTGCAGACTTCGGAGCTCGTTGGCTGGCTCATTGAACGCGTGTGCCGCGGCAAGGCGGCCCTGGTCCATCGAGGTTGAGGCCAGGGCAGGGAAGCCGATCACATCACCGACCGCGTAGATATGCGGCACCTCGGTCTGATAGTTCGAGTTCACCACGAGCCGTCCCCGGCTGTCGGTCTTAAGCCCTGCGAGGTCGAGGCTCAAGTTCGCCGTGTTGCCTTGCCGACCTGCGGAGTGCATGACGACCTCGGCAGCGATCTTCTTCCCGGAAGCGAGCGTCGTGATCGTGCCACGTCCGGAACTCTCCACCGAGGAGACCTCCTCACCGAAACGGAAGGACATAGTGTGATCACGTAGGTGGAACTTCAAGGATTCAACGATTTCGGGATCGCAGAAGTCGAGCATGTTGTCACGCTTCTCCACCAGCGTGACCCGGCTGCCTAACGCAGCGAACATCGAGGCGTACTCCACGCCGATGACGCCGGCGCCGACGACCACCAAGGAGCCCGGCACGGTGTCCAACGTGAGGATCTGATCCGAATCGAGCACACGCAGGCTGTCGAAGTCGACGTTCGACGGATGGGCCGGCATGGTACCGGTCGCGATGACGATGTAGTTCGCAGTCAGGGTACGGAGTGCCCCCACGCCTTCGATCTCGACAGTGAGCGTGTGCGGGTCAAGAAAACTCGCATGTCCTGGCACTAGCTCGATGTGGTTACGCATCAGCTGCGAACGGATGACCTCTGTCTCCCGACCTACCACGTGCTGCAGTCGTGCCAGCAGGTCGGAGATGGTGATCTCCTCCTTGACCCGGTAGCTGGCCCCGTAGAGATCCCGCAGCTGCATGCCAGTCAGGTAGAGGACCGCCTCACGCAACGTCTTGGACGGGATGGTGCCAGTGTTGACGCAGACGCCCCCGATCATCGACTTGCTGTCGATGACGCACACCTTGTAACCGAGCTTGGCCGCCATGATCGCTGCTTTTTGGCCGCCAGGACCCGAACCAATCACAGCCAGGTCGAAATCGTACGTGTGCTCCATAGCGCAAGCGTGCCAGAGGAATGAGACGGCCGCTAGTTGTGGTCTGGTGGCCCTCTGCTAGCGGCAGCGCATGGGTCGACCGCTCACGATTGTCCGGAGAGGCGGCGAAGGGCCTGTATGGCCACCTGCCGATCAGTGGTCTGCCACATGTCAGGCATGGACGCCTTCAGGAAAGCCCCGTAGCGCGCGGTGACCAGGCGCGGATCGAGTACCGCCACCACTCCCTTGTCGCTGAGGCGACGGATCAGCCGACCCGATCCTTGCGCTAGCAGGAGGGCGGCATGGCTAGCGGCAATTTTCATGAACCCATTTCCACCCGCCTCTGTGACGGCGCGCTGGCGCGCCACAGTCAGGGGCTCATCCGGGCGAGGGAATGGAATCCTGTCGATGATCACGAGCTGGCAGGTTGCTCCCGGCACATCGACTCCCTGCCAGAGCGACAGCGTGCCAAACAGGCTTGCGTTCTCGTCCTGTATGAACCGCCTGGTGAGCTCAGGCAACTGCGCATCACCCTGGCACAAGATCGTCAGCCCCTTCAGCCGCTTCCGGGCGTAGACGGCTGCGACCTCGGCGGCCTTGCGGGAAGAGAAGAGTCCAAGCGCCCGTCCATCTGAAGCCTCCACCAGCTCGGCGATCTCGGCCATCGCGGCGTCAGACAATCCATCGCGCCCAGGCGGAGGCAGAGATCGGGCGATGTACAAGATGCCCTGGCGGCGATACTCAAACGGTGAGCCGACATCAAGGCCACGCCAGGGAACCGCGTCGACCTCCAGCTCACTGACCGACACATTGGGTTCGGGATCCTCGGCTGGACGCAGCGCGTCGCGGCGCTCGTTCCCCTTCAGCCCGACGCTGGCAGCAATCGGAGTGAAGTCACCGCCCAGCTTGAGCGTCGCTGATGTCAGCACGGTTGTGTGCTCTCCGAAGACGCGGCCTCGCATCAGCCCTGCCACCGACAACGGGGATACTCGCGCCTCGCGGCCAAAGCGGTCGCGGTCGGCCACCCAGACCACATCGAGTTTGTCGAGCGCCGCCATCCGCTCTGCGATGTCAAAGATCTCCTTGACGGCGGCCGCCGCCTGCCGCCGGTTTGTGTCCTGGTTGTCCTCACCGGTCAGTGCGCTCACCGCGGCCCGGGCGGCGTTGCGTACTGCAACACAGGCAGCTACGAATGCAGAGTCCAGGTCCTCAACGCGTTCCGGAGCTGCACCGTCCAACGCGGTGCCAAATGACTTGGCAGACTCCAGCAACTCCAGCGCAACCTCATCCTCGAGGTAGGGCTGCGCCCGGCGGGCCACCCGTTCAACCATTTGCGGGCTGAGTTCCGCCGACGCGGCGCCGGTCACTCGGGAGACCAGTTCGTGGGCCTCGTCGATGATCACAGCGCTGTGCTCGGGGACAACGGTGCCGCCATGCATCGCATTGATCGCGAGCAGTGCGTGATTGGTGACGACGAGGTCGGCGGCACGGGCCGCGTCCCGGGAGCTCTCGACGAAGCACTCATCACCGTACGGACAGCGCTGTGCACCCAAGCACTCGCGGACTGGGATCGAGACCTGAGCCCAGGCTCGTTCGGTATGGGACGGCGCGTCATCCCGGTCGGCCAGGCCACCTCGTTGGCCCTGCTCCTCGGCCCACGCACGTAACGCCAGAACCTCCGCACCCAAAGCTGACTCCGGCGTACTCTGCGGCGAGGATCTGATGGTCTCCATCAAATCGTCCGCCGGGATCAACACCCCTTGATCTCCAGACGTGCCCTCCCGGAGCCGAAGGAGACAAACGTAGTTGGTACGGCCTTTGAGGATCGCGTGCCGTGGCCGATTGCCGGTGACCGACTCAACGGCATCCACCGCCGCCGGAATGTCGTTGTTGGCCAACTGGCTCTGTAAAGCCAACGTCGCGGTTGCCACCACGATGCGCTTGCCGGGATGCCGGTCCAGCCACAGCAACGCCGGAGCCAGATAGCCGAGTGACTTCCCGGTGCCAGTGCCAGCCTGGACCAAGAGGTGATGATCCGATTCCAAGCACTCCGCGATCGCGTCGGCCATCTCCACCTGGCCGGGCCGTTCTGTGCCGCCGATCGCCTTGACCGCTGCCGCAAGCACATCGCGATGGTCCACCTCAAGGCCGTTCGATGCCTTGATCGCTCGGGTCACCGGAAAACTCTAATCAGGTCGGCGGCCGCCATCCACAACTGCTCAGTCGCGTCTCGCCGGGTCACTGGTCACCAGCTCGTACGGCGCCAGCTCCCCCGCGAGCGCCGGATTGACTCGAGCAACGACGAGGCTGCCAGCGGGCGTGTGCTCGGTGCTGAGAAACTCGCCGGTCTGGTGAATGCGGTTGACCAAATCACCGCGCTCGTACGGGATGAGCGCCCGGATCTCGATCTCCGGCCTAGGCAGCAGCGACTCGATGGTCGCGCGTAGCTGCTCCATGCCCTTTCCGTTGCGCGCGGAAACGAACAACGCATCGGGATAACCGGCCTCCAGCATGGTGAGCGCCTGGGCGGCGGCAGCGTCCACCTTGTTGATCACAATGA
Organism: uncultured Actinomycetota bacterium; assembly: GCA_963744455.1. Lineage (GTDB taxonomy): Bacteria > Actinomycetota > Actinomycetes > Propionibacteriales > Propionibacteriaceae > Microlunatus. The sequence goes on along the minus strand of CAVUTQ010000023.1, from coordinate 67,730 downwards.
GCTCTCGGATCTCGGCCGCACCAATGTCGGCCAAGACCGCCCGCACCGCGTTGATCTGACCAACCGGGTCTGGATCCGAGCCATCGACTACGTGGACCAGTAGGTCGGCTTGGGTCGACTCCTCAAGAGTCGAGGCAAACGCCTCCACGAGGTCGTGCGGCAAGTGACGAACAAAGCCGACGGTGTCAGTCAGGGTGTACAGCCGGCCGTCGGCAGCCGCGGCGCGACGGGTGGTCGGATCAAGAGTTGCGAACAGCGCGTCGTCGACGAGAACGCCGGCCCCGGTGAGCCGGTTGAGCAGGCTGGACTTGCCGGCATTGGTGTACCCGACGATGGCGACCGACGGGACTTCATGGCGGCGCCGTTCCGCGCGTTTGGTCTCCCTGGTGATGTCCATCTCACGGAGCGCCTTGCGGAGCTTGGCAATCCGGCTGTTGATGCGGCGCCGGTCTGTCTCCAGCTTGGTTTCGCCGGGACCACGTCCACCGATGCCGACGCCACCGCTCGCGCGACCGCCGACCTGCCGTGAGAGGTTGCCGCCCCAGCCGCGCAACCGCTGCTTCAGGTACTGAAGCTGGGCCAGCTCGACCTGGGCCTTGCCTTCCACGCTCCTCGCGTGCGCTGCGAAAATGTCGAGTATCAGCGCTGTTCGGTCGATGACTTTCACGCCGACCTGGTCCTCGAGATTCCGCAGCTGCGCAAGGGTCAACTCGCCGTCGCAGATCACCGTATCTGCCCCCGTGGCAACCACTACGTCCCGCAACTCGACGACCTTGCCACGTCCGATGTAGGTGGCCGGGTCTGGCCGGTCACGGCGCTGGATCAAACCTTCGAGTACCTGCGATCCGGCCGTCTCGGCCAACGCCTTGAGCTCGGCGATGGAGTTGTCGGCGGTTGCCTCGCTGCCATTGGTCGAAACGCTGACCAGAACCACGCGCTCGAGCAGGAGCTGGCGATACTCAACTTCGGTGACGTCAGCCAGTTCGGTTGACAGTCCCGCAACCCGGCGCAGCGAAAGCCGGTCTGCCCGGTCCTGCTGATCGCCGTCATAACCTGATTCGTCTGCAGGCAACGACTCGAGCCGCTCGACGAGCAACTCATCGCTATCCGAAGCGGGTTCTAACTGTGGATCTCGTCGAGGAACTGTCATCTCTGCACCAGAATCTCACGGCCGCACAAGTCGCAGCGAGGCGTTTTCGCATGCGGCTTCGTGCGAGGTGCCCTCCCGAACCTCAGAACAGCGTGTAGCCACCATCCATGACGACCACCTCGCCAGTCATGAAGGAGGATGCATCTGAGGCCAGAAACACCACGCAGGGACCCAGCTCGGACGGCATGGCGTAGCGCCGCATCGGCGCGTCGTCGATCCAGTGACGCCTGAACTCTGGGGAGTCGACCGGCGCCATCTCGGTCTTGATATATCCAGGTGCGAGGGCGTTTACGCGTACGCCGTGTGGCGCCCACTCGGCTGCGAGCGAGCGGGTTAGCTGATGGACGGCAGCCTTGGAAGCGTTGTACCCCGGCTGCCACTGCGGTCGATTGACGATCTTGGCCGAAATCGAGCCGATGTTGATGATCACCCCACTATGTTGAGCGACCATCTGCCGGCCGAACTCCTGCGCACAATGCCAGACGCCGTTCACATTGACGTCCATCACGAACCGCCACTCCTCCGCGGTCACGTCCAGGGCGGGCCGATGGATGCACGCGCCCGCATTGTTCACCAGCACGTCGACCTGGCCGAGTCGATCCAGCACCTCCCCGACGGCCCGCCGCACCTGGTCGGCCTCGGTGACGTCAGCCGTCACGGCGATCGCGGTGACCCCGAGAGCTTCCAGCTCCTTGATGACCTCAGCTGCTCCGCCGGTATCCCGAACGAGCAGTACCACGTCGCTTCCCGCTTCGGCCAGGGCTGTGACCAGGGCCCGACCGATACCGCGATTAGCCCCGGTCACGACGGAGACCTTCCCGGAAAGCGAAAACGCGTCGAGGACAGACATTGACAACTCCTAGTTGCTAGGCGTCCGATGCGGAGGGGGTCTCGGCCTTGAAGGCTGTGCGTTCCGGCATGGCCAAATCGCCATGCGCTACCAAAACCGCAGGCCCGGTCAGGTAGGCCACATGCTCGGCCAGCTCGACCTCGAGGCTGCCTCCGAGCGTCTCGACGCGATAGGTCACCGGAAATGGCGTCAGATCCTGATCAAGGACACGAGCCGCCGCCGCCGCGGCGACCGTACCCGTACCGCACGATCGGGTCTCCCCGACGCCTCGTTCAAAGACGCGCATGGCGATCCGCTGCGGGGCCAGCCGGCGTACGAACTCCAGGTTCACGCCGTTAGGAAACTCCTCGGGTGGATCCCAGCGCGGAGGCGCATGCAGCTGCAGCAGGTCAAGGTCGTCAACGAAGCTCACTGCGTGAGGGTTGCCCACGTCGGCCGTCAGCGCTTTGAACTCGGCACCATCAGCGGTGGTGACCACGACCAGTTCGGTCCCGACTACAACCGGGCCCATAGCCACGCGAATTCTTCCATCCGGCAGCGCTGTCGCCACCTTGAGGCCGTCCCGTGTGGCGATTTCGACCACTGGTCCGCTGACCAGGTCTTGATCGAGGAGGTAGCGGACGAAGACACGGATTCCGTTGCCGCACATCTCCGCGATCGATCCGTCAGCGTTGCGATAGTCCATGAACCACAAGGCGCCGTCACCCACCCAGCCATCGACATGCTTGGCGAGGACCGCCCGAAGCAGCCCATCGGCGCCAATACCGGCGCGCCGATCGCAGATGAAACGAACCTCGCCAGGTCCGATTTCGAGCATCGACTCCCGATCGAGGATGACGATGAAGTCGTTCTCGGTGCCATGTCCTTTCGTGAACGACCACCTACGCATGCGGTCAGTCTTTCATCTCACCTGCAGGAGCAAGACCGTCCGGCACGGCGCCGGTCCCCATCGGCCCCGCCAGCGCGTACCCGGCCGAAACCAGATCTGGGTGGTCGTAGGGCAACCAGGTGATCCGCGGGTCCTTGCGGAACCATGAGTCTTGCCGGCGGGCGAACTTCCGCGTGCCGATGATGGTCAATTCCCGCGCCTGTGCCTCGGTGATCTCCCCGTCGAGATAGCGCAGCACTTGCCGATACCCGAGCGCGCGTGAGGCGGTGAGGCTTTCGCGAAGGCCCAACCTCAGCAAGGCGGCGAACTTCCTCGACGAAGCCGGCGGCCCACATGGCGTCCACCCGCGCCGCAATCCGAGCGTCGAGTGTTGGACGGTCGACCGCGATGCCGATCTGCACGACATCAGGAGTCGGTAACGGTGCTCGGGCAGCGCAGCCGAAAACGATCGACCGGTCAGCTCGATCGACCTCCAAGGCGCGGATGACCCGACGGGCATTACCTGGAAGGATGCGCGTTGCAGCCACCGGGTCGGCATCGCTCAACCGCTGGTGGAGGCGCTCTGCGCCTTGGGTCATGAGCTCGTGCTCCAGCCGCGCTCGAACCGCCGGATCGGTCCCTGGAAACTCGAAATCGTCAACGATGGCCCGCACATACAGGGCTGATCCGCCAACAACAATCGGGATCGCATTGCGGGTTATGCAGTCTGCGATTGCCTGCCGTGCGAGCTGCTGGAACTCCGCCACTGTCGCGTTTTCTGTGACATCCAGCAGATCAACCATGTGATGCCGGATTTCTGCGCGCTCGGCCTCTGAGGGCTTGGCTGTGCCGATATCCATGCCGCGGTAGACAAGCATCGAATCCGCGTTGACTATCTCGGCCCGGCGCCCTTCCAGGGCGTACCGCCGGACCAGGGCGGCTGCCAGACTCGACTTTCCGGCCGCTGTCGGGCCGACGAGCACTACGGTCACCTCGACAGTCTGGCGCAGCCAGTCTTCTCCGCTGGCCTGGCGGTGTACATACATTCGGAGCCTGGAGTACGAAAGACGTTAGGTTAGGAGAGACCGCCGTCTATTGTGTCCGCTGCGGAGGGGTGTCTCGGCTCCGATGAGAGGCGGTTATAATGGGCATCTTCGACAGGGCAAAGGACGCGCTCAGCGAGCACAGCGAGCAGGTTGCTGCCGCTCTCGACAAGGTTGGAGACTTGGTCGACGAGAAGACCGAAGGCAAGTACGCCGAGCAGGTTGACAAAGGTCAGGACATGGCTAGGGACAAGCTCGCCGATATGAATGCCGACGAGCCGGAGCAGCCAGCCTGAGGTTTCCCCTCTCGGCGTTTGCCGTTTGACTCATCCTCCCGCGATGGCCGGAGCCATCGGGTCGGCTGAGTCGTTTCTCTGCTCCCGCTGGATGTATTCCTCAATTGCCTCGATGTTGTCCTTCGAGCGCCGCACCACGGCAACGAGGGCGCTCATTGTGGCAACTTCCTCTACCTGTTCCTTGATGAACCATTGCATGAACTGGTCAGAGGCGAAGTCGCTTTCCTCACGCGCGATCCTGGTCAGCTCATTGATTTGAGCAGTGACCCGGCGCTCCTGCTCGAGGGCGAGTTCGACGGGTGCGACGACATCAGGGAAGTCCACCTGCGGAGCACTCACTCCTGGAATGAGCGCGGTCGCATCCTGGTCGATGAGGTACTTGATCATCATCATCGCGTGGCCGCGCTCCTCCAGGGCCTGGTCGTAGAAGAAGTGGGCCATCTGCGGCATGGTGAGCCCGTCGTAGTAAACCGCACATGCCACGTATTGCTGGTGAGCCGCAAACTCGTTCCCGATCTGAATGTTCAACTGCTCGATAAATCTTATCGCGGGCATGCAGTGGCTCCTCAGCAGCTTCGTCAGTGTGCAGTGCAGGTTTGAGCGGGCTGTAACGTACCAGGGACGCCGAGCGTAGGGATGCCCAGATCGATTGCGGAGCGCGCGGGTGCCGATCGAGTGGCTTGCCACGCGTCGCCACCGGGGTGCGGCGGAGCGCGAGCAGCCCGGCGTCGGCGTTGAGGTGGTGCGGAGCGGCGTAGGTGATGATCACGTCGGCGATATCGCCTGGACGTGGACGGGCTTGCGGTTCCTCAGGCACCGCGACATGGACTAGCCGATTGTCCCGCGCACGCCCGGACATCCGATGGGTTTGGAGGTCCTTGCGACCCTCGCCATCGGCGAACATCACCTCGACTTGTCGGTCTAATTGCTTCAGGTTCTCCCGCCAGGCGATTTCGCCGACCAGTTCGACCAAGCGCTCGTAGCGTTCCTGGACGATCGCCTTGGGCACCTGTGCGTCCATCGTCGCCGCCGGCGTACCTGGGCGTATCGAGTACTGGAAAGTGAATGCTGCTGCAAACCGCGCTGCTTCGACCACATTGAGGGTGGCTTGGAAGTCCGATTCGGTCTCTCCGGGGAAGCCGACGATGATGTCGGTGGTGATTGCGGCTTCCGGCATAGCCGCACGGACGTTATCGATGATGCCCAGGTATCGCTCGCTGCGGTACGAGCGGCGCATCGAGCGCAGGATGGCGTCGGATCCGGACTGCAGCGGCATGTGCAGTTGGGGCATCACATTGGACGTCTCAGCCATCGCCGCGATCACGTCGTCGGTGAAGTCCTTGGGATGGGGAGAGGTGAAGCGGACCCGTTCCAACCCGTCTATTTCGCCGCAGGCACGGAGCAGCTTCGCGAAAGCCCGACGGTCCCCGAACTCCACCCCGTACGCGTTCACGTTCTGCCCGAGGAGCGTCACCTCCTGAACTCCTTCGGCGACCAGCGCCCTGATCTCGGCGAGGATTTCACCTGGCCTGCGGTCTGTCTCGCGACCGCGCAGCGCTGGGACGATGCAGAAGGTGCAGGTGTTGTTGCAGCCCACGCTGATGGACACCCAGGCCGCATAAGCCGACTCCCGACGGGTCGGCAGGTTGGACGGGAAGGTCTCCAGGGCCTCCTTGATCTCGACCTGCGCCTCGTGCTGGATTCGGGCACGTTCCAGCAGCACCGGGAGCGAGGCGATGTTGTGTGTGCCAAACACCACATCGACCCACGGCGCGCGGGTAAGGATGACGTCCTTGTCCTTTTGCGCGAGGCAGCCGCCGACGGCGATCTGCATGCCGGGGCTTGCCTTCTTGGCCGGCAGCAGGTTACCCAGGCTCCCATAGAGCCGGTTGTCGGCGTTCTCACGCACCGCGCAGGTGTTGAACACCACCACGTCCGGCTGGGCGTCTGAGGCCGATTTGTGGTAGCCCGCCTCCTCGAGCAAACCGGCGAGTCGCTCGGAATCGTGCACGTTCATCTGGCACCCATAGGTGCGAATCTGGTACGTGCGCGGACGAATGGCCGCCGGCGCTTCGGGCACTCTGGACATAGCAGACCAAGGGTAATGCTCAGATCACCTTGGGGATAAAGTGCCAATTTGTGAATGCCGCACCTACTGGCGAACAGTACGAGATCGTGTCCGGCGCCTACCGCGCCGTCATTACCGAGGTAGGCGCGACCTTGCGCAGCTTTTCAGCCGACGGCCGGGATGTGGTTCACGGCTTCGGCGTCGAAGAGATGAGCAGAGCCGGTCGGGGCCAGAATCTCATCCCATGGCCGAACCGGATACGCGATGGCCGCTATACCTTCAATGGGGTTAGCCAGCAGCTTGCGCTCAGCGAGCCTGCCCGGCATAACGCCAGCCATGGCCTTGCGCGCTATGCGCCCTGGGTCCTGGTCGACAAGAGGCCTGATGCGGTGTCCAATCGGGTGCGCATCCATCCGCAGCCGGGCTGGCCCGGCGCGCTGGAGGCGATGATCACGCATCAAGTCGGCGCCGATGGCCTGACGGTGACCGTAGAAGCAACCAACATCGGCGCAGAGGAGCTGCCCTTCGGTTACGGGGCACACCCATACTTGACTGTCGGCGAGGCGACGGTCGATGAGGTCGCGGTTACGGCGCCTGCAGCCTCCTACCTGGAGGTGGACGACCGGCTGCTCCCCAGCAAGCTCTCACCTGTTGATGGCACGGTCTACGACCTGCGCCGCGGCCCCGTCCTGGGATCGGTGAGCCTGGACACCGCGATGACCGATCTCGCCCGCGATTCCGACGGGCGCTGGCGGGCGAAGCTCGTGCTCGGCGAGCGCTACGCCGAGTTGTGGGGCGACGAGACGATGCGATGGGTGCAGATCTTCACCGGAGGGCCGTACCGTGACTGGTCCATCGCCGTTGAGCCGATGACCTGTGGGCCAGACGCGTTCAATCCAGGCCCGACCCATGGTGACCTGAAGGTGCTCGCCCCGGGCGAGAGCTTTGTTGGCCGATGGGGGATCTCCGGCAGATAGTCCCGCGACGCGGCTGGCTCCCAAAGAGAAGTTGAGCCCGTAACCGAAACTCAACCTGTATCTCGCGCCTTTTCGTCGGCCAAAAGGTCTAGGGTCGGCCCCATGACGGAATCCGAAATCTCGTCAGAAGATGCGCCCGCCCAAGCCGAACCACAGTCCGACCCCATTCCGGATCCGACCACTGGTCCGTCCGTGGCTCCAGACCACCTTGGCGCGCCGTTGGTGGTGCTGAGCAATGTCGACAAGCACTTCGGTCAGCTACATGTGCTGCAAGACATCAATCTCACCGTACGCAAGGGTGAGGTCGTCGTCGTCCTAGGACCGTCAGGCTCGGGTAAGTCGACCTTGTGCCGCGTCATCAACCGCCTGGAAACGATCGAGTCCGGAACGATCACCATCGACGGTGAACAACTGCCGGAAGAAGGCAAGGGACTGGCACATCTGCGCGCCGACGTCGGGATGGTGTTCCAATCGTTCAACCTCTTCTCCCACAAGACGGTCTTGGAGAACGTCACGCTCGGCCCGATCAAGGTCCGCAAGAAATCCAGCGGCGGAGGCCAAGAAGCGCGGCATGGAGCTGCTCGACCGCGTCGGCGTCGCCTCGCAAGCCGAGAAGTATCCGGCTCAGCTTTCCGGCGGCCAACAGCAGCGCGTGGCAATTGCTCGAGCACTCGCCATGGATCCCAAAGTGATCTTGTTCGACGAGCCGACCTCGGCCTTGGACCCGGAAATGGTGAACGAGGTGCTGGACGTGATGATCTCGCTGGCTAGCCAGGGCATGACGATGATCGTGGTCACTCATGAGATGGGTTTCGCCCGAAAGGCCGCGAACCGGGTGGTGTTCATGGATGACGGCCTGATCGTGGAGGAGGCTGACCCGGACTCGTTCTTCACCAATGCGCAGAGCGCACGAGCTAAAGACTTCCTGAGCAAGATCTTGACCCATTAGCTCAGGGCGACGCAGTCCGCTGCGTCTATCCGGTTACAAACGCAAGGAGAGCAATGCACATCAGCAAGAAGATCCTCGCCGCAGCGGCGGGATCAGCGTTGGCGCTCACCATGGCTTCGTGTGGTGGCGGCGGCGACGCCGGAAGCACCGCCGGTGACACCATCAACATCGGGATCAAGTATGACCAGCCCGGCCTCGGTCAGAAGGTCGGCGAGGACTACAAGGGCCTCGACGTCGACGTGGCGCGCTACGTCGCCAAGGAACTTGGTTTCGAGGGCGACAAGGTGATCTTCAAGGAGACCCCGTCGGCACAGCGGGAAACGGCGATTCAGGGCGGCCAAGTCGCACTGATCTTCGCGACCTACTCGATCACCGACGCGCGCAAGGAGAAGGTGTCATTCGGTGGTCCCTACTTCATCGCCGGCCAGGATCTGCTCGTTCGCGCCGACAACACCGACATCACCGGACCGGATGCGATGAACGGCAAGACGCTGTGCTCGGTTACTGGCTCCACCCCGGCGGAGAAGATCAAGAAGGAATACGCGACTACGGTGAAGCTGTTCGAGCAGGACACCTACTCCAAGTGCGTCGAGGCGCTGGTTGGTGGCACCGTGGACGCGGTAACCACCGACAACGTGATCTTGGCCGGCTTCGCGGCACAGCCGCAATACGCAGGCAAGCTCAAGGTTGTCGGTAAGCCGTTCTCGACCGAGCGGTATGGCGTTGGCCTGAAGTTGGGCGACACCGAGCTGTGCGGCAAGGTGAATGCTGCACTCGAGAAGATGGTCTCCGACGGATCCTGGCAAAAGGCTATCGATGCGAACGTCGGCCCATCTGGGTTCAAGGTCGACACCTCGACCAACCCGCCGAAGCCTGACGCCTGCGCGGCGGCCTAGCGTCTCGCGCGTGCTCCCGTGTTTGTTGGGCACGCGGCGGGGTTCAAGGGGGTCGTCCCCCTTGGCCAATCGGGTGACGGGGCCGGCACTCGCCGGCCCCAGAGCGGAGGGGGTGTGTTGGATGCTCCAGGGCCTTTCTGAGCTGTTAGCCGAGTACGACGTGCTCGCCGCGTTCTGGATGACGATCAAGCTAACCGTCGCAGCCGCCATCGGGGCCCTCGTGCTGGGCACCATCGTTGCGATTATGCGGGTATCCCCGGTTGCAGTGTTCAGGTCCGCCGGGACGGCGTACGTCACGCTGGTGCGCAACACACCCCTGACGCTGATCGTGTTCTTCTGTGCCTTCGGGTTCTACATCACCCTGACGTACCGGATCGGGGCACAGGACTCACCCATCGATGTACAGAACTTCCGCTGGGGGGTGCTCGGGCTCGCGATCTACCACGCGGCTTTTGTCGCGGAGGCGCTGCGGAGTGGTATCAACACCGTTCCTAAGGGTCAGGCCGAGGCCGCTAGGGCCATTGGCCTTGACTTCACGCACGACCTTGTCCAACGTGGTGTTGCCCCAGGCGTTCCGCGGAGCCATCGCCCCGCTGGGGAACGTGCTGATCGCGCTCACCAAGAACACGACGGTGGTGGCCACCATTGGCGTGGCCGAAGCGTCCTACCTCATGAAGGGCATGATCGAGTTCCGTCCCGACCTGATCTACATCATCTTCGGGATCATGGCAGCCGGGTTCGTGATCTTGACGCTTCCTCTTGGGATTCTTTTCACCACCTTGTCGCGGCGACTGGCGGTCAAACGATGAGTGCCGAAGTGAGCGTACTGTTCGACGCTCCTGGCCCAAAGGCGCGCACCCGCCACCTCATCATCGCGGTGGTCGGCAGCCTCGGCATCCTTGCCCTCCTCTTCCTACTGGTCAGGGCGCTCGCCGCCAAAGGCCAGTTCACTGCCGCGAAGTGGGCTCCGTTCCTTGACCCGGTGACCTGGACCTCCTACCTGCTGCCCGGCCTGCGCGCCACCTTGGTCGCGGCCTTTTTCTCAGTCATCCTCGCGATCATCTGCGGAATCTTGCTGGGCATGGGCCGTTTGTCCCAGCTGAGAGCCGGTGCGGGTGGCCTGTGGCGCCTTCGTGGAGTTCTTCCGCGCCGTTCCGGTGCTGATCATGATGCTCTTCGCCTACTACCTCTTCCTCTTCGGTTTCCAGATTTCCGGCGAGGCTCTCCCGCTTTTGGGCGTCATCGCGGGTCTGACGTTCTACAACTCCTCCGTTATCGCTGAGCTCATCCGCTCCGGGGTCGGGTCGCTGCCCAAGGGTCAGCGGGAGGCGGGCCTGGCCATTGGGCTGACACCCTTCGCGACGCTTCGGCTGGTGCTGTTGCCGCAGGCCATCACCTTGATGCTGCCGTCCATCGTCAGCCAACTCGTCGTGATCTTGAAGGACTCTGCGCTGGGATTCCTGATCTTGTACCCGGAGCTGGTCCGCAGCGGGCAGACCCTGGCCTCGCTCCAAGGAAACCTGATCCCGACCTTCATCGTGATGGCCGCAATGTTCATCATCATCAACTACCTGCTGACCCGGCTCGCCCATTACCTGGAGCGCAGGCTGCAGGCCCGGAGACGCGGGCCGAAGCAGCCCGAGTTGGAAACGGTGATGAGTCCAACGCTACCGGGAGGCGCGCTCGCAGCATCCGCGGTCAGGATCTGCTAACGAGCGGTCTCGGTTGCCCTGGACTCCCGAACGACCGTCACCTTGATCTGGCCCGGGTAGGTCAGCTCCTCCTCGATCTGCTTGGCGATGTCGCGAGCCAGAACCTGCGCTTCAATGTCGTCCACGACGTCGGGAGCAACCATGACCCGAATTTCGCGACCGGCTTGCATCGCGAACACCTTGTCCACGCCTTCCCGGGCAGAAGCGATCTCCTCGAGCCGTTCCAGACGCTGAACGTATGCCTCGATGCTCTCTCGGCGAGCGCCCGGCCGACTACCGCTGATCGCGTCGGCCGCCTGAACCAGCACAGCTTCGACGGTGCGTACCTCAACCTCGTTGTGGTGGGCCTCGATGGCATGCACCACATCGGGGTTCTCGCCGTACTTGCGAACCAGATCGGCCCCGACGATCGCGTGCGAACCCTCCACCTCATGTGTCAGCGCCTTACCGATGTCATGCAGGAAGGCGGCACGTTTGCAGTGTTCGACGTCGAGCCCGAGCTCGCCCGCCATGAGCGCGGCGATGTGAGCGCTCTCCACCAGGTGCTTGAGAACGTTCTGGCCGTACGAGGTGCGGTAACGCAGCGTGCCGAGCACTGGGATAAGCGCTGGATGCAGATCGGAGATTCCCACCTCAGCCATCGCATCCTCGGCCGCACGCAGACACTGAGCTTGGATCTGGCTCTTGCTCCGCTCATGCACTTCCTCGATGCGCGCGGGATGAATGCGGCCGTCGGCAACCAACTCCGTCAATGTCATGCGGGCGGTCTCTCGCCGTACCGGGTCGAAGCACGACAGCAACACCGCTTCCGGCGTGTCGTCGATCATGACGTTCACTCCGGTCACTTGCTCAAAGGCCCGGATATTGCGGCCTTCGCGACCGATGATTCGACCCTTCATGTCGTCGCCGGGAAGGTGGACCGCCGAAACCACCGACTCTGAGGTCAGTTCGGATGCCAGACGCTGGATGGCTCCCACAATGATCGTCTGCGCCCTCCCGTCTGCCTCCCGGACCGCCTGTCGTTCGATGTCGCGAGCGAGAAGAACCGCCTGGCGCTTTGCATCGTGCGCGACAGTCGCGACCAGCTCTGCCTTCGCCTGCTCAGCTGTCAAACCCGCGATCCGCTCCAGCGTGAGCTGCTGCTGCGTCTCGAGATCACCGAGCATTCGGCGTTGATTCTCGAGCTCGCTCCTAAGCTCCTCAAGCTGCCGAGTCTTGTCCTCGAGACCGCGTACGTCGTTATCGAGACGTTCCTCTCGATCCGCAAGGCGTTGTTCGCGGCGTTCCAGATCGGCACGTAGCTCCCGGAGTTCGATCCGCCCAGTGCGTGATTCTTCCTCGGCCTCCGCCCGGGCACTCTGGGCCGAGGCGAGCAACGTCTTGGCTTTCGCGCGCAAGTCCTCAAGCTCCGCCTCCGAGGTTGGCTCCTCGCCTGAGTCGGCGTCGGGGCGGTCCATCTGTGTGCGAGGCGCGCCTGGCAAACCAGAGCCGATCGGAAGCGTCGACGACGTTTGAGTGGCTCCAGGCTGCTAGCCGCCGTTCCCATGGTGTCCGCGTCGAACCATGACCAAGGTGGCCACGCCGACCACGGCGGTGAGCAGGAAAAGGCCGACAACTACAAGTGCTTGAAAGACCCCGGTCACCGTTGCGCTCCTGTCCACACGCTTGCGCGTGTACCTCAAGAGGATCCGCAACGCGATTATGCAAAATCAGTTGACGTTCAGTCAGAGAACGTCGGGTCCTTCATTAAGTCCTCTCAATTGGAAGAAACTGATCTCATTAGTTACCACATCCGGAACGCTGTTTCGTCCGGGCTTTCGTCATATCGTTCAGCCGCTGGCAGATACCTCGTGCCTGCAGAGTATGTCCGGCCCCGGCCTCGGTCAAGCACAAATGTGCGCCCCGGCTGGCTGCCAGCAGGCAGTGGACTCGCGGACTCACTCACCTAGCACATCAGCCAGCACTTTGGTCGTGATGGCGCTATCGAACCCGCGCCGGCTCAGCATTCCGGCCAGCCGCCGATACTGGACCTCGCGCGCTAGTCCATCCATCGCGGCCCGCTTGCGCTCCACCAAGTCCCGAGCCGACCTAAGTTCGGCACTGCGATCGACACGCTCGAGCGCACTGTCGATGTGGCTGCGCTCGACTCCTTTTCGCTGCAGCTCTCGCCCGAGTAGGCGACGAGACAAGTGGCGGCGCTGTTGACGGGACGTGACCCAGTCCGCTGCAAATGCGGCGTCATCCACCAGTCCGACCTCTTCAAGTCGATCGAGTACTGCATCGATCACATCTTGGGGCACATTCTTGGCCTGGAGTGCTTGGCCAAGCTCGTGTCGCGTGCAGGCTCTGGCAGTCAACTTGCGGAGCGCGATGGTGCGGGCCACCGACTCGACATCGGCATCAACATCATCGGTCTGCGATAGCTCCGTGGATTCTCGGTCGACTTCGCTCCCGTGCTTCAATGGGCTGCTGGTGGTCGATCGGCACAGGCTAGAACTCCACCTCACCGGTGACCGGATCGATGCCTGCGGGCAGATTGATCTTCGGACCGATGCCCATCCGCTCCTTGATCTTCTTCTCCAACTCATCAGCCAGATCGGGATTGTTGCGCAGGTAGCTACGAGCGTTCTCGCGCCCCTGACCCAATTGATCGGCGTCGTAGGTGAACCAGGCCCCAGCCTTGCGAATGATTCCTGTATCCACGCCCAAATCAATTAGGCTGCCTTCGCGACTGATTCCCTGTCCATAGAGAATATCGAACTCGGCTTGCTTGAATGGCGGCGCCACTTTGTTTTTGACCACCTTCACCCGCGTCCGATTGCCGACCATTTCCTGTCCATCTTTGAGTGTCTCGATACGACGCACATCTAGTCGCACTGATGCGTAGAACTTGAGTGCCCGGCCGCCCGTGGTCGTCTCGGGCGACCCGAACATCACCCCGATCTTCTCCCGAAGCTGGTTGATGAAGATCGCTGTCGTGCCAGCACCGCTCAATGCACCGGTCATCTTCCGAAGGGCCTGGCTCATCAGTCGTGCCTGGAGACCGACATGATTGTCACCCATCTCCCCCTCGATCTCCGCTCGAGGTGTCAGTGCGGCCACGGAATCGATCACAATGAGCTCCAGTGCGCCGGAACGGATCAGCATGTCGGCGATCTCCAACGCCTGCTCGCCGTTATCTGGTTGGCTGACCAAAAGCGAGTCGGTGTCGACGCCGAGACGTCCTGCGTACTCAGGGTCCAGCGCATGCTCGGCATCGATGAATGCGCAGATCCCACCTTCAGCTTGAGCGTTGGCGATCGCGTGCAGAGCCACCGTGGTCTTGCCGCTTGACTCGGGGCCGTAGATTTCCACGACCCTGCCGCGCGGCAGGCCGCCTATGCCGAGAGCCACATCGAGGGCGATGGAACCGGTCGGAATAACCTCGATTGGCGCCCGGACCTCCTCACCGAGGCGCATCACCGATCCCTTGCCGTACTGCTTGTCGATCTGCGCGAGTGCTGCTTCCAGTGCTTTCTCGCGGTCTGCCGTGGCCATCGTGATCCTTCCCTCGTCCGTCGGGCATTTTGTGCCCAGATCGGGCACTGCCTCCGGCGCTGCCTGTTGTGTTTGAAACTCTTGCGCTGTGACCCTAAGGACGGGTGCTGACAATCGTTCAGTCACACGGGATTCTGTGGATAACCAATCCTGACCCCTGGTGGATAACCTACCGAACGTTTGTTCGAACTGCACTCGACACGCCACGTTAGAACGCGGATGCGCCTTCAGTCGGTGTGAACCCGGCCTAACGGTCGCGCGCCGGCAATTCGAGCGCAGCCCACACCGCGCGCCAGATGATCTTGCATGGCACACCGTCGGCGAGCGCTTCGACGACGGTCCGCTGGCCCAACGCCGCGAGGCTGTACTCCGAGGCCCACACCTTGAAGTAACCCGCACCGAGGTGGAGCTGCAGGCGCTGCCATAGCTCGGTCTCCTTCACAGCCGCCAATTGTGCCTGCATCAGCTGTCTTCGTCGCACGCTTACGTGATGGAAGACGTACGCCTGGCGAGAGGTGTCAGTCCCGGAGAGCAAGATAGACAATGTGCCAACCGATCCATTGGGGGTTTTCTCCCCGGCGACCGCCACCTGGTTCCGGGAGGTCTTTGCGCACCCGACTGCCGCACAAGTCGGCGCATGGCAAGCCATTTCCGCTGGCCAGAGCGCGCTGGTCATCGCACCGACAGGCTCCGGCAAGACGCTTGCCGCCTTTCTGTGGGCCCTCGACGATCTGACCCGATCGCCGCAGCCCAACAGCAAAGAGCGGTGCCGTGTCCTTTACGTCTCCCCGCTCAAGGCGCTGGCGGTCGACGTCGAGCGGAACCTCCGAGCGCCATTGGCCGGCATCACCCAAACAGCCCTGCGGCTGGAACAAACGCCCCCGAACGTCACCGTCGGCGTGCGGTCCGGAGACACATCGCCGGCCGATCGGCGTACGCTCATCAGCCGGCCACCCGACATCTTGATCACGACGCCGGAGTCGCTGTTCTTGATGTTGACCTCTGCGGCGCGGGATCTGCTTCGGTCAGTCCGGACGGTGATCGTCGACGAGGTGCACGCCCTGGCCGGTACCAAGCGCGGAGCCCACCTCGAAGTCTCCCTCGAGCGGCTGGAGGCGTTGACCCAGTCTGACGGAGGATCTTCGTCCTCACGGCATCCCGTGCAGCGGATCGGCCTGTCGGCGACTGTACGACCCCCCGAGCGGGTCGCCGCTTTTCTCGGTGGGCCGCATCCGGTACGGATAGTGGCGCCGCCAGCCGAGAAGTCGTGGGATCTGTCGATCGTCGTGCCGGTCGAGGACATGAGCGATCTCGGCGCGACGGCAGCGACGCCATCTCCTGCGCCACCGAGCTTGGATGATGAACAGGCCCCGCCGAGGCCACCCTCGATCTGGCCTCATGTCGAGAACCGCATTCTTGACCTGATCAGCGAGCATCGCTCCAGCATCGTCTTCGCCAACTCGCGGCGGCTGGCGGAGCGGCTCACCGCCCACCTCAATGATCTGAACGCTGAGCGCTTGGGCGATGTCGCTAGCGCGTTCCCACCGCCAGCGCAGGTGATGGCCCAATCTGGCGCGTCCAGCGGCCGTGATGGCAGCCGCGGCCCCGTCATCGCCCGAGCGCACCACGGCTCGGTCAGCAAGGAACAGCGTGCCCAGATCGAAGACGACCTCAAAACGGGCCAGCTGCCGTGCGTTGTGGCGACGTCGTCGCTGGAGCTGGGGATCGATATGGGCGCTGTCGACGTCGTCGTGCAAGTCGAGGCTCCACCCTCGGTGGCCAGCGGACTGCAGCGGGTCGGGCGGGCGGGGCATCACGTCGGAGCGACCTCTCGTGGCGTGTTCTTCCCCAACCATCGTGGGGATCTCATCGCGTCCGCTGTGGTCGTCGAACGGATGCGGCAAGGTGCGATCGAGGAAGTCGCTGAGCTACGCAACCCACTGGACGTGCTCGCCCAACAAATCGTGGCGATCGTCTCGATCGAGGATGCCAAGGCGGAGGAGTTGTACGCCCTGGCGCGCAGAGCGAGCAGTTTCCGCCATCTGCCCTACAGCGCTTTCGAGGCTGTGCTGGACATGCTGAGCGGCCGCTATCCCAGCGAGCAGTTCGCGGAGCTCAGGCCGCGCCTGATCTGGCACCGCGACACCGGTGTGCTGGCCGCCCGTCCCGGAGCCCAGCGGCTTGCGGTGACCTCAGGTGGCACGATCCCCGATCGCGGGCTTTTCGGGGTCTTTCTGGTCGGCGAGGGGAATGCGTCGGGGAGGCACGCACCGGGCCGGCGAGTCGGCGAGCTCGATGAGGAGATGGTCTATGAGACTCGGGTGGGCGACGTCTTCACCTTGGGCACCACGAGTTGGCGGGTCGAGCAGATCACCCACGATCAAGTACTGGTCTCCCCCGCCCCGGGCGCTCCCGGACGACTGCCGTTCTGGAAGGGCGATGCACCAGGTCGGCCGTTGGAGCTGGGGCGCGCGTACGGCACGTTCGTCCGCGAGGTAGGTGCGCTGCGCCCACCTGCTGCGAGAGCGCGACTGCAGGCAGCCGGCCTAGACGAATTTGCCGCCAACAACTTGGTCTCCTATCTGGCCGAGCAGCAGGCAGCCACTGGGGCGCTGCCGACCGACCAGACTGTCGTTTTCGAGAGATTCCGCGATGAGCTCGGTGACTGGCGAGTCTGCGTGCATTGTCCGCTGGGTACCGGTGTCCTCAGCCCGTGGGCGCTTGCCGTCGAGCACGCCGCGCGGGAACGCTACGGCATGGACGTGCAAGCGACAGCGACCAACGACGGCATGGTGCTGCGCGTCCCTGACACGGAGTCGGAGCCGCCAAGCGCCGAGTTGATCGTGTGTGACCCGGACCTGATCGAATCGGTCATCAGCGACGAGGTGGGCTCCTCCGCCCTCTTCGCCGCCCGCTTCCGAGAAAATGCGGCCCGCGCGTTGCTGCTCCCCAGGCGTGATCCGAGGTCACGCTCTCCGCTCTGGCAACAGCGAATGCGCTCGGCCCAACTGTTGACCGTTGCCGCGCAATATCCAGAGTTTCCGATCGTGCTCGAGACGATGCGCGAATGCCTCAATGATGTCTTCGATCTCGATGGCCTGCTTGAGGTGCAACGGCAAGTCACCTCACGCTCGCTCCGCATTGTCGAGGTTGAGACAAAGGAGCCGTCTCCCTTTGCCCGCTCGCTCCTCTTCGGCTACGTCGGTGCATTCGTGTACGAGGGTGATGTGCCGCTGGCGGAGAGGAAGGCGGCAGCCCTCTCGCTCGATGCCACGCTGCTAGCCGAGTTGCTCGGCAAAGATGGCATCAAGCAGCTGCTCGACGCCAAGATCATCGCCAGCATCGAGGCCGACCTCCAGTGCCTCAGCGCCGAGCGACAGGCGGCCACGCTGGAGCAAGCGTTTGATCTGCTGCGCACGGCCGGACCGTTCACGCCGAGCGGAGCTGGCGGCACGAGCTGCTGCCGGGCTTGACGTCGCTGGCGTGATTGACACCCTGATCAGCGAGCGCCGCGTGGTGGAGCTCCGGGTGGCTGGGCAAGCGATGCTGGCCGTCATTGAGGACATTCCGCGACTCCGTGACGGCCTGGGAATTCCGGTGCCGCCCGGCGTGGCAGCCAGCTTCACCGAGGCTGCAGCCCACCCGATCGATGATCTTGTGCTGCGTTGGGCCCGCACCCACGGACCGTTCGTCGCCTCCTCGATCGCGCAACGCTACGGGTTGGGGCGCGCGATCGTCGACGCGGCCTGCGACGGGCTGGTCGCACAGGGCACACTGGTCGCCGGTTCGTTCCTCGACATGGTGGGAGAGGCAGCCAACGAACGACGCCAGTACTGCCACAGTCAAGTCCTGGCATTGATCAAGAGGCGCACGCTCGCGCTGCTGCGCAAGGACGTCGAGCCGGTTGAGCAGATCGCTTTTGCGCGGTTCCTCGCGGAGTGGCAGGGCGTGAGCTCGGGTGGCCGGGGGGTTGGTGCCGTGCTCGGGGCGATTGAACAGCTCTCGGGTTATCCGATGCCCGCGAGTGCCGTGGAGTCGATGATCTTGCCAGCGCGGGTAGCGGACTACGCCTCATCGATGCTCGATGAGCTGACCGCGGCAGGCGAGATCTATTGGGTCGGAGACGGGCCGATCGGTGATTCGGACGGCTGGGTGCGTTGGTACGTCGCGGATCAAGAACCGCATGCACCACGCGGCGAGCCGTCACAGTTTCGCAGCCAGGAGCTTCTCGCCGCTCTTGCCAGCGGCGGCGCCTATTTCTTTGATGCCTTGCTTCCGGCGGGTTTGCTGGTCGCAGATCGCTCTCAGTACCTCGATGCTTTGTGGGAGCTGGTCTGGGCGGGCCTGGTGACCGGGGACACCTTCTCCCCGGTTCGTAGCCTTGCTGCCAGCGGAGCCCACAGGAGACCCAGTCGGCCCATCGCGAGGACGCATAGGACTCGGCTCGCGGGCGGAGGCCTCGGCCGGCCGGGTCGTACGCCGCGCTTCACCGCGCCGACGGCTGCGGGCCGTTGGTCGCTGGTGCAGCGCTCTGCGTTATCGGGCGCGGACCGTCTGGCCTCGGATATCTTCGCCCAACTGGACCGCTACGGGGTGGTGACCCGCGGCAGCGTACTCACCGAGAACGCCGAAGGTGGCTTCGGTGCGGCCTATCGGGCCCTCAGTTCACTTGAGGAAGCGGGCCAATGTCGCCGCGGATACTTCGTCGAAGGCTTGGGTGCGGCTCAGTTCGCCTTGACGGGTGCTGTGGATCGACTGCGTACTCATCAGCGCGAACCGACTGAGCCCGCCGCCGTTGTACTCGCGGCATCTGATCCGGCCAACCCGTATGGCGCCGCGCTTCCGTGGCCCGATCGAGAGGGGCACCGGCCCGGTCGCAAGGCGGGGGCGCTGGTTGTCTTGGTCGGCGGCGCTCTGACCTTCTACGTGGAACGCGGCGGCAAGACGCTACTGTCCTTCACCGAAGACTCGGCCCGTCTCAAGCCCGCGGCGGCAGCGCTCGCCAGATCAGTGCAGCAAGGACTGCTGGGAAAGCTGACGGTGGAGCGAGCCGACGGTGCGCATGTCTTCGGTTCGGTACGGGTGAGTGAGGCCCTGCAGAATGCGGGCTTCCGGATGACACCTCAAGGCCTGCGGCTAAGGCCCAACGTCTAGTGTCCAGCGTCGCGCGATGCGAAAAGTGACCGGAGCGGCTCAGGCGGCAGCCTGTGCCATCGTCCGGACATTCGGCAAAGCGGTCACGCTTTCGTAGCTCGCCATCTTCTCGCTGACTACGTTGAGCACCACCGAGAGCGGCAGATCCAGCGCCGCACAAATCGCGGCCAAGAGCTCGCTCGACGCTTCCTTCTGACCGCGCTCAACCTCGGAGAGGTATCCCAGGCTGACGCGCGCGTTCCTGGACACTTCGCGCAGCGTCTTTCCCTGCGAGACGCGCTCCTCCCGGAGCGACTCACCGATGAGCTCGCGCACCAGCACCGGCTTCACCGGGAGTTCCTCGGATCGCATATGGAAACTGTACCCATCCTCCCCGACAACACCAGGGCGTACCACGCTCACGTCTTAGTCGCGTCGCTCACGCCGTGAGAAGCGCCGTTCAAGCCAAGGGCATCGGCCAGCAGGGCCAACGCAGCTACGGCTGCTTGCTGTCGGATCGCAGCACGCTTCCCTTGCAGCGAAAGTTCTTTGACCCGCAACACGTCACCGGCTTGGTGGCTGACGGCCACGAAAACCTGGCCGACAGGGTGGCGATCCTGGGCTTCCGGCCCAGCGACCCCGGTGGTCGACACTCCCCAGTCAGCGTCGCATCGACGCGCCACCCCCCGAGCCATCTCGGCCGCCGTTCGTTCGGCGACCGGGCCGAGCTCGGACAGTGTGGCCGACCTCCACTCCTGCAAGTGTTGCCTTGAGTCGAGTGGCGTAGCTGATCACCCCACCCAGATAGCTGGTCGAGGCCCCGGGCACATCGGTCAGCAGCTGTCCGACCATCCCACCAGTCAATGACTCTGCGCTTGCCAAAGTCTCACCACGACGGTCCAGCTCGGCAAGAATGCTCGACGCTAGCGTGGATCTCATCGCCTCGCGTGTGCCCGACGTCGGAGTCGAACTGCTTCGCGGACATAGTCCAGGCCAGTCACCATGGTGATCACCCAGGCGATCGCCATGACCACCACGGCGACGATATGAGCCTCGGACGGCAACGGGAGCAGATACAGGATCACCGCAATCGCCTGTGTCACTGTCTTGATCTTGCCGCCGCGACCGGCCGCCATAACGCCGTAGCGAAGCACCACGAAACGCATGATCGTGATCCCCCACTCGCGAACCAAGATCGTGATGGTGACCCACCACGGAAGTTCATCGATGATCGACAAGCCAATGAACGCCATACCGGTCAGTGCCTTGTCCGCGATCGGGTCGGCGAGCTTGCCGAAACGGGTAACGATGTTGTGCTTACGTGCCAGGTATCCGTCCAGAGTGTCGGTCAAGATCGCCACGGTGAAGACCACTGCGCTGAGCAACCGCCACCCTGGCTGCTCTGGATGGACCAAGAGCATCCACGCGAAGACCGGGACTAGGACGATGCGAAACGCCGTCAGCGCGTTTGGCACATTCCAGGGACTTGTCTCAGGTTCGGCCAGAGGTCCAACCGGATGGGTCTCACTCGGCGCCAAGGCATCGCGGTCAGGCTTGGGCCGGGCCTTCTCGGGTCTCGCATCGGCTCGACGCCCATCGTCAATCATGGTGAGGTGAGCTCCCGCCCGCTGATCGACGGGACCAGTTGGTCGAGAATCGTGGTGGCAACCAGATCAGCGCCATCGGTGTCAGCAACGATTGCGTCCACCATGTCACCGAGCGCGAACCGGTCGCCGGTGATCAAACGAACGTTCCCGTCGACCTCTGGTCCCTGATGCGCAGCGCGACCGATGAACTCCCGATCGGCTTCTTCGACGAGCACCTGTAGCTGCTCGCCGATCCGTGCCTCTGCCCGCTGGCTGACCAGCTCGTCCGCCAGATCCGCCACCCGCGTACGCCGGGCCTCGATCTCCTCCGGCGGATGCCGCCCATCGAGTCGGAGCGCCTCCGTCCCCTCCTCGGCGGAGTAGCCGAACACACCGATCGCATCCAGTTCCGCCGCGGTCAGAAAATCGCACAGCACATCCACGTCGGCCTCCGTCTCACCCGGGAAGCCGCAGATCACGTTGCTGCGGATCCCTGCGGCCGGCGCCAGGCGTCGGACCGACCGGATCAATTCCAGGAATGACTCGGCGCCCCCGAAGCGCCGCATCCGGCGCAGCACCGGCGGTGAGGCGTGCTGGAAGGACAGATCGAAGTACGGAACCACCTTCGGTGTGCTTGCCATCACCTCGATAAGACTGGGCCGAATCTCCGCCGGTTGCAGATACGAGACCCGAATCCAGGAGAGCCCATCAAGCTCTGCAAGCTCGGTCAGCAGACGCTCCAGAAGGCGGATGTCGCCGAGATCCTTGCCGTACGACGAGGAGTTCTCGCTGACCAGGAAGACCTCGCGAACACCCTGCGCGACCAGCCAGGCCGCCTCCGCGATGATCTCGGCCGGCTGACGCGAGAGGTACGCCCCCCGAAATGCTGGAATCGCGCAAAAGGTACAGCGCCGGTCGCATCCGGAGGCGATCTTCAGCGGTGCCGAGGGACCGCCTTCGAGTCGGCGACGGAAAACGCGTGGTCCACTTGCCGGCCCTAATGGGCCCGAACGCGCCGTCCCATGCCCCGGCACGGTCACAGTATTCGCAACGGCTGAACGGGTCGCGGGAGCCAGCGGCAGTAATGAGCGGCGATCACGCGGCACATGGGCCTGGTGGCGTTCACCGGCCAAGATCACCCGCAGTCGATCAGCGATGTCGGCGTAATCGTCGAATCCGAAGACCGCATCAGCCTCAGGCATGGCCTCAGCCAACTCGTGACCGTAACGCTCTGCCATACACCCCACGGCCACTACGGCCTTGGCGCGGCCGGCTCTCTTGAGGTCACTGGCAGCGAGCAGCGTGTCAATCGAGTCCTTCTTGGCCGCCTCGATGAACCCGCACGTGTTGACCATCACCGCGTCCGCCGTACGCGGGTCGGCCACCAGCGTGAAGCCATCGCGCTCTAGTAGCGCGGCAAGTTCCTCCGAGTCGACCTCGTTGCGCGCACAACCGAGTGTGACAAGGTGCACCGCCGTCGGCTTCGAGGTCACTTTCGGAGCCTGACTGGCGGCCAGGACGGCGGACTCGGCGGACACATGCATGGCCGTCCCAGTATGACCGATTGGTGAGCTGACCCGCGCCGGCTGGTACTGGGTGCTGGTGCAGTGCCGCTCCGGCTAGCCGATCCTGAGGTTCTCCACCACTGCGTCCAGCTCGTCAGGAGTGACCAGAACATCACGCGGCTTGGATCCCTCAGAAGGTCCGACAATGCCGCGGGTCTCCAGGATGTCCATCAGCCGGCCTGCCTTGGCAAATCCCACGCGAAGCTTGCGTTGCAACATTGAGGTCGAGCCAAGCTGCAGGGTAACTACCAGCTCGGCTGCCTGAAGCACCAGCTCCAGATCGTCGCCGATGTCCTCAGCCACCCGGACCGAAGCCTCCGATGACAGCATCACATCCTCGCGATACGTGGGCGTGAGCTGTCCGCTTACGTGGCCCACCACGGCTCTGACCTCGTTCTCGGTGACCCAGGCGCCCTGGATCCGGATCGGCTTGCTGGACCCCATGGGAAGGAAAAGCCCGTCGCCCTGGCCGACCAACTTCTCCGCACCAGGCTGATCCAAGATCACTCTGGAGTCGGTCATCGACGATGTTGCGAACGCCAGCCGGCTAGGCACGTTTGCCTTGATCAGCCCAGTGACGACATCCGTGCTGGGCCGCTGGGTGGCCAGCACCAAGTGAATCCCCGCGGCCCGCGCGAGCTGGGTGATCCGGACGATGGAGTCCTCCACGTCGCGAGGAGCCACCATCATCAGGTCAGCCAGCTCATCCACGATCACCACGAGGTACGGATATGGCGCCAGCGCGCGGGTGGGCGCTACCTCCAGCGGGGTGGACGAGTCCGCCACGCTCCCCAGGTCCGGCGTCAAAGGCTTGATCGAGCCGGTCCGCACCGCCTTGTTGAAGTCGTCGACATGCCGGAAACCGAATGCGGCGAGATCGTCATATCGCATGTCCATCTCACGGACCACCCACTGCAGTGCTTCGGCAGCCCTCTTGGGATGGGTGATGATGGGCGTCACCAGATGCGGGACTCCCTCGTATGCGGTGAGCTCCACCCGCTTCGGATCGACCAAGAGCATCCGCACCTCGTCCGGTGTGGCCCGCATCATGATCGAGGTGATGATGGAGTTGACGAAGCTCGACTTGCCGGATCCCGTAGCACCGGCGACCAGCAGGTGTGGCATCTTCGCCAGGTTGGCCACCACGAAGCCACCCTCGACGTCTTTGCCGAGACCGACCGTCATCGGATGATGATCACTCCGAGCGCGGGTCGATCGCAGCACGTCCCCAAGAGAAACCACTTCCTTGTCACGGTTGGGGATCTCGATGCCGATTGCGGACTTCCCGGGAATCGGGGACAGGATGCGCACATCGGCGCTTGCCACCGCGTACGCGATGTTGCGGCTCAAGGTCGTGACCTTCTCCACCTTCACGGCCGGACCAAGCTCGACCTCATATCGGGTGACGGTTGGGCCGCGGCTGTACCCGGTGACGTGGGCGTCGATCTCGAACTGCAGTAACACCTCGGCCAGCTGATGGACGACGGCGTCGGAAGCATTGGTACGAGCCTTGTGTACGCTGCCGTGCTTCAGAGTGGTCGGGTCGGGCAGCAGATACTGCACATCGCCGGATAGCTGGAGTTGCTCGACGCGTTGCGGAATGGGCGTGTGCGGCGGAGGCTCCAACTCCTCCCCATCGACGCCGTGCACCGTGACGCCAGGCGGCAGCCCGGCCGTGACGGTTCGCTGTGACTCCAGAGCTGCCTCAGCCTCGCCCCCATCCGGGAGCGATGGGCTCAGGTCCGACGCAGCGCCCGCCCTGCTGCCGCCTTGCCGGCTAGATCGGGCTTGATCGCCGATCACGGGAGTGTCGTAGGCCTGCTCGCCGCCGTACTCCAGCGCAGGCCCGACCTGACCCGCGATGACCACCGGCCGGCGGCGGAGCCGGGCTCGTACCGAACGCAGGCGTTCGGGGATCTGATGCAACGGAACACCAGCGATAACGATCACACCGAAAAGCAGCAGCAAGATCAGCAACGGCACCGCGACGTAGACCGTCAGGAGGTCGGAGAGAAGGCTGGAGGAGACGTAACCAATGATGCCGCCCGCATCGCGGAGTCCTTCCGGATCGTTGGTCCGCGGCAGCCCGCGCGCGATGTTGATCAAGCCCAACAGACCGAGCAGGAACGCGCTCCAGCCGATCACCTGTCGACCAATCGGACCGTTACGGTCTGGATGCCGCAGGGTCCGCCAGGCCATGAGCGCCAGCAGAATAGGAGCCAGGTAGCTGAGTGTGCCGACGGTGCTGGCGACACCGATGGCAAGTGCGTGCCCGACCATGCCAGGCAACCCCCACCAGACCGCTGCCCCGAGGACAATCGCGCTCCCGAGCAAGAACAGCCCGATTCCATCTCGCCGCAGGGCTGGGTCGAGGTCCTTCACCCCAGGGCCGATTCGTCGCACCGCATTGCCCAGCGGCGTGGGCCAGACCGGCCAAAATGGCGGCAACACCCAGTAAGAGCCGATCGAACAGCGAACGCCGCTGGCGACGGCTCCGGGAGCGCGGGGCGCCAGATCGCTTGGCCGGTGCTGTACCGGTTCGTGAGGGCTTCTTGCTTCCCCTCGACCGCGGTTTTGAACGCTGGGATGAGCCAGAGCTGTTGCGGGGCCGCGGCGGGGAAGACGCGCGGGTCGCCATGTTTGCGAGGTTACAAGATCAATGGCCGGATGGACGGGTCACACGCCGCGCTCAGTCGGGATCGCGCGCCCTGTCGGTTGCGCGAGTTGTGCCAAAGGACCTGAAATGATCGAAGCCCGTGGATGACTCCCACACCGCGCCGTCGACCAGGACCCCGCGTTGATCATCATCCGTCCGGCCCACGGCGCCGACCACCAGCCAGCCTGCAGGCAGGGCATCCGGTGATGGAAAGGTGGCCGCCAGGGCGTGGTCCTCGCCGCCGGTGAAGATGAAGGTGTATGGATCCGAGCCAGTAGCCGCGGCGACTGCCTGCAGTGGTTCCCCCAGCTCGAAGGCATCCCGACGTAGCTCGATCAGCACGTTTGAGGCCCGAGCCACGTGACCCAGGTCGGCGAGTAGGCCGTCGGAGATGTCAATCATGGACGTCGCTCCCGCTTGTGCTGCGACAGCTCCGGCGCCGTAGCTGATCTTAGGTACCCGATGCGCCTCGACCACCAGGCGAGGCGAGCGGAAGCCTCTCCCGAGTACGGCGAGACCTGCAGCCGCCCAGCCCACGCGGCCATGGATGGCGACCAGATCGCCTGGCCGTGCTCCTGACCGCAGCACCGGCTCGCGACCCTCCAACGACCCCAGGGCCGCGACCGCAACCGTGATGTCGCGAGCTCTGGTCACATCGCCTCCGAGAAGGCTCACCCCGGCAGCCTTGCTTTCCTGCGCAAGGCCCTCGGCGAAATCGAGTACCCAGCCAAGGGGCAAGTCAGCCGGTGCGGAGAAGCCGACCAGCAGACCAGTCGCCCGAGCCCCAATTGCTTCCATATCGGCGACGTTGACCGCGACCGCCTTACGTCCAACGTCGCGAGCCTCGGACCAATCGCGCCGAAAGTGGACTCCCTCGACGAGCACGTCCACTGACGTCGCCACCGCATCTCCGATGGCCAGCACTGCAGCATCGTCCCCCGGGCCTACTCGGACGTCGGCCCCGAGAGACAGTCCTTCGGTGATCGTCGCAATGAGTGGGAACTCCCCGACCTCGGCCAGCGTGGCGGTGCGACTGAAATTCACCGGGACCTCCCGCGCTCCCGCGTACCCGCAGCACTCCCGGACGATGTAGCGTGACGCACATCGGCGAGCGTACGCGGTCCCCGGCCCGAGGACTGACGGCGCACCTGAGACTGAGAAGCCCCGCCGTTCCGGAATCCAGGAGGTACTACTCGATGGTCGTACAGGCATACATCTTGGTCCAGACCAACGTCGGCAAGGCGGCTGAGGTTGCTCATGCGATTGGCGCCATTCAAGGTGTCACCCTGGCTGAAGATGTAACAGGCCCCTACGACGTCATCGTGCGCGCCGAAGCAGGCAGTGTCGACGAGCTCGGTCAACTGGTGGTCGCTAGGGTGCAGGCGGTTCCTGGCATCACTCGCACCGTCACTTGCCCTGTGGTGCACATTTAGTTTTAGAGCTGCTCGCGCAGTACTGATTGCTCGCTCCGCTCGCGAGGATCGCGCCTTGGAAGCCGCTGCCTTCCTCTCTCACTCGCAGACGAAAGGCGTGTCTGCTCGTTCGTTCGTCCAGGACAGCGGCGCGCGATCCTGGGCGCTTGGAATCCGGCTCCGCGCGATTCCCGACGCTCGCAGCTATTAGCGGAGCCCAACCGGGCGACGCAGCGCCAACGTGATCAACCGCTCGACCAGCTCTGGATAAGGCACACCGCTAGCGGCCCACATGCGCGGGAACATCGAGTGCGGCGTGAAGCCGGGCATTGTATTGATCTCGTTGATCACGACATGCCCCTGGTGCGTCACGAAGACGTCGACCCGAGCGAGACCCTCGCAGCCAATGGCTTCGAAGGTCCGAACCGCTAGCTCTTGGACCTCGCTGGCCAGTTCAGTCCTGATCTCGGCCGGCACATCAAGATCGACCTGCTCTTCTGGAAGGTACTTGGCTTCGAAGTCGTAGAACCCCGACTCGCTGTGCACGCGGATCTCGGCTACCACGCTCGCCAGCGGCGGCCCGCCGTCGGGAGCAGCCAGCACCCCGCACTCGAGCTCGCGGGCGCCGACGAACCCCTGTTCGACGATGATCTTGGGATCGTACGCCTGCGCGACCTGTATGGCCTGTTCGAGCTGCGCGGGATCGGCCACCTTCGAGATACCCAAGCTTGATCCGCCCCGGGACGGCTTGACGAAGACCGGATAGTGCAGCGCCGCCACGGCTTCCAGGCATGCGGTCTTGTCGCGTCGCCACTCAGCTGGAGTGATCGGGACGAATGGTCCAACTGGCAGCCCGCATGCCGCCAGCACCAGTTTCATGTAGTGCTTGTCCATCCCGACGGCGCTGGCCAACACACCCGCGCCGACGTAGCGAGTGCCCATCATCTCGAAGAGCCCCTGGATGGTGCCATCTTCACCAAACGGCCCGTGCAGCAGTGCCAGCGCGACGTCGACCGGACCGAGATGGGACAGAACCGAATGTTCGCGTACAGCCAGCTCACTACCGCTCGAGACTCGCATGAGCACCGCCTCGGCCGCGTTCTCGCTGAGTTCCGGCAGTCTGCCGTCGGTGACGACCAGCTGGCTGATGGTCTCGGGATCGACCAATATCCAGCGCCCGGTGGGCGTTATGCCGATGCCGATCACGTCAAAGCGATCCCGATCCAAGGCGCTCAATACCCCGGCTGCAGTCAGACACGACACGCCGTGCTCGCTACTTGTTCCCCCGAAGACCACCGCGACTCGGTGGCGGGAACCATTGACCCCACGAATCTCGGCTGGTTCTCATTCACGATCCTCGACCTTATCCGGGTGCAGCGGCTCGTGTCGTGGAGCCATCAGACTTGGCCTGTGACCAACCAACCAGACCCTCCGGAGACTGCCACGGTCAGCCCGATTGCATCTCGAAACCGTGGCTGTCACCGCCGGCCGCCCCGAGCGACTGACCGATGCTCCGTTGAATCCGCCGGTGGTCTTCGCCTCCACCTATGTCGGTGCGCATGACACACGCGGTGCCAGCATCGGATACGGCCGCTATGGCAACCCGACCTGGCACGCGCTGGAGCAGGCCATCGGCGCTTTGGAGGGCGGCCGGGCACTCACCTTCGCCTCAGGGATGGCCGCGGCGCACGCTGTGCTCGAACTCATGCCGCCTAGCGGCGTCATCGTGATTCCCGATAACTGCTATCTCGGAGTAGCTGAGGCCGCCGATCGACGGGCCACGAGGTACGGCGGGCAGGTACGGCGGGTGAACGTTGCCGACACCACGGAAGTTCTGACGGCCGCCGAGGGCGCCGATGTGGTCTGGATCGAATCACCCACCAATCCGACGATCGAAGTGGCGGACCTTCCCACCCTAGGGAAGCACCTCGCCCATAGATCTCTGTTCGTCGTAGACAACACCTTCGCAACTCCACTGCTGCAACGTCCGCTCGAGTCGGGTGCGGATATCGTGCTGCATTCGGCCACCAAGCTGCTCTCGGGTCATTCCGACGTACTTCTCGGCGCCCTCGTGACCAGGGCGGACGCCCCACAAAGCTTTGACGCGCTGGACGCAATCCGCCGCTCCTTCGGCGCGTCTCCCGGTCCAATGGAGGCCTATTTAGCGCTGCGTGGCATGCGTACGCTGCCGTTGCGCCTAGCGCAGGCCCAGGCAAGCGCCCAGGTTCTGGCCGAACGGCTGGCCGGACATAAGCGCGTGCAACGCGTACGGTTCCCCGGACTTCCCACCGATCCTGGTCACGACCTCGCACAGCGAACGATGTCTGGCTTTGGTTCGTTGATCTCGATCGATCTGGCCGACGCGAAGACGGCGGAGGCGTTCGTCGATGGATGCTCGCTCTGGGTGTTTGCCACAAGCCTTGGCGGAGTCGAGTCCACCCTCGAGCGACGGCGCCGCTGGAAAGGCGAACTCCAGTCGGTACCGGAAGGTCTGGTACGGATGTCGGTTGGGATCGAACACGTCGAGGACCTGTGGACTGACCTCGCGCAGGCCCTTGATCGCCTCTAAGGGCTCCAGTTGCGCTCCGACGCCCGCGCTAGATCGCGCGCCGCCGTGTCCTGAGGAGCGAGCGAGCAGAGCACGCACTTTCGTCTGCGAGCGACGACGGAAGGCATACGGCCCGGTATCCCTCCCTCGCGGCCTTGCGAGCACGCATCTGAACACGCCGACCGCAAGCGCTAAGAAATATGACGTTAGTAACGCTCCGGTTTGGCCGAGCGAGACATCAGCGTCGTGATCATCTCGGCGGGCGTCAGCTCGCCGGCAATGACAGCGGCCACGGCCTCCACGATCGGCATTTCAATCTGATGTTTGGCAGCGAGTTCGGTGATCGATGCGCAAGACTTCACCCCCTCGGCGACCTGTCGGGTTGATGCGGTGATCTCGGCGACGGTGCGTCCTCTCCCGAGCTCCTCCCCGAACCTCCGGTTCCGCGACAACGGAGATGAGCAGGTTGCGACAAGATCGCCGAGGCCCGCCAGCCCTGAGAAGGTGTAGGGGTCAGCACCCAGCGCTAACCCAAGCCGACTGATCTCGGCCAGCCCTCTGGTGATCACTGACGCCGTGGCGTTCGCCCCCAGGCCGAGCCCGATCGCCATGCCAACGGCCAGCGCGATCACATTCTTGGTTGCCCCGCCGAGCTCGCAGCCGACCACGTCGGTGTTGGTGTACGCGCGGAAACGCGCGGTATGACAGACCGCCTGGAACGCTTCGGCTGTTGCCAGCGAGATACTCGCCACCACGCTCGCGGACGGCTGCCGCTCGGCGATCTCCCGCGCCAGGTTGGGGCCGGTCACGACGACAATCCGTTCCGGCGCGATATCGCCGACCTCGGCAATCACTTCGCTCATCCGCAACCCAGTCCCGAGCTCGATTCCCTTTGCCAGGCTCACCACGGTGGCGTTCTCGGGGATCCGCCATTGACTGAGGTTGCTGCGGAGCGCTTGTGAGGGAACGGCCAGCACCACGAAGTCGGCCCTGTTCATGGCTTCATGAGGATCACTGACTGCCTTCAAGGACGCCGGCAGCGGCAAGTCCGGAGCGTACTCGGGGTTCCGGTGTTCCGCGTTGATCTTGTCGGCGAGCTCCTTGCGCCGCGCCCAGAGCGTCACCTGATTGCCAGCGTCGGACAGGACCAGCGCAAAAGCGGTGCCCCAGGAACCGGAGCCCATCACCGCAACGCGCGCCCGGCTTTCGGTGCCTGCAGTCTCGTTCATGTTCATTCTCCGGTCGTCTCGCTGTCCGGGTCGTAGCGGCTCACGGGCGGTGTCGCCTCCCGCAGCTCCGCAACCAGAACAGTGATGGCGTCCATGATTCTGGTCGTCGCCTCATCAAGTCTGGCCGCCGTCACCGGGTTCTGGAGAAGATCATCAAGCGAAACCGGGTCGCCAACAGCGATTCGCAAGGTCTTGCGAGGAAACAGCTTGGGGAAACGCGGCGTACGACCCGGCATGAGCTCCTGGGCACCCCACTGTCCGATCGGCACGACCGGACAGCCGGTCGTGAATGCTAGCCGCGCAGCACCAGTCTTGCCCTGCATCGGCCAGAGGTCGGGATCTCGGGTGATCGTTCCCTCCGGGTAGATCACGAGCGCGCGGCCTTGCTCGATCGCTCGTGCGGCGGCAATAAGCGCATCCTTTGCCTGCGTGGACTCCCGCTGCACGGGAATCTGGCCGCAGGCGGCAACAATCCGCCCGACTATCGGAATCTTGAATACTGACGCTTTTGCCAGGAACCGGGGCCAGCGCCCGGAGTACGCAAGAAACTGCCCGACAGCCAGTGGATCGGCGTTGGAGATGTGATTTGCGACGAAGATGACTCCGCCGCTCTGCGGCACCTTGTCCTGGTATCTCCAATCCCGCTTGGTCAGCGGGCTCATGATCGCGTTGAGAACCCTGACGACGGTGGAAATCGTCTGTCCGCCGGGCTCCCGATTGACCTGAGACAGTGGCTTGAGTTCCGTGTGCCGACCTGCGGCGGCATTCTCGGCCATCGACACCTCAGTCTTGGTGAATGAGTCCTGCTTGCCCAGGGTCGGTTACGGTCGGCTCGGGTTGCCTCCGACTTGTCAGCGTCTGGGTTTACGGCGCCATGAGTGGCTTCACCTTACGGGATCGTGGCAGCATCAACCGATCGTGCGCCACTGTGTCAGGGAGGAGTTCAAGCAGCGTGCATGGAGACACCAACCCCAGATGATGACAGGCGCCCCCGCCGCCGCGGTGATCGCACTCAAGCCCACCGAGTATGCGAAGTCGCGACTCGCGGTACCCGATCCCTTGCGGCGCCGGCTCGCCTGGACGATGGCGCTGGACACCCTGTCTGCGCTGGGTCGCGCGCTGCCGCATGTGCTGGTCGTCAGTGATCAGCCTGCCCTGGAGGCGCGGCTGCGCCGAGCGGGACTTGCGGTGGAGGTCATCAGCGAATCCGGGCATGTCGGCATGAATTCGGCGCTCGGCCGCGGCGCGCTGATCCTCCACGCCCAGGGATTCAGCTCAGTCTTGGCCTGTGTCGGTGATCTTCCTGCCCTGCGACCGGAATCTGTCGCGCGGATCCTCGATGCTTCGCGATCGCACCCACGATCCTTTGTTGCGGATGCATCAGGGGTAGGAACCACCATGCTCGTGGCACACGATGTTGAGCTGGCGCCAGAGTTTCAGGGCCGGTCGGCCGCAGCTCACCATGCTTCCGGCGCAGTGGGTCTTGCTGCGGAAGCCATCGGATCGCCGGTTGCCGATGCCCGTCGCGATGTCGATACCGAAGCCGATCTTGCGGCGGCAATCGGACTGGGCGTGGGCCCGGCAACCAGCGCACTTATCGATCATGAGAGAGGTCGCCTCGGCCGCTATGAGTTGATCACTGCGACACAATGGCACAACCCGGAGGGAGAGCAGCTGGCTGTCACCCCAGCTGGAAAACGAATCGTGCTGCCGGATGACGCCCTCCGCGGCGAACTTCGGCACGCCCAGCTTGGCCAGCGCCTGCATGCCGTGGAGGCTGATGGCCGGGTGCTATCCGTCTTGGCTTTAGTGACACTTGCTGGAGGACTAGCGCCTGGCAGCGGTCTTCCTGGCCGTCGTCGTGGCCTTCTTGGCAGCAGGCTTCGCAACGGTCTTCCTCGCAGCCACCGCAGCCTTGGATGCCGCTGGAGTCTTGGCGGCCGCTTTTGCAGGAGCCGCCTTCTTGGCTGTCGCCTTAGGTACCTTCTTGGCCCCTGAGACGTAGGCCTTCAAGTCCGAGCCGGCGCGGAAGCGCGGAACAGCAGTGGCTTTGGCGCGCTTGCGCTCACCCGTACGGGGGTTCCTCACCATCCGGGCCGAACGATGCACCTTCTCGAAGACGCCAAACCCGGTGATCGAGACCTTCTCCCCAGCTGCAGTCTTGTAGGTGATCGTTTCCACCACGGCGTTGAGGGCCTTGGCTGCTTCACTCTTGCTGCCGTCATAGTAGGCAGACAGCGCCTGAATCAACTCAGCCTTGTTCACAGCTTCCCTTCTCGATGCGATACCAAGCTTGCTGGGACCTTGGGCCTGCTGGGACCTTTGGCCGCTGGGACCTTGGGCAGCGTACGGTACGCCTGCAGAGCCAACGCTAGGGAAGATCGCCCACCCAGACAATCACCTTGGTCGCACATTTTGGTGTCTTGTAAGGAAAGCAGGCCGATGGCACTAGCTCTGGCTGGCGACCTTTGCTGGCAGGGTCTTCGGTTTGTACGGCGCCCGACCGCGCTCGAACTCATCGATCCGATCAACGTGCCGCAGAGTGAGCCCGATGTCGTCCAGGCCCTCCATCAATCGCCATCTGGTGTAGTCGTCGATCTCGAATTCGGTGTGGAAGCCCTGGGCGGTGATCTGACGGCTGACGAGATCGACGGTGATGGGTGCGGCCGGATGCTCCTCGACGAAGTCCCAGAGCTCCTCGATGATCTTCTGCTCGACCACTGCGATCAACAACCCAGCCTTGCCCGAGTTGCTCCGGAAGATATCTCCGAAGCGCGACCCAATCACCACCTTGAACCCGTAGTTCTGCAGGGCCCAGACCGCGTGCTCTCGGGACGAACCCGTGCCGAAGTCGGGACCGGCGATCAAGATCGTCGCGCCCGCGTACTGCGGCAGGTTGAGCACGAAGTTGGGGTCGTTGCGCCAGGCTGCGAACAGTCCGTCCTGGAAGCCGGTCTTGGTCACTCGTTTGAGGTAGACCGCTGGAATGATCTGGTCGGTGTCGACATTGCTCCTGCGCAGCGGAAGGGCGGTGCCGGTATGGCTGGTGATGGCTTCCATGATCATCGTGTCCCAGAGAGATCGGCGGGTGAGCTGAGTGTGCCGGTGACGGCGGTCGCAGCCGCCACCAGCGGCGATACCAAGTGCGTCCGCCCGCCTTTGCCCTGCCGACCCTCGAAGTTGCGATTCGAGGTGGATGCAGCGCGCTCACCAGGAGCTAGTTGATCTGGGTTCATGCCCAGACACATGGAACAACCCGCAGCGCGCCACTCGGCTCCGGCGTCTTTGAAGATCACGTCCAGCCCTTCGGACTCCGCCTGCAGACGAACCCGTGCGGAACCTGGCACCACCAGCATCCGCACGTTGTCCGCGACATGGTGCCCTTTGATAACGCCAGCTGCGGCGCGCAGGTCCTCGATCCGCCCATTGGTACAGGAACCAAGAAAGACCGTGTCCACGTGGATGTCGCGCATCTTCTGGCCAGGCTGGAGCGCCATGTACTCCAAGGCCTTGGTGGCGGCAGTCCGGTCGGCCTCCTCGGCGAAGACTTCCGGATCGGGAACCTCGGCACCTAGTGGAACGCCTTGACCAGGGTTGGTTCCCCAGGTGACGAAGGGCGTCAGCTGACTTGCGTCAAGATCGACTTGCGCATCGAAGATGGCGTCAGGGTCACTGCGGAGCGTCTTCCAATACGCCAAGGCTGCGTCCCAGTCCGCGCCTTCTGGAGCGTGCGGGCGTCCTTTGAGGTAGGCGAACGTGGTCTCGTCAGGCGCGATCATGCCGGCCTTGGCGCCCCATTCGATGCTCATGTTGCAGATCGTCATACGACCCTCCATGCTGAGCGCCTCAATAGCCGAGCCGCGGTACTCCACGATGTAGCCCTGGCCGCCGCCCGTACCCACCTTGGCGATCAGCGCCAGCACGATGTCCTTCGAGGTAACCCCCACCGGCAGCTCGCCGTCGACATTCACCGCCATGGTCTTGGGCCTGGCCTGCGGCAGCGTCTGGGTGGCTAGAACATGCTCGACCTCAGAAGTACCGATGCCGAAGGCGATCGCGCCAAACGCGCCGTGCGTGGAGGTGTGGGAGTCGCCACAGACAACGGTCAGGCCCGGTTGGGTCAGGCCGAGCTGCGGTCCGATGATGTGCACGATGCCCTGATCAAGATCGCCAAGACTGTGGATGCGGATGCCGAACTCGCGAGCATTGTTCCGCAGAGTGTCCACCTGAATCCGCGACACCGGGTCGGCGATCGGTTGGTCGATGTTCAGCGTCGGTGTGTTGTGGTCCTCTGTCGCCAGCGTGAGGTCGGGACGTCGCACAGGGCGGCCGGCTTCTCGCAGACCATCGAAGGCTTGCGGGCTGGTCACCTCGTGGATGAGGTGCAGATCGATGAAGAGCAGATCGGGCTCACCCTCGGCGGTTCGTACGACGTGGTCGTCCCATACTTTCTCGCTCAGCGTCTTGCCCATGACGATTGTTCTTCTCCTTGTCCCCGTTTCCCACATGATCTGCC
The DNA here is from genome assembly GCA_963744455.1 of uncultured Actinomycetota bacterium. Classification (GTDB taxonomy): domain Bacteria; phylum Actinomycetota; class Actinomycetes; order Propionibacteriales; family Propionibacteriaceae; genus Microlunatus. Next base: position 32,739 of record CAVUTQ010000023.1, on the reverse strand, counting down.
AAGCTGTCCATTCGCCAGATTTCCGCGAGTGGCAAGCTAATCATCGCACTTGCCTTCCAGCATCCGAGACGGCAGTATCAAGGCATGGACAACTCTAGCGGTGTCGGCGTCCTCGACAAAGCCGCCCTCGTGCTCAGCGCCTTGGAGACGGGACCGACCACCCTCGCTGGTCTGGTGGCCGCGACCGGGCTGGCCCGACCGACCGCGCATCGCCTTGCCGTCGCCCTCGAGCATCATCGTCTGGTGAGTCGGGATCTGCAAGGCCGATTCATCCTCGGTCCCCGGCTCGGCGAGCTGGCCTCGGCTGCAGGCGAGGACCGGCTGCTGGCGACGGCGGGACCGGTGCTCGCCCGGCTCCGGGACATTACCGGGGAATCGGCGCAGATGTTCCGGCGCCAAGGCGACTACAGGGTCTGTGTCGCGACAGCGGAGCGCATGTCTGGGTTGCGTGACAGCGTGCCTGTCGGCACCCAGCTGACCATGAGCGCCGGCTCGGCGGCTCAAGTGCTGCTGGCGTGGGAGGAGCCTGACCGCATGCAGCGAGGGCTGCGCGGTAGCCGCTATTCGGCGGTCGCCCTGGCTGCAGTCCGCCGGCGCGGCTGGGCCCATTCGGTTGGAGAGCGCGAACCAGGCGTGGCCTCCGTATCAGCGCCGGTACGCTCCCCGTCCGGCAAGGTGATCGCTGCGGTGAGCGTGTCCGGACCAATCGAACGACTCTCTCGACAGCCCGGCCGGCTGCACGCACCTGCGGTGATCGCGGCCGCGGAACGTCTGAGCGAGGTGCTTCGCCGTAGCGGCGGAGAGTAGGTCCTTGACCTGCGGTCGATAAGGTCGCAGCTGTGGAGGTGCCCGTCACACACCGAGCCGTTCGACTCGATCAGGCGGTGCAGCGCTGGCGGGCGCGCCGAGCTCGAGATGCCGGCTCCATCGCCGAGGTAGTTCCATACACCGGCTATGGTTCGACGAGCTGGGTCCGGGTACTGGCTCGCGTGCTGCTGGCGAAGCCTCCCGAGCGCCGCGCCGACGTACCGACCGGAGCACGCGGCTGGCGCAACTTCATCGGCGTCTCGGTGGAGAACGCGCGGGTCGATGTCCGCATCGGTGAGCAATCGTTCGAGGTCCAGGCCGACCGCAGCGGCGTGATCGACGTGGTGGTGGATGTCGATCTTGAGCCGGGCTGGCATCAGATCGGTCTGAGCTCGGAAGGCTCGGCGGTCGCGACCGCTCTGGTTTTCGTTGTCGATCCAGAAACGACGTTCGGCGTCGTCTCCGACATTGATGACACGGTTATGGTCACCGCTTTGCCGAGACCGCTGCTGGCAGCCTGGCACACCTTCGTTGTCAACGAGCATGCTCGGGCGACGACCCCTGGGATGCCGGTCCTCTACGAGCGACTCACCACTCGCCACCCCGGGGCGCCGCTGATCTACCTGTCGACGGGAGCGTGGAATGTCGCGCCGACCCTGACTCGCTTTCTCTCGCGCAACCTGTATCCGGCCGGTGCGCTGCTCTTGACTGACTGGGGTCCCACCGGTGACCGCTGGTTCCGCAGCGGTCCCGAACACAAGCGCGGCAGTCTGGAGCGCCTGGCGCGCGAGTTCCCTCAGATCAAGTGGCTGCTGATCGGTGACGATGGGCAGCACGATGAGTCGATTTACGGCGAGTTCGTGAAGGAGCATCCCGGCAATGTGGCGGCGGTCTGCATCCGCCAGCTGACGCCCAGCGAGGCGGTGCTGGCGGGCAGCAGCTTCCGCGGCCACCCCACCTCGAGTGACTCGACCGTGCCGTGGCTGTACGCCTCTGACGGTGCCGGCCTCGCCGACCAACTGGAGCACATCGGTTGCTCGATCCCGCACCACAGCAGCCAGAGATCGAGGCCTGACAAGGTCGGGCGGTCAGGCCAGGATTGCCGGCAGGAGCGCGAGCATCGTGACAGTGTTGCCCAGGCAGTGGACCACCATGCCGATATAGATGTTCCGCCGCCACCAGACGACATACACCATCGGCAGGAGCGCGAGGATCCGCCCCAGAAGCTGCCAGGGCGTGAAGAAGTGATAGAGCGAAAAGAGCACGGTGTTGATGAGAGGCGCCCACCCCGAACCGCGAGATGCGTGGCAGCAGGTAGCCCCGGAAATACAGCTCCTCGACGATCGGCGCCGCTAGGCCGTTGGCGACGAGCCCCAGCACCCAGGTCCCGAGCAGCACCGGCCGGGCGTAAGCCGAGAGATCTTCGCTCAAGGAAGAACCAGTCAGGTAGCCATCGGAACAACGCCTCGATCAGCGGCGCGTCCAGCAACCCGACTAAGGCGAAAGCCACGCCCGACCAGACGAAGAGCCCGACGACCAGAAGAGCAAATTGCCAGGACGGGATCGGCTCGCGATACAAGACCACACCTTCCAGCGAAAGCCGCCCGTTGCGCCGCCTCCCCTCGCGCAGCAGGTACCCGAGCTCGAAAGGAATCAGCACGAAAGGGATCGCAAGGAAGATCGCGAGCAACGACGGAAACCCCAGGCCGCGGGCCACCGGCGCAGTGAACGCGAAGAAGAGCGTGATCAGCGCCCCGGGCAGCAGATGGAGCACGACCGAGCGCCCAATCGAGTGTTGCTCAGGTGCACCCGGATCGGCCGGTCGGGCGGCGGGGGGTGGCGCCTTGTCAGATCGTTCGGCGCGGGATCGTTCGGACATTCCCCATTGCCTTCCTCGGCTGGACTCGCAGCGTCAGCGGAACGCCGCCACCGCCGCGCCGAGCACGGCCAGCACGAGCAGAGCCACCAGGAGCGCGACGATCAGCTGTCGTGCGCCCTCGCGGTGGTTGAGCGCTGCGTCAACTGTGGACTCGGCCGGCAGGTCGTGCACGACGGCCGCAAGCTCGCCGTGGGTACGGGCGACCAGCACCCGGTCCACCCGCTCGGCGTACTCGTCCAGGCTCAGCCGCCCGTCGGCCGCGTGCCGCTGCAACTGCTCGATGAGCCGGTCCCGGTCGTCGTCGGAGGCCCGCAAGCTGTGCTCGGTCGACATGGGCGCCCTCCCGGGCCGATTAATCCTGTTTATCACGAAGGTTGCTGACCGAATTATGCACCGGGGTAGCGGTCGGAGTGTAGCGTCCGGCTATGTCGAAATCCCCCGGACAGAATCTGCTCGTCATCGAACGCATTCTGCGCGATCGCGAGGGAATCTGGCGGCAGATCAACGACGAGCGCGACCTGCGCAGCCTCACCCTGCAGATGCTGACGAGCTCGGCCGTCAGCCTGGCCATCTTCGGCCTGGTACTGGGCGCCTCCAACGGCTTCTTGCAGGCGCTCTCATCGATGGTCAAGCTGCCCCTGCTCTTCCTGGCCACGCTGGCGATCTGCCTACCCACCCTGTACCTGTTCAATCTGGTCTTCGGCGCCCGGCTGTCGATGATGCAGGCGGTCACGCTCATCATGGTGTCGATAACCGTCATTTCGGTGCTCACTCTCGCCTTCGCGCCCATCAGTCTGTTCTTTCTGATCACCGCGCAGAACTACGAATTCTTCAAATTGCTCAACGTCTGCATTCTGGTGCTCACCGCCGTGGTCGGATTGCTATTCCTCACCCGCGGCATGGCCGCCCTCAACGCGTACCACGCGGCGGCGCTTGAAGCCACGCCGGCTGCGGAGGTGGCGGTCGAGGCCAGGGACCGGGAGCTGGCCCTCGTCGGCGCCGGGAACGGCAACGGCCCCCTCCCAGCTGAGCCCACGGTGCTCGCGCCGTCTGGCCGCGCCGCCGAGCCGACCGCAGCCGTGCCCGCTGAGCGGCCCACCAGGATGGCGCTGGTATATATCTGGATCCTGCTGTTCGGCTTCGTGGGTACCCAGCTCGCCTGGACGCTGCGGCCGTTCTTCGGCGACCCGGACTCCCCGTTCGCGCTGTTCCGCGAGATCAGCGGCACGTTCTACAGCGATATTCTGCGCACCATCGGCACGCTCGTCGGGTGATCGCGTAGCTATTGGCCGGGGCATTACTGGCAGCTGGTTCGTAACGCTGCCTAGTTGTTTACCTAGCCCTATAGCCCCGACGGATTCGAACCCGCGCTACTGCCTTTAGATGGCCAAGCAACTCCCCTATTCACAGCCCCCAAATATCAATGTTGCGGTTTTGGGGGCGCACGTCCAGCGGTCCGCCGCTTTCGGGTCGGCCGGCGCCCTGATCAGCTCGTCACGCGAGCCGACACCAACATCGGATCCGACGTCCATCCAGCTACCAAGATCAACAACAGCAGGGATCAGAATGCGTCATGAAGGACCAAAGCTAGGCAGCTAGTCTGACGACGCTGTTGCCTGCGATCTTGACGGTTGTGGAGATGCTGTTGTTCGATTCGACAGACTCGACAAACCAGTTCTTGGGGTCAGTCCTGACGCGGACCTTGTACTTCCCGTCAGGAAGTCCGTTGATCTTGATCCACTGGTAGGCGAGGTTTGCCCCGTACGTGTCAGCCCAGCCCACGCTGACACCGGTCTTTATGCTCAAGGAGGTCTCGGTCCCGCAGCTCTTGTAGCGAGGGCTCTGAGGGGCATTAGGCAGCGTCAGGTTATAGACAGTGTTGTCCCAGAAGCAAAAACCCGTCTTAGCCCCAGAGCCTGCTTTAGGCCCCTCTGTGCCGTCTGCGTTGAGCTTACGGATCTCGAACTCCTGCATCTTGAAGATGTGCCAGTGGTTGTGACCGTCTCCGGAGTAGAAGGCGTGGGTGCCTGATACCGGAATCGAGCGGTAGCCTCCAGCGGTGTTGTGGACCCGGTGAAAGACTGCCATGTTCGCGCTGTTGGTGTTGGGGCGCTTGGCGTAGACCTCGAAGGGGCCTGGGCCCAGGTTGGCGATCTGGGTTGTGAACCTCAGCCGCTTTTCGCCGTTCGAGGCTACCTGGATACGAAAGTCGGTCAGCCCACGCGACCTGAGGTCTGGCAGCACGTCTGTTGCAGCGTGAGCCGGTGCGACAAGGACAAGGCCTGCGATGAGGGCTACGCATGAGATGATGATGACTAGTATTTTCTTCATTGGTCCCCGATCTTTGGGTTACCCCGGATCCTTCAGTAAGAAGTTGATCTTGTGGCGCGACACGAGCTTAGGATGTAGTGAAGTGCCTTGCCGTTAGGCGATTCTGGGCTTGTTGAGGGCCCATGCTCGGTCTATTGGGAAGGCACTTCCGAGGTGCAGGGTATCGCGGGTTTCCCGAAGGTTGTGGTATCAGCGGACGGGCGGGGCGTCGTCTCGCATGTCGGGCCATTTCTCTCGTCCAGTTCTGGCTGAGCGGTGACTGGTGCCGGGGGAGCCGCCAGCGATCGCGAGCTTCTGTCGACCAACCTCGCGGCACCACAAGTCCGCCGGCACTCGAGCCCCATGTTGGGCAAGTGAACTCGGCTGATCTGGAGCTGTGCTGAAGGCAGCAGCGGTAGGAGCTCTTGCGTCCCTCGCGCGTCCCTGGCGGTCGACCCGAGGAGATGCTGGCTGGCTGGTGGTGGTATCAGGCCTGGTCAGTGGCGGTTTTACCTGTAGCCCCGACAGGATTCGAACCCGCGACCGTCTTTTCACCCGCGCCGTTTCCGTCTGGCGCGGATACTGCTGCCCGCATCTTCGCCGCCGCCGTCGTGAAGCTGGCGCAGCTTCGACGGGGCAACGGCTGTGAGCCGGACCACTAAGTAGACCACCATGACTCATAGCTAACTGGCAACGCGCACCAGGGCTTGAGACCTGGCGAGTGCAGCGAAGCATGGTGATCATCGAACACGAAGGCCAAGAGCGAAGCAACCCAGAGGAACCCCGCCTTAAATGGGCGGCACAAGATCATCAGTATGGGCAAGATCATCACGGTGGCACCGGGACAGACAAGTAGTCGTGGCGCTTTGAACCCCAGACATCGACAGCGTGTCCAAGGATGTCCACAGACGTCCAGTTTCCTTAAAATATGGACTTTACACTTAGGCGAACGCGCCATTGGCGCTGCGGAAGACCGCAAGGGGCACAGGACGATTTGCCTGATTAGCCAGGTTGCTCCATTGCGACTCCGATGGAGGCCTGAGCTCGAACGGTCCGGCCGGACCGCTGGCTGCGGCGCGTGCCGGGACCGACCGCATCACCCCAACTGAAGGCCAACCTGCGAGGCCCTGACCTTCGGTGCCAGACTCAGGATGTGCTATCGGGGACCATTGCCTGGTCAAAGTCCGCGTGAACGACCCTCTCTATGCGGCCTTCGGAACTTCCGTACGCCTTAAGGACGGGGAGCCGGCCGCCACTCCACTTCGGATGGCGTCGCTCCTCGGTCTCCATGTGATCGGCGTTGCGCGGTGCCATCGCCCTCGACGGCGCGGAAGGCTGACCCAAGGACCATGACCTCGCCAGTGACACCCTCCGGCACTCGTGCCAATCCGGGTGCAGCGGCATCCACGCTCCTACAGTCACCAGTCGCGGCGGTGTCCGGCCAGGCCGACTTCGCAGCCCACTGTACTGGCGACGAGCATGTTCGCCCTTATGCGACTGAGCTGACGCCAATGGCTGCTGCCTGAGGCGGGATGAGCATGAGGAGCGCCGCGACGCAGGTGAGGCCGGCACGGCGAAGTTGATGGCCCACGGCAGTCCAGGGAACGCCCAGCTCGGCACGATCTAGCGCAGGGTCCGACCCTGGGCGTACAAGTCTGCCGCCGCGCAACCTCCACGGCGTCACCCCTAACGGCGCAGCCCCAAGGAGGTGGCCGGCGGTGCTAATAATTCGGCTGCGTCGGATCTGCCCGGCGGATTCGCTGGCCCTTAGGGTGTGATGTTCTGGTTGATGTGGAAGAGGTTGCCGGGATCGTACGTCCGCTTGACTTGGACCAGACGGTCGTAGTTCTGGCGGTAGTTGTCCTTGATCTTGCCGTAATCGTCATCTTGCATGAAGTTGATGTAGCCGCCGGACTCTGAGTACGGGGTTAGCGCCTCGTAGTAGTCGCGTACCCACTGAATGCGCTCGGCGTCCTTGCTGGGGTCAGTCCATGAAGCGAGGAGGACCATGCCGTACTTGGCCTCGCGGTAGGCAAAGGCAGTGTCCGTGGGTCCGACGCGGTGACAAGCGCCATTGATGGGATACATGTGCATAGTGGCGCTCACCTCCGGAACCCGGGACCCATGCTCGACATGCGCCGCGATGGCTTCGTCCGGAAGCTCCTCGACGAAGGCACCCTTCCAATAGGCACGGATGCCCTTCGGATAGAGGCCGTCGAAGGCTGAGTTCAGTGCCGGGTAAGGGAGCGGTCCGGTCCCGTTGGCAACGATAGGAGCGACATCCCAGAAGGGCTGAAGGACTTTTTGGGCTTGGTCGAGCGGACCGGCCCAATGCACCACGGCCAATGCGAGTGTGTCACCGTGCCGGTCATCCGGGATGAAGGGCAGGGGCGGTGCAATCTGGAAAGCGGGGAAACCGCCGAACTGCTCTGGCGCATCTTGGATGAACTCGTCGAACATGCGGAAGAGCGAGGCGGCGTCTTCCAGGTTGTAGAAGATCGGACCGGCGAACACCTGGTCCACCTCTTGGAGCTGGTATTCCAGCGAGGTCACCACGCCGAAGTTCCCGCCGCCACCGCGCAAACCCCAGAACAGATCCTCGTTCTCGCGTGCGCTGGCGGTGAGGAACTTTCCGTCCGCGGTGACCACATCGGCGGAGAGGAGGTTGTCGATGGAAAGTCCGTACGCCCGCGACAAGTAGCCGATACCGCCCCCGAGGGTCAGGCCAGTGATGCCGGTCGTCGAGATGATGCCGCCTGTTGTCGCCAGTCCGAATGCGTGAGTTGCATGGTTGAAGTCGCCCAAGGTAGCGCCCGCGTCAACCCGGGCCGTCTTGTTCCGTGGCTCCACGCGGACGGTACGCATGGGTGTCATGTCGATCACAAGCCCACCGTCGTTGGTGCCAAACCCGGGTCCGCTGTGTCCGCCGTTCCGGATGGACAGATCGAGCCCGTTGTCGCGGGCAAAGTTCACGCCCGCAATTACGTCAGCTACCTGCTCAGCGCGGAGCACGGCGAGGGGCCACTTGCTGAACAGGCCGTTGTGAACGGCGCGCGCCTTGTCGTAGTCTCCGTCATCACTGGTGAGCACCGAACCTCGCACCTGCTCACGCAGCGGCTCAACGCTGACCCCACTCGCCGACCGCTCGACAGCTATGTCTGACATCGTCTGACCCCCACCGCCTAGGCACCTGATCGCGAAGTTACCACCAGCTGCTGTAGAGCGGGCAGGCACGCCCGACCAACGACGAATAACAACGACAGGTCATGGCTGTGAGCCGCTAGCGGGACCAAGATCAACAGCTCGAATCCAGCGTGGACGACCGCTTGCACCGGATGCGCGACCGCACGATCTCCGACGCTTGCGCGCACCACTAAGGCCGGGCGGCCCGGTCGGTACACCTGCTCACCTGGTCGCGGCCCCGCCGAACGAGGACCCCCTCGGAATGGTCAGTCGATCCTCGCCAACCGGTCGCAGGTCGAAGCGATCGCGTCTTGCAGCGCCTCGTCCTGCAGGTGTCGCGGAACTGACGTCGGCGCCCGGTTCTTCCAGTACGGAGCGGGAGCCAGATCAGCCTCGCTGCAGCAATAGGCGAGGGTGTCCGCGCGGCGGAGCTGCGTCGGCTGAGCACCAGTGGCAGCTGCGTGGCGAATATCTTGAAGGGCCCATCGGCTGTCGACGCCAGTCGACCTAACGCCTATGTCGAGCGTACTTCGTACCGTGCACCGAATAATCGAGCGGTGCCAACCGGACGGCCTCGGAACTGGAGCTAGCGAGCTTCGGACCCTGCGTCACTTTCGGCTTCGAGCTCGGCCTCGAGTTCCGCTTTGGCCTCGAGCTCGGCTCGGCCTCGAGTTCGGCTTTTCGGCGATGGCAAGATCGATCACGAAGCCGAAAGCGTTGGTAAGCTTCCCTGCCGCTGACGCCACCCGCGCCGTACCAACAATGGGTGCCACCGCCACCAGGAGGCCTTGTGTGTCCTCCACTGGCAGCCCCACCTCGGCGGCCGGCTCGAAATGCAACATATACGACACAGTCGGGGCATCGATTTGGCGAAGCCAGGCAAGTGCGCCTGGTGCAGAGTCAAGCACCGAGATGTGACCGATGCCGGGCTGTAGGCGCAGCTCCGCCACTGAACAGGGCGCTGCCGGCCACTCACCATGTGAACTTGGCACCATTCGGTCGCCTGTGCCGTGCATGATCAGCGTCGGTGCGGTGATCTCTGCAAGATCAAACCCCCACGGCCGTCGTCATTTTGCGCCAGTCGCCGGGTTCCAGTCTGTCGCCGGAATGGAAAACTCGACCCACTCGGTATCAGTATCATCGATGTGCCCGGATTTGATCTCGGTGAAGTTGGCATTATGTCTTAGCTCGGTGATATAGCGGCTTTGAGCACTCCAGATCCGTACCACCCCATCAAGATCGTTTGCGACGAGCAGGGTTCTTCGCTCTTCAATCTCTTGCTCTTCGGCAATCATTTTGATCTTGCTCCCTCTCTCTTATCAGGTGATCTTGCAGATCAATTTGTAACCTGAGGACCGAACCGAGGACGGCAAAGCCACCCAGAACCTGGTCCCCACGATGTGTGCCTAGCACCTGTTACCTCATTGGCGCAATAGTCATGAATTCGAGCACAACCAGGAAGGCCATGTTGACCGACTCGTCGAGGGTGACTCGATCGGCCGGGTCGGCCGGGGTGGCGCCCGACCGCCCGCTGGTCCACTCCGTACGATCCGGTAGCGGCTCCGGGATCACTCGCCCACGTAGCGCTCCCGCCGGACTCGTGCCGAGCCGAGCAGGTCGAGGCAGATGCGACTGGCGACCTTGGTCAGCCAGGCGCCCGGCGATTCGATGGCTTCTGCTGTTGTTGGGACATGGCGTACCAGCGGGCCGTACGTCTCTTCCACGACATCTTCAGCATCGGCCAGGGAGCCGAGGAGTCGGTACGCGAGATTGATCAGCTGACACCGCTCGCTCATGATCGCGCTCAGGCTCGGATCGGGCCGGCGTCGTGGCCCTGGCGATCGGAGCTGCCGGGCTGGGACTGCTGCCCGCCATGGCTGCGGCGCCCAAGCCAGCCCCGTACTCGTTGGAGCGGGAAGTGGTGACCCAGACCGCTACCGCCGGGGACCCCGGAGGATCTCACCGCCCTCACGGTGGAGTGCCCGACGGGGAAGGTGCCGGTCGGTGGTGGGTACTCCATTTCCTTCCAGCCCGGCAGCGATGCAGGGATCAACTCGCTGGGCCTAGCCAGCTACCCGGACGGCTCCGCGTGGGTTGTCCGGTTCAGCCCGGACGGGCAGGGTGCCCGAGATGAGCTGGCCGCCTACGCGGTCTGCGTCGCGGCGGCGGCGGCAACCAACTAGCAAGGGCTGGCCCGGCGGCCGGGCGTTCTACGACCGGCAGCGTGACCGCGGCGCAACCCACTACCAAGCCCTCCGCGCTCTCGCGAACCGGCTCGTCGGCATCCTCCACGGCTGCCTGCGGCATCAAACCCCCTACGACGAACACCTCGCCTGGCACACCGAACCAGACAACCTCAGCACTGCAGCTTGACCACTTCCGGTCGTGGGATCTCTAGTCAGCGCGGCAATTTCCTGTAGCCCCGACGGGATTCGAACCCGCGCTACCGCCTTGAGAGCGCGAAATCGGGCCTCTTTCGATGGCTTTCGAGATCTCTCGATATCGGCTGAAATCGGCTGAAATCTGCTGTGACTAGGGCATACGTTCGTAACGACGGTCGTTGGTAGCTTGTCCTTACTCTCGCCCGTCTGCAGGAGTGTGCGTCCTCCACGCGCCCTCAATCCGAGGCTTGATGCACAAGACCACACGTTCAGCAGACTAGCCGCACATCCGACACCTGGTTATGCGTTCGGGACGGAGCCCCTCCATCGGGTTCTCCATGCTGTTCGACCGATCTTGATGGGGCTCAACCACGATGTCTCAGTTCTGCTGGTGTGATGGCTGTCGGCGCCGGGAATAGGCTCTCACCAGGCGTAGGCCTCTGGAGCCTCGCCGCCGGGCCCGGGCCAGATCTCGTCGAGCCCGCGCAGCGTCTCCTCGGTCAAAGTGATCTCCGGGCCTCGGAGGCTCCGGGTCAGCTGGTCTGCGGTACGCGGGCCGACGATCGTGGCCGTGACCGCCGGTTGATGCAGCAGCCAAGCCAGCGCGACGTCGGCCGGCGTCTCACCGAGCTCGCGACACAGCTCCTCGTGGGCCTCCAGCTGCGGTCGGAGCTGCTGGATCTGCTGCTGCATCCGGTCATTAGCTCGGCGCCCCTGGCCGGCCTTCTGCAGCGCACCCCCGAGCAGGCCGCCGCCCAGAGGGCTGTACGGGATGAGTCCCAGACCGAAGTGCCGCAGGGCGGGGATGACCTCCAACTCGATGGTGCGGGCGGAGAGGTTGTAGAGGCTCTGCTCCGACACCAGGCCCATGAAGTGTCGGGAGGCGGCGACGCCCTGTGCGGTGGCGATCTGCCAGCCGGCGAAGTTGCTACTGCCGAGGTAGATCACCTTGCCGGCGGCCACCAGCTGCTCCATCGCCTGCCAGATTTCCTCCCACGGCGTGCTTCGGTCGACGTGGTGCATCTGGTACAGGTCGATGTGGTCGGTCCCCAGTCGGCGAAGGCTGTCCTCGCAGGCCTTGCGGATGTGGTAGGCCGAGAGGCCACGATCGTTGGGTCCGGTGCCCATCGGTTGGTACAGCTTGGTGGCGAGCACGATCTTGTCGCGGCGGCCGCTGCCTTGGGCCAGCCAGCGGCCGATGTATTCCTCGGAGATCCCGTAACCCTGCTTGATGTCGGGCGACTGCGGGCCGCCGTACACGTCGGCGGTGTCGACAAAGTTGATACCGGCGTCTACGGCGGCGTCCAGCACTGCGAGGCTGTCCGCCTCGCTAGTCTCCATGCCGAAGTTCATCGTGCCCAGCCCGATCCGGCTGACCTTCAGACCAGTCCGGCCCAGATTGCTGTACTTCATGCTGACCCTTTCTTCACTACGCGCCCTGCTGCCACGCGAAACTGACTTCTGTTCGACCCAACCACGGCCCGCGTGCGCCTGGGAGTCCCTGCCGTAAGGGGTAATGGCAGGGACTCCCACGCTCCGCGTATCGCGATCTAGCGTCGAGATCGAACGTCAGCTCATGCGCACACGCGCCTCGGTCTCAGGGAACGGAGTCGACAGCCATGGAGTACGTACGCCTCGGACACAGCGGTCTGAAGGTCAGCCGGATCGCGTTGGGGTGCATGAGCTACGGCGACCCGACCCGCGGGCTGCACTCCTGGACGTTGGACGAGGAGGCCTCCCAGCCGTTCTTCCGGCAAGCCGTGGAGCTGGGCATCACCTTCTGGGACACGGCGAACGTCTACCAGGCGGGCAGCTCGGAGGAGTTCGTCGGCCGGGCGATCAAGACGTACGCCCGCCGGGAGGAGATCGTAGTGGCCACGAAGGTCTCCGGGAAGATGCACGACGGCCCCGGCGGCTCCGGGCTGTCCCGCGTGGCGATCATGGAGCAGGTCGACGCCTCGCTGCGACGCCTCGACACCGACTACATCGATCTGTATCTGATTCACCGCTTCGACCCCGACACCCCTGTCGAGGAGACGATGGAGGCGCTGCACGACGTCGTCAAGGCTGGCAAGGTCCGCTATCTCGGCGCGTCGTCGATGAACGCCTGGCAGTTCGCCAAGATGCAGCACGCCGCTGACCTCCACGGTTGGACCCGGTTCGTCGCGATGCAGGACCAGTACAACCTGATCAAGCGTGAGGAGGAACGGGAGATGCTGCCGATGTGCGCCGACATGGGCGTCGGCTGCGTCCCGTACTCCCCGCAGGGCAAGGGCAGGCTCACCCGCCCCTGGGGCACGCAGACCGATCGGTCGGCCGTCGATGTGGTGGCGAAGTCGTTCGACCTGGACGTCGACCAGCCGGTCGTCGACGCGGTCCAGCGCGTTGCCGAGTCGCGGGGCATCCCGATGTCGCAGGTCGCGTTGGCCTGGCTGCTGACCAAGCCTGTCGTGTCGGCGCCGATCGTCGGAGCCACCAAGCCGCACCACCTCGCCGACGCCGCAGCCGCGGTCGAGATCACCTTGACCGAGGACGAGATCCGGCAGCTCGAGGAGCCGTACACACCGCAGGCTCCCTACTGGTGGTGAACCCGCTGCCGTCTCGCACCACAACACGTTCGACACAGGAGATATTGATCATGGAGGAGCGCATTCTCGGCCGCAACCTGGAGGGGTCCGCCATCGGGCTGGGCTGCATGAGCATGACCGGCGGCTATAGCGACCGACCCCACCACACGGAGATGCTTGTTAGCCTCAACGGTTCCGACGCTGGAGGCTCCGGTTGCCTCGGTGGCAGTCATTGGCACTGGCCGCCTTCGCGGTAAGTTCCAGCCATGCAGCGTCAAGCCCGAGCCCCACAGACACAGCCGTTCGGTGCCGAGGCATTCGAAGCAGCAGACGCGACCGTTTTGCGGTGGCTGGGCATGGCCGGGTTCTTGATCAACAGTCGCGGCACGACACTGATGGTCGATCCCCTGCTGGGCGGTTTCGACATGCCGGTGATGATCGAGTTCCCGATCGCCGCCGCCGACGTGCCGCGGCTGGACGCCGTGCTCGTCACGCACAGCGACAACGACCACTACAGCGTCCCCACCTGTCGTGATCTGGCGCGGGTGACCGGTGAGTACCACTCGACGCAGTACGTGGCTTCGCTGATGAAACAGGAAGGCTTCCCGGCGTACGGTCACGACATCGGCGAGCATTTCGCGATCGGACCGGTCCGCGTGGACGTCACCCCGGCCGACCACGCCTGGCAGAACGCATCCCCAGGCGCCAGCGACCGCATCTTCCAGCCGGAGGACGCCTGCGGATTCTGGATCGACACACCGGACGGCACCATCTGGGCGCCGGGCGATTCACGGCTCATCCCCGACCATCACCTGCGCATGCCGACCCCCGATGCCATGCTGTTCGACTTCTCCGACAGCGAGTGGCACTTCGGGCTCGACGGTGCGATCGCGATGGCGAACGCCTACCCCCACACCCCGTTGCTGCTGTACCACTGGGGCTGCGTGGATGCCCCCGACTTCCGCGCCGTTCAACGCCGACCCGGACTCGTTGCCGGACCGGGTCGAGAACCCGGAACGCATCCAGCTCCTGGCGCCCGGCGAGCCCTTCGTGCTGCGGCGACTGACAAGCTGATCAGATACGTCGGGACTCAGGCGGCGAAGACCTCTTTCGCGACCATGATCGCCGACATGGCTCGCGGCCAGCCGGCGTAGAAGGCGAGGTGGATGATCACCTCTTTCAGCTCGGTCTCGGTCACGCCGTTGGTCTTGGCGATGCCGAGGTGAGCACGCAGCTGCTCGGTGCTGCCGTTGGTGATCAACGCCGCGCAGGTGATCAGACTGCGATCCCGCGGGGCCAGCTCGGGTCGGGCCCAGACGTCGCCGAACAAGACGTCGTCGGTGAGTTCGACCAGCTTCGGCGCGAAGTCACCGATGAGTTTCTGTGCGCCCGAGGGCTCCTTGTTCGGCGTACTGTCCTGCGCTGTGGTCATGATCGGTTTCCTTTCGGATTGCGGCCGCGTTGCGTGCGGCGTCCGTGGTGGGTCGGGATGAGGACCGCAGTCAGGACTGGTTGGCGGCCGCGTACTGCTCGTCGGTGACCGGCTCGAGCCAGGTCGTGCCGTCACCGCTCTCGGTGCCCTCGAGCATGGCGAGATGGCACATCATGTTGTCGGCGGTGCCACCGTGCCAGTGCTCCTCACCCGGCGGGGTATACACGGTGTCCCCGGCTCGCATCCTGATCACCGTGCCGTTCCGAGTGGCGACGAGCCCGACGCCGTCGGTGACGTGCAAGGTCTGGCCCACCGCGTGGGAGTGCCAGTTGGTGCGCGCACCCGGAGTGAACCGAACCAGGCTGACGATCATCCGCGACGGCTCCTCCCCACGGTAGATCGGATTCACGTACACGTCGCCGGTGAAATTGCTGGCCGGTGCCTTGGCGGTCGCGCTGACAGGTCGCAGTTCCATGATCATCTTTCGTCGGCCGGCTGGCGGTCAGTGGTCGTCCGCGCTGGTCTCGGCTCGGCGCGGCCTCGACGTTTGTCGC
Source organism: uncultured Actinomycetota bacterium (assembly GCA_963744455.1). Lineage (GTDB taxonomy): Bacteria > Actinomycetota > Actinomycetes > Propionibacteriales > Propionibacteriaceae > Microlunatus. The sequence goes on along the minus strand of CAVUTQ010000023.1, from coordinate 17,626 downwards.
GGCCCAGCTAGCCAGCAGAGCCAGGTTGTCAGCCGACGGGGTGCCGGGCTCCGCGCTGTACGCGGTCAGGGTCAGGCCCGGCTCGCCGGGCAGCTCGAGCGCGTCGAAGCTTAGATGCAGGTCGCCGACCGCCGGGTGGTGGAAGTGCTTGGTCCCCGACCGGTGCAACCGGACGTTGTGCGCCGCCCAGCGGGTCCGGAACTCCTCGCTGCGCGTGGACAGCTCCCCGACCAGATCGGTCAGGCCCTTGTCGTACGGATTCCGGCCAGCCTCGGTGCGCAGGATCGACACGCTCGTGTTGGCCGAGTCCGACCAGTTCGGGTGCAGCAGGCGCGCCTGCGGGTCGAGGAAGACGAACCGGGCGAGGTTCACCGGCCGCCCCGGACTGTCGAGCGCTGGGCTGTCGAACGCCTGGCTGTACAGGGCGCGGCCCATCGCATTGACCGCGAGGACGTCCAGCCGGCCGTTGCGAACGAACGCCGGGATCCCGGTCATCGCATCCAGCAGCCGTTGGATGCTCGGCCGCACCTCCTGGGCCGTGGCCTTCCGCGGCCGCCGAGGTGTGCTCGGCGCGGACGCCGCCTTGGCCAGATCGAACAGGTACGCCCGCTCGGACTCATCCAGCTGCAGCGCGGCGACCAGCGAGTCCAACACCGCCTCCGACACGCCACTCAGATTGCCCCGCTCCAACCGGGTGTAGTACTCGATGCTCACCCCGGCCAGCTGAGCGACCTCCGCCCGACGCAGACCCGGCACCCGGCGGGCGCCATAACTGGTCAGTCCCGCCTGTTCCGGGCTGATCCGAGCCCGGCGGGAGGCCAGGAAATCGCGTACCTCGGTCCGGTTGTCCATGCCCTCGACGCTACGACCCGATCACTCGGTTGCGGGAGTCACTGCCAGTACCCCTAACAGCAGTAACTCCCACTCTTTCATGTTGAGCGGGTTAAGTGGCTGGTGCGGCCGGCTTCACCGGCTGGGACCGGCGAAGAGGAGATCGACTGATGAGTGGATGGAGCGACAGCGAGCTGACGACGATCGGAACAGCAGACGAGATCCACATTGCCCCCGACCGCGCCGACCACACCCCCGGCCGGGCCGTGCCGATCTGGGTGGTCCGCGTCGGTGACGATCTGTATGTCAGGTCCTACCGCGGTCCCTCCGGCAGCTGGTATCGCCGCGCCCGGCGCAATGGCAGCGGACGGATAAGTGTCGGCGGCGTCGACCATGCGGTCCGGTTCACCGCGGCCGATCCCACCGTCCGCACGCAGGTCGATGAGGCCTACCGCGCCAAGTATGGCCGGTACAGCAGCCTCGTCCGGCCGATGATCTCCGACACCGTCGCCGAGACCACCCTCCAGCTGCAACCCACCATTTCTTGAAAGGACACATATCCGATGAAGGCCACCATGCTCGACGGTCCGGGCGACGTCAGGGTCGAGAACCGGCCCCATCCGATGATCTTGAAGCCCACCGACCCATCATCCGCATCTTCTGCGGCCTGCGCGTGAGGAGCCCCGGAGCCTCCAACGCCCCGGAGCTTCCGGCCTCCGACAAGGAAACACTGTCGGGCTGGCGAGATCTAATCTCGCGACCTTTTGACCCCCAGACATCGGCAGCGTGTCCAGGGACGTCCCCGGACGTCCGATTTCCCTTAAATATAAGGATCCTGCACTTTGGCGTATTTCGGTGGACAAACCTAAATGGTGGTCAAAATGGTGGTCAGACCCATAGCCAAACTAAGCGAAGAGGCTTGATCAGGTCCAGGCTGGCATCGCCCTGGCCGCGGTCATGCTGTCGACGATTGCCGGCCTGGGCCGGCATTCGTTAACGATACCTGGTCAGCCTGCGATTCGCCAGCGTTGGGCTTATCGACCGCAGCGCGGACTCGCTCCTACCCAGAGGTCACAGGTTCAAATCCTGTCCCCGCTACTACAAAACACCTAGTCAGGGCCCTTTTCGGTGAGCACCGAGAAGGGCCCTGATCATTCTTGGCAGCAATTTGGCAGCACACTAGACGCTGATCCTGAGCATCTCGAGCTGCTAGCTGCGGCGGGATGCCGGAGACGGTCCCCCGTATCGGACCGACGCCGTCGTGCTGTTGGAGGCGTCGGTCGGATAGTTCGACGGCACTCCCACCGTGCGTCGCATGAAAGCGTCGAAGGTGCGGTCTGGGAGGACGTCGTGGAGGAAGATCATCGGTTTGGCACCGAAGCCGACGGCGTAGCGGGTCTGCGGCTTGTGTGCCTGCACGGCCTTGGCGATAGTGCGTGCGATCAGTTCCGGGGGTGAGGAGCGCCTCTGGTTGGACTCAGAGGAGAGGGAGTTGGCAACGGCGTTGCCCTGGGGTGCGTATGGGCCGTCGCTGGAAACGGCGCGGACTTTGTCGGCGGCGATGTCGGCCCACTCACTTCTAATGCCGCCGGGCTCGATGACGATGACGTCGATGCCGAAGGGTTTGAGCTCCAAGCGCAGGCAGTCGCTGATGGCTTCGAGGGCGAACTTAGTGGCGTGGTACCAGGCGCCGAGCGGGGTGTGAATCTTGCCGCCCATGGAGGTGATGTTGACGATCTTGGCTGACCGGTTCTTGCGCATGTGTGGCAGCACGAGCTGGGTCAGCCGCGCGGCGCCGAAGACGTTGACCTCGAACTGGTAGCGAGCTTCGTCCATCGGGACATCTTCCAGCGCGCCGTAGGAGCCGTAACCGGCGTTGTTGACGAGCACGTCGATGCGACCGGTGTCGGCGATGATCTTCTCGACTGCTGCCTGCATCGAGGAATCGTCGGTGACGTCCATCGAGATGGGGCGAATGCCGGACTCGGTGAGGTGGTTCATGCGCTCGACGCGGCGGGCGGCGGCATAGACGGTGTAGCCGGCCTTGGCGAGTTCGAGGGCGGTTGCTTCGCCGATGCCGGAGGAGGCGCCGGTGACGAGGGCGACCTTGCCCGCAGTTGTGTTGATCATTCTGGGTTCCTTTCGTAGGACGTAGGTGGTTCAGAACGAGCCGACGACGGCCTTGGACTCGAGGTATTCCTCGATGGATGTCAGTTCGAAGCCGTTGCCGGGCTATGTCTCCACGCTAGGAACTACGACCTGTTCTGCCACTAGCGCAGAACGCCGATTGACTTGCTATTCACGCCAAGAACCGGTGACGTGATCTGCATGCCAGTTGGCGGGTTCGGCGAGCCACGTCGAGCCGCTTCTGGCTACGCTGATCAGGTGGCGGGTGAGCGTTTTGATCTAGAGCCGAGCATCAAGACACTCCTGCGCGACCTCGGCATCCCTCCGGCACGGGTACTACGCCGCTCCGGCCTGCCGGCCGACTTATTCGCGCACCGACCCATCGAGTTGTCAATCCCGGAGTACTACCGCTTCTGGGAAGCACTCGACGCCGAAGCCAGCCCCACCGGCGAACGCGACCTCGCGGTCGAGATCGGCAAAGCCATCTCAGTCGAGATGTTTTCACCGCCGATCTTCGCAGCGCTGTGCAGTCCGAACCTTACGACGGCCGCGCAGCGGCTCGCCGCCCACAAGCCACTCATCGGGCCGTTGCGCTTAGACCTCGACACCAATCACGGACTCACCATCACCTACAAGTGGCCCGCACGCCCGCAACCCCCGGCACTGCTGGCCAAAACAGAGCTCATCTTCTGGGCCGCGCTGGCTCGCATCGCCATCCGGGAACACATCCGACCCGCCCGCGCTACCGTGACGCACCTGCCCGCCGAGCACCGGGCGATGGATGACTACCTCGGTACCCGGATCCGCAAGGGCGACAACGACACAATCACATTCACACCCGCCGATGCCTCCCGACCGTTCCTCACAGAGAACGACCAGATGTGGCGGATCTTCGCCCCCGACCTACGCCGGCGCCTCTCCGACCTCCAAGCCTCAGCTACGGTCTCGGACCGTGTCCGGGCTGCCCTGAACGAGACCCTACCCGCGGGTGACCCCTCCATCGGCGCGGTTACCGCCCAGCTCGCCACCAGCGCCCGCACGCTCCAAAGACAACTGAGCCAGGAAGGCACCTCCTTTCAAGCGGTCCTTGCCAACACGCGCGAGAACCTCGCCCGGCACTACCTGACCAACGCAGGCCTGCGAACCTCCGAGATCGCCTTCCTCCTCGGCTTCGCCGACACCAATTCCTTCTACCGAGCATTCAAAGGCTGGACCGGAACCACACCCGAATCAGTACGAGCAATGGCAACCAGCAACCCCTGACGGCCCTCACTGTCAAAGCGATGCAGTCTGGAGCGGACGCGGCACCGTCACCGTCGTCCGCTGCTTCGAAGCCAACACCTTCGTGACGTCCGTCCGAGGCGAAGACGTCATGGGACGGGTCCTTGTCATGGACGGCGGCGGCTCCATCCACACCGCCCTGATCGCGACGTGATCGCTGGGATCGGCCATCACCCACGGATGCCCTGGCATCGTCATCCCAGCGACTCTGGCGGAGCCGACGCGCAGATCGAGTGAGCGACCCAGCAACGACGGCTCGGCGTCTGACCGCCGAGATGCTAGAACTTCGCAACACCGACGACTATCCCTGTCGCCACGTCACGAGGCTTCTCCAGTCGACTCAGCACCTTCCGGGAACCTGTTCTGCGTACCCCAACCAGATCTCAGAATTCGATGTCTGACACAGACCCGTGAATACCCGACCACCGGGCATGCTGCGGCAGCGCCGGGCGGGTGGCTCGACGCTGCACGGTGAGGCCAGTGCTTAGGCGGCTGGGTCGATGATCACGGTGTGGCCGAGGTGTTCGAGCTGGGCGACCAGCCGTCGGGTGTGGGCTTGGTCGTTGCGGCGGCTGTGCCAGTCGGCTCCGAGGTCGTGGTAGGGCTCGTCGCGTTTCAGCATCCAGTAGGCCGCAACCAAGATGGAGTGCGCGACCGCGACCTGTGCCCGGCCCATGCCGCGCCGTTTCAGTCAACCGGGCGTGCTGGGCGGCCAGATAGTTCTTGCCGTGCATCCGGCCGACCGATCCGGCCGCCTCGACCAGCATCGCGGTCAGCCATTTGTTGCCGTGCCGTTTCCCGGCCGGGGTCTGTCTGCCGGCGGACTCGTGCATCGCCGGCGCCAACCCGGCCCAGGCAGCCAGATGGGCGGCGGTCGGGAACCGTGCCATGTCACGCGCCGGTCTCGGCGACGATCACCTGCGCGACCTTCGGCCCGACCCCGGGAATGGTTTGCAGCAGCTCGATCTGGTGCTGCCATGGCTGGCACGCGTCGACGATGCACCGCGTCCAGCTCGGCCAGGGCCTGCTCGACCAGATCCAGCCGCCGCAGCATCGACCGGGCCAGCCGGGCATGGTTGGCATCGAAGTGGCCGGTCAACGCCTGCGCCAGGTCCGGGATCTTGCGCCGCATCTTGCCCTTGGCCAAATCGGCCAGCTGCAGCGGATCCGGTTCGCCGTCGATCATCGCGGTCAGCATCGCCCGGGCCGACACCGTCTTCAGACTCGACGCCACCGAGGACAACTTGATCGAGGCGTCTGTGCGCCACGAGGCGCTGTTGTTTGAGTGGAGGTGAGAGACCTGCACCGCTGACCCTGTCGTGGCAGGGAGGTGAAGCTGAGGGCAGCCTGCCCCGGAAGGTGCCGGGGTGGGTGGGAGCAGCCCTAACAAAGCCGGGACGGGCCAGAACTGCCAGATGGTGCGGGTCCGGCGAGCGTGATGGGAAGGAGTACGAGAGGAACCCGCGTTATTACGTCTCTCAAGTATCTACCGGCCTCAATCTGGCGGATCTGGGCCGGGAGCGGTGCACAAACCACCGGGGCTTCTTTGCTGGTGGGACCAACTCCTGGGCGGGTATGGATGCGCTCGCCGGGAGGCCATGGTGAATGTCCACGGCGTAACCATGGCGAGGCCGCAGGGACAAAGTGGGGCTCCTCACCCGTCGAGCGAACAGCAGTGAACGTGGGAACCGTTCCGGTCCTCACCCGCCAATCCGGGCTGCCGGCACGGATCGGCGGGGTGGGTTCACCGTTGACCGATCGGACCGGAACGGGGCGGAGCCGCCGTAGTACTTCGAGGCCGGGAGAGCCGGCCACCTGGGGAAGGGCGGCAGCGGAAACGAGAAGACGAGGATGCTGTGATGCTGAAAGATCCACCGGTGAATACGGGTGGCCCGGGCCGGGAACACGAACCTCGGGTCGGGGTATCAGGTATGCAGGCCAAGCTTCACCGTTGGGCGGTGGCCGATCCTGGCCGCCGGTTCGACGATCTGTTCAATCTCGTGCATGACCCGGCGACGCTGCGGATGGCACTCGCCCGGGTCGCGAGCAACACCGGCCATGACACGCCCGGCGTTGACGGCTGGACCGTCGCCGCCGTGGAGGAGACGGTCGGGGTTGCGGGGTTCCTGGACGATCTGCGGGCACAGGTCAAGGACGGCTCGTTTCGTCCGCTGCCGGTGCGCCAACGGTTGATCCCGAAAGGCCGTGGTTCGGGGAAGCTGCGAAGTTTAGGCATCCCCACCATCGCTGACCGGGTAGTCCAGGCTGCGTTGAAGCTGGTGCTGGAACCGATCTTCGAGGCCGACTTCATGCCGGTCTCCTACGGGTTCCGGCCGAAGCGGCGGGCTCACGACGCGATCGCTGAGATCCAGCTGTTCGGCACACACGGTTACCGGTGGGTGCTGGACGCAGACATCGAGGCGTGCTTCGACCGAATTTCGCATTCCGGCCTCCTGGATCGGGTGCGGAAGCGAGTCAAAGACAAACGGGTCGTGGCGCTGGTGAAGGCGTTCCTGAAGGCCGGGATCTTGACCGAGCTCGGCGAGAAGCAGGACACCCCCACCGGCACTCCGCAAGGGGGCATCCTGTCGCCGCTGATGGCTAACATCGCCTTGTCGGTGCTCGACGATGACCTGCATCGGCCTTGGCGGTCAGGCGGCACCATGTCCACCCGCTCACAACGTGAACGGCGTCGGGCCAAGGGCCTACCCAACTGGCGGATCGTCAGATACGCAGACGATTTCGCCGTGCTCGGGGACGGTAACCAGGCAGACGTCGAAGCCCTGCGCGAACAGATCAGCGGTGTGTTGGCCACCATGGGCTTGGCCTTCTCGGAGGCCAAAACCAGGGTGGTGCACATGTCCGAGGGGTTCGACTTCCTCGGCTTCCACATCCAGTGGAAACGGAAACGAGGAACAAACCGCTGGCACGTCTACACCTTCATCGCGGACCGGCCGATCCGGTCGTTGAAGGCGAAAGTGCGTGCCCTGACGAACAGGACGTCACAGCAGCACCCTGGATCCGTGCTGATCCGGCTCGCCCAGATCATGCGCGGCTGGTCAACCTACTTCCGTCACGCCGTCAGCAAACACACCTTCTCGACCCTTGCCCACTTCGTGTGGCATCGGGTGGCCCGGTGGCTGATGACGCGGCACCACTGGAAGTGGACAGACCTCCGACGACGGTTCACCGGCCCCGGTGGCCGGTGGATACCCTTGTCGGCCGACGGGAAAGCGTTGTTCAACCTCGAAGCGGTCCCGGTCACCCGATACCGCTACCGAGGGAACATCCCGACCCCGTGGGCGCTGCCTCCCACATAACGGCAGGTTCCGTGGAGAGCCCGTTGCGCCGAGAGGCGCACGGCGGGTTCGGCGAGCGGTCTGGGGAAACGGACCTGAGCAATCAGGACACCGCGCCCCAGACCGACTCAACTCCAACATCAACTCCAGCCGGACGATCTCCCGGGTCCGGTCACCCATCAGCTGCACCCGGTAGCGGGTCAACATCCGCAGCCGGCGGATCTCCGGTGGCGGCACGAATGACGGCGCCAACAGCCCGTGCTCCAACAGCTGCGCGATCCACTCCGCGTCCCGGACGTCACTCTTGCGGCCGGGCACGGCCTTCATGTGCGCGGCGTTCAGCAGCCACACCACCATGACCTCTTCCAGGCAGTAGAACGGCGGCTTCCAATACGTCGAGGTCGACTCCATCGCCGCGATGCTCACCCCCGCCTCGACCAGCCAGTCCCGCATCACCTGCAACGAACCGGACATCGTCTTGAACGTGCGCGTCTCGCTGCGCCGCCCACCGCGCGGGCCGGGGGTGCGGACGCACACCGTCACCGAGTCCTTGCCGACATCCAGACCGGCGACCCGGTCGAACATGACCTCCATGGCGCCCTCCTTTCCTCCGTGAGGCGACCCTCGCCTGACGGCGTCGGTCCGGAGGGACCTCTGCCAGGACACAGACCCGCGTGCTCTCTCGCAACAATCCAGCGGCAACCGAGACCCCCGCGCCATACACCTAAACGGGCTCGCCCGCACCAGTGTGTGTCGACGTCGCCGGCCGACCCCCAATTCTCATCAGCCAGTGCAGCGACTCGAAGATCGCAACCGATTACACCTAGTGCACCGCCGGAACGTACCCCCGAGGCGGCGTGACCGCCGAGGCGGGCGGAATTGCCTTTCTGGGGTGTGACTATGAGCCTGCATAAGCTCACCGCCGGGGTCAGGATATGACTACCTGACCCGGCAGGTCGCTGCGCTGGATGCGACCGACAAGGGGCGCACCGGGCTGGCGTCGTATTACACCGAACGGGGCGAGTCGCCGGGGGTGTGGGTCGGTTCCGGCATGGGGGGAATCGACGGTCTGGATGTCGGCGATCCGGTGACCGCGGAGCAGATGCGAGCGCTTGTTCGGCTGCGGGTTGCATCCGTTGGCCGAGACCCGGCTGCAGCAGTGGGAAGGCCCCGACTTCATTGGACAGGACTTCGGGATGTCATGCGGTTGGGGGCACCGTTCAAGATCATGGACGAGGCGACGCCGTTCCGGGTGGAGGTGGCCCAGCGGGTCGCTGCTCTCAATGCCGCGATCGGGGGCCGGTCGACGCCTCGGTCGCGGCGGCTGACCGGGCGCGGATTCGGACGCAGGTGGCCCGGGAGTTCTTTGTCGCTGAGCATGGCCGCGCTCCGATTGATGCTCGGGAGTTGGCTGGGCAGATCGCGAAGAGCTCACGTCCGCGGGCGCAGCACGGTCGCCGGTTTCGACCTGACGTTCTCGCCGGTGAAGTCGGTGTCGACGCTGTGGGCGGTCGCCGAACCGGCGGTGGCGGCGGTGATCGAACGGGCCCATCAGGCCGCGGTCAACGACGCGCTGAGGTTCATTGAGAAGCAGGCCTTGTTCACCCGGACCGGGCCCCAAGGGATCCGGCAGGTCAACGTGCGTGGCCTGGTTGCGGCCGCGTTCACCCACCGCGACAGCCGGGCCGGCGACCCGGATCTGCATACCCATGTCGCGGTGGCGAACAAGGTACAAACCCTCGATGGGCGCTGGCTGTCGATCGACGGCCGGGTGTTGTTCAAGGCTAAGGTTGCTGCGTCGGAGACCTACAACACCGTCCCTGGAGCAGCACCTCCGCGACGCGCTGGGGGTGCGGTTCGCTGCACGTCCCGGCACCGATCCGGGCAAGCGGCCGATCCGGGAAATCGTTGGCGTCGACGCTCGGTTGAATCAGCGGTGGTCGACCCGCCGGGCCCACATCAACGTCCGCCGTGGCGAGCTCGCCGTCCAGTTCCAAGCTGAGCACGGCCGACCACCCACCCCGGTCGAAGCGCTGCACCTGGCCCAGCAGGCAACGTTGGAGACCCGCGACGCCAAGCACGAACCTCGATCCTCGCCGAGCAGCGCACCACCTGGATGAACGAAGCCTCAGCGGTCCTCGGTGGCCGCAGCGCCGTCGCCTCGATGGTCGCGACGGCACTTGCCCCCGCCGCAGAAACCCCGCGCATGGCCGACGCCCACTGGGTCGCGCAGGCTGCCGATCGGGTGCTGGCCGCCATGGAGGAGCACCCGGTCGACCTGGCAGATGTGGCACGTCCGTGCCGAAGCCCAACGCCACGTCCGCACCGTCGACATGGCTGCCGAGCAGGCGAACACGCTGGTGGACCTCCTCGTTAATGAGGTTCTGGATCACCGCTCGGTCGCCCTGGCCGCACCACCGGACGGCATCGAAGAACCGGGCGCGCTGCGGCGGGTCGACGGGTCGTCGGTTTACACCATCGCCGGCGCCGACCTCTACACCTCCCAGCGCATCCTCGACGCCGAGCAACGCCTCGTCACCGTCGCCGGTATCCACGACGGAACAGTCCTCGACCGCACCGTCGTCGATCTTGCCCTGCTGGAAATGGCAGCGAACAAAACCGCCCTGGATGCCGGGCAAGCTTCCCTGGTCCGGCAGATGTGCACCTCAGGTGCACGGCTGCAGCTGGCGATCGCCCCCGCCGGCGCCGGGAAGACCACCGCGATGCGCGCCCTCACCCTGGCCTGGACCCAAGACGGCGGCCAGGTCATCGGCCTCGCCCCGTCCGCGGCCGCGGCCGCCGTCCTAGGCGAAGCAAACCGGCATCCGTGCCGACACCCTTGCCAAACTCACCTGGTCCCTCCAGCACGGCGAGCTGCCGGACTGGGCGACGGCGGTCGGGCCGTCGACCTTGATCATCATCGACGAAGCCGGGATGGCCGACACCCTCTCCCTCGACACCGCGGTCGCAGTTCGCTCTTCGATCGTGGTGCGAGTGTCCGGCTGATCGGTGATGATCAACAACTCGCCGCGATCGGCGCCGGCGGCGTCCTCCGCGACATCACACACAGCCACGGCGCGCTCCACCTGACCGAGCTCCACCGCTTCACCGACCCTGCCGAAGCCGCAGCCTCCCTCGCCCTCCGCGAAGGCGACCCCAAGGCGTTGACGTTCTATCTTGATCATGGACGTGTGCATGTCGGTGATCTCGCCAAACCACCGAGGATGCGTTCACCGCCTGGGTTTCCGACCGGGCCGCCGGGCTCGACGCGATCATGCTCGCCCCCACCCGCGACCTTGTCGCCGACCTCAACCGTCGCGCCCGCGAGCATCGCCTTCGGCACGCGCATCCCGGCCGGCCGGAGGTGCATCTCGGCGACGGCAACCAGGCCTCCATCGGGGACGTGATCATCACCCGCACCAACGACCGCCGACTCCGGCTCTCCGCTACGGACTGGGTCAAGAACGGCGACCGCTGGACGATCAGCGAGGTTGGCAAGCACGGCGAGCTGACCGTCCGGCACCAGCGGAGCCGGCTCACTACCCGGCTGCCCGCCGACTACGTCGGCACCTCGACCGGGCTCGGCTACGCCACCACCATCCACGGCGCCCAAGGCGTCTCCGCCGACGCCATGCACGGCCTGCTCACCGGCCAGGAATCCCGGCAGCAGCTCTACACCATGCTCACCCGCGGCCGGCATGCGAACCACCTCTACCTCCAGGTCGTCGGCGACGGCGACCCCCACAGCGTGATCCGCCCCGACGCCGTCGCGCCCCGCACTCCGACCGAGACCTTGCAGCAGATCCTGGCCCGCGACGACTCGCCGACCTCCGCCACCACGACCCTGCGTGAACTCCACAACCCGGCCGCCCGGTTGTTCGACGCTGTCCAGCGCTACACCGACAGCCTCCACGCCGCCGCCGAACACCTCCTCGGACCCCAGGTTGTTGCCGACCTCGACACGATCGACCAATACATCCCCGGCCTCACCGGCGAACCGGCCTGGCCGACCCTCCGAGCCCACCTCCTCGACCTCGCCGCCGAGACCGGCGACCACCCGCTCCGCCATCTTTACGATGCTGCTTTTGGCCGCGACCTCTCCACCGCTGGCGACATGGCCGCCGTCCTCCACTGGCGACTTCCAGAGACCGCGGCATCCGATCACCGGCCGCTGCCATGGCTGCCGGGCATCCCAACCCGACTCCAGGTCAATCCGGTCTGGGGCGACTACCTCACCAAGCGCTCCCAACTCATCGCCGACCTCGCCGACCACGTCCGAGAACAAGCCAGCCGATCCGACGCTCCACCTGCCTGGTCGCCCCCGGGCAGCCACCCGAGCGCCAGCCTCCTCGGGGAGGTCGCCGTCTGGCGCGCCGCGAACGGCATCAACCCCCACGACCCACAAGCAACCGGCGGACCCCAGCTCGAACCCCGAGCAGACCTCTGGAAACAACACCTCGACCGAGCCGTCGCCAACGAACTCTCGCGCCGCCTCGATCTCGACCAACAGCCAGTGAGCCAGCAGCTACGCCACCGCCACCACGGTGACCCTCCTCGCCTGCACCAACAGCCGAGCTCCAACCGGCCACCTGTGCCCGGCCGATGACAGCCGCACAGCGCGGAAGTGGCGCCGAGTAGCACCTGACACATTCATTAGAACGATCGACATGCAGCCGGCGCCTTGGGCTGCCTAGTGACGGTTGATGCGCTCCATTTGTGTGCCAGCTGGGGAGTGTCCGACGAACGGTGTAAGTGGCCCAACACGCTGAGCTGCGGCTTGGCGAGGAAGGGTCGCTATGACCGAAACACTGGTGGGCGCGAATCCACCATCATTAAATGGAAACGTGATTCTGGCAACTGGTATCCCCAATTCTCGATCGCGGCCTCTACTTCGCCAAGTTGACCCCGCAGCGACATCGCCTTCATTTGTTTGCTTTCGGGGACCCTTTTTGGAGAATTTCATAAAGATAACCGTCCGGCCCGCGGAAATAGCACCAGGCTTCATCTTCCCATGTGTCAATGTCTGTGACAAATTCAACCCCCTTACGTTCCATTTCCCGTCGAGCGACCCCAATATCAACAACTTGAAAGGCAAAAACTGGGCAGGCATGCTGGCGGGCGTTGGGGTTATTGGGGCCAAAGATTTCAAAAAGGTCGCCAGAGGCACACCTGAAATGGGCCACTTCTGCCTGGTCATCGCGGAGGGTGAGAGGAAGGCTCATGTTTTCTACAAAGTAACGGACAGTGGCGGCAAAGTTCTGCGTTCCCACCCCCGCCCAGGAGATTGATAAAACTTCCATGTGCACCTCCGTAGTTCACACTTGCTCGTTCTTGTTGTCGGGCAAAAGCCTAACGTGTGAGTTAAGCCGCTGGCTGCGGCAGGGCGGCTTGAGCGAGTGTTGAACGAGGGGTTAGGCGTCGCCGGTGTTGGGATAGCGGCGCTTGACTTCTGCGACTGATGTAGCAGGCAGCCGATCGATAGCAACGCGCGTTCTCGATCGGCCAGATTCAGATCGGCGGACGTGATTGCCGCTGCCGGTTCTCACGTCCACGTCCTACTGCTATTTCAGTCGAACCTGAGACGCCGAGACAGATACCATTATCAGAGCCCCCCTCGCAGCCGCGAAGGTCGCTCAGGCGGCCGCCGGAGTGCTCCAGCTCTCTCGATGAAGTCGGTGGGCGCACAAGACCAGCCCGCAGTGCGGATCGCGACGGCCGTAGCAGCCACCAGGAGCAGCGCCGCAGGCCCAGGGGTCCACGCTGACGACGTACGACAACAGAGCGCAACCGACCTGATCGACGACCTGAACCGGGAGCGCTGACTTGCGCGATCTGTGGGCGTTCCGCATCTGACCAGCCAAGTATCCGCAAGCCGGTCCGTTGCCACGGTCGCCCTTGAGGCACGCCTCGCGCGGTAAGTCCCGCGCTCGACTCACGTGATTCCCTTGCTGGGCGTGCGCCTATCGCTGGGCCACGTAGCGGCGCGTTACAGCGATGTCGTAGTCGCCGTACCCGCTTCCGGTGAGCTCCTCGAATGCCGCCTTCAGGGCCGGAAGCAAGACCGCATTTGTGCCGGTGGCCTGCGCAACCCTCGCGGCGAAGTGGAGGTCCTTGACCAGGTATCTGGCTGCCCCGGACGGGCTGTAGTCCTCCCTGACGATGCGATCACCGCGAGTCTGGAGGATGCGGCTACCGGCGTAGCCACCCGCGAGGACCCCGAACAGCTTGTCAAGGTCGAGGCCGCTGCGGTCCGCAAGCACTGCGGCCTCGCCGAGGGCGAGGATGGTCGCGGCGACGATCATCTGGTTGCATGCTTTCGCCACCTGTCCGGAGCCGAGTGGTCCGAGATGAACCGGGTCTCCACATGCGACCAGCACCGGCCAGGCATCGTTGACATCGCGATCCTCGCCACCGACCATGATCGATAGTGTGCCGGCTTGGGCGCCCTCACTGCCGCCGGATACCGGGGCGTCGATCACCCGAACCCTGCCCTCGGTCTCAGTAGCCAACCGTCGGCCAAGCTTTTGGACCTCGATCGGGGACGAGGTCGAGGCGATGATGAGGAGCAGGTCGGAGAAGTTGCCGGCGAGGATCCCATCCGATCCGGCCAGCACCTCCTCGACTTGGGGCAGGTCCGGCAGCATCAACAACATCACGTTGACTGCGTTGGCGAGAGATCGCGGGCTGTTGTGCCAGACTGCTCCGGCCTCGATCAGGTCGTGGTACTTCTCTCGGTTTCGCCCGGTGATATGGACGGCGGACCCGCTTCGGAGGATGTTGGCGGCCATCGGCTGTCCCATCACCCCGATACCGATCACCCCCGTCACGGCGGCAGCTCCGGCAGGTTGCTGAGACATGGATTGAGTGTAACTTGGAGATCAACGGAGCGAATACTATTCAATATAGTGGATTCTTGACTAGGATATGAAGCTAGCCCGGACGCGGCTTCCGCCCTCACCAGGAAAGGCGTTGATGTGACCAACGGATCCGAGCGGCTGCGCGTGGTGGTGGCGACACCACTCGCGGAGGAGCATTGCAAGCTGATCGAGCGACTCGAGCCGCGGGTAGAGCTCGTCCGCGACCAGTCGTTGTATCCGCCGATGCGTCACCCAGCCGACTTCTCCGGTGACCCGTCCTTTCGGCGTACACCTCCTCAGCAGCAGGCGTTCGAGTCGATGCTTGACTCGGCCGAGGCGTTGTACGGGATTCCCGATGTGGATCCGGTCGCACTAAAGCGCACCGTGGATGCGAATCCCGCCCTCCGCTGGGTGCATACCATGGCTGCTGGCGGGGGCGGTCAGGTGAAGGCGGCCGGGCTCACCCAGGAGCAGTTGAGCCGGATCGTATTCACGACGTCTGCTGGGGTGCACGGCGGACCGTTGGCGGAGTTTGCCGTCTTTGGGGTCTTTGCCGGCGCGAAGGACCTGGGACGGCTCCTGGCTCAGCAGCGTGACCGCAATTGGACTGGCCGCTGGCAGATGAGACAGGTGTCGGAGATGACTGTCTTGGTGGTCGGTCTTGGCGGCATCGGCCAGGAGGTGGCCAAGAAGCTGTCCGCGCTCGGCGCGACCATCATCGGCACGAGCCGGCACCTCAGAGCGGTCGGGCATGTTGATCGTTTGGTTCGGGTGACTGACATCATGTCTACGGTCCCTGAAGTGGACGCTATCGTGCTGACCCTGCCGGGCACGGCTGCGACGGAGAAGCTGATCGGAGCTGATGTCCTCGCCGCGGTCAAGCCCGGAACGATCCTGGTCAATGTTGGTAGGGGCAACGTGGTCGATGAGGACGCGCTGCTGCTGGCCCTCCGCGACGGCCGAATCGGCTTCGCTGCACTCGACGTCTTCGCAACTGAGCCGCTACCGAATCACAGCCCGCTGTGGAGCGAGCCGAACGTCCTGGTCAGCCCACACACGGCAGCCCTCAACGCGGCCGAGGATCGGCTCATCGCCGAGCTGTTTGCTGCCAATGCGACCCGCTTTCTCGATGGAGACGAACCCGCGAACAAGGTGGACACCGTTGACTTCTACTGAGCCTCGCCCGTCTGTTGACGGTTCGGTCGAGCGAACGCCGGCTCCTGCGGTGTCGAGGGCGCTGCATATCCTCACCCTGCTGGAGCAGGCCCAGGGTGAGCCGATGCCGTTGGGTGATATCGCCCGGGGCATCGGGGCCGCAAAGTCGTCCACCTTCAACTTGTGCCAGGTGCTTGAGGACGGCCGGATGATCTCTCGAACGGCAACCGGCTACGTTCTGGGCCGTCGCACGGTCGAGCTGGGCGGGGCGTACATCGCGCATTTCAATCAGATTCGCGAGTTCTACAACTACTGCACGGCGTCACCGTTGCTCAACCATGAGGTACTGCAGATCGCGATGCTGGACGGCGCCGAGGTGCTTTATCTGGCAAGGCACGAGGGGCACGCTCCGATGCGTCTGATGGCCAGCATCGGCAGCCGATTTCCCGGCAGCCCCCACCGCGGTCGGCAACGCTTTGTTGACCACCTTGAGTGACGCCGAGATTGCCGCACGGTTCACCGGCCCCCAACACTTTCCGCGACGCACCGAGCGCAGCGTTCAGACGCTTGACGGGTTGTTGCGGAAGGTCCGGCTGGCCCGGACGCGCGGCTATGCGATCGACGACAACGAGGTGCACCCGGGCATCTATGGCTTGGCTGTGGTACTGCCCCCCTGGGCGAGTGGCGACCCGCCGCTGGCCATGGGTGCCTCACTGATGTCGGTCCAGGCGAGCGAGGAGTTCGTCTCCTCGATCGTTGCTGAGCTGCGCTCGGCGGTCGATTGCCTGTCCAACCCGTTGGTTCGCCGACCGATGGAGAAAAAAGATGGTCCAACCAGTTGACCTCTATTCAGCATGTTGATACGGTGCTCCTAATTTCCAGCCTCCGTCTGAGCTGATCCAACAGCGCTGGCGAGGGGCGTCTGACTAAAAGGAGATCGCCGTGACCAAGGCTCCGCTTACACCACCTGTCAGTGAGTCGGACGATCCGGAATATGCCACCAACCTTCGCCGGGCGACGCTCGCCAGCACGGTCGGTAGCGCTCTGGAGTACTACGACTTCGCCCTCTACGGGCTCGCTTCTGCGCTCATCTTCTCCCAGTTGTTCTTCACCAACCTTGACCCGGCGGTCGGCCTGGTTGCCAGCTTCGCCACCTTCGGCGTAGGGTTCGTCGCCCGGCCACTGGGCGGGCTGTTCTTCGGCACCTACGGCGACAAGCTGGGACGCAAATGGGTGCTCGTTATCACCATCTTGCTGATGGGCGGCGCCTCGACGTTGGTCGGGCTGTTGCCGACGTATGAGACCATCGGCATCTGGGCTCCCATCCTGCTCGTCGTCCTCCGACTCTGTCAGGGCTTCGGTGCCGGCGCGGAGCAGGCCGGCTCCACCGTGCTCATGGCCGAGTACTCGCCCGTCAAGCGCCGCGGTTTCTACTCCGCGCTGCCGTTCATCGGCATCCAAGGCGGCACGCTGCTGGCTGCCATGGTGTTCGTCTATCTCGGCACCATTCCCGAAGACGTGCTGCTTGGATGGGCCTGGCGGATCCCGTTCCTGGCATCGATCTTGTTGATCCTGGTCGCCTTGTTCATCCGGATGAGGCTGCGAGAGAGCCCGACGTTCATCGAACTCGAAAAGCACGAACAGGTCTCCCAACACCCGATGAAAGAAATCTTCGGGCACTCGATCGGGAGCGTTCTCCGCGGCTTCGGCCTGCGGATGGCCGAGAACGGCGGCTCGTACCTGTTCAACTCCCTCGCCGTGGCCTACGCCACCGGCACCATCATGGTCGATCGCTCAATCGGTCCGGTAGCCGTTGCCGTGGGTTCGCTGATCGGGATGGTTTCGGTACCGTTCGCCGGCCACCTGTCGGATCGTCTCGGTCGGGTCCCGGTCTACCGCTTCGGCGCAGTCGTGATGCTGCTGCTGGCCTTCCCAGGCTGGTGGCTGATCTCGCTGGGGCAGGCCTGGCTGGTCATCGTAGTGATCGCAGTCGGCATCGGTTTCGGTGTCAACGCAATGCTGGGCCCGCAGTGCGCGCTGCTGCCCGAACTATTCGGCAACAGGCATCGCTATCTC
>CAVUTQ010000022.1:0-41120 GCA_963744455.1 uncultured Actinomycetota bacterium | reverse complement strand
CATGCTGAGTCATGCGTTAGGTTCTCCAGAGTGAGGCTCCAGCAGTGACCGAAACCGGTCCTCCCCCGGTGCGCAGGATCCGCATCACCGACTTCTATACCGCTAAGCGTCAACACGAACGTTGGGCCATGTTGACCAGCTACGACCAGTACACCGCCGAGCTGTTCGACGAGGCCGGCGTCTCGGCACTGCTGGTCGGAGACTCCGCAGCCAACAACGTCTACGCCTACCAGACGACGCTGCCGGTCACCGTGGAGGAGCTGCTGCCATTGGTGCGCGCCGTGGTGAAGTCCACCAAGCGAGCCTTCGTCATCGCCGACCTGCCCTTCGGCTCGTACGAGGATGGGCCCTCGCAGGCCTTGGAAACCTCGATCCGCTTTATGAAGGAGGGCGGCTGCCACGCCGTGAAGTTCGAGGGTGGCGTACGGGTGGCTGAGCAGATCCGCAAGGTCGCTGATGCCGGCATCCCGGTCATGGGGCACATCGGCTTCACCCCTCAGAGCGAACACCAGCTCGGCGGTTACCGGGTGCAGGGCCGCGGCGATGACGCGGTACGCCTGCTCACCGACGCGCACGCAGTGGCGGAGGCCGGTGCCTTCGCCGTGGTCATGGAGATGGTGCCTGGAGACCTGGCACGTCAGGTGACCGCTGAGCTCGAGATCCCGACTGTCGGCATCGGTGCCGGCCCGGACTGTGACGCGCAGGTCCTCGTCTGGCAGGACATGGCCGGACTCCGGCGCGGCAGGATGCAGCGCTTTGTCAAGCAGTACGCCAACCTGGCGAAGATCATCGGTGACGCGGCCGCCGCGTATGTCGAGGATGTCAGGAGCGGGACCTTCCCAAGCGAGCAGCACACATTTGCGTCGACGATTCCTAGTTCAGAGGCCAGGTCATGAAGATCGCTCATAGCACTGCCGAGTACGCCGCACTCCACAGCGCGGTGGAAGGGCCCGCTGCCCCACGCATCGCCTATGTGCCCACGATGGGCGCCTTGCACGAGGGGCATCGTTCCCTCATCAAGTTGGCGAAGACACGTGGCGACGTGGTTGTGGTCAGCATCTTCGTCAACCCGCTGCAGTTCGGTCCTGGCGAGGACTACGCCCGATACCCGCGGCCCCTGGAAGATGATCTCCAGATCTGCGAAGCCGACGGGGTCGACATCGTCTTCGTGCCGACCGTCAGCGACCTGTACCCCGCAGGGCGCCAGATCACTGTGCACGCCGGCAACCTTGGTTCCATCCTCGAGGGAAACTCCCGGCCCGGTCACTTCAACGGAGTGCTCACTGTCGTCCTGAAGTTGTTCAACATCGTCCGACCGCAGGTCGCCGTCTTCGGCGAGAAGGACGCGCAGCAACTTGCCTGCATCCAGCGAATGATGATCGACTTGAACCTCGCAGTTGAGATCGTCGGCGGCCCTATTGTCCGGGAGCCCGATGGGCTGGCATTGTCCAGCCGCAACATCTTCCTCTCCGCCAGCGAACGTGCCGTGGCGCGAAGTCTTTCGGCGGCGCTGGAGAAGGCGGCAACCCAAGGCTCGGTCCCCTCAGCCCGAGCGGCGGCGTACGAGGTCTTGGATCGGGCCGAGGCGGAGCCGTGTTTTGAACTCGACTACGCCACGATCGTCAATCCGTCCACGTTCGCCGAAGAGCCAGACGATCATGTCGGGCCTGCCATCTTCGTCGTCGCGGCTCGGGTCGGCGGAACGCGGTTGATCGACAACGCGACGATCAATTTCGCATCCGCACCGTGGGCCTGAGCCTTTAGCGGCCGCCGTGGATCTGGACACTGCAGCCAACGAGCTCTACGCCCTCTCCCCCGATGACTTCATCGAGCGAAGGCAACAGCTCGTCGCGGAGGCGCGACAGGCGCAAGACCGTCAGCTCGCCACCGAGATCGGCCGCCTCCGGCGACCCACCCGCAGCGCCTGGCTGATCAACGTGCTCGCTCGCCAGGAACCGGATGCGTTGAATGCGCTCTTCGAGCTCGGCGCCGCTCTTCAGGATGCCCAACAGCGGATGGCCGGGGATGAGCTGCGCCAACTCTCCGCGGAGCGCCGCAAGACAGTGGACGAGCTGGCCCGACGCGCGGTCGAGCTGGGCAGTGAGCACGGCTACAGCGCGCCGGACGCCGCGACGCAGGAACTCGGGCAAACGTTGCAATCAGCGCTGGGCGACCCGGAGATTGCTGAGGTGTTACTCGCTGGACGGCTGACTCAGGCCGTCACCTACGGCGGTTTCGGACCTACTGATCTGGCATCGGCTCTTGGAGCGTCGCTCCCGACGAAAGCACCCAGCCAACCCGGGGAGAGGCCGGCGCCGGCGGAGCCGGCCGCCGCACCTGATCCGAAGCGGCGTCGCGAAGCCGAAAAGGCGGCGAAGGAGGCTCGGAAGCGGGCAACTGCAGCCCGTGAGACTGCGGAATCGGCAGAGGCAGAAGCTGAGGCAGCCACCAGGAGTGCGGATGAGCTGGCCGATCAGGTCGAGGCGTTGCGCAGCCAGCTTCGCCAGGCGGAGGCCGCCGAGCGGGAGGCTCGCGAGGCAGCGCGAGCCGCGAGGAAGCACTATCAAGAGTTGCGACACGCCGCTGTTTCGGCCGAGCAGGCGGCAACTGCGGCAGATCAGGCCCTGGCCGAGTGAGGGTTATCCGACCGACTGGAGATGGAGCAGTAGGGCCGAGCCACGACGCGCCGGCGGCAACGAGATACCGGCCGCACCGAGTGCCTGGCCGGTCAGCACTGGAGCACCGGAGGCCCACGCGGGTGTGACGGTCTGAGCCTCGCCGGGGCGGGCGATGACCTCGATTCGGTAGAACGTCGCCGGGTCAAGTCCATCGATGCGTACTCGCCGGCTGGCCAGCGCCCGCTCCAGCCAAACCAGAGCAAACAAAGCCTCGTCTCGATCATCCGCCACCACGCCGTGGGCCACGAAACCTCGATCACTCTCGTCCGACCGCACTGTGGTGCCGGAGTGCAGCAACGGTCGGAACCTCTTGTAGAGCGACAGCCATCGGTGGATGGAGCGCAGGTTCCCCGGAGCCTGCTTTCTGAGATCGATTCCCAGACCGAGCCGTCCGAAGAATGCAGAGATCGCCCGGTACGCCGACGAGGTCGCGTCGTCGGGCTCATCGAGTGCCGGCTGCCAAACCAGCCCCGGCGGCAGCAGCTGCACCAGGCTGGCAAAGTCGGCGTGCCGTATGGTCGAGTCCGGCGACAGCTCCGCGCCGACCGCCCTGGTCGTCATCGTCAAGTCAAGACTGGTTGTCTGGATGGTGAGGTGGGGGTAGCGCTCACCCAATGCATCGAGCAGCCGGTACGCCGCAAGCGTGGTGCTGTGCTGGGTTGCGGTGGCCCCCGGCCGGTGTGCACCTTGGGGGGGCGACCAGCTCAGCAGTGATACGTGGTGTCGGTCGAGAAGCTTGGTCAGCCGCTCCCAAACGTGGACCATTGCAGGCCGCATCGATAGGTCCAATACGTGCCGGGTCACGCCATCGCGCTCGACAGTCAGCAGCCAGTCCGGATGGTCGCGGACAATGGCAGGGTCCGCTTCGACCAGCTCGAGTTCGATCGCCAGCCCGACCTCAAGGTCCAAGCTGCGGATCCGCGTGATCAGCCCATCGAGATCGGCCGACGATCCCGTCTCGGTCAGGCCGGCGCTGTCGGCGTAGGGGTCAAGGCCGGCGCGCGAGCACCACCCGAGGTCCAGTAGGAACGTCTCCACACCGACCGCCGCGGCGTACTCGGCGAGAGCGAGCATCGCCTGTCGGTCGTGGTGAGCGAACGCGGGCGCGGCGGCGTTGAAGATGACCCGCTTGTCATGCCGCGCCTCCGGACGAACGTGTCGGTGCAGGCGGGCCGCCGCGGCATCCAGCCCGTCGCCCCAGGTCCACACCACCCAGGGCGAGTGGTACGCCTCCCCGACGCCAAGCACGATTTCACCGGCCTGCAAGAGCTCTCCACCACCGAGATAGGTCCGCCCATAGACCGTTCGCTCAGCGCGATGCTGGACCGCGCCACTGAAGGCAACATGCACCTGCCAGACCTGACCACGGCGAAAGCCCGTTCCTGCCACCGCCAACGCCACGTAGGCTGGTCGGTCATCGAACCCCCTATGATCAACCGCCCAGGAACCCGAGCGCAATGGGACTGTCGACAGGGCAGGTCCGTCGAACTCGACGCGATGCGTGGCCAGGTCGCTCACTGGCATGAAGAGCTCCAAACCCTCCAGCCGGTAGTCAGCGACATTCTTGTTGGTGACGCCGGCACGACAGCGAACCAGCCCATTGCTTGTGAGCTGGAGGGCGAGGTCCAGAGTTAGCCCGTTAACCGGATCCTCTGCTTCGACGATCACAGTATCGGCACCGACCTCGGTCAGACCTGGCAATACCGGGGTCTCGCTGATCAGCTGCGAACGGCTAGTGGTAAAGCACGCCGCGGATAGGTGGCCGTCGTGGGATCCAGCCAAGGCCGCGCGCGAGCTCCAGGCCGCAGAGGCTTCCGGTACCAACGAGGACATCATGGACGGCAGCGGATCGAGACCGGTCGGGCCGAATGCAGCAAGAAGTGCCGATGCCGACAAGCCGTCAAGATCACCAAGATCAGCACCCCAGTGCAAGATCACCGGCAATCCGGTCCGCTTCAGCTGCACCAGTAGGCTGACGCCCTGAGCTCGCATGTGGAGAAGGGAAGCCGCGGAGTCGTGCTCAACTGAGAACACGGTCGCAACATCACCTACCGACATGGGATCTCCCCCAAGAACAAGATCTCTTCGCTGAGTGCAAAAGCTTATCGGAACGTCGAAGAACCCGCGCATCCATCCCACCCTCGCGCGATCTGCACCATCGTAGATCGCGCGCTCGTCACCCCTGTGCGACGCCGCGCCGCGTGTCGCTCGCTTTTGGCACGCGGTTTTCAGTCCAGCCGCGGCAGGCTGGTGCCGACCGGTCGATATCCCAAGCAGGATTGGGTATTTCGACTGTGATCGGTACATCGACACGCCAGATCCGGCGGGAGGAGGCCACCGATGTGAATGAGCATTCAGGGCGTCGCTGTGCGGTGGTCTACAACCCGATCAAGGTGTCTGATGATCTCCGCGGCGCGATCACTCGGCGCGGGATAGAACGGGGCTGGAGCGACCTGATCTGGCTGGAGACGACCGCTGGCCACCCAGCCCGGCCCACGACAGACGAGCTGGTGTCGACGAAGGCGGATCGGGTGATCGCCGCTGGTGGCGACGGAACGGTCCGTATGGTTGCGGACCGGCTGGCGCAATCCGGCATCCCGATGGCCGTGGTGCCTGTGGGTACTGGAAACCTGCTGGCCCGCAACCTGGAGATCCCACTGTCGGAGCTGGAGGCGCTCGAGGTCGCATTCGGTGAGCACACACTGGACGTCGACTTGATCAAGGTCACAGTTGACGGTGTGCCAGGCGAGCACTTCGCGGTTATCGCGGGCCTGGGAGTCGATGCGTTGATCATGGAGGAGACCAGCCCGAAGCTCAAGGATGCGATCGGTGCCGGGGCGTACTTCATTACGGCCGCCAAGGCGCTCGGGCGTACGCCGATCGATATGCGGATCACCCTTGATGATCATCGTACGCAGCGACGGCATGCCATGATTTGTGCAATTGGCAATGTCGGCAAGCTGGCCGGGAATCTGACTTTGATCCCGGGTGCGCGCCCTGACGACGGCCGGCTCGATGTGTATGTGGCGTCGCCGCATCGCCTCTCTCACTGGCTCCGCGCATTCCTCCGGTTGGTCACCAGGCGCCCGCGTTCGGATGACCGCGTCGACCAATGGCAGGCCACTCGGGTCGAAGTGCGTCTCCGGCACCCCGACCCTTATCAGCTCGATGGTGACGTGCTAGGCGATTGCCGTACCCTGCGGGCCGAAGTATGCCCTGCTGCGCTGAAAGTCTGTGTCCCCGGCTGAGCAGGCACGATCAAGACGATGCCAACTCTGATACCTATGTGTTCCTCCTGCCTATTCCTCCCGAGTAGGCCAGATCAACTGGCCTTCTTAGCTGACTTGGCTGTCGCTCCCTTCTTTGCCGCTCCCTTACTGGCCGGGGCCTTCTTGGCCCGTGCCTGCTTTGGCGGTGCCCTCTTAGCCGGGGCCTTCTTCGAGGACGCCTTCTTCGCCCCTGCCTGCTTGGACGGAGCCTTGGTTTCCGCCGTCTTCCTGGCAGCGCGGTTCTGTTCGACGCTGCGCCGCAGTGCCTCCATCAGATCGACCACCTCGCCCCGGTCGGGGAGATCTTCGCCTTCTTCACCGAAGGTGGCCGCCGTATCCAAGGCGTCTCCATGCTCGAGCTTGGCGGCGATGAGCTGTCGTAACTGATCTTGGTACTCGTCGCTGAACTTGTCGGGGGTGAAGTCAGCGGTCATGTTGTCGATCAGCGACGACGCCATCTTGAGCTCCTGGGGCGACACCCGCACGTCGTCTTTGAGGTTCGGAAAATCAGCCTCACGCACCTCGTCGTCCCACAGCAGCGACTGGAGCATCAGCACCTTCCCCCGCGAGCGCAGTGCTCCCAGACGCGTTTTCTGACGCAGTGAGAACTGCACGATCGCTGTGCGATCGGTTTCCTCCAGGGCTCGCCGAAGCAGCGCGTACGCCTTGGTGGCAGGCTTCTCCGGCTCCAGGAAGTAGCTCCGGTCGAACCTGATTTCATCGATCTGCTCGGACGGCACGAACTCAACGACCTCGATTTCGTGGCTGCGCTCCTCCGGCAGCGACTTCAGGTCCTCGTCGGTGAGCACGACCGTGGTCTTGCCTTCTGCGTACGCCTTGTCGATGTGGGCATACTCGACCACCTTGCCGCACACCTCACACCGGCGCTGATAGCGGATGCGCCCACCGTCGGCGTCATGCACCTGATGGAGGCTGATGTCGTGGTCCTCAGTCGCCGGGTAGAGCTTGATCGGCACATTGACCAGACCGAAGGTGATGGCTCCCTTCCAGAGCGCTCTCATACCCCGCTACTACCCACTCCGCTTCGTCAGAATCCGAGCTACCGGGGTTTGGCGCCTCGACTGAGGAGTCGATACTGGCTCCATGAGCCGGGCATCGCACGACCAGGTGGTGACTGTCGAGGGTCGGACGATCAAGCTCAGCAACCTTGACAAGGTGCTTTATCCCCAGACTGAGACAACCAAGGCTGACGTCTTGTCCTACTATGCGCAGGTTGGCCCAACCATGCTGCCGCATCTACGTGATCGGCCGGCGACGCGCAAACGCTGGCCTGACGGTGTCGGCGAGGTCAAGGGAAAGCGGCCGACCGTCTTCTTCAACAAGGATCTGGGCGCCGGGACGCCGGATTGGGTGCCGCGTCGCACCATCTCTCACAAAGATCACGACAATGACTACCCGGTGATCAATGATCTTGCGACGCTCACCTGGTTGGCGCAGTTGGCCGCCCTGGAGATTCACGTGCCACAGTGGCGATTCGGTCCCGACGGGCACCCGCAAAATCCTGATCGTCTAGTTCTTGATCTTGATCCCGGTCCGGGTGTGAGCCTGGCTGAGTGTGCCTCGATAGCACTGCTGGTGCGAGACATATTGCACGATATCGGACACGATCCGGTCCCGGTCACCAGCGGAAGCAAGGGCATCCATCTGTACGCTCCACTCGACGGCTCGCAAACCCCGGAGCAGGCTACAGAGGTAGCCCGCGAGCTCGCGCTGGCGCTCGAATCTGACCATCCTGACCTGGTCGTCAGCACGATGAAACGCTCGCAGCGCGACGGCAAAGTCTTCATCGACTGGAGTCAGAACAATGGCGCGAAGACCACCGTTTCGCCATACTCGCTGCGCGGCCGGGACCGGCCCTGGGTAGCCGCGCCGCGGGCCTGGGACGAGCTGGACGATCCCGATCTGCGTCAGCTGGAGTACCAGGAGGTGGTCACCAGACTGGCTGCCTTCGGCGACCCACTCGCCGCGATGGCGCCCAGCGCAGAGCGGGATCGGCTCACCAGGTACCGCAGCATGCGCGACCCGACCAAGACGCCAGAGCCGGTGCCCGCCGGCCCAACAGGCGGGCATCAAGACGGCTTCAGATTCGTCATCCAGGAACACCATGCGCGCCGACTGCACTATGACGTGCGGTTGGAACGTGACGGAGTGCTGGCCAGCTGGGCGGTCCCCAAAGCGCCGCCGACCGATCCGACGATCAACCACCTCGCGGTGCGGACCGAAGATCATCCGCTGGAGTACCTGACCTTCCATGGCGCCATTCCCAAAGGGGAGTACGGCGCCGGAAACATGCGGGTCTGGGACACCGGGACGTACCGTCTCCACAAGTGGCGCGAGGGCAAGGAGGTAGTGGTCACTCTCTTTGGGCAGCCCGGCGGCGGGCTGGGTGGTGTTCGCAAGTTCGCTCTGATCCACACCGGTGGCGGTGACTCCCAACCGGAGAAGAACTGGCTCATGCACCTCATGGAGACCGATCCGGAAGACAGAGAGGGGCCTTCGACAGGCTCAGGCCACATGTCGATGGCCCTGAGCCCTTCGACAAGCTCAGACAGCGCCTGTCGAAGGGCGCTCGACGGCAGATTTGGAGTTTCCCGAGCAGGTGGATCCCATGCTGGCTACCCCGATCGACGCCGCGAGATTCGGCGACGAGACTGGCTGGGCGTTCGAGATGAAGTGGGACGGCGTACGCGCCGTCGCCTACTTGGCCGGTGGGCGCGTGAAACTGCTCAGCCGAAAAGGCCGGGACGATACCGCGGCCTACTTCGAAGTTGCCCGCGGGCTGACCAAGATCAGAGTCGAGACGGCGATCTTGGACGGCGAGGTCGTGGTCGCTGACGCTGCCGGACGACCAAGTTTCGGCCTGCTGCAGCATCGAATCAACCTCACCAAGCCGGCTGATATCGAGCGGGCTGCCAAGGCGTACCCGGCACAACTGATGCTCTTCGACATTCTCGAGCTGAATGGGCAGTCATTGATCAAGAAGACCTACCAGGAGCGCCGCGCGATCCTGGAAAACCTGGTACCCCCGGAGCCGGGATCCCTGATCCAGGTACCGCCGATCTTCGACGGCGATCTGCAGGCAGCACTGCAGACCAGCGATCAACTCCAACTCGAGGGCGTGGTCGCCAAACGCCGCAGTTCGATCTACCAGCCGGGACGCCGCACTCATACTTGGCTCAAGATCAAACTGCACCGGGCGCAGGAGGTCGTGATCGGTGGCTGGCGAGAGGGCCAGGGCCGACGTGGTGGCGGGGTGGGGTCGCTGCTGATGGGGATACCGACTGAGGCGGGCCTGCACTACGTCGGCCGCGTGGGATCGGGGTTCAACGACCGCCAGCTCGATGAGATCCAAGCCAAACTCGAGAAGCTGAGCCGCAAGACCTCACCGTTCCTCGATGTGCCGCGCGAGGATGCGCGCGACGCGCACTGGGTCACACCGTCACTGGTCGGCGAGGTCACCTACGGCGAGCTCACCGAGCCGGGCCGACTGCGCCACCCGGTCTGGCGCGGCCTGCGCCCCGACAAGTCGCCAGACGAGGTGGTCTGGGAAGAGCCCTGGACTTTAGGCCAATTGACCAGGTCCAAAGCCTTCTCATCTGGCCTCGGGAAGTGCCGCCACAGGACGGTTCGGATCCGAGACGCGCGTATCGAACTGGGTGCTCCCGAGCCGACGCTCGGCGTAAGTGATCAGATCGAGCACCTCGTGCGCGATGTAGGCGGTGCTGCCGCGATCGACCGTCTTCCGACGCAAGACACCTGCCTCAGCCAGGTTCTCCAGCGCCGCCCGGGCGGCTGGAAACGATATGTGGAGGATTCGAAGAGCAGTGGCGGTGGTCATCACCGGCACCTCGGTCAGCCGAGTAAGGATGTGAGCCGTCGCAGAGTCTGCCCGTGGCAGCCTACGCTTGCCGGCCGCGAAGCGGTGGGCCGCGATTCGTGCCTGCCAGCTCGACTCGAGCTCCCTGACCTCCAAGACAGCTGAGTCGCTTGGCCCGCCGCGGCCAGGCAAGCGTCCAGAAACGTCGCAAGCCAGTCTTCGACACCGGTCACCGCATCCGCCCCAGTGGGTCGCCGACATATCGGTAGGCGCTCAAGCCCCGAACGTACGACTCGCGCAAGGTCGACAGAACCAGGCTGACCGGCAGCACGGCGCGCGGCGCCAGGCCTCGTCGGGCCAGGACCGTATGGATCAGCGCGCGGCCGACTCGACCGTTACCGTCCGTGAAGGGATGAATCGTCTCAAACTGCGCGTGTACCAACGCGGCCTGCACGAGAGGTGCGTGGAGCGAGCCGTTCATGTACTCGGCTAGGTCTGACATGAGTGGCATGACGTCTCTTGGGGGCGGCGGGACGAAGTCAGCCTCGAGGGGGTGCCAATTGGAGCCACCGATCCAATTCTGGACGGTTCGAAGGCCCTGATGCTGCTCGTCAGGCAGCAGGGCCGAATGAAGGCCGACGATGTCGCCCACACCGATCCGATGGGCATCAACCAGTTCGCGCGATGCTCGCCTCAAGACGGTGATGTTGTTGGCCACTAGCTTCGCTTGCTCGCTGAAGCCGCGCACATCCTCCTCTTGCGCAAGTTCCGCCAAGGCCACCTGTTGAGGGGATGGGGCAATGCCCTCAATGAGCGAGCTCGCGATCGCCTCGGAGCGCAGCAGGAACCGGGCCATTCCCTCCAGATTGGCCGCGTATCGTCCTTGGCTCACCTCGCGCACGGCTTCCTCGGCTTCGGCGGCCTTCGTCGATAGCCCAGGTGACGCCATCAACGCCCGGCTCGAAAGACGGTCCGGAAGGTAAGCCCTATATGGACCGGAGCGCCTGTCTCGAGCCGGCAGTTGACTGGTGTCGGCGGCTAGCCAGTACTGTTCCTCATACGTCGCCATGGCCTAACCTTTGACTCCCAGGACTCGGATGAAACTATAGTATTTATACTTTAATCCGCGGTTCAACGAACGAAGCTTTAGCCGGATCGTTGCTTACTCCTCGACCACGCCAGCCAACTCCAGGCCGCGATGCGCGGCCAGCCGCTCCGCTTCCAGTTCCAGCCGCTTGCGGTCCGGCTTCGAGAGGGTCGTCCAAAGATTAAGGCGTAGCGTGAACTGCTTTGCCAGCCGTCTTCGGTCTCCAGGTACCAACGATCTCAGAGCCGGACAGCACCGCGCCGGGCCGGCCAAGAATCGGCCACAGCTGCCTTGTGCTTGCTTTTGTCGGGCACGATCAGGTCTCGGTCCTTGCCCTGGAGAAAGAGGTCGAATCCGCCGAGCAATCGCAGCAGTTCTCGATCATGCTCGATGTCGCCCACCTCACCTAGAATCCAACCTTGCCGGCCGTCAACACTGACTTCGACGGCGTCCTCGGGCCAGTGCGCCTTGATCTCGGCGACGGGAGAGTCAAGGAATGCGGCGACTTCGTTTGGTGTAGCCGGGCCGAGGAACCTCAGGTAATTGCGGATCGGTTGCAGCGACTCGGGCGCAGCCATTGGGTCCGGCGCAGGTCCGGGCGTCCGTGTCGGCCAGCCCGGAATGCGCCGCAGCACAGGCGGTGAGGTACCCGGCTCGAGCTCGAGTCCGGCGTACAGCGCGCCGATGCGGAAGGGAACTTCCCATGAGTGCGTCGCTTTGCAGGCCCTGCAGTACCGCAGGTAGGGAGGATCCAGGCGGGCGGTCAGCTGGGTGGAGACTTCGCCCTTGACCAGCGGCCGTTTCACGACGTGCCGCAGCTGCGTGGCAACCTCGGTGAGTCCTGCCAGGGTGGGAATGCCGGCCTCTTTGAGTGGTTTGTCAGCCCCGATCACCCGCTTGGCTGCATCCCGATCCGACAGGGGCGAGGTGGCGACGAGAACCTCCTCCAGATCGACGCGCCGGTAATAATGCGGCGCAGCCCGCAGCGTCCACGCCAACGCCACGTCTGGGCTGGCTTCGAGCTCTGCGGCGTCGCGGACCGGAACACCACGGTTGGCCAGCGCCCAGCTTGCGCCGTCTCGGCCGGTGTCTTGCACGCCGAAGTCGAAGACAGCTGCATCGATGATCGCGCGCTCGGCCTCGGCTCTATCGAGCTGCTGCGCATGGATCCGATGGGCTAGCGCCTCAGAACGTTCCATCGCTCTCCACCTCCGACCGGAAGGAGCCTTACGAATCGGACTCACCATAGGCACACACCACTGACATGCTGCGTTCCCACAGAACCTGCACGTTAGCCGCCGACATCCGAGCGCCAGCCGGCAGCGGGAAATCTGCCACGACCGGCGTGATTTCGAAGAGTAATGCTCGTCTGGAGTGAGGTTTCGTGAGACTTCACAGGAGAGTTTGACCTTTCTGAGTAGGGTAAACGTTCGATAACGCGCTCCGACGGAAGGAGACAACCATGGTCGGACGCGCCAACTGTGTGATCGCCCTGCGGTCCGAGGGCGTCTCCCTCGTGCTCGATGTCTCCGCAGGGCAGCTACCCGCCATCGTGCACTGGGGCGCAGACCTCGGAACACTCGAGCTTGCCGATGCTGAGGCGCTGATCCTTGCCAATATTGACCCTGGCGGCCCGAACGTTGTCGACGAGCCGATTCGTCTCGCGCTGCTGCCAGAGCACTGGACGGGCTGGGTAGGTCGCCCCGGGCTGAGCGGATCCCGGGCCGGACGGGCGTGGTCGCCCAAGTTCACCGCAACTGAGGTCAGGGTCGACGACAAAGCCGTGACCGCCACCGAGGGTCCGGCGACCATGATCAACGCCGGGCCCGGCTCGGTCGAAGTGGACGCAGTCGACGAGGTGGCGCGGCTTCGGCTCATCATCACTATCGAGCTGACCATCGGTGGACTCATCAGGGCACGCGCCGAGGTGATCAACCTTGGCGAGGACCCGTACGCGGTAGACGACTGTGTGATCGCGTTCCCGATCCCCCAGCATGCCCGGGAGATCCTGGATCTCGCGGGCCATTGGGGCAAGGAACGGGTACCGCAACGGCGACCGCTCGGTGTCGGGGTGCATCTGCGTGAGGGCCGAAAGGGGCGCACAGGGCCGGACGCAGCCACCCTGTTGCATGTCGGAGTGCCGGGATTCTCCTTCGCCGACGGAGAGATTTGGGCCGTGCACACCGCCTGGAGCGGGAACCATACGCATTACGCGGAGCGGCTCTTCACCGGCACTCAGGTGATCGGTGGCGGGGAGCTACTGCTGCCGGGGGAAGTGATCTTGCAACCCGGCCAGGTCTACAGCACTCCATGGATCTACGGCTCGTACGCCCGCGGTCTCGACGGGGTGGCACGGCGGTTCCACCGCTTCCTCCGCGCTCGAGAGCACCATCCGTCGACCACCCGTCCCGTGACGCTCAACGTCTGGGAGGCGGTCTATTTCGATCATGACCTGGACCACCTCGCTGAGCTTGCCGAGTCTGCGGCGGCCATTGGCGTGGAGCGCTATGTGTTGGACGATGGCTGGTTCGGGGCACGGCGCAATGATCATGCCGGGCTCGGCGACTGGACCGTGTCAACAGAGGTGTGGCCGCACGGACTGCATCCCTTGGTGGACAAGGTGACCGGGCTCGGCATGGAGTTCGGTCTCTGGTTCGAGCCCGAGATGGTTAACCTCGACTCAGCGGTAGCCCGTGCCCATCCGGATTGGATCATGGCCACCGGAGACCGGCTCCCCGTCGAATCCCGTCATCAACAGGTGATCAACTTAGGAATCCCGGAGTGCTACGCACACATCCGGAATGCGATCTTCGAGATCCTCGCCGAGTACAAGATCAGTTACATCAAGTGGGATCACAACCGCGACTTGATCGATGCGGGCAGCGCGCCCGATGGCCGTCCCGGGGTCCATGAGCAGACACTGGCCTTCTACCGGCTCGTTGACGAGATCAAGGCCGCCCATCCGGGACTGGAGATTGAGACCTGCTCCTCCGGCGGCGCCCGTGTTGATCTTGGTGTACTGGAACGGACCGACCGTATCTGGGTGAGCGACTGCATCGATCCGTTGGAACGCCAGCAGATGAACCGCTGGACCTCCCAGCTGGTGCCGCCGGAGCTGTTGGGCTCGCACATCGCGTCGACTCGCTCCCATACCACCGGCCGGGTGCACGACCTTTCCTTCCGCGCCACCACTGCCCTCTTCGGGCACCTCGGGATCGAATGGGACCTCACAGCAGCGACTGCCCATGAGCTGGCCGAGCTTCGAGAGTGGGTCAGCTTCTACAAAGCCAACCGCAGGCTGCTGATGGGCGGCGACCTGAGGCGCCTCGACTTCCCAGACCCCAATATCCTCGCGTACGGCATGGTCGCCCCGGATCGCTCGTCGGCCATTTACTCCGTCGCCTCGATCGGCCAATCGGAAGTGACGCTGCCAGGCCGGCTGCGCTTCCCGGGCCTGGACCCGGACCGCCGCTACCGTATCCACCCGGTGCTGGTCGGGCGTCCGCCGTCGGGCTTGAATCCACCGCCGTGGTGGGGGGCGATTACCAGCGAGTGGGAGCCGTCAGGCGAACGCCGAGCGCTCGGCTGGGGTCTCCCAGCTGATGGCGGCGTTGGCGTGATACTTTCCGGCGCCGCGCTGGCCTCAACCGGAGTGATGGCTGCCGGCATGCACCCCGAGCACGCGATCCTTTACCGCGTGGATGCGCTCGACTGATCGAGTGCCGTGTTGAATTGCACTCTGACCGGCGGCCAGCAGATTCGCCTCCTTCGTCGCTCGCGAACAGACGCCAGCTTTTCAACGAAGCCCAGCCGCGACCTCCTGCAGTCGGCGAAGCGGCCGCCCGTCATAGCGCTAGTGCCGTAGCCATGCTTGGGGCGAGCGGAAGTCGCGGGATGAGGGTGGCTTGCACCGCGTGATACAGGTCCGGCTTGCCGGGCCAGACCGTGTCGATCACGTGGTTGCTGGCGTCGAGCTGATGGTGCCATGACCCGTACGTCCGATCGAACAAGTACCTCTCGGCGTACGCCCACAAAGTGGTTGCCAGCTCGGAATAACGATCATCGCCGGTCCGTATCCGCAGCGCCGCGGCCGCGGCGATCGCCTCCGCCAGCACCCAATGCATCCGGTCGCGGACTACTGGTGTGCCGTCCCAATCGGTGGTGTAAACGAAGCCGTCGGCACCGTCGACCGCCCAGCCGTCGGTCACGGCACGATCGAACAGCGCCGCGGCGGCCGGCAGCAGCCAGTCCGGCGGATCGGTCAGCGATGCCTCCAGATGCAGCAGCAATCTCGACCATTCCAGGCCGTGCCCGACCGTGGCCCCGTACGGCTGAAACTGGTCGTCCGGGTGATCCCGGTTGTGTTGGAGCTGCGGCTGCCAGCGCGAATTGAAATGTTCAGGAATCCGCCATGCGTGCGGCTCCGCGAATTCCATCGCTACCCGGCGCGCGATGCCCAGAGCGCGCCGGCGCAACGCATGATCCCCGGTCACGTCGGCCGCTGCGAGCAGGGCTTCGACCGCATGCATGTTGGCGTTGACGCCGCGGTAGTCCTCGAGCTGGGTGAAGTCACGGTTCCAGGAATCGACGAACATGCCGGCAGTGTCGTCGAAGAACCGCAGGTCCCAGACATCGAGCGCCTCGTCGAGGAGGTCGCGGGCGCCGGTCAACCCGGCAACAGTGCCCGAGGAGGCGGCGAGCACCACGAAGGCATGGGTATAACACGCCTTCTCGTCCGGACTCTCATCTGCTGGATCGACACTGGTGAGCCAGCCGCCGCTCGCGCGGTCCCGCAGCCGGCCGGTCAGGCCAGCGAGCGCCCGCGCTGCCAAATCAAGATCGCCAGATCGACCCAGCAGATGGCCGAGGACGTACACGTGAACCATGCGGGCCGTGATCCAGGTATAAACCGGCTGGGACATGTCAGGGTGGCCAGTTGCATCGAGCCAGGCGGCACCACCCAATGGATGGGGAAAGTGGCGGCCGAAGTCGAGCAGTCGCTCGCATTCGGACTCAAGCGCCAGGTGGGAATGCCGAGATCTGGTGAGGGCATGCACTCACCGTAGCGGCGACGGAGAGCGGCTGAGACGATGATCGCTATGACCCAGACAACAGCAGTTGATCATGAAGCGGAAATCGCCGGCCGGCTCGCACAGCTCAGCCTCGAGCAGAAGATCCGGCTGATGACCGGCGCCGACATCTGGGCGTTGCATCCGATTCCTGAGATCGGCCTGCGCCGGCTTGTCACGTCCGACGGCCCAGCGGGGGTCCGCGGCGAGACCTGGGACGAGCGCAGCCAGTCTGCCAACGTCCCCTCACCGACATCCCTGGCAGCGAGCTGGGATCCGGTCCGGGTCGCGCGGATGGGTCGGCTACTCGCCAGCGAGGCTCGCCGCAAAGGCGTTGACGTCTTGCTGGCGCCGACG
Organism: uncultured Actinomycetota bacterium; assembly: GCA_963744455.1. Classification (GTDB taxonomy): domain Bacteria; phylum Actinomycetota; class Actinomycetes; order Propionibacteriales; family Propionibacteriaceae; genus Microlunatus. Next base: position 24,822 of record CAVUTQ010000022.1, on the reverse strand, counting down.
GTGAACCTGCACCGGACTCCGTACGGCGGTCGACACTTCGAGTGTTTCAGCGAGGATCCGGAGCTCACGGCCATGATCGGCACCGCGTACGTGCAAGGGCTGCAGGCCGAAGGAGTGGCCGCCACGGTCAAGCACTTTGTCGCAAATGACTCCGAGACGGACCGGTTCAGCGTAAATGCGTTGGTCGACGAGCGGGTGCTGCGGGAGCTGTACCTCACCCCGTTTGAGCGGATCGTCGCCGCGGGCGTCCTGGGCGGTCATGGCGGCGTACAACAGGGTCAACGGAACCACCATGACTGAAAACCCCTTGCAGCGCGAGGTGCTGAAGCGCGAGTGGGGTTTCGACGGCGTGATCATGTCTGACTGGTACGCCACGCGATCGGTGGCTGCGGCTGGCGAGGATCTGCTGGATATGGCGATGCCGGGACCGTCGAGTCCGTGGACCGAAGGGTTGCTCGAGGCGGTCCGGTCCGGCCAGGTGTCCGAATCGGCGATCGACGGCCATGTGCTGCGCCTCTTGAGGCTGGCGGCCCGGGTCGGTGCGCTCGATGGCCTGGCGGCGGCGGCGCCGCCGGCTCGAAGCTGGAGTGAGGAGGAGCTGAGGACTGAGCTGCGGGCGAGTTCGGCGGCTGGCATGGTGCTGGTCAAGAACGACGGCACGCTTCCACTGGAGACGAGCTCGCTGCACCAAGTCGCCGTGATCGGGCCCAACGCAGGGACCGCCAGAACGTTGGGTGGTGGCAGTGCCACCGTCTTTCCCTCATATGTGATCTCGCCGCTTGAAGGACTGCGGGCAGCGCTAGGTGATGGGGTCGAGATCGTGCACGCGATCGGTGTTCGCAGCAGCGACCGCACCGAGGTCGCCTCGAACGAGCTGCTCCAGCTCCCGGACGGCAGCGGGCCGGGCGTCGAGGTGATCTTCTTCGACGCCAACCGAGAGCTAGGTCGGCAAGAGCGGCAGGCTGCCAAGATGATGTGGTGGGGACCGGTGCAGGACGGTCTGACCGCCAACGATATTGATCATGTCCAGCTGGCTACTCGGTTGCGGGTGCCCAAGTCCGGTCGATACAGCGTCGGTACGTCCGGCCTCGGTGAGTTTCGGCTGGTGGTCGATGGTGAGGTGGTGTTCGACGAGACGATCGGCCTGCCAGCCGGCGCCGATATCGTCGAGGCAATCATGAAACCGCCCCAGCAGCTCGCGGTGGTCGAGCTGGAGGCCGGGGCCGATGTGCCCGTCGAGCTCACATACCGACCGACAAGCTCCGGGGCCGCACTGGGTGGTGCCGAGGTCACCATGCTGACTGTCCAGCTCAACGTCGCGCCGGTCTTTGACGAGCAGGCGGAGTTTGATCGTGCCGTGGCTTTGGCAGGTGATTCGGACGTGGCCGTGGTTGTGCTCGGCACCAACGAGGAGGTGGAGAGCGAGGGCTTCGACCGGACCAGCTTGGCCCTGCCGGGTCGGCAGGACGAGCTGGTTAGCGCCGTCGCAGACGTCAACCCGCGGACAGTCGTGGTGGTGAATTCAGGTGCACCGGTGCTCCTGCCGTGGGCCGACGAGGTGGCCGCTGTGCTGGTTTCCTGGTTCCCCGGGCAGGAGTTCGGCAGTGCTTTGGCCGACGTGCTGACCGGCGGTGTCGAGCCAGGCGGGCGACTGCCGATGACCTGGCCCGCCTCGGAGGAGGGCCTTCCGGCGGTGCAGCCAGCCAACGGTGAGCTGCCGTACGGCGAAGGCCTGCTGATCGGTTACCGCTGGTATCTCGCGATGGACCGTGCGCCGCTCTTCCCGTTCGGGCACGGGTTGGGCTACACCACCTGGTCGTACGAATCAATGGTGGTGGATGGTGACACGGCGACGGTTAGCGTACGTAATGCCGGCGATCGTCCGGGTCGTGAGGTCGTACAGCTTTACGCCAGCCGGCCCGACAGCTCCGTGGAGCGAGCTCCGCGCTGGCTCGTCGGCTCGGCGGTCGTAGAGGCGGCGGCCGGGGAGAGGGCGGATGCAGCCATTACCCTGGCCGATCACAACTTCCGGCACTGGGATAGCTCCGCTCATGTCTGGACGGTCGAGCCCGGCACCTACCAGCTGCACGCCGGTCGTTCGGTGGTCGACCTGCCACTCAGCAGCGAGATTCCCGAGGCTAGCCTCTCCCCATCGCGCCACTCCCCTTGCCGAAACCTACGTCCACGTAGGTTTCGGCAGCCTGGCCGGGTTAGCGAAGCGAGGCGCGGAGCATGACCTCGTCGGTGTCGGTCTGACGGATCTCCAGGTCAGCGATCTCGGAGACCTTCAATGGGGTAGTACCGCTCGGCCGCATCAGCTTGTTCGGCGTCACAGGCCATTCCTTGATCTCCGAGGCGTTGCCCGACCGGTCAATCACGAAGATTGAATAGGTTTCATGTCCTCCGCCCGGTGTCGGTTCGTTGATCTCGCCGTACGAGCACTCCACCTTGATTTCCGTGCCACTTTGACCGGGAATGACGTCAGCGATTGCCATCATCGCCGAGGGTACGACCGGCGAGAAGGCGACTCGCTGCGGATCGTCCGGCCGCAGCGGGAGCAGCCCGGCTCCGACTGCCAGGCCGCCGACCACCAGGAGGACCGCTGCCGCGATCCCCGCAACTGCAGCCACGATGCGGCGGCGTCGCGTCCGCACCTTCTTGATCATCTTCGGCAGCAGCGATGGCGGCGGCCCCTGCTCGATCACATCGGCCTGCAGCATCACTCAGCGCCGGTGTTTCGGCGGATCCCGCCACGCTGTCGGCCGTCAAAGCCAACATCGCTGCGTCCGCTGGTGAGAGCTGAGCCAGCAGACCCGGGACGGCAGCCAGTTCCGTCACGGCCGCCTGACAGGATGGACAGCTGGCAAGGTGCTCCTCGAACTCTCGTCGCTCGGCAGGAGACAGCGCGCCCAACACGTACGCGGCATCCCACTGCACAAACTTGTCAGGGATGGTGTTCACGGCCGAGTCACTCCTTTCTCCTGGAGAGCCAATCTGAGCGTTCTGAGTCCGTAGTGCAGGCGCGACTTGACGGTGCCTTCGGGGATTCGGAGCCGGGCGGAGATGTCGGCCACCGACCTGCCCTCGTAGTAGGCGGCGTTGATAACGGAGCGATGCTCCGATGACAGGCTGCCAAGTGCCTCGGCGATCAACCAGCGGTCGAGTACCACGCTGGTTGCGTCGCCCGAGCTTTCCTCCGGCGGATCCTCCATCCGTTGCTCGTGCCGCGACGCCGCACTTCGCCAGCGGTCGATAATCAGGTTCCGGGACGCCGTGAAGAGCCAGGCGCGGGCGGCAGCATCATCGCGTTGCCCGAGGCTGGGGTCCTTCCATGCCTTGAGCAGCACCTCCTGGACGACGTCTTCGGATAGCTGGCGATCGTGGGTCAGCCGCATCGCGAACCGCCACAGCTCGCTCGCGTGTCGGTCGTGCAGCTCCTGCAACGCGGCCTCACGCTGTCCGCCGACCACCAATCCTCCCTCCGACCCCAGGCCCGCTGTCGTATGCAGGCGTACCGCCGTAGCCACACTGTCCCGCCCTCATCTTTCACCGATGAGGACGACGGCGGCGTACGCTCAGTTCAACCCTGCTCGCCTCGTACGCTGGGCCGGTCGGCAGCCTGTGGATGAGCCACCACCAGATGATCACCGGGACACAGCACGAGTAGCGACTTACCCTCATGAGGGGCCAGGGAGATCGCGAAGGTATGCAGGTCGTCGACCTCGCCAACCTCCTCATCAGCGAACATGTCGACTAACACGCTGCCCGGCACCAGGTGCTCGGAAATGACGCTTCCGGAGATGGCATGAGCGGAAAAGTTCAGCACGGTGACCTGCTCTGCATCAGTTAGCTGGTGCACCATGACCAGCATCGCCTTGTTCGACACATGCGGCACATCGAGCTGAATGCTGCTCGCGATTCCGTAGCGCTTGCGAATGGCCAATATCTCGGCAAGCCGGCGGGCAAATGATGTGCTGTCCTCCAACTGGCCAGGCAGCGAGCCGTACAGGCTGACGCCACGTGGCATCTTGGACAGCGACTCGTGGGCATGGGGCCGGTAGTCCATGAGGTCGTACGCGGAGCGGTGGATCCAGCGGGTATCGCCATCCGCAAGAAGCCGGCTGACTTGCTTACGGTCCAGGGTGAGCATCCCGCAAAGATCCCAACCAGACAACGCGAAAACCCCTGGCTGCAGTGCGTTGAACATGGCCAGCAGCAGGTGCGCCTGCTTGATCTGCTCCACTTCTTCTGGCGTGAGCTTTGCAATATTTCTGAAGCCCAGCGAGGCCGCGATGATCGTCGCTGTCGTCGAGGCGATGCCGTTCTGCGTGAAGGTCGCGTTGTATGGCGCGGCATCCCCGGTCAGATGGTCAAGAAGGTCCCGGCGGATGGTCACAGCCAACTCATGACCGGTGAGCTCATGGCTGCGGAACCTGAACTGATCTCGCGCATGCAGGGTCTCGAAGTGCACCAGCTCGTAGGTCATCTCGTCGTGGTTCTGTAGGGCGTGCACCAGCGAGGCCGGCTCCACGCCGTGCTGCTTCGACAGGTTGAGGGTGAGACGGACGAACTCGGTGTCCCCGGTTGCGAGCGCGTGGTGATAGGCAGGTCGGTTGATGAAGTCGTAGGAAAGATCGGCGCCACGCTCCGCTGAGCTCTTGATGTCGTCGATGGTGAGGTTGAGCTCCTGGAAGGTGAAACCACCGACCTTGCGAACCATGCTGGCGATCAGCTGGTTGGCCGCCTCGGAGAGTGGATGACCTTCCGACCAGGCGGGTGAGTCCTCCGCACTCTTCTCCACGCCAAGGAAGCCGTTTGCGTCGAGCCGCAAGGCACCGCTACCAAGATCACCCAACGAGTGCAGCGCATCTCCGATCACCAGTCGCATACCGGCGAAGCTCGGGTCGAGCCAGTTGATCGAGGGCTGGCCCTCCTTGAAGTAGTGCAGATAGACCCAGCGTCGCTCCACTCCATCCGGGCCGAGCACCGGCGCGGTCGCGCTCCAGTTGGTGTCCTTGAACACCGGGCTCGTAGAAGATCACCCGCTGCATGCGGCCGATGATGTAGCCATGCTTAGCCAGTTGATCTTCAGCCTCGAGGTCGAGGTTGATCGAATCGCCTTTGGACACCGTGGGCAACAGGTGCCAGTCCTTGGGTTCGATTTCGACCATGTGGTAGATGCCCGGGTAGTCGCCAACCTTCATCTCGGCCAGCCGGAAATCCGAGCCCTTGCCGGTGTGGCCTGGCACGATGTCGTCGATGACCATCCCGAGATGGCCAGCGGCCACCTCACACATGGACCGGAATTCCTCCTCGGTTCCGAACGCCTCGTCGATGCGCGTTACTGATCCGGTCGAAGTGCCCATCCACGCTCGGCGTCTGATCCCAGCCCACCAGGCCACCGGCCTTCTTGACAGGACCGGTGTGTAGGCCGTCAATGCCGATAGCCTCGAAGGCAGCCCACAGATCATCGTCGCCCAGAGTTCCCAGGAATGACGTGCCAGGCTTGGTGATCATGGAAATCGGGTACGCGGTGAACCACACTGACGACTTTTGGATCGCTGCCCGGGGATCCGGGTTGGCAAAGGGGTTTTGCCACATGCTGCCCTGGCCAGAGAACTGCGTAGCGAACCTCTTTGCATCCTCAAGCATCGACCGCTCCACAAGCCATCCGACGAACGCGGGGTTGTCGCCCCTGGGTTTCCCGGTGATCTCGGCCCGCGGTCCGATTGTGAAAAGATCCCGGAGCCGGGCTTTCGGTCGCAGTCGTCTTGGCCGTGCAGGGTAGCGCTGCTCGTCGTAGGAGATCTCGCTTGGTTCATGCGCCTCAGGTGCCGGCAGCTCAGCGTCAGTCTCGCTCATGGCCCCCCAGTTCACGCCCGTCCGCTGGAGATGTGCGGATGTTGCTCACGTTAGTGCACGCGTCCCTGGATGCGTCTAGTGCTCGATCGGACGCGTCACCTCCTCAGAGCTGCGCGTGCCAGCTGGCGCTGCCCAGCTTGGCCTCAACCTGCTTGTCAAGATCAATTCCGAGCTGCCGAGCAAGGATCGCAGCTGCGATCAACACATCGGCGAGCTGCTCACCGACATCGTCCGGCGGACCGTAGCCCAGGCCTCGACTCATCGCTCGGCGCAGGTTCTTGACACTTTCGCCGGAACATTCGACGAGACGCAAAGCGGTATCGGTGAGGCAATCCTCGCCATCCCGCTCCCGCAGCCCATCCGCGAGCGCCATGATCCTTGGGTCCGTGGCGACCATCGCCAGATCGGGGTCGGGGTCACCACCCAGGATGAGAAAGTGGTAACCGATGATCTCCGCCCGGAACCCGCGCTCTCCAGGTCGCCGCTCACGCAACTCGCTGAACACCACACCGGCCGCACGGTGCAACAGAAACAGCCCGCTCAGCTCATGCGGAGGCACATGGATCTGAAACTCGATACCGAGCCCACGCGGAACGATGTATGGATCGCTCGGCGGCACCAACTCGATCCGCGAACGGGCCAGCGAGAGGCACGCGTGGGGATGCTCCTGCTCCCGGACAGACTGATACTCGACCTTCCAGCCAGCCTCGCTGAAGATCGACGCAGCGGCGTACGGATCCTCGGTTGCAAGCAGGGGGGCAAGCATTCGTGAACTCCAGGTTCAAGCGGTTGCGCTGTTTCTCACTCTTCCACAAATGCGCCGAGCTGGCGTGCGACGCGGCGGAGGAGTTCTTGACCAGATCGGCGGCGGCGGATTCTCGATGTTCGCGCCGCCGATCTGCAGGAGGAGATGGCGGAACAACGCTTTTCCGTTCCGTCAGCTCCGACGAAGACGGCGGCAACCAGCGAACATCGCCGCGAGCGGAGCGAGCAATCAAACAGAGCGCGATGCGCGAGCAGCTCAAGAAGAGAACATCGGCGAGCGCGCGTAGAGCCAGCGGATACCCGGCCACACCGAAGCCGACGATGATCCCCGCGGCGACGGGCGAGACGTAGGAGTGGTGGCGGAACGGCTCCCTGCCATAAACGTTCGAAATGTGCAGCTCGATCACTTTGGCACCCGATCCCACGATGGCGTCATGTAGCGCGACGCTGGTGTGCGTATACGCGGCGGCGTTCAGCACCATGCCGACTGCCTCACCGGCCGACTGGGCCGCAGCGGCCTCCTGGATCCACTCGACGAGTTCGCCCTCACGGTTGGTCTGGCGGAATTCCAGAGCCCAACCCAACTCGTTCGCCACCTCCCGGCAGGAACGCTCGACATCGGCCAAGGTCGCCTTGCCGTAGATCTCAGGCTCCCGCGTCCCAAGCAGGTTGAGGTTCGGGCCGTTCAGGACGTACGCGGAGGTCATGGAGTTACTCCATCATGGACGGACGCGGGCACCGACAAAAAACTCTCGCGGTGGTCGGTCTTGGCTGGTTACCTCGGCCACCGAGCGGGGGCGGAATCCGACATCGGCCAGGACCTGCAGCCATAGCGCCCGTGGAAACAGGCCGAAGTGATGCATATCGTGCGCCACCGTCACCGAGCCATCGGCCGCCCGCAGCAAGAAGGCGTAATCGGCGCGAGTACACGTGTCGTCAGGGTCGGGGTCGGTGGACCAGCTGAGGTAACGGGCGCCCCGTCCGTCGGGTGCGTCGTGGCCGCCGTGGTCGGTGTCGGGCTCAAAGTTCTCGGCGATGTTGTCCGGCACCAGGACCGCAACACCGCCCACCCGGCAGTGCTCGTACGCGGTGGCGACCGCCTGGCGTAGATCGGCCTCGGTCGTCATGTAGTCGATGGCATCGTGCACGAACACCGCATCAAAGCTCCGCCCGAGGCGCAGCGTCCGCATGTCTCCCTGCAAATGCTCGCAATCAGGATTCAGCTGTCGTGACACAGCCAGCATGTCCTCTGACAGATCCACCAGGCACATCTCGAATTCGCGCTTGAGATGGAAGGCGTTGTTGCCACCTCCGCTCCCCAGCTCCAGGACGGTACGAGTCGGCGGACTGGACATGCGCAGCAACGAGGCTGCGAACGCTGCTTCCTCGGCGTATTCCTCGGGCGCAGAGATCAGTGGCCACCACGAGGCGAGATCACTGTAGAAGCGGTGTCTGGGCGGTGCGTCGCGATCATGGTCCTGGTCAGCCGGGTCGGTCACTTGCCCGAGCCTAATGGTCCTGGAGCCCCGCGCCGCCCACCCGACTAGTGCCCTGGGCACTAGCGATTAGCGGCATCCGGCTGATGCCACGCGCGCTCCCGGCGCTCCGCAAGGCCGCGTACGTAGGCAGCCTGACCGAGGTGCTGCATCGTGTCGCCGATCACGCTCACCAGCCTTACTGCGGCTGTCACCGGCGGGTCCCACCGGGTATCGACTATCCGATCCAGCTCCGCCGGCGTAAGGCCATCCAGATAACGCAGAGTCAGATCGTGAACCGCGCCGTGATATTGCCCGAGCAGCTCGCCACTGACACGGACAGCGGCCACTTCCTTGGGACCTTGGCCGTATCCGGTGGTCCACTTGCCGAAGGGCAACCCGAACCTCTCGCGCCACTCAGGCCACACCTGCGCAACCTGCGCCAGATCGGCCACGTGATCGTCCTGGACTCGGCTCAGGTGCCAGATCAGCCATGCGATCGTGTTCGCGTCCGGATCGGGCCGGTAGCTGGCGATCTCGTCGGTGAGGCCGTCTGTCAGGTCGATCACCAGCTCCCGTACCCGGCCAAATGCGTCCACCAGAATCTGCTTCGCGTGATCACTCATGCCACCGAACGGTAGTGGCACCCTGTTTCTGAGCTGCCCTCAGCCCCTCCTGCCGACGTTTCTCATCACAAAGCCATGAATGAAGGCGATCGTTGCTGAATCGGCCGACGCTCGCGGCCTCGTGCGGAGATACGCAAACAGCAGCGGCCAGAGGAAGATCAGGACAGGTGAAGCGGCTCGGGATCGCTCCTGTGATGATCATCGGCGCGCAGCGGCTGTTGGCCGCCCGCAGCATGTGTCGACCCGCCGGTTCCTGGTCGCTGCAGCCGGATGATCACCGACTTCGACGTGGGAGTATTGCTCCCCAACGCCGTTGAGTCGAGCGGAACCAGCGGATTAGTCTCGGGATAATAGGCCGCGGCCGTACCGCGCGGGGTCTGGTAGGCCACGATCCGGAACGCGTGTGCCCGGCGGACGTGATCATCGCCCTCCCAGTGCGTCACCAGATCGACGACGTCGCCATCATGGAAGCCGAGCTCCTCGATGTCGCGCCGGTTGACGAACACTACCCGCCGACCACGCTCGATGCCGCGGTAGCGATCGCTGAAGCCGTAGATCGTGGTATTGAACTGGTCGTGGCTGCGCATGGTCTGCAAGATCAAATGACCCGGTGGCACCTGAAGCGCCTCAATCGTCGACACCGTGAACTCCGCGCGTCCGGACTCGGTGGGGAAGGTACGTGAATCCCGCGGCGGATGCGGCATCACAAAACCGCCCGGCCGGGTGACATTCACCTCATAGCTCTCGCAGCCGGGTACCACACGTGCGATGTGGCGGCGGATCTGGCGATAGTCCTCACGCATGCCTCGCCAGTCGATGCCGTAGCGATTACCGAGCGTCGCCTCGGCAAGTGCGGTGACGATCGCCACCTCCGACCGCAGGTGAGGACTGACTGGACGCAACGGCCCGCGCGACGCGTGGACCGAGCAGGTCGAGTCTTCCACGGAGACGAACTGATGCCCGCTCGCCTGCATGTCGATCTCAGTCCGCCCTAGTGTCGGCAAGATCAACGCCGTTGTGCCGCAGACCAGGTGCGATCTGTTGATCTTGGTCGAGATGTGTACGGTGAGCTGGGCCCGCCGGAGCGCTGCGGCGGTGACCTCGGTGTCGGGAGCGGCCTGCACGAAGTTCCCACCAAGCCCGATGAAGATTTTGGCATGCCCGTCGCGCAGCGCACGGATCGCATCCACGGTGTCGTACCCGTCTTTTCGGGGCGGCTGGAAACCGAACTCGGACTGCAGCCGGTCGAGAAAGTGAGCCGGCGGGCTCTCCCAGATGCCCATCGTGCGGTCGCCCTGCACATTGGAGTGGCCGCGTACCGGCAGCAGCCCAGCACCTGGCTTGCCGATGTTGCCTTGAGCCAGGGTGAGATTGACGATCTCGGAAATGGTGGCTACCGCGTTGTGGTGCTGAGTGAGGCCCATGGCCCAACAGAAAACCGTCCGACTGGAGTCGCGGAGCAGCTTTGCCGCCTCGGTGATCTGCCCGCGGGACAACCCGGTGGTCGTCTGCACCAGGTCCCAGTCGATGTTGGACAGGTGCGCCCGCCAATTCTCGAAGCCACGCGTATGTCTGGCAATGAATTCATGATCAAGAGCGTTCCATTCCAGCAGCAGCGCACCCCATGCCTGAAAGAGCGCCAGATCGCCATTGAGTCTGATCGGCAGGTGCAGGTCGGCAAGGTCGGTGCCTAGGCCGACGAGCCCGCGCGGCGTCTGTGGATTGCAGAAGTTGATGAAGCCGGCCTCCCGCAGCGGGTTGACCGCAATGATCTTGGCACCTCTCCGCTTGGCAGTCTCCAACGCGATCAACATGCGCGGATGGTTGGATCCAGGGTTCTGGCCGGCCAAGATCAACAGCTGCGCGCCGTGGACGTCGTCCAGGGTGACGCTCGCCTTGCCAATGCCGATCGTCTCGGCTAATGCGACGCTCGTCGACTCGTGGCACATATTGGAGCAGTCGGGCAGGTTGTTGGTGCCATACGCCCGCACGAACAGCTGGTAGCAAAACGCCGCCTCATTCGAGGTACGGCCTGATGTGTAGAAGACCGCTTCATTCGGACTCGTCATTGAGTTGAGCTGATCGCCGATCAGCCGGAATGCTGCGTCCCACTCGATCGGCTCGTAATGCTTCGCTTCCGGCTTCTTGATCATGGGGTGGGTGATCCTGCCCTGCTGCCCCAGCCAGTGCTCGCTGTGCTGGTCGAGGTCATGGATGCTGTGGCGGGCGAAGAACTCCGGGGTCGCGCGTTCTGTCGTGGCTTCTTCGGCGACAGCCTTGGCGCCGTTTTCACAGAACTCGGCCGTCCGCCGCTCTCCGGGGTGCGGATCCGGCCAGGCACAGCTCATGCAGTCGAAGCCGTCGGTCTGATTGAGTTTGAGTAACGTACGCGCGGACCGCTTCGTCCCCATTTTCTGCACGGATCGTTTCAGCGCGACTGCTACGCCGGGTATCCCAGCAGCACGGTCGTTTGGCTCTGATATGCCGATCTTGGTTTCGTCGTGCTCCCGCGACCTGCGCATCTGCCTCTCCGTTGCTATTCGCTTCGGTTCAGCAGCCAATCTAGCTGTTAAGCCATAATCCTGTGTGTAGCAGCTTGGTTTGGTTACCGGCGAGTAGCATAATGTAAGTTACTGAGAAGTAACTTGTTCCTCGAGGTGCTGGATGAGTCATTACAAGTCCAACGTCCGCGATATCGAGTTCAACCTTTTCGAGGTACTCGGTCGCGAAGAGATTCTGGGCACAGAGCCGTACGCCGACCTTGATCGGGAGACCGTCTCGGCGATCCTTGCCGAGGCCGATCGCCTCGCCAGGACAAAGCTTGCGGAATCGTTCGCCGATGGGGATCTGCCGGTTTTCGATCCCAAGACCCACTCGGTGACAGTGCCGGCGTCGCTCAAGAAGTCCTTCCGGGCACTCATGGACTCTGGGGCCTGGCAGCTCGAATTGCCAGCCGAGCTCGGCGGTCAGGTGACCCCACCATCCGTGCAGTGGGCGATGCACGAGCTGAATATCGGCGCCAATCCATCGGTAGCTCTCTACTCAGCCGGCCCCAAGTTCGCCTACATGCTGTGGGCTGTCGGCAACGCGCGAGATCGTCGCATCGCCGAGATCATGATCGAGCGCATGTGGGGCGCCACGATGGTGCTGACCGAACCAGAAGCAGGCTCCGACGTCGGCGCCGGGCGGACCCGGGCAATTCCCCAGCCCGACGGTACGTGGCACATCGAAGGCGTCAAGCGGTTCATCACCGCAGGCGAGCATGACTTGACCGAGAACATCATTCATCTCGTGTTGGCCAGGCCACACGGGGTCGAGGGCGTCGGCGGGCCGGGCACCAAAGGCCTGTCGCTCTTCCTCGTGCCCAAGTTCCACTTTGATCTTGAGTCCGGTGAGCTGACCGGCGAGCGCAATGGAGTCTTCGCCACCAATCTCGAGAAGAAGATGGGCATCAGGGCCTCCACCACCTGTGAACTGGCTTTCGGCGACGCCGGTGTGCCCGCGAAGGGCTGGCTGCTGGGCGAGGTGCACGACGGCATCGCGCAGATGTTCCACGTCATCGAACACGCGCGGATGCTGGTGGGCACCAAGGCGATTGCCACCTTGTCCACCGGCTATCTCAACGCCCTGGAGTACGCCAAGACGCGAGTCCAGGGACCCGATCTCACCCAGGCTGCCGACAAGGCAGCGTCGCGGGTGACCATCACTCATCATCCTGATGTGCGGCGTTCGTTGCTGACGCAGAAGTCCTTCACCGAGGGATTGCGAGCGCTGCTGCTCTTTGTCGCGACGATCCAGGACCGGAACGCCATCGCTCGGGCGTGCGGGACCACCGATGATGCGGCCAAGCGGCTGAACAATCTCCTGTTGCCGATTGTCAAGGGCTACGGCTCGGAGCGCTCCTGGGTGCTACTCGGTACGGAGTCGCTGCAGACCTTCGGTGGCTCCGGGTTCCTCACCGACTACCCAATCGAGCAGTACGTCCGAGATGCCAAGATCGACACGCTCTACGAGGGCACTACCGCGATCCAGGGCCAGGATCTGTTCTTCCGCAAGATCGTCAAGGATCAGGGCCGCGCCCTTGGTGATCTTTCGGCGCAGATCAGTCAGTGGATAGCTGCCGAGGGCGGGAATGGTCAGCTCAAAGAGGAACGCGGCTACTTGAAGCAGGCTATGGAGGATGTCGGGGCAATCGTGGTAGCCATGATCAACGATCTTCGCGAATCGGTGCCGGGCATTCCAGACAGCGATCCGCGAAACGTCTACAAGGTTGGCCTGAACACCACGCGACTACTGATGGCACTGGGCGATGTGATCTGCGCCTGGCTGCTGCTCCGAGGCGCCGAGGTGGCACTCGAGCGGCTCAATTCCGAGCTCTCGCCTGAGGAGAAGTCCTTCTACGAGGGCAAAGTCGCCTCAGGCCGCTGGTTTGCGCGTACGGTGCTGCCACGGCTGTCAGCCGAGCGCGCCATCGCCGAGGCCACCGATCTCGCCGTCATGGACGTCCCAGAGGAAGCCTTCTGATCTAACTTGCGCGACACGGCCCGTCTTCGTGGTGGCCCGTAGCGGTCGGCGGCAAGGCGAGAGACGATTGGCGCATGACTCAATCTCCCACCTCGCAGCCATCACGCATCGTCATCATCGGGGCCTCACTGGCCGGAGCCGGCGCCGCTATCGCGCTCCGAGATCAGGGATACCAGGGCGAGCTGACGCTGATCGGTGAAGAGAGCCAACTCCCGTACGAGCGACCACCGCTTTCAAAGGCGGTGCTGCTCAGAGAGGCTGACGAGCCGGACTGGGTCGCTGATAAGGCAACTTATGCAGACAAGGAAATTACCCTTCGCCTTGGGACGATGGCCACTCGGATAGACCGGAATCGCAAGGTCGCGGTTGCCAGCCGCACCGAGTATCCCTATGACAAGTTGCTGATCGCCACCGGCTCGGCGCCGCGGCGCCTGGATGTCCACGGTTCTGAGTTGGACGGTCTGCTGACACTGCGAACCCTCGAAGACTCTCTTGCGCTACGTGAGCGGTTCACCGAGGGCGCCAGGATCGTGATTGTGGGAGCCGGTTGGATTGGTTGTGAGGCTGCGGCAGCCGCGCGGAAGCACGGTGCCGAGGTGACCATGATCGAGCCGCGGTCCCAACCCTTACTCGCTGTCGTCGGTGAGCAAATCGGCGCAACGTTCGCCACGCTCCATCGTGATCATGGTGTCGACTTGCGGCTGGGTGTCGGCGTCAAAGGTTTTGCCGGCGACGGCGTAGCGTCGTCGGTGCAGGTCAGGAGTGGTCATTCCATACCGGCTGACACGGTCCTGATCGGCGTCGGCGCTGCACCCAACATCGCCCTCGCCGATGCGGCCGGCCTCAAGCTGGCTGATGGCGGGATAGCAGTCGACGCCACCTTGCGCAGCTCCGATCCCGACATCTACGCCGCTGGCGATGTGGCGGCCCATGATCATCCGAAGTATCGGCACCGGATCCGGGTGGAGCACTGGGCCAACGCCAAGAACCAAGGATTGCATGTGGCGGGCAACCTGCTGGGGGCCGAAGCACCGTACCAGTTGCGGCCGTTCTTCTTCTCCGACCAGTACGACCTCGGCTGCGAGTATCGCGGGTTCGCCGACCCGGCAACGGACCGGCTGGTGGTGCGGGGGGACCTGGCGTCTCGGGAGTTCACGGCGTTCTGGCTCCGGGAAGGCGCCGTGGCAGCTGCGATGAATGTGAACCAGTGGGACGACGGCGACGCGCTGCAGGAGCTCGTCGACTCCGGTCGTCAGGTCAGCGACAAAGAGCTCGTCTCCTCCTAGCCGACTTGATCAGAATCTGAAGGGCCCATAGCACCGCTCAGATTTTGCACAAGTCGGCGCTAGAAGAGGAGCGCGAGGGCAGGGTCGCTGAGGATTGCGGCTACATCGGCGAGGAAGGTGGAACCCTGGGCGCCGTCGGCGAGCCGATGGTCGAACGAGACCGACAGGGTCGTCACCCAGCGCGGTTCAATCCGCTCGTCAGATCCATCGCCCACCACCCAGGGCCGGCGAGCGATCTGGCCGACGCACAAGATGCCGGACTCCTCCGGGTTGAGAATCGGGGTACCCGCGTCCACACCGAACACGCCGATGTTGGTGATCGTGAACGTGCCGCCCGCCAGGTCCGCAGGCTGAGTCTTGGCCTCGCGCGCCGCTGACACGACTCCCTGCAGGGCAGCGGCCAGCTCGGGCAGGCTGAGCGCTTCGGCGCCTTTGATGTTCGGTACCAGGAGGCCGCGCGGAGTTGCGGTGGCGATCCCGAGATTGATCGAACTCTTGAGCACGATCTGCTGAGCCGGCCCGTCCCAGAAGGAGTTGAGTTCTGGCGTACGCCGCAGGGCCAGGCATACCGCCCTGGCGACGATCAGCAGCGGCGACACTCGAAGATCAGCAAACTCGTGGCGCGCCTTGAGTCGCTCCACCAGCTGCATCATCGCGCTCACGTCGCAGTCCAGCCAGACCGAGACATGAGGCGCAGTGAACGCCGAGCGGACCATCGCATCCGCCGTCGACTTCCGCACTCCCTTGATCGGGATCCGTACGTCCTCGCGCGCCCCTTGTCGGACTGCTACAGGCGCCGTCCTGAGCTCGTCGAAGGGCGCCGTCCTGAGCTCTCAGGGCTCAGCCCGCATGCTCTCCTCGGCATGCGTACTCGCCGCAGTCACGTCGTCACGGGTGATCACCCCACCCGGCCCACTGCCGACGAGGCTTCCAAGATCGACACCCAGGTCCTTGGCCAGCTTGCGCACCGGAGGCTTGGCGAGCACCGCGCCACCAGTAGGCGTAGGCGCGGGCGCCGTCTCCCCCGGCCCAGGTAACGGGGCACCGGTTGGCGCATCCTGCTCAGCCTGCAACGGCTCCCGGTCGTCGGCGCGTCGCGACACCGGTGTATGGGTTGAGAAAGTGTCTGCAATCTGATCATGCGCCTCGACCGGCCCATCCCCAGCGCCGCGCCGTGGGCGACGCTTGGCTGTCCCGGTGCGCGGCCCGTAGCCGACCAGATTTGGCACCGGTGCCTCCCCGCCGTCGCCCTTGGGCTGCGCGGGTGGCGCCGCATCCAGGCCATCGTCGATCGAGATGATCGGTGCACCCACATCGACGGTGTCACCTTCGTTGACCAGGAGCTCGGTCACAGTGCCGGCGTACGGTGTCGGCAGCTCGACCAGCGACTTGCTGGTCTCCACCTCGACCAGGATGTCATTGATCTTGACCTGATCACCGACGGCAACCCGCCACGTGACGATGTCTGCCTCGACCAGTCCCTCCCCCGGATCTGGCAACCGAAATGTCTGCAACGCCATGCGAGTCCTCCCGCTCAGTAGGCCAGCGAGCGATCGACGATATCCAGCACGCGATCAAGATCAGGAAGGTACTCCTCCTCGACCCGGCTCGGCGGATATGGGATGTCAAAACCACCCAGCCGCAGCACCGGTGCTTCCAGCGAGTAGAAGCACTGCTCGGTGATTCGTGCGGCAAGCTCAGCACCCAGCCCGAGGTTCAGTTGGGCCTCATGCACGGTGACCACCCGGCCGGTCTTCTGCACCGACTCCTGCACCACGCCCATATCCAGTGGCGACAGTGTGCGGAGGTCGATCACTTCAAGCTCATGACCTTCCTCGGTGGCGGCTTCAGCAGCGTCAAGACAGGTCTTGACCATTGGTCCGTAAGCGATCAGCGTGACGTCGGTGCCGGGTCGAGCCACCCGCGCGACATGCAACGGTGCTGGAGTCTGTGACTCGTCCACCTCAGCCCGCTCGTGGTAACGCCGCTTGGGTTCGAAGAAGATGATCGGGTCATCGGAGGCAATGGCCTGCTGGATCATCCAGTACGCATCCACCGGATTGGAACAAGTCACGACCTTCAAGCCTGGGGTATGGCAGAAATAGGCCTCCGGGGATTCACTGTGGTGCTCGACGGCTCCGATTCCGCCGCCGTAGGGGACCCGGATCACGATCGGCATCCGCAACAGCCCTCGTGACCGGTAATGCAGCCGCGCGAGCTGGGTGACGATCTGGTCGAACGCCGGGTAGATGAAGCCGTCGAACTGGATCTCGCACACTGGCCGGTAGCCGCGCAGCGCCATGCCCACAGCGGTGCCAACGATGCCAGATTCCGCCAGTGGCGAATCGACCACTCGATGCTCGCCGAAGTCCTTTTGCAAGCCTTCGGTAACTCGGAAGACCCCACCAAGTTTGCCCACGTCCTCGCCGGCGATCACGACCTTGGGATCGGCTTCCAACGCTCTTCGCATGCCCGCATTGAGCGCCTTCGCCATGGTCAACATGGTCATCAGACGCCTCCCCCGTATGCCGGCTGTGCTTGTCGAGCTTCTTCGACGGGCTCAGAGTCCTCAAACGTTGCCAGGTACTCGGCGTAGTTAGCCTTCTGCTCAACGAGATAGGGGGTCTGTTCGGCGTACACCAAATCAAAGAAATCCAGGATCTCCGGGTCGGGGAGCTCGAGGCAGCGGGCTCGCAGGTCGGCGGCATAGTCGGAGGCTTCGGCCTCCACGTTCGCGAAGAAGGCCTCGTCGCCGCTGCCGCTCCGCGTCAGGTACGCCCGGACCCGCTCGATCGGATCCTTCAGCCGCCAGTGCTCGAGCTCGTCGGCGAGCCGGTATTTCGTTGGATCGTCGGAGGTGGTGTGGGCGCCCATGCGATACGTGTAGGCCTCGATCAAGGATGGGCCGCTGCCGGTACGCGCTCGCTCGAGTGCTGTCGTGGTGGCTGCGTACACCGCGAGCACGTCATTGCCGTCGACGCGTACGCCCGGGAAACCGAAGCCAGAAGCCCTGCGATACAAGGGAATCCGAGACTGCCGTTCGATTGGTTCGGAGATCGCCCACTGATTATTCTGGCAGATGAAGACGATGGGCGCGTTGTAGGAGCTGGCGAAGATGAAGGCCTCGTTGACGTCGCCCTCGCTGGTCGCGCCGTCGCCGAAATAGCAGACCACTGCCATGTCGCGGTCGGGATCGCCGGTGCCGACGAGGCCGTCGCGTTCCACGCCCATCGCGTAGCCGGTGGCATGAAGTGTTTGCGCCCCGATGACGATCGTGTATAGATGGAATCGGCTCTTCTGAGAGTCCCAGCCACCAAGATCAATTCCACGGAACAGGGCCAGCAGGTGCAACGGGTCGACGCCCAAGCACCAGGCCACACCGTGTTCTCGATATGTAGGGAAGACGAAGTCCTGCTTGCCGAGCGCGCGGCCGGAGCCTACTTGCGCTGCCTCCTGGCCCAAACAGGAAGCCCACAGCCCTAGTTCGCCCTGGCGCTGCAGGGCCGTTGCCTCGGCATCGACCCGACGGGTCAACACCATGTCGTGATAAAAGCTCTTGATTTGGTCATCGTCGCCGCTGAAGGAGTACTCGGGGTGTTCCAACCGCTCCCCCTCCGGGGTGAGCAGCTGGACCAGCTCGACCTCTCCGCTTGCACCGCTGACGTCGCTCACGAGTGCATCCTCTCGTCACCAGACGCGGTGGTTTCCGCATCTCATCGGTCCCGGTGCGGGATCGCCGCGCGGGGTGGTACCACCACCCTCCGGGGCGTTGGTTATGCCTCCGGCTCGCTGTGTGTAGCGAGCGGATTGGACTGGCTCGGCTTCTCCTCGTGGGTGGCACCGGCCGGTCGAAACCCAACGTACCGCCCTCGCTTCGGACACGGGAAAACCACTTGTATGTCCTACCTCTTTGGGCTTATGCGCGCTGCGCCTGTCAGGTCGGCTATGTGCGCTGAGCCCCTCCCTTGTCGAAGCGCCAGATGCACGCCCTTCGACAGGCTCAGGGCGCAGAAAGCGACAGCTCAGGGCGCAGAGACGCGTCACCTTTTGAGGGATTGCTGAAAGCGCAGGATGCGGATCAGGGCTGCGGCTACCGCATCGGGGCCGGCGGCCAGCGAGATGCGGATTGCGGTGCCACCGTCTCGTTGGTCGAAGTCCATTCCGGGAGTGAGCGCCACACCATGTTCCTCCAGCAGCGCCTCGCACCAGGACTCCGAGTCGGGATATGGCCCGAGCTGGCCACCAATGCCGGCGTAGACATAGAAGGCGCCGTCGGCGGGCGCGACTCCCGTCCAACCGAGATCATCGAGCGCTGCCAGCACAATCGCCCGAGCGTCCGCGAAGGATGCGACGGCAGCATCGGCCTCTCGGTAGGACTCGTCGGTGAAGGCGGCGATCGCCGCATGCTGGGCCGGCACCGGAGGGCAGAGAGTGAAGTTCCCGGCCAGTGAGTCGTAGGCCGCCACTAGGTCGGCCGGCACCAGGCTCCATCCGAGCCGCCACCCTGTCATTCCCCAGTACTTGGAGAAAGATGAGATCACGATGGCCTCGCGATCATGCTCCCAGGCGCAGCTGGCTGCAATGGTCTGGTCGGTGATCCCGTGGTAGATCTCGTCGCTGACCAGCCGTACTTCATGATCACGGCACCATCCTGCAAGCTCGGCCAGATGATTTGGGGCGATCATGGTTCCAGTCGGATTGGCCGGAGAGGCGACCACCAGTCCCGCCAGTGGAGCAGCCGCATGCGCCTGCTCCAGCATCTCCACCGCGGGCTGGAAGCGTTCCGCCGGGCCGCAGGCCAGCTCGACCACCTGACATCCCAGCGAGGCCAGGATGTTCCGGTACGCCGGATAGCCCGGCCGGGTCAACGCCACCCGGTCACCCTGATCAAAAGCGGCCAGGAAGCCGAGCAGGAAGGCGCCGGATGAGCCCGTGGTCAACGCGATCTGATCTTCATCGATGTCTAGGGAATACCAGCGCCGGTAATGCGCGGCGATCCGGCGACGCAACGGCCTGATGCCGAAGGTCTCGGTGTAGCCCAACGGCGTACGGTCGATCATCAGCTCGGCGGCACGACGTCGCACGTCCGACGGCGCCCCCTGAGACGGCTCGCCGGCGCAGAGCGAGATCACCTCCCGGCCCTGGGCGCGCAGCTCGGCCACCCGATTGAGGATGCTCATCACTGCGAAGGGCGGGACGGCCGCCCGGCGCGAGGGCTTCATGCGCTCAGCTCCATGGCACTCTGACAGCCAGCACGCCAGATTCGCCTCCTTCGTCGCTCGCGTTCGAACGTCGAACCTTGCTATAGCCAGCCGCGAGCTCCTGCAGTCGGCGAAGCGTGCTGACCGTCATAGCGCGCTTTGCAGTCGTTTGCGCGCGCGATACGCGGCCACGTTGGTCCGGTTGCCGCAGTTTCCGGTATCGCAGTAGCGCTTCGAGGAGTTCTTGGAGAGGTCGACCAGCACATCCTCGCAGTCATCGGCGGCACAGATGCGCAGTCGGCCAAGCGCGTCGGCCCTGATCAGATCGAGAAAGGCCATCGCGGCCTCGGCCGCGATCCGGTCTGCGAGCGGGGCATCCGGGCGGGTGACGTGCAGGTGCCAGTCCCACTCGTCGTGCCGGGCCAGGTAGGGCCGGGCGTCGGCTTCGGCAAGGATCTCGTTTGCGAGAGTCGCTGCCTCGTCCCGGTTCGCGGCTGTCCAAAACCTGCGTAGCCGTGGCCGCAGACCGCGTACCGACTCAAGCTCAGTCTTGAGTCCGGCGAATGACACCTGAGTAGGGATAACGGGCCAGGAAGTCGTCGAGATCAGGGAGCGTGACGAGCGTGTCACCGTCCAGCCCCACGGTGTTCACCAGCGCCGCGGTCTCAGCGAGCGAGCGCTCGGTGTCATGACTAAAAAGCATCTTGACTCCTGACGAATTCAGGTCTAGTGTCATTAGTGTACTCGATTTTTGGTCATTACATGGTGTGGCCAATGGCGGCTAGATGAGGAGGCGAGAGATGTCCAGCATTGCTTCGGAAGCCACCCGTACGGCCACCGATCGGAGTTATACCGGTGGCTTGGTTCTGGCGCTGGTCTCGGCGTCATCGTTTGGACTCTCTGGCTCCCTTGCCCGCTCGCTGCTGGATTTGGGCTGGTCGCCCGCGGCAGTGGTCGCTACTCGTGTCGGAGGTGCGTTCCTGATCCTCCTCATACCGACGCTGCTGCTGCTCCGGCGAATCGGTCTGCCGACCGGCGCGCAGTCTCTGCGGATGTTGGCGTATGGAGTGGTCGCGATCGCTCTGGCGCAACTTTGCTACTTCAGCGCGGTGCAGTACCTTTCGGTCGGCGTTGCGCTGCTCTTGGAATTCCTGGCGCCGGTCATGCTGATCGGCTGGCATTGGGCGCGAAACCACCGTCGGCCCGCGTGGTCGGTGCTGTTGGGTGCGGGCCTATCGATCCTCGGCTTGGCCTTCGTCCTCGACCTTCGCGACGGACTCACGCTCAACCCGATCGGCGTCGCTTGGGGTCTGGGCGCGGCGCTGTGCTTGTGCGCATACTTCCTCCTCAGTGAGGACAACGGGACCGACGCACCGATCCACCCGCTGCTGCTGACCACGGCCGGCACTGGCATCGGGGCGGCTGTTCTCCTGGCAGCCGCTGCAGCTGGCATCCTTCCGCTGGCCGCGTCTGGCGGGGTAGCGATTCTTGGCCGACCAAGCCGTCGGCTGGTGGCTTCCGGTACTTTTATTGATCTTGGTCAGCGCAGTGCTTGCCTACCCCAGCGGCATCGTCGCAGTGCGCCGCCTCGGCAGCTCGCTGGCATCGTTCGCGGCGTTGACCGAGGTGATCTTCGCAGTGATCTTCGCTTTCGTGCTGCTGGGGCAGCGTCCCGGGCCGATGCAGCTGCTCGGTGGTGCGTTGATCTTGGCGGGGATCGCCCTGGTACAGCGGCCCGCGCGAAGGACAAGTGTGACGGAGCCTGCAGCCCTGACCGCGTACGCTGCGGACGACTGAGTGGAGGAATGCGGCCTGAGCCTGTCGAAGGCCCTTCGACGAGCTCAGGGCGCAAACTCGCGTGGTGGTTCAGGGCCTGCCGAAGTCGGTGACCAGCCAGACTTTGCCGTGGACGGAATCGCTGATCACGTCAATGCCGACATCGACATAGGTCTTGTTCAGGATGTTCTGGCGATGTCCGTCGTTAGGTGGCTTTTCGTTGTACATCGCCTTCTGCACCGCAAGCACGCCGGCCTGCGAACGGCTGCTGTTGTAGGCGACGTTTTCGGCAACAGCACTCCAGCGGTATCCGGCGGCGGAAACCCGAGAACCCAGTGCCGCCTCGCCGCTCAACTGGTGGCTCAGCGTGTTGGCCTTGGCCATTGCGAGGTTGTGCGCATGCGCCGCTGAGACGAGCTTGCTATTCATCTTCAAGGCTCGCAATCCATGGCTGGCGCGCTCGGAGTTGAGTTCAGCCAGCACCGCGTTCGCCCAGTCCGAGCGCGTCGCGTAGTTAGGAGAGCTCTCGGTAGTCGTCCTGGACGGCGCGGACTTTGCTGCCTGAGTCGGCCGCTTGGTCGGTGTCGGTCTGAAGCTTTCGGTCTTTGTGGTGGTTGCTTTCGACCGGTTTTCAGCTGTCGTTGGTGTGCGAGGGCTCCTGGTTGATCGGGTCGGCGTTGCAGTCGAACGACGCGTGGGCTCGCGACGACAGATAGCCGGGGTCTTCTCCCCCTGGCACTTGGACCGAGAGTGCGCGCGGGCCCGGATCGATCGGTTGGTGGCGCCCCTCGGCGTCACCGTGGGTGGCGGCGAGTCAGTGGCCGGAACCGCCACGAGCCGTTCGTCCTCGCCACTGGGGATGCCCGAGTCGCTGATGGCCGAACCGCCCAACAGAGCAGCACCAGCGACTGCTGCGCTCACGACCACCGCAGCACATGCAGAGGCGATCCGTAGTCCTCTGCTAGTCACGTTGCCTTCGTCGTCCACGACGACCCCCGAACAGGTCACGATTTGATAACGCCCGGCGTAAGCCAAACATAGCTGGCACCGTTCCAGCAAGCGCCGGTCGTCATGTGGACACGCCGTACACTGCGCCAGTGAGCAGCGAGACACCTACGTCGAGCGGCGTCCTGATGGCAGGCACGTCCTCAGACGTAGGCAAGTCGCTCGTTGTCACCGGCTTGTGTCGGGCGCTCGCGCGTCGGGGCGTTGCAGTTGCGCCCTTCAAGGCGCAGAACATGTCGAACAACTCCTGTGTGTGCAGCGACGGCGCCGAGATCGGTCGCGCTCAATACCTGCAGGCGCAAGCCGCAGGCGTCACACCCGAGTCGGCGATGAACCCGGTGCTACTGAAACCCGGCTCCGATCGCCGATCGCACATCGTGCTCCGGGGCCAACCGTGCGGCACCTTGGAATCAGGGGAGTACGCGAGCGGTCGCGGCCACCTGGCAACCGCGGCCTTCGCGGCGTACGACGAACTCGCGAGTCGCTTCGACGTGATCATCTGCGAGGGTGCCGGATCGCCCGCGGAGATCAACTTGCGCGCCGGCGACTACGTCAACCTCGGGCTCGCTCGAGCGAAGAAACTGCCGGTGATTGTGATCGGCGACATCGATCGTGGCGGGGTCTTTGCCTCGCTGTACGGCACCGTGGCACTGCTCGACGATGACGATCGGCAGTTGATCACGGCCTTCTTGATCAATAAGTTCCGCGGGGATGTCGGAGTGTTGCAGCCTGGTCTGGACGAGCTCAGCAAGCGGACCGGCGTGCCGTTCGCCGGGGTGGTGCCTTGGCTTCCGAATGTGTGGCTGGATGCCGAAGACACGCTCGAGGTGGCCGCCTGGCGGCGTCAGGGCGCAGCGGCGGGCGCCCTCCGAGTAGCGGTCGTGCGGCTGCCACGCCTGTCAAACAGCACCGATGTCGAGGCGCTGGCGGCTGAACCGGGAGTCGACGTGCTCGTCACGACGGACGCGCGAGCACTTGCGGGAGCCGATCTTGCAGTGCTGCCCGGTTCTCGTTCAACGGTCAGCGATCTGGACTGGTTGCGGCGAACAGGCTTGTCGCAGGTGATCGAAGCCCGAGCCCGACGTGGTGCGCCAGTGCTCGGCATCTGCGGCGGATACCAGATGCTGGCGATGGTGATCGACGACCCGATCGAGTCAGGCCATGGGGTCGTCCAGGGGCTCGGCCTGCTGCATGTGAAGATCAGTTTCAGCATCGACAAGGTGCTGGGGCGCCCGACCGGCACGTGGCGCGGTCACCAGGTCGATGCGTACGAGATCCACCATGGAATTGCGGAGATCGGGGGTGGTGAGGCTGAGCGGTTCCTCGACGGCCGGCGCGAGGGTCAAGTGTGGGGGACGATGTGGCATGGGGCATGGGAGAACGACGGTTTCCGCCGGGCCTGGCTGGCCGAGATCGCCGCTGCTGCTGGATCCCCGTGGCGTCCTGATCCCGAGGCACCCGGGTTCAGTGAGCGACGAGAAACCATGATCAATACGCTGGCAACTGCTGTAGAACAACATGCCGATCTTGGTCTGCTACTGGCGGGAACGCGGGTGGCTGGCCGGCTGTGACCATTCAGGCGCTGGTGATCGGAATCGGGAGTGGAGATCCTGATCACTTGACCCGCGAGGCCGTGGCGGCGCTGAATCGTGTCGACGTGTTCCTGGTGGCCGATAAGGGGGCGGCGAAGCGCGATCTTGTCAAGCTGCGCGAGGACCTCTGCCGAGCGCTGATCACCCATGATCACTACCGCTTCGTCGAAGTGCCAGATCCCGACCGAGGACCCGATCGGGAGCGCGGCGCCGCGGATTATCGGGCTGGAGTAGGGACTTGGCACGAAGCCCGCTCTCGGCGGTATGCCGGGATCATCGCCGCCGAGGTCGGCGACAACACCACGATTGGCTTTCTGGTTTGGGGCGACCCGGCGTTCTATGACTCGACGATCCGCATCGTGGAGTCGATCAGGGCGCTTGGAGTTGATCTTGCTCTCACCGTCATTCCCGGCATCAGCAGCATCCAGCTGCTCGCCGCACGCCACAAGATCGTCCTGAATCGAGTCGGTCAGCCCATTCACGTCACCACCGGGCGGAGACTGCTTGATGAGTACTCCCCCGCCCTTGGCGATGTGGTCGTCATGCTCGACGGTGATCTTGCTTGCAGTGGCCTTGTCGAACGGTTCGGTGATCTCACGATCTACTGGGGCGCCCAACTTGGGCTACCCGACGAGGCGCTTATCTCGGGCGGCTAAGCAAGGTCCTCGATGAGATCCGAACCAGGCGTGCGGCGGTGCGTGAATCTCGTG
>CAVUTQ010000021.1:0-32723 GCA_963744455.1 uncultured Actinomycetota bacterium | reverse complement strand
GAAGGCTACTCATGCCACCTGGAATGACCGCTTGGCTAGGCCCATCTGGAAGTCGTCGATCACGACCTTCGGTGGCGCTGAGGGATCGGTCGCGGCACCGAAGGTGACGAAGATCGGGGTGTAATGCTCGACCGTTGGGTGGGCGTACGGCATCCCAGGTGCGTGCCGGAAATCGGCCAGCAGGTCGATCCGTCCCGCCGCCAGCGCCTCGGCGGCCCAGGCGTCAAAATCGCGGGACCAGCCAGGGATCACGTTGCGCTCCCAGCTGTCGCGGCCGAGGAAGGGTAGGCCGTGGGTCATGTAGCCAGATCCGATGATCAACACTCCCTCCTCGCGCAGTGTCCGCAGCTGCTGTCCGATTCGCAGGAGCCGGTCCGGATCGTGTGTGGGCATGCTGAGCTGCAGCACCGGCACGTCCGCGTACGGATACATCACCTTCAGCGGCACCCAGGCACCGTGGTCCAGACCGCGACTCGGATGCTCGTGCACCGGCTCGGTGTCAGACATCAGCGCGGTGATCTTTGCGGCGAGCGCCGCCGCGTCCGGCGTCTGATACGTCATCTCGAAATACCGCCGCCCGAATCCGCTGAAGTCATAGATCAGCGGGGTGCGCGCCGCTGATGCGGAAAGGGCGAGCGGGGCGGCCTCCCAGTGGGCACTCACGATCAAGATGGCCGCCGGCTTCGGCAAGGATCGCGACCAAGCAAACAACTGGTCCATCCAGTGCGGGTCGTTGAAAACCGGCGGAGCACCATGGCTGAGGTAGAGGGCCGGCATCATGCCGTCGTCCGGCCGCCACCTCCTGTGATCCCGGCTGGTCGGCGCGGTGTTCCGCAGGAACGCGTCGAACGCCGCGCCCTCAACTGGTGGGTGCAGGATGTTCGTCATGCGGCTTGCTCATCCAAGAGGGCATCAACGAAGACCTCCGCGTCAAACGGTGCAAGATCATCTGCACCTTCGCCGAGGCCGACGAGCTTGACCGGAACGCCCAGCTCCCGCTGCACCTGGACCACGATGCCACCTTTGGCCGACCCGTCAAGCTTGGTGAGCACGATGCCGGTCACATCGACAACCTCGGCAAAGATCCGAGCCTGAGTGAGTCCGTTCTGACCGGTGGTGGCATCGAGTACCAGGAGCACCTCACCGACCGGTGCCTGGCGTTCGATCACCCGCTTCACCTTGCCCAGCTCATCCATCAGCCCAACTTTGGTGTGCAGCCGACCCGCGGTGTCGATCAGTACCACGTCGACCTCTTGCTCGATGCCGGCTTTGACAGCCTCGAAAGCAACGCTTGCTGGATCTGCCCCCTCCGCCCCTCGCACGGTCGGCACTCCCACCCGGCTGCCCCAGGTTTCGAGCTGGTCGGCCGCAGCTGCGCGGAAGGTATCAGCGGCCCCCAGCAGCACATCCTTGTCCTCGGCGACCAGCACCCGGGCAAGCTTGCCCACGGTCGTGGTCTTGCCGGTGCCGTTCACACCAACCACCATGACGACCGCAGGCTGCTCGGCCCGGTCTGCATTGAGAGTGCGATCCATCGTGGGATCAACGAGCTTGATCAATTCGGCTCGCAGAATGGCCTTTGCCTGTCCCGGCTCGGAAATCCCCTCGACCCGCAGTTTGCTACGCAACGACTCCACCAGTTCAGTCGTCGGTGCGACCCCAAGGTCGGAGGTGATGAGCGTCGCCTCGAACTCCTCCCAGGTATCTTCGTCGATCCGATCACGAGTGATCAACAGCAGCAGGCCGCGGCCTAGCGCGCTGTTGGAACCCGCAAGCCGGCGGCGCAGGCGTACCAGCCGGCTCTCCGGAGCTTCGGGACGCTCGAGCTCCGGCGCCTCCGGAGCCAGCTCGATGTCAGGGATCTCGACTTCCGGCGGAACGGCTCGGACGTCAACCTGTGTGGCGGAGGGTTCATCCCCGGAGTCTTCGGCCGGCTTCTCCCATCCACGCGGGGGCTTTTCAAGGATGGGCGGCGGTTCACCAGTACGCAGCGCTCGGCGCCGGCCGACGGCGAGGAAACCGACGAGAAGGGTAGCCCCCAGCAGAATGACGCCAACGACCAACCAGAGAGTTGTCGCATCCACCGGCTCATCCTACTGAGGACGGGCCGGGGCCCCGCTCAGCGACCGCGGGTGGACTCGATCATCTTGATGAAGCGAGCGGGAGGCTCTCCGTCACCATTGAGATGCTCTGCCGCCCGAGCCGCCCGGTCGGCCAGCCGCGGTGCGCGCTGCTTGCCCCGGCCCTCCATTCCGAGCAGGACCAAGGCCACAATGCAGGCTGCCACGACCAAGGTCACGAACATAGCGACGACGATGGAGGTCACGGATACCCCTTTCAGACAGTCGATGTCGAGCGTTACGGGGAAGGAACTGTCTTACGGGTCTTACAACCGCAACGTATTGCGGGCGGTGCCGGTGGAACAGCTCTCGGGCCAATAGTCTGCCAAGGGAAGATCACGATGTCCCTATTGAAACGCCGAGTCTTGCTCTCGATTTCATCACAGTCTTGGATTGCACTCTGACAGGCAGCCCGCCAGATTCGCCTCCTTCGTCGCTCGCCAACACGACTAAGCCTCGCTCAACGTCAACATCCCACGCTGCGTGGGATGCAGACGCTGTACATGGCCTGCATGCCATGCACAGCGTGAGCAAGCTGTGTACACCTCGACGGCTGGTGGCCGAAAGGACGTTTACGGCGCGAGCGCCTGCTGTCGGCGAAGCGGCTGCCCGTCATAGTGCGGTCTTGGATGGCGGGGTGCGGCTCAGGCGACGGACACGGTCTCACGGAGCCGTGAAGAGATCACGGTTGAGACTCCGTCACCGCGCATGCTCACCCCATACAAGGCGTCCGCGATCTCCATCGTCCGCTTCTGGTGAGTGATCACCAGTAATTGGCTTGTCGCCCGCAGCTCCTCATAGATCTCCAGTAGGCGACCGAGATTGGTGTCGTCGAGAGCGGCCTCGACCTCG
The DNA here is from genome assembly GCA_963744455.1 of uncultured Actinomycetota bacterium. GTDB lineage: Bacteria > Actinomycetota > Actinomycetes > Propionibacteriales > Propionibacteriaceae > Microlunatus. The sequence continues at coordinate 29,751 of CAVUTQ010000021.1, read as the reverse complement.
TCAAGAATGTAGAAGGGGCTGGGTCGTGCGATGAAAAGTGAGATGAGGAAGCAGACAGCCACCAAAGCGCGCTCACCACCGGACAGCAACGAGAGCCGCTTGATCTTCTTCCCCGGCGGCCGGGCCTCGACATCGACGCCCGTGATCAGCCAGTTGCCCGGTTCAGTCAGGATCAGCCGGCCTTCCCCGCCGGGGAAGAGCCGTGCGAACACACGCTCGAAAGCGGCCGCAATGTCGGTATACGCCTCCGCGAAGACCCGCTCCACCCTGTTGTCAACCTCGACGATGATCTCCAGGAGATCTCGGCGGGTCTTCCGCAGGTCCTCCAGCTGTGCGGAGAGGAATTTGTGTCGGGCCTCCAGAGCGTCGAACTCCTCCAGGGCGAGCGGATTGACCCGGCCAAGCAAACCGAGCTCACGCTCGGCGATCCGCAGCCGCTTCTCTTGCACCTCGCGGACGTACGGCACGGGCTCGGCCGAAGACGGTTGGTCCTCCTCGCCGGCGTCGGCGCTGTCGTCCTCCCCCGTGAGCACCGGCACCGGCTGGTCCGGTCCATATTCGGCCAACAGATCCGTAGTTTCGAGGCCGAGCTCGGCCATGGCCCGCTCGGCTAGGGCATCAACCCTCATCTGCTGCCCGGCCCTCGCCATTTCGTCTCGATGGGCCGCGTCCACCAACGACTCAAAGTCCCGCGTCAGTGAACGTACCGACGCGCGCGCCGCACTGAGCGCAGCCTCGGCGTCGCTTCGCATCACCTCCGCCTGAGAGCGTTCGTGCGCCGCCAGCGTTAGGGAGCGTTCGAGAAGGTGGGCCAAGAGTGTTCCCCCGGCATGTACAGCGGTCGCGGTACGCGCCTCGCGTGCCAGTCGCTCGCGGCGGGCGATCTCACGGCGACGCGCCTGGCGTTCGGCCGCAGCGGAGCGGCGCAGCGCATCGGCTCGACCAGCGAGGGCGCGCGCTCGCTCCTCCAACGTCCGCAACGCCAGACGAGCGTCCATCTCCGCACTGCGGGCGAGCCTGGCCTGCTCGGCCAACCGGTCACGTTCTGCGGGATCCGGTTGCATCTCATCCACGGTCTCCAGGGCAAGCTCGAGGCGATGTTCGAGGTCGGCGAGCCCGGCGACGTCACGGTCACGCGCCGTCGCCGCGTCCGCAATCGCCTGACGCAGCCGCTCGGCTTCGTCGCATGCCGAGCGGGCGGTCGAGCTGAGCTGGCCAAGCTCCTCGGCCAAAGCCGCCATCGCGGCATCGGACTCGTGCAGCCTGGCCAGCGTGACCTCGACGGTGGCACTGGCCTGACGATGCTGTTCGTCCAACTGGCTCTCAGCGAATCGCAGGCGCTCGCATGCGTGACTGGCCTCGGCCAGTCGCCGCTCGGCATCGTCGATGGCGGACTGCACCTCGATAAGCGTCGGGTTCGCGGACGATCCGCCGGCGGCAAAGTGAGCACTGAGAACGTCCCCGTCAGGGGTGACGGCGATGACGTCGGGCAGCTGAGCGATCAGACTCTGGGCTGCGGGCAAGTTCTCGACTACCGCAACTTTGCGCAGGACCCGCTGCACTGCTCGGATGAGCTGATCAGGTACCTCGACCAGCCTGACCGCGTATTGTGCCCCGGGAGGAAGCGCAGGCCAATTGTCGGTCCGCTCGGTCTCAGCCACTCCGCCGAGCAACAGTCCCGCGCGTCCCAGATCCTCCGCCTTGAGATGGTCGAACGCAGCCATTGCCGCATCGAGGCCGGTTACGGCCACAGCGTCGGCTGCCGAACCGAAAGCCGCTGCAATGGCCGTCTGGTACGGGGACTGCACCCTGACGAGGGTGGCGACTGACCCCAACAACCCGTTCAGCCGATCGGTGGCAGCAAGCAGGGCCGAGGTCGCGTCCTTGCCGTTCAACCCGACGCGCAGCGCCTCCACACGCGCCGCCAGGGCTGCCCTCTCTTGGATCGCGACCTGGTCCTGACGCCGTAGCTCAGCCTGCTGCTTCTCGATCCTGTCCAGCACCTCCAGCGCCGCCTCGTGATTTGCATCCAGGCCGAACTCACCAGCATCAAGGCCTGCCACTTTGGTCTCCAGCACGGTGAACGCTCTGGAGGCTTGTTCGGCCCGTTCGGCGGCCTGCTGCTGCGCAGCGGTTAGCCGGCTGATCTCCGCCTCCGCTGCTTCGCCACGACTGCGCAGTGAGTTGACCTGTCCGGTGAGCCTGGCCAGCCCTTCGCGCCGGTCAGCAGCCGCACGGATGAGCGCCGCCAGCCGGTTCTCCTCGGCGCGCTGGGCATCCTCGTGGGCGCTTCGGTGGGTCGTGGCAGCCTGCAATGCCGCTGCCTTCTCCTCGAGCTGACCAGACAGCTCGTCCTCCTGGGCGGCAACCCGCGCAGCCTCGCGGTCCAGTTCGTCCGGGTCGCGTACCACGAGGAGCTCTCCTGGGTCGTCCTCTGCTTGCCGCATCCGTTCCCGGGCAATGGAGAGTGTGGTGGCGACGCGCTCCCGGAGGGCGGCGAGGGAATACCAGGTCTCCTGGGCAGCCGCCAGCCTAGGTACGCCCTCCCGTACGGCTTCTTCGGCGGCCACCTCGGCCACCCGAGCCGCGTCGAGTGCCTGCTCGAGGGCCCGGCGGCGCTCGTTCATCGCCTGCTCATCCGCAAGCTCCGACTCCAATGCGTGCCTGGCTTGGAGCAAGTCATCGGCGAGCAGCCGCGCCTTGGCGTCGCGCACCTCCGCCTGGATGATGGCCGCCTTCCGCGCGACTTCGGCCTGTCGGCCGAGCGGTTTCAGCTGCCGTCGGATCTCATCGATCAGGTCAGACAGCCGGTTCAGGTTTGCTTCGCAGGCCTCGAGCTTGCGGACCGCCTTCTCCTTGCGCTTGCGGTGCTTGAGCACTCCCGCCGCTTCTTCGATGAAGCCACGGCGACCCTCCGGCGTTGCCTGCAAGATCGAGTCGAGCTGTCCTTGACCGACGATGACGTGCATCTCCCGGCCGATCCCGGAGTCGCTCAGCAGATCGTGGATGTCGAGCAGGCGCGTCACGTTGCCGTTGATGGCGTATTCCGAGCCGCCGTTGCGAAACATCGTTCGCGAGATGGTGACCTCGGAGTAGTCGATGGGCAGCGCACCATCGGAATTGTCGATGGTGAGCACGACCTCCGCGCGGCCGAGCGGAGCGCGTCCCGAGGTGCCGGCAAAGATGACGTCCTCCATCTTTCCGCCGCGCAATGACTTGGCGCCCTGCTCACCCATCACCCAGCTGAGAGCATCGACAACGTTCGACTTGCCGGAACCGTTGGGGCCGACGACGCAGGTAATGCCAGGTTCAAAGTTGAGAGTCGTGGCCGATGCGAAGGATTTGAAGCCGCGCAAGGTCAGGCTCTTGAGGTACAACGTCCCACCTCTCGACGGTGTGAGCTCAGGCGAAGATCCGGCTGCGGAAAGGCGACCTCACTGTAACTGACAGATGTGGAGACTCCCGGTAAGTCGCGGGGCGGGTCCCCGATCGCCGCCAGGCCGACCATTAGACGCCGGCGGTCGGATGCCCGGTCTCGACGGTTTCGTCCGCAGTCGCACTGACGTTGTTCTTGCCACGTACGGCAGAGAAAGTCCAGAACTTGTTCAGCAGGAACGACAGTGGGGTGACGATCGCGATGGTGATCAGCTGAGCCCAGTAGAAACGAGTACGGAAGCCCGTCGAGCCGTCGAAGAAGGTCGGGGAAAGCGAGAAGACCGAACCGGGGTGCATCAGCAGGGTGAGGATACCGAGGCCAATTGTCTGGGCCAGGATGCCAACCGTGAGAAAGGGAAAGTACTCGCGAAACCAGCCGGCGTGTTTTGCGCTGCGAAAAGTCCACAGCCGGTTGAGCTCGAAGTTCCACAGGTTGGCGACCAGGAACGCGACCGTTGAGTAGACGTGGTACCAGCGCACGTTGAAATCAGTGAATGGCAAGTCGAAGAAGATGCCATTCTCGTCGGGACCAATCTTCTTGCACATGATCGCGACGAACAGGTTGACGACAACCCCGGATGCGCCAACAAGGCCGAACCGGAAGAGCTGCTTCCAGTTCTGCCTATGGCGTACCAGGACGTAGTGCTTCAGGCGTTCCACGATCGCTAAAAGATACCCATTCCTTTGGAGCTGCTCACGCATCGCGCTGTGAACCCGCCTACGTCGTCGTCGCTAGCAGACGAAGAGCGCGTCCGCTCCCTCCTCCTCCGAACGGCGGCGCGCGATTCCCGACGCTCGCAGCTATCCTCATCCTCTCCCAAATGCTCCCGCAGCGCGCTTTGGATCCGCCGTCCGTCGCGTATCGCGCGTGACCATGCCGCGTGGGGCACGTTGGCAGCGTGGGCATCGGTACGACGACCGATTCATGAACGGCTCTCGCCGGATCGGTGTTCCGCAACGGAGGCACGGCTCGCCTTCACGTCCGTATACCGCCAGGGAGCGGTCGAAGTAGCCGCTCGATCCATTGATATCGACGTAGAGAGCATCGAAGGAGGTGCCTCCATCGGTGAGGGCTTTCGTCATGACCGTCGCCGCGGCCGTGATCACGCTGGCAGCCTGGGCACGCGACATCGTGCTGGTCGGGCGCGCGTAGTGCATTCGAGCCGCCCACAGCGCTTCATCCGCGTAGATGTTCCCGATGCCTGACACCAGCTGCTGATCCAGAAGTGCCCTCTTGACAGCGGTCTTCCGCCGCCGCAACCGGGCCACGGCATCGGCCAGATCGAACTCGGGGTCGAACGGGTCGCGACCGATGTGGGCGATCTCGGGCGGCAGCTCGGCACCTCCCGGCGAGAGCGAAAGCCCACCGAACATGCGTTGGTCGATGAACCGCAGGCCAGGTTCGCCGTCGGCGAAGGCGAAGATGATGCGGGTGTTGGGCACCAGCGGCGCGTCGGCATCGGCGAGCCGGAACTGCCCGCTCATACCCAGATGAGCCAGGATCGCGTCGCCATCGGTGAAGGGCAACCAGAGATACTTGCCGCGCCGGCGGGGCTCCGCAAAGGTGCGCCCCGTTGTCCGCAGCTCGAAGTCTTCGGGGCCGGTCAGGTGACGACGGACAGGCCGTGGATGGAGTACGCGTACTCGAGCGATCTGGCGCCCGCTGATGCTGCCGGCAAGACCGCGGCGTACTATCTCGACCTCAGGAAGTTCGGGCACCGATCGCGCTCCAGTCAGCGAGTCGGGAGCGGGCCGGAGCCGCGGCCGCCCTTCAGCGCGGCGAAAGCCATCGCTGCTGCATTCTGCTCGGCTTCCTTCTTGTTCCGGCCGGCTCCAGGTCCATAGCTCTGATCGTCGATATTCACGGTCGCCTGGAACGTCTTAGCATGGTCCGGTCCGGACTCGACTACGTCGTAGACCGGCACGCCGAGGCCGGTCATCGATGCGACTTCCTGAAGGCTGGTCTTCCAGTCCAAGCCGGCACCGCGGGTCGCCACCTCGGCCATCAACGGGTCGAACAGATGGTGCACGAACCCACGCGCGGCATCGATGCCGTGCTGCAGAAAGACCGCGCCGATCACGGCCTCCATGGTGTCGGCGAGGATCGAGGACTTATCCCGGCCCCCTGTGCTCTCCTCGCCACGACCCAGGTGGATGACCGCACCCAGGTCGAGCTGGCGGGCAACGTCGGCTAGGGCACGGGAGTTGACGACAGCGGCGCGCAGCTTGGCGAGCTGGCCCTCTGACAGGTCTGGATAGGTGACGAACAGGTGCTCCGTGACGATCAGACCGAGGACCGAGTCGCCGAGAAACTCCAAGCGCTCGTTGGTGGGCAGCCCACCTTGCTCGTACGCGTACGAGCGGTGGGTTAGCGCGCGGTCAAGCAGCTCGGGATCAACGCTCATTCCGAGCTCGGTCAGCAGTTCCCCTGCGGGTAGGCGAATAGCAGTCGCCTCTGACCGCATCAGGACGAGAGAACCTGACGACGGGCTCCGCGCGACCCGTACTGCCCGCACGATGGACAGGCCACATGGGGCAGGTGCTTCTCGCGGCAAGCCGGGTTCGCACAGGTCACCAACGCGGGCACGGACGCCTTCCACTGGGAACGGCGATGTCGCGTGTTGCTTCGCGACATTCGCCTCTTGGGAACCGCCACAACTTCACTCCTCGTTCCTCCGAGCGCTTTTGCCCGGAAATTTCGTTGCCCCTGGGGCAGTTTGTAAAACATCGTAAGGTTCGCTGCCTCTGTCCTCAAGACCCCGCAGCGCCTCCCAGCGCGGGTCGAGACGCGCGTCGTGACGATGGCCAGGATCGTTGTTGAGATTGGCGCCACATTCGACGCACAACCCCGAACAGTCATCCCGGCACAAGGGCCTGAATGGCAGAGCAAGCACCACCTCGTCACGGAGCAGCGGCTCGAGGTCGATGAGGTCGCCCTCTAACCGGCTAGCGAGGTCATCGTCAGGCTCGACCCCTGGGTAGACGTACAGCTCTTGGATGTCGACCTCCAGCTCGTCGGAGACCTCACCAAGGCACCGCACGCATTCCCCACGGACCACGACCGTGGCGCTGCCGCTGACTAGCACTCCCTCGACCACCGACTCAAGCCGAAGATCGAGCTCGACCGGCGATCCGAGTGGTACGCCGATCACGCCAATTCCCAGGTCCGCAGGAGCCTCGACGGATGTTCGAACCACCTTCATTGCGCCCGCACGACGGCCCAGTTCGTGGGTCTCGAGGACCAAACCCGAGCGGGGGTTCAGCGGGCGATGCGGCGAACTCATCGCAATCCTTCCAAGCCGAGCGGCCCCGCTCTTCGTCGCGACCGACGCCCAACCCTACCGGCGGGTAGGCCACGGAGCCAAACTACGGACTACTCCGCGAACGTGCGCTTGTCGAGCCTGGGCAGCTCGCCGGTATCCAAGCCGCTGCGCTCAGCCAGCCGGGCACGAGCGGTCCGCACCTGGCTCGCCGTCTTGTGCAACACGGACTCAAAACTGGCCATGCGAGCGTCGATGAACTCATCGGTCTCTCGGCGCAGCGCCGAGGCCTCCTGATCGGCCTCGGACCGCATCTCAGCCGCGATTTGCTCGGCCAGCCGGATTACCTCGCTGTGCTGCGCCAGGTTGGCGGCGTGATCTCGCGCCTCCGCCAGAATCCGGCTTGCCTCAGCTTCGCCTTCGGCAATTTTGTACGCCGAACGGTCGATAACCTGTTGTGCCTCGGCGATTTCCTCCGGCAGGTTCTCAATCAGATCATCGATTGCCGCCAGGACTTCCCCTCGATTGATCACGCAGGATGCCGACATCGGCATCGCGCGCGCATTGAGAATGAGCTCGCGGAGATACGCGAGCTTTTCCTCAGCCGTTCCTCGCCCAACCATGGACGTTCCTGCCCCCAAAGCCACCACGCTCGTCCCCTTTCGAGTGTGCTTTGCTCCCTAGTGTCGCGCACATGGGCCTCGTCTCACACATCGATTGCTGCTCCCGCATTCCGAGACGCCACCCGCGCCTTCGTACGCGCGGCAATTTTGGCCGGCAGGAACGCCGTGACGTCGCCACCCAAGGTGGCCACCTCGCGGACCAATGAGGACGAGACGAATGCCCATTGCGGCGCGGTGGGCAGGAACATCGTGTCCACACCGGTTAGCTTCCGATTCATCTGAGCCATCTGCAGCTCGTAGCTGAAATCGGCGGCCCGCAAGCCCTTGCTGATGATGTCAATGCCATGAGCTGCACAGAAATCAACCAGCAGTCCATCGAACAGGGTCACCTCGACATTGCTCCACTGCGCACACTCCTCGGTGAGCATCTCGACCCGCTCATCCGGAGCGAAAAGGGCGTTCTTGGAAATGTTGGTGCCCACCGCCACCACCACGTCATCGACGACCCGCGCAGTTCGCTCGATAACGTCGAGGTGCCCATGAGTGACGGGATCGAATGACCCAGGACATACAGCTCGGGTCATGGCTCCTCCTCCTCGTGGCCCGCCAGGCTCCGGATCAAGCGACCCGAAGGCCAAGATGGTCTCACCGTAGGGCCGAGTCCAACGCTTCGCAGCCACATCCGGCCAAACCAGTTTCGGTGAGCGTCGCGATCGCTCGACAACGATCAAGGAGCCGCCGTCCACCCACCCCTTGGCCACGAGTTGCTCGATCTGGGCGCTGACGGTGGGGGTGTCCAGCTCGTACGGCGGGTCAGCAAAGACGACATCGAATGGCTGAGTCGCAGACTTCCGCAGCACCTGTTCGACCGGCGAACCGACGATATCGACAGCCAGTCCGAGGGCATCGGCGTTGCGTCTGCTGAGCTGCGCCATGCGAGGGTCACGCTCGACCAGCAGCACTCGACTTGCGCCGCGGCTGGCCGCCTCCAACCCGACAGCACCGGAGCCGGCGTACAGATCGCAGAAGGCCAGGCCGTCCAGGGACTGCTCTGTGGGTGCCGCCGCTGTGCCTGCCCAGGCGGCGATGGCCGAGAACAGCGCCTCGCGGACCCGATCGGTCGTTGGGCGGACATGGTCGCCCGGCGGCATCGCGATCCGCTGCCCGCCACGCGACCCGGCAATGATTCGGCTCACACTCTCACGTGCGCTCCAGCCAGTCGCCTACGGCGTCCATCTCCACGTCAGTCACGATGTCAGCCAAACCCGGATCGCTCAGCTCCGGATCCTCGGCGATACACCGCTCCGCCAAAGTGCGGGCCTCGGCGATCACATCGGCATCTTTCAACACTCGGAGCAGTTTCAGGCTTGATCGACTCCCGGACTGGCTGGCGCCCAGCACATCCCCTTCACGACGCTGCTCGAGGTCAACTTCGGCAAGGGCAAAGCCATCTCGGGTCGAGGCCACAGCATCCAGCCGCTGGCGCGCTGAGCTTTGCTCATCCGCGGTCGTGAGCAGCAGACAGACTCCCGGGTGGGCTCCTCGACCGATCCGGCCGCGCAGCTGGTGCAGCTGGGAGATACCGAAGCGGTCAGCGTCATTGATCACCATGACCGAGGCGTTGGGCACATCCACCCCGACCTCGATCACCGTCGTGGCGACCAGCACGTCGGTCTCGCCCCCAGCGAAGCGGCCCATAACCGCGTCCTTCTCCTCACTCGTCAACTGGCCGTGCACCATCTCGACCCGTAAACCGGCAAGTGGACCGTTGCGCAACTCTTCGAACAGGTCCTCGACTGCAACGGCAGGCGGTGCTACACCGTCAGCATTTCCACCGAGGTTTTCCCCGTCTGTGCCGGGCGAACCGCTGGAAGAAATCCGTGCGCACACGACGTACGCCTGGCGACCTCGGCCCGCCTCTTCCACGATGCGCTGCCAGCCCCGCTCCACCCAGGCCGGCTGGTGAACCGTATCCACGACAACGGTGGTCACTTCTGCGCGCCCGGCCGGAATCTCACGCAACGTCGAGGTCTCCAGATCACCGAAGACGGTCATGGCCACTGAGCGCGGGATCGGCGTCGCGGTCATCACCAGGACATGCGGCCGCAAGTCCGCCTTTGCGGTCATTGCGGCGCGCTGTTCCACCCCGAACCGATGCTGCTCATCCACCACGACCAGGCCGAGGTCAGCGAACTGCACATCGGAGCTGAGCAATGCATGGGTGCCGATGACGATCCCAGCCGCGCCCGCTGCCGCTTGCAGCGTTGCCTCTCGACGACGTCGCGCGGGGGAGGACCCGGTGATCAGCACGACACCGGTCGCCTGTTCCGGGGCGCCCAGAGTGCCACCGCTAGCCATCTCGCCGAGCATGCGCGTGATGGTTTGGAAGTGCTGAGCGGCCAGCACTTCGGTTGGCGCGAGCAATGCGGCCTGACCGCCGGCATCGACCACGGCCAGCATCGCGCGCAGGGCCACCAGCGTCTTGCCTGACCCAACCTCGCCCTGCAGCAGTCGCTGCATGGGGCGGGTCCGGCCCAGGTCGGCCATGATCTCCTCACTCACCGCGATCTGGCCCTGGGTGAGGATGAACGGCAACCGCTCGTCGAATGCGTCGAGCAGTCCCCCGGATTGTCGCGCACGGGGTGCCGCCCGATGCGACGCGGCATCAGCCCGCCGGTAGGCCATGGTCAGCTGCAGAGCGAACGCCTCGTCGAACCGCAGGCGGTTCCGACCCTCTGCGACGACTGCGTCATCCGTCGGCTGATGCACTGCTCGGAAAGCCGCCTCCAGGTCCACCACTTGGGCGGCCTCGCGAATCCACTCGGGTAGCGGATCCTCCATCCCCGCCAGCGACTCCAGGGCCAAGGCGGCGCAGTCTGCGATGGTCCACGTGCGTAGCTTGCCCGCCATCGGGTAGAGGCCGACGAGGGGTGATCTTGAGGCCGACGCCAGTGACGCGTTGTGCGCGGCGCCGCCGATCACCGCACCGTGTTCGTCGAGAATGACGAAGTCCGGATGCGCGAGCTGCAGTCTGCCGTTGAATCTCGTCACCTTGCCAGCGAAGATGCCTCTGGCACCGGGGCGCAGCTGGCCCTGCCAATAGCTGATCAGGCGCGGCTGCCCGAAGAAAGTACAGGTCAACCTGCCTCGATGGTCGGTGATGGTGGCCTCGAGTCGCGGTTTGCTCGGGAGCCGATAGTTGGGCCGATCAGGAAGGTTGAAGGTACGGGCGTCCACCACCTCTGCCATGACCGCGACTTCCTCACCTTGCTGGAGCATGGCGAGGTCACTCAGCTCGGTGCCTGAGAAGTAGCGGCGCGGCACATGCCGCATCAGATCGCCCACGGTGGAAATCTTCAACGGCTCGAACTGCTTGGCGGTCTTGGCGCCGACGACGTTCTCGAGGCGTGTCGCCAGCCGACGGAAAGCGTCGGTACGCCACGGTGAGCCGACCAGTTTCAGCATGGTCATTCCACCCCGAGCAGCAGTGGGTATCCCGGCTGCCCTCCGTCCACGATCTCCACATCGAGGGCACGGGACATTTCGCGGACTCGAGCCGCGAGGTCGGGCACAAGATTGTCGTCGGCATCGAGCCCGCGGATGAGTGTCAGCAGCTCCCCACCGGCTGTGAGCAGCCGCTCGACCACCTGCCAGGCCACCTCTGCCACCGAGGTACCGATGACGACCACATCTCCCTGGACCGCGCCGAGCACATCGCCTGGCTGACAGCGTCCGGCCCGTGTCATCGTGGACTTCTCAGCCACGGTGATCTCGCCGTGTCGGGCGTGGCTGGCGGCGCTGCTCATTGCCACGACCACCGACTCAAAGTCGGCCGATGGCTCGTGCACTGCCATGGCCGCCAGGCCTTGCACTTGGGCATGAGTTTCGATGATGGCGATCCGGCGGCCATGCCGGCGCAACTCAGCTGCGACCTGGTCGACGCTCTTGAGGTTGTCAATGCCGTTGGGCAAGATCACCAGATCGCCAGTGGTTCGCTCAGCAGCAGCCTGCAGCTGATCGACAACGATGTCACCCTCAGCGGCGAGCACCGGTATGCCGCCCAGCGAAGCGACGGCTTGAGCCAGCCCCGAACCGGCGACCACGGCCAAGACACTTCGCTGACGAACGACCGAACTCAGCGGGAGTGCAGTGATCCGAATCCGACTCAGCTCACCGAGCGGGAGCGCAGCCTCGATCGCACCACCTGCCTCGCTGAGGTGGGCGTGCACCTGCGCGATGGCCTGGTCACCCACGATGACCACGCTATGGCCGAGCTCTGACAGCTGGTCGCGTAGCGCATCCAGTTCCGACGGCCGAGCGCCGCGGAGTGTGTACATCACCTCGTATTCGCCCACCATCCTCGGGCCCTCGTGCTGCCTTTCAGCCGGGCGCGGAGCGACGGCTGTCAGCGGCTGAGCCGGCGCTCCGCCGAGCACTTCGGTGAGCACATCCATCAGTAAGACGTACGCCTGCGCGCCAGCATCCACGACTCCGGCCGAAGCCAGGACGTCGAGCTGCTGCGGCGTACGGGCCAAAGCATCGTGAGCACTGCGCTGCGCTGCCCGCGCGACCGCCAGAGCATCATGAGGATGGCTGACCGCCGCCTCCTCGGCGGCTCTTGTGGCCTCGTCCGCAACCGTCAGAATCGTTCCGGCGACTGGTCGGGCAACGGCGCGTCGTGCTGCGACCGCAGCTGACCCCAGCAGCCTGGCAACGAGGGCGCCTGGCGGCATCGATTGCAACGCCGGCAGGTCGTACTCCAGCGTCCGGCAGACGCTGACGAACATTTCAGCGACGATGGCTCCAGAGTTGCCATGGGCAGCCAGGATCGCTGCCTGAACGGCTGCGTCGAGGCTGGTCTGCTCGAGGTTGGGGATCGCTTGGGAAATCCCCGTCATGGTCAGCTTGAGGTTCGACCCGGTGTCGGCGTCAGGCACCGGAAAAACGTTGATCGCGTTCAACGCGTCGGCTGAATCACCGATGACGCTGGTCGCCCGGCGCAACCACAGATCGTAGGCCTCCCAGAGCGTGGGCACGCGGGCTGGCTGACACGCTCCCCAACCCTAACCGGGCGCAATTGGCCTGCGTTGGGGCTTGTCAGGTACTCTTTTCCGGTTGCCCACATCGGGCACCTCCGCCTGATCGACGTAATTTGGGAGCGAACTCCAGTGGCTGCGGTATGTGACATATGCGGCAAGAGGCCCGGATTCGGCCACAACGTGCCCTGGTCCAAGAAGAAGACCAACCGGCGCTGGAACCCGAACATCCAACGCGTACACGCGACCGTGTCCGGCAGCCCGAAGCGGCTGAACGTCTGCACGTCGTGCATCAAGGCTGGCAAAGTAACTCGCTGACCTGACCCCGCGCACTCAGGTTCAGTCTTCAAGCCTGGCTTGCTTTTCAGGCTTGGATGACGACCGGGATGATCATCGGTCGGCGGCGGTGTGTGTCGCTCACCCACTTGCCGAGTTGCCGCCTGATCACCTGCTGAAGCCGGTACGAGTCGTCCACCCCCTCCTGCAGCGCCGCCTCCAGTGCAGACACGATCAGCGGGCGTACGTCGTCGAACACCCCGTCGTCTTCCACGAAGCCGCGAGCATGGATGTCAGGACCGCTGACGATCTTTGAAGCGTGGGTGTTCACCACCGCGACCACCGAGATGAAGCCCTCCTCACCGAGGATGCGCCGGTCGGTCAAGGCCAGCTCGGAGATATCGCCGATCGTGGTGCCGTCGACGAAGATGTAGCCGGCATCTACCTTGCCGACGATCCTGGCCTTTCCGCCTTCCAGGTCGACGACCATGCCGTCCTCAGCAATGATGGTCCGGTCAGCGGGAATACCTGTTGCAATGGCCAGGTCGCCGTTGGCATTCAGGTGCCGCACCTCGCCGTGCACCGGCATGACATTGCGGGGCCGGACGATGTTGTAGCAGTAGAGCAGCTCCCCCGCGCTGGCATGCCCGGATACGTGAACCAGCGCATTCCCCCGGTGCACCACATGAGCACCGAGTCGGGTCAAACCGTTGATCACTCGATAGACCGCGCTTTCGTTGCCCGGAATGAGCGAGCTGGCAAGCACGACGGTGTCGCCGCTCTTCAGCTGGATCACCGGGTGCTCCCGGTTGGCCATCCGTGACAACGCCGAGAGCGGCTCGCCTTGGGATCCGGTCGAGACGATCACTACGTCCTCGGGCGGGTAATCGTCAATGTTCCGCAGCTCGATCAAGGTGTTGGGAGGAATTCTCAGGTAACCCAGATCCCGAGCGACACTCATGTTGCGGACCATGGAACGGCCGACGTAGACCACCTTGCGCCGGTGGGCCACAGCCGCGTCGAGGACCTGCTGCACGCGGTGGACATGGGATGCGAAGCAGGCCACGATCACTCGCTGCCGGCTGGTGATGAACACCCGTTCGAGAGCGGGGCTGATGTCTCGCTCCGGTGTCGTGAAGCCGGGCACTTCGGCGTTGGTCGAGTCGACCATGAACAAGTCGACACCCTCCTCGCCGAGCCTGGCGAAGGCGCGCAGGTCTGTGATCCGGCCGTCCAGCGGCAACTGATCGAGCTTGAAGTCACCTGTGTGCAAGATGAGTCCGGCCGCGGTCCGTACGGCGACGGCCAAGGAATCGGGAATCGAGTGGTTCACAGCGATGAACTCGCACTCGAACTTGCCGACGCCGATCCTGTCACCGTCGGTGACGACGCGTTGCGGAACGTTCCGCAGACGGTGCTCGCGCAGCTTCTCCGCCAGCAGCGCCAGTGTCAGCTTGGACCCGATGAGTGGAATATCGGGTCGCTGTCGCAGCAGGTACGGCACAGCGCCGATGTGGTCCTCATGACCGTGAGTGAGCACCAGGCCGATCACATCGTCAAGCCGCTCGCTGATGGCGTCGAAGCCAGGCAATATCAGATCGACGCCAGGATGATCATCTTCCGGAAACAGCACGCCGCAGTCGATCAGCAGCAGTTGGCCGTCGAACTCCACAACGGCCATGTTGCGGCCGACGTCGCCGAGACCGCCGAGCGAGACGACGCGCATCGCGTTCGGCGCCAACAAAGGCGGGATCTGCAAGCTACCGGCGGCCACGGGAGGAAGGGTACAGCCCGGATAACATCGCGCCCGTGAGCTCAGCTTCCGGTGGACCGATCGCGGACTCCGTACGGCTTGCCTGGCCGGACGAGGCGTCGAGCATTGCCGAGCTGCAGCGACGGTCCTGGGCCACTCAATGGCCGGCCGATCTCGCCGAGTCAATGCTCAGGTCTGTCTCATTGGCGGAGATGACCCAGTCTTGGCGCTCCGCGATTGAGCGTCCGCCGCAGGCAGCGTTCCGCGTCCTTGTTGCGACCGACGGCACGCGAGTCGTTGGATTCGCTACCACTATCCCCAGCCAGGATGACGATGCCGACCCGAGCCTGGACGGTGCCATCGAGGTGTTCGTTGTGGATCCGGCGGCGCAACATCGAGGCCACGGCTCCCGGCTCCTGAACGCCTGCGCGGACACTCTGCGGGCCGATGGGTTTGGCCATGCTTGTTGCTGGGTGAACGCAGACGACGAAGCGCTCCGCCGGTTCCTCACCGCTGCTGGCTGGGCTGCGGACGGGGCGACGCGCGAAATCGGCCCAGAGGACGAGTCCGTACGCCTCAAGCAGGTACGGCTCCACACCAACCTTGCGGCTGACAGCTGAGGCTGATGCCAGTGTCGTGTCTCCTAAGTTCCTTTGCGGTTGGCGTCGTTCAGGTGCGTGCATCGCAAGGCCGACGAGGGAGGGATACCGGGTCGTATGTCGACCGAGGAGAACGCCGCGAGGTGCGTGCCTGGGCGGCGCGAACCGTAAAGAGACTTAGGAGACACGACACTAGACGGGATCGTCTGGTTGTCCCCCACCAGGTCAACCTGCAGGCCGTCTTCGGCTGCCACGACCTTGGTGACCGTCAGACCGAGCGGCATCCCCTTGAGTGGGATGGGCTTCAGCGCGGCCGCCAGCAATGCCTGCGCAGCGAAGTCAGGCAGGTTTACCCCGGCGACCGCAATCTTGGCGTTGGTCAGCGTCATTGTCTGTTCCTTACCGTTGAGCCGCGGCAAGCCGCTGATCACCGCCTCGACCTCTCGGCCAACGACGGTGGTATTGACCACGATCTCCACCCGTCCCTCGCCGCCGTACGTCAGCGGCGTGCCAGCGAGGGAAGAGAGTTTCGCATAGTCCAGCCGAGCGGTGCCCTCACTGTGAGCGACCTTCATCGATTTGAACCAGTCGTTGGTGTCGACGTCGGTCATGATGAGGTCGGCATGCGCCAAGATCACCGGCGCTTTGGTTGTTTCGCCGAGCTGATCGGCCACAACGTGCACCCTGCCTATGGAGTCGGTCGCGACCTGAGTCAGGAACGGAAAACCCTCGATATCGACCGTGGGTGGCTGGGGTGTTCCCAATTGGGACTGCAGCAACGCCGCAACCTGCTGCTCAGCCCGACGGTGCGCGTACCGATCGCCGACATAGAGGCCCGCGACGAGCAACCCGACAATGAGGATGATGATCAGTACGCCAACCAGCGGCGAGCCCCGTAGACGACTGGTCCATGATCGGTTCACGTCATCGGATCCCAAGGATGGGTTCGATCCCGACGGTCAGGCCCGGCCTGGTGCTGATGGCGCGGACGGCGGCAAGCACGCCTGGCATGAATGAGACCCGGTCGAGCGAATCGTGCCGGATGGTCAGGGTCTCGCCCTCGGCGCCGAACAGCACTTCCTGGTGCGCGACCAGTCCGCGAAGCCGCACACCATGCACCCGGATTCCGTCAACCTGGGCCCCCCGAGCTCCGGGCAGTTCCTGGACCGTTGCATCGGGTGGCGCTCCGAGGGTCGCTGCGTTGCGCGCAGCGGCAATCCTGCGTGCCGTATTCGCCGCGGTACCGGATGGTGCATCGGCCTTGCCTGGATGATGCAGCTCAATGACCTCCGCGCTTTCATAGAACGCGGCGGCCTGCTCTGCGAAACGCATCATCAGTACCGCTCCGATGGAGAAGTTGGGTGCGACCAGGACACCGACACCGTCATGTGCGGCGAGGGTGGTACGGAGCCGATTCAGCCGCTCGTCTGTGAAGCCGGTGGTACCGACAACGGCGTGGATCCCGTGGTCGATGCACCAGGAGAGGTTTTCCATCACCGCGTCGGGATGAGTGAAGTCGACGATCACCTGCGCAGCTTCGGCGGGAGCGCGGTCATCCCCCAGGTCGAGCGCGGCAACGAGCTCCAAGTCCGGGGCCGAGTCCACCAGCACGGCACACTTCGGCACCCATCCGGCCACGGGATCCGAAGACGCCCACCCGTGTCATCCACCACCACCTTCCGACTTGTCAGCTTCTGCAGCTACGCTATAGCCTGCTGCGAGTAGCTGACAAGTCGGTTCTACCACCGGGAGAGGACCGACTCGACTCGCCGGGCCGGAACCCGGGCTCCGGCGATCGCGAGCGTCGGGGGATGGGCGAACAGGGCCTCTGCCGCGGCGCGCACCTGCTCGGCCGTCACTTGATCAAAAAAACGCAGCAGCTCGCCGAGGGTCCGCTCGTCGCCGAGTATGGCGTTCACGCCAAGACGGCTCATCCGACTGCCGGGGCCTTCGTACGAGAGCGCCGTTTGGCCGCACATCTGACCCTTGGCTCGCGCCAACTCCTCCTCGCTAACGCCGTGAGCCGCAACATCAGCGAGCGTCGACCGCACCAGCTCCAGAATCTGGGCCAGCTTGCCGGGTGCACACTGCCACTCCACGCTCCACAAACCGGCATCGGAATAGGTCGTCTCGCCCGCATCGATGCCGTACGTCAGTCCACGCCGCTCCCGTACTTCGACAAAAAGCCGAGAGGACATGCCGCCCCCGATGATCAGGGAGAGCAGGCCAATCGGATATCGGCGAGCGTCGAAGACGCCAGGGCTGGGGAACGCCAGCACCGCGCTGGATTGCTCGAGCGGCAACGGGCGCATGAGCAGCGCGCCGCGACGGCTGATCGTTGTGGGACGATGCCCCGGCGCAGCAGGTTTTGACGGCTGTCCATCCAGAGCGCTGAGCCGCTCCACGAGCCGGTCGTGGTCGACCTTGCCAGCGGCCGCGACTACCAGGCAACCCGGACGGTAGCGCCGCCTCCAGTGATCCAGAATCTGCCTCCGGGTCAGGGCTGCCACCGAGGCTGCCGATCCGCTGACCGGGCGACCGAGTCCGGACTTGCCGAAGATCTCGGTCGCGACCGCTTCAGCCGCCCGCTCAGCCGGGTCGTCGGAGTGCATGGAGATCTCGTCCAAGATCACGGCCCGCTCGGCGTCCACGTCGTGTGGCGTGATCAATGAGTGAATGATCATGTCGGTGAGCACGTCGAGGGCCAGCTCGGCGTCAGTGTGCAGCACGCGAGCGTAGAAGCAGGTGTGCTCCTTGGCCGTGTACGCATTGAGCTCACCGCCCACCGACTCGATCGTGGCCGAGATCTGTTCGGCCGTGCGGGTTGGAGTTCCCTTGAAGAGCAGATGCTCCAGGAAGTGGGAGGCGCCGTGCAGGCTCGGCGTCTCGTGCCGTGAGCCGACCGGGACAAAGACACCCAAGGAGTAGGTGCTGGTGGACCGGATGTCCTCAGTGACGATCTGGAGGCCGTTTCGCAGTACCGTACGGCCGACGGCGCCATCCAGCTTAGGAAGGCGCCGTCCAGTACGGCCGCGCGGAACGACAGGCATCGGCGCTAACACACTGCTACGCCGACACCGTCTCCTCAACCACAGGAATCAGCGACAACTTGCCGCGATCGTCAATCTCATTGACCTCTACCTGAATCTTCTGTCCGACGCTGAGCACATCCTCGACATTCTCAACTCTCTGTCCCCCACTGAGAGGGCGCAGTTTGGAGATGTGCAACAGACCGTCCTTCCCCGGCAGCAGTGAGACAAAGGCGCCGAAGGCGGTGATCTTGACAACCGTGCCCAGGTAGCGTTCACCCTTCTCCGGGTTGGTCGGGTTAGCAATGGCGTTGATCATGGAACGCGCTGCCTCGGCCTTTTCGGCCTGGTCCGCGCCGACATAGATCGTCCCGTCGTCCTCGATGGTGATATCCGCGCCCGTGTCGTCCTGGATCTGGTTGATCACCTTGCCCTTCGGGCCGATGACCTCGCCGATCTTGTCGACGGGGATCTTCATGGTGATGATCCGCGGTGCGTAGATGCTCATTTCGTCAGGACCGTCGATGGCTTCACGCATCACATCGAGGAGGGTGTTCCGGGCGTCCTTCGCCTGGTTCAGCGCGTCTCCCAGCACCGAAGCCGGAACCCCGTCCAGCTTGGTGTCCAGCTGCAGCGCGGTGATGAAGTCCCGGGTGCCGGCGACTTTGAAATCCATGTCGCCGTACGCGTCCTCGGCGCCGAGGATGTCGGTCAACGCCACATAGCGGGTCTCACCGTTCACCGTGTCCGAGACCAGGCCCATGGCAATTCCGGCAACCGGTGCGCGCAGCGGCACGCCGGCGTTGAGCAGCGCCAGCGTCGAGGCGCACACCGAGCCCATCGAAGTGGAGCCGTTGGAGCCGAGGGCTTCCGACACCTGGCGAATCGCGTACGGGAACTCCTCACGCGTGGGCAGTACCGGCAACAGGGCGCGCTCGGCCAGCGCACCATGACCGATCTCGCGACGCTTGGGCGATCCCACCCGTCCGGTCTCACCGGTGGAGTAGGGCGGGAAGTTGTAGTTGTGCATGTAGCGCTTGGTCGTTTCCGGCCCGAGCGTGTCGAGCCTTTGCTCCAGGCCCAGCATGTTCAGCGTCGAGACGCCGAGAATTTGGGTCTCTCCGCGTTGGAAGAGCGCCGACCCATGCACCCGCGGTACCACCCCAACCTCGGCGGCCAACGTGCGAATGTCAGTCACGCCACGGCCGTCAATCCGGATCTTGTCGGTCAAGATCCGCTGCCGAACCAGCTTCTTGGTGAGGGCGCGATATGCGCCGGTGATCTCCTTCTCGCGGCCCTCGAACTGCGGCGCTAGACGCTCGACAATCGTGGTCTTGAGGGTATCGGCGGCCTGCTCGCGGGTCGACTTGTCGGCGATTGACATGACCTCGCTCAGCTCCATAGTGGCCGATTCGGCGACGGCGCCGTATACCTCGTCGGTGTAATCGGCGAAGATCGGGAAATCAGCGATCGGCTTGGGGAACTTCGCCGCCAGCTCAGCCTGTGCGTCACACAAGGCCTTGATGAACGGCTTCGCCGCCTCCAGACCGGCTGCCACCACTTCCTCGGTCGGGGCGGTTTTCCCCGCCCTCACGAGATCCCAGGTGTGGTCTGTGGACTCCGCCTCAACCATGGATATGGCCACATCACCGGAAGGGGTGATGCGGCCGGCGACCACCATGTCGAAGGTGGCGTTTTCGAGCTGGTCGACGTCCGGGAAGCCGACCCAACGGCCATCGATGAGTGCAACGCGCACGCCGCCAATCGGACCGCTGAAGGGCAAGCCGGCCAGCTGGGTGGACAGTGAGGCCGCATTGATCGCGGCCACGTCGTAGAGCTTGTTCGGATTCAAGGCCATGACGGTGACGATCACCTGGATCTCGTTGCGCAGGCCTTTGACGAAGCACGGACGCAGTGGGCGATCGATGAGTCGGCAGGTGAGGATCGCGCCCTCGGACGGGCGGCCCTCACGGCGGAAGAACGAGCCGGGAATACGGCCCGCGGCGTACATCCGTTCCTCAACGTCCACCGTGAGTGGAAAGAAGTCGAGGGCCTCACGCGGCCTTGCTTGCGCAGTCGTGGCCGACAGCACCATGGTGTCGTCGTCCAGATAGACGGTTGCCGATCCGCCGGCTTGCTGGGCTAATAGGCCGGATTCGAACCGGACGACATGGCGGCCGAGGTCGCCGTTGTCGATAACAGCCTCAGTGAATTGAAGATCTGGTCCCTCCACGGGATTCCTTTCTGTGGCGCTGGCGACGATCGCCAGTGCCTGAGCGGGGATCGCACCCGCGTTCGATGACGCTCGACGTGGCGCGGTGCGCGAGGCCCGCGTCAGTCCCCCGAGCTGGTGGAGGCCGGTCTTCGATCGAGGTCCGCGGGTCAGAGCGCGACGCTCCTCCCGAAAACCACTACCGAGGACCGAGACTCTCCCCGTCGAGCATCTGTGTCGAGATGCGATCTCGAACCTGATGTGGTCTGTTCAATTGTGGTCTTGTGGGCCCGGCTCCGCTTGAGCTGCTCCGTGTGAGCTGCAGAGCACGGCCCAACGATTTGGCAAGTCAGCGACGCAGCCCGAGCCGCTCGATGAGCGACCGGTAGCGCTCGATGTCGGTCTTGGCGACGTAGTTGAGCAGCCGGCGCCGTTGCCCAACCAGCAGCATCAGGCCTCGCCGGCTGTGGTGGTCGTGCTTGTGCTCTTTGAGGTGCTCAGTGAGATGCGCGATCCTCTTGGTGAGGATTGCGACCTGGACCTCCGGGGAACCCGTGTCGCCGTCGCTGGTTGCGTACTCGTCAATGATCTTTTTCTTGGTTGCAGCGTCGATCGACACTGACGTTCTCCTCTCGGTCTCCCGTTGCGCGGCGCCCCCAGTGCCCTTGTCGGAAGCTTTCACACGGTGTGAGTTGGGAGCTCTTGAAAATCCGCGGCCGGTCAAACGGCGCGGCTAATCTACCAGCGCTGGGCACTTGCCAGCCAATCGTGTCCGACTCAGCGCAGATATTCCGACAAGCGCACGAACCGGAAGCCGCGCCGGCTCAGTCTCGGCAGCGCGGCGCCGATTCCCTCAGCGGTTCCGCTTTCCGGCCGGTTCATGTGCGCGAGGATGATCGAGCCCGGCTTGCTGCTGAGCATCGCCGCGGCCACCTGAGCCGCCGAGTAGGTAGCGCCTGCGTCGCCCAGCACGTCGAAGTTGACCACCTGTAAACCGAGATCGTTCGCAACGCGGACTGCCACGTCGTCGTAGT
Organism: uncultured Actinomycetota bacterium; assembly: GCA_963744455.1. GTDB lineage: Bacteria > Actinomycetota > Actinomycetes > Propionibacteriales > Propionibacteriaceae > Microlunatus. Next base: position 8,494 of record CAVUTQ010000021.1, on the reverse strand, counting down.
ACGCCGTGCCGGAGCGAAAGAAGGCGGGCACGGCGCCAGTGAGCCGGCTGATCAGCCGCTGGTTGACCGCCACCTCGTCGACCACCTGGGCGACGCTGCTGGTTCCAGCGATGCCGTAGACCGATCGTCCAGTCACCGACAACGGACGATGCTGGGTCCCGTGGTTAGCGATCTCGAACAGCGGCTCGGCAGCCAACTGTCGGAACGTGCGTCGATTCGCTTCGATCCAGCGCGCGTTGACGAACAGCGTCGCCGGCACCCGCTCTTGTCGCAGCGTTTCGATCAGTTCCGCGTCGTAGTCGCTGCCCGTCCGGCCGCCACACGCGTCCAGGGTGAGAGCAACTACTCGGTCGGTTGTCGGCAGCCGGGATATCACGCGAGGAACAGCCTCCCCCCAGGCAGTTGGTTGCTTGCCCGAATACCGCCGGATGAGGGCCTTACGCGAGGTGAGGTCGGTGCCAACCGGGCCGCTGGGAGTTGGATCCGGCGCGGCCGACGCTGCCGGGACACTCCCGGGGGCAGGACCCGAGCTGACTGGAGGGGTCGGCTCAAGGTGTCCCGTCGCGACCGGATTCGGCGCATTGCTTCGTGTTCGCTGGACCACAGCCCAGGACAGTGCACGAGAGCGTCCCGAGCAGGAAGGTCCTGCGCTTGACGTCCAAACCGATCCCCCGAGTCGTCCTGCTTGATCGCCGCAGTCGCGTTCAGACTAAAGCCCACTCGTGCTGAGCTGCTCGGTCGTCCAAGAAGAGCCGGTGGTCGACCGAGCGCCATGGCTCAGGCGGCATGCAACAGATGCCGCGCCTCTTCGACATCGGCATGCATCTGCCGGATCAATGCCTCTTTGCCCGCGTACTTCACCTGGCCGCGGAGCCTCGCATAGAAATCGATCGCGATCTCCACGTCGTAAAGCTCGAGGTCATCACGATCCAGCACGTACGCCTCGACGCGCCGTTCCAGCCCATCAAACGTCGGATTCGTGCCCACCGAGATCGCAGCAGGCCAGCGCGGCGAAGGAATGTCCAGCCTCGTGACCCAGCCGGCGTAGACGCCATCCGCGGGCACCGCCATCCCAGGCGGCACCGGGACATTGGCCGTCGGAAAGCCCAGCTCGTGCCCCCGTCGGTCACCGCGTACCACGACGCCGGAGAAGCGGAAGACGTTGTCGCTGAGCTCGCGGACTCGACCAAAATCACCGTCCGCCACCGCATGCCTGATCAGCGTCGATGAACTCGGTTGGGTGCCATCGGTCACCAGCGGCAACGCCTGGACTTTGAACTCCCCCGCCCCAAGTTCTGCAAGGGTAGAGACATCGCCAGCGGCTCGGAACCCGAAGCGGAAGTTCTCCCCTACAACGATCCGTGTCGGATGCAGCGGCCGGAGAACCGTATCTACGAACTGTTCCGGGCTCCAGCTGGCGACTTCAGCCGTGAAGTGAACGACCACGATCTCATCGACGCCCACCTGGCGCAGCAACTCCTTGCGATGCTCCAGTGAGGTGAGCAGGAGCGGCACCTGGTCGGGTCGGATCACTGACATCGGGTGCGGCCAGAAGGTCACGGCAACGAGGCGGGCCCCCGGCTCGGCCGCCCGCGGCGGTACGGATGAGCTCGACGTGTCCTCGATGGACCCCATCAAAGTTGCCGATCACTACGACGGTCGGCTTGCTCATTCGGCGGCTCCCAGTCATCCTCGTCGCAACGTCGAATAGTTAAGCAGACAGCCGAACCATGCAGCGTTCTGAAAAATGACTCACGTTACGGACGGATGTCACGCGAAGAGAGCCAAGTTGTGTAAGAATTTCCGGGCACACGCATGCAATCTGACTCTCGGGGGGACACTTTGAGGCGTATTACTAAAGCTGCGCTCGGCGGCCTTGCAGGCTGCGCGCTGGTTCTGGGCGGAACACAGGCCGCGAGCGGCGGGACGCTGCTCCAGCAGGTATTCCCGAGCTGGCTGACGATCTAGACACGGACGATCGGCCACTGATGTCAGACCGAGCGTGACTGGCGCGTTCGACTCGGCCAAGGCGAAGCTCAAGGTCGACTGAAAGATCCGACGGCAGCACCACCTTCACGCTCGAAGTCAGGGAGATTGACCCATGGTTTCGCCGGTGCGGACATTCGGCTCTCATCTCCACACTGGCCCGTGCGTGGCGGACTGATGCGCCGACGCGCGGCCGGCCCGCACTACAACGACGACGCTGACTCACGGAACGCTGCCCGAGACCGTCCCTCGAGAGAGACGAAGTCTGGTTCGACGTGATCGTCAATGAGACGGCGTGGCGCTTGACCGAGACCGTGGTGCCCTTCGTGCCCGAGGATGCCCGACGCACGTCCCACTGGCGTCATGTCGGTCGTGATTCCATCGGGCTCACCGACCAACCCAGCGACGCGGCTTAGCTGGTGCCCAGGGAAGTGTGCCTTCCGCTTGTCAGTACCTCAGTGGGTCTAGATCTGCCGCAGAGCAGCTCAGATAAAGACAGCCTCAGCAATAGCATCCGGTCCTTCCTGGCGGTAAAGCGCCAGGAAGTGACCGGCCGGTCGAGTAATGCCGTCGTGCCGTCTGGCAAGATCACGCCAGCCAACCGCCGACCGTTCCGGATCTGGCCGGCCTGAGTCTCGTTGACCGTCAAGGTTGGGAAGCTGCTGCGGACGACTCGATCCAGCGGCATGATCCTGAGCCCCCGCTCCGCCTCCTCCAATGTCTGAGCCTCGTCCAGCGTGAATGCCCCCACCCGCGTCCTACGCAGGGAACTCAGGTGACCGCCGACCCCGAGAGCGGCGCCGAGATCCCGAGCCAGCGCGCGAACGTACGTGCCTGATGAGCACTCGACTACCACGCTTAGGTCGACACAACCGACCCCATCAACCTCGAGTTCTCGGCGACCCAGCAGGTCGAATCTGCGTATGGTGACCGGCCGTTCGGAAAGCTCCACCGACTGACCAGCACGTACCCGCCGGTAGGAGCGGACGCCGTTGATCTTGATCGCCGACACCGCCGCCGGCACCTGAAGGATGTCGCCACGCAGCTTTGCCATGGCTGCCTCGATCTCGGCTTCACCAAGATCAGCCGCGCCTGTAGTCGTGACGACTTCGCCCTCGGCATCGTCTGTGATCGTGCTGATGCCCAGCCGAATCGTGGCCTCATAGACCTTGTCGGACAACGCCAGGTATCCCAACAAGCGGGTCGCCTTCTCGACTCCCACGATCAACACCCCGGTCGCCATCGGGTCCAGCGTGCCGGCGTGCCCCACCTTGCGGGTGCCGGCCAGCCGGCGGATGCGGCCGACCACTTGATGTGAGGTCCAGCCGGCGGGCTTATCGAGAATGGCCAGCCCAGAGATCGGTCCCGACAGTCCTGCCTCAGGATTCGTCGTCATCGGGCTGCGCGCGTTCCTCGACGACCTCGTCGCGCTCTGCGCGCTCCTCGACATCGTCGTGCTTGTAAGGGTCGGCCTCCCCCGCGTACGCCGCGCCGGCGGCCTGCTCGGCCACGCGCGCGTCAACCGACCTCGCATGCGCGAGCAGGTCGTCGATCTGCCTGGCATTCTCAGGTACGGCGTCCGGCACGAACTCGATCGTCGGGGTGAACTTGAGGCCGAGCTGCTTGCCAACCTGAGATCGGATCAACCCGGTGGCCGAGCGCAGCGCAGCGGCCGTACCCGCACGCTCGGCCTCCGAGCCCAAGACGGTATAGAAGACCGTGGCCTCATGGCTGTCACCGGTGAGCCGTACGTCGGTGACCGTCACGAAGCCCAGCCGCGGATCCTTGATCCGCCGCTCCAGCATCTCCGCGACGATCACCTTGATCTGATCGGCCAGCCTGACCACGCGTGGCGAGGCCATATGCTCCTCCCTCACGCCGACTTGTCAGAATCTCAGCACCATGTTTGGTGCTGAGATTCTGACAACTCGGCGGCTACGAGCGCGGCTTCTCCCGCATCTCATACGTCTCGATGATGTCGCCGATCTTGATGTCGGAGTAGTTGGCGAGCGTCATGCCGCACTCAAACCCCTCGCGCACTTCGGTGGCATCGTCCTTCTCACGCCGCAGCGAGGCGATCGTGCTCTCGGTGATGACGACACCTTCCCGCAGCAGTCGCGCCTTGGAATTGCGGCGGATCGAACCGCTGATGACCATACAGCCAGCGATGATGCCCGCCTTGGACGAGCGGAAGATCTCCCGGATCTCCGCCTGCCCAAGGGTGACCTCCTCGTAGATCGGCTTCAGCATGCCCTTCAGCGCGGCCTCGATCTCGTCGATCGCTGCGTAGATCACCGAGTAGTAGCGGATGTCCACGCCCTCGCGGTCGGCGAGCTCCGACGCCTTGCCCTGAGGCCGCACGTTGAAGCCCACGATGACCGCATCAGATGCCGCCGCCAGCGAAACGTTGGTTTCGGTGATGGCGCCAACACCGCGATCGATCACCCGCAGGCTGACCTCGTCGCCGACGTCGATCTTGGACAGCGCGTCCTCCAGCGCCTCCACCGAACCGGCACCGTCGCCCTTGAGGATGAGCCGCAGCTCTTGCGTCTCGCCCTTCTCCAGCTGCTCGAACAGCTGGTCGAGGGTCTTGCGCCGGGTGCCGGCCGCCTGGGCCGCCATCCGCAGCCGTGCCGCCCGCCGTTCGGCGATCTGCCGCGCCATTCGGTCGTCATCGACCACCAGGAAGCTGTCCCCCGCACCGGGCACGGCAGTCAGGCCGAGCACCTGTACCGGAAACGACGGTGGTGCCTCGGTGACGTTGTCGCCGTGATCATCGAGCAGCGCGCGCACCCGCCCGTGCGCGGGACCCGCGACGATCGAGTCGCCCACGTGGAGCGTGCCGCGCTGCACCAGAACGGTAGCTACCGGACCGCGCCCCTTGTCCAGGTGCGCCTCGATAGCCACGCCTTGTCCATCCATAGCGGGGTTGGCACGCAGGTCCAGCGCAGCGTCAGCGGTCAAGATGATCGCCTCCAGCAGCGAATCCAGGCCCTCGCCGGTCACCGCAGACACGTCGACGAACATCGTGTCGCCGCCGTACTCCTCGGGCACCAGGCCGTACTCGCTGAGCTGACCACGGACCTTCGTCGGGTCGGCACCCACCTTGTCGATCTTGTTCACCGCTACGACCACCGGCACTTCCGCTGCCAGGGCATGGTTCAGCGCCTCAATGGTCTGGGGCATCACACCGTCGTCGGCCGCGACCACAAGTACCGCGATATCGGTCGACTTGGCACCACGGGCACGCATTGCGGTGAACGCCTCGTGGCCCGGTGTGTCGATGAAGGTGATCTTGCGTTCCTCATCCTCCACCTCGGTGGAGACCTGGTAGGCGCCGATCGCCTGCGTGATGCCGCCAGCCTCGCGCGCCACCACGTTGGTCTTGCGGACGGCGTCGAGCAGCTTGGTCTTGCCGTGATCGACGTGACCCATGACGGTAACCACCGGCGGACGGGCCTCGAGAGCCTCTTCGCCGCCGATGTTCTCCCCGAACTCGATGTCGAAGCTCTCCAGCAGCTCGCGGTCCTCGTCCTCAGGCGAGACAACCTCGATGTCGTAGTTGAGCTCAGTGCCCAGTACCTGCAGCGTGTCGTCGCTCACCGACTGCGTCGCAGTCACCATCTCTCCGAGATGGAACAGCACCTGGACCAGTGATGCCGCGTCCGCGCCGATCTTCTCTGCCAGGTCGGTCAGCGACGCTCCCCTCGCGAGCCGGACCTTCTGCCCGTCACCTTGCTTGACGCGTACGCCACCGATCGACGGCGCCTCCATCTGGTCGAACTCTTGGCGGCGCTGTTTCTTGGACTTACGTCCACGCCGGGCCGGTCCACCGGCACGGCCGAACGCACCCTGAGTACCGCCCCGACCACCACGGCCACCACGGCCACTCGGCGGCGGCCCGCCGGGCCCACCGCCGGGGCCACCACGACCCGGAGCGCCACCCGCGCGACGACCCCCGGCGGGTGCACCGCGGCCTCGCGTGCCCGGGCCACCGGGTGTGCTGCCGAGTTGACCTGCGTTCTGCTTGGGCATCATCGCCGGGTTCGGCCGTGGCATTCCCGCAACTCCTGGGCGGCCGCCTGGAGCTAACGGGGCGCGGCCTGCGGGCGGGCGTGATCCGGCAGGGCGGGCGCCGTCTCCGCCGGTACGCGGCGGACGGGGCTGACCCATTCCTTGCGAGGAGGAGAACGGGTTGTTGCCGGGTCGCGGAGTACCAGGACGCCGCGTAGCCGGGGCGCCTGGCAATCCCCCGGTGGACCCTGGCCCTGGCCGCGGTGCGGGACCGGGCGTCTCACCAATCCGAGCGGCGGGCGCGGCTTGGCCGGGAGCTCGCGGCACGCTTGGTCGCGGAGCCGGCGTCGGCTGCGGCGCAGCTGGCGGCTGAGTTGTTGGCGGTGCCGCTGGCGCGGCTGCTGCCGTCACTGCCGGTGCTTCGGCTGCCACCTCTACTGGAGCCGGAGCAGGTGCCGCCGGCGCCGCGTCGGCCGTCTTTGCGGCCGCTGCTTTCTTTGCTGTCTTCTTGGGCGCGGGCGGCGGCTCGCTCGCCAACTTCTCCTTGAGTCGCCTCTCGACCGGCGCCTCCACCGTTGAGGAGGCGGATCGTACGAACTCACCCATGTCCTTCAGCATGCTGAGGACTGTCTTGCTCTCGACTCCGAGCTCTTTTGCAAGCTCGTAGACTCGGACCTTTGCCACTGCTCTCCTTGTTGGCGGTCCGGGTCTGCTTCCGGACCAGTTAGTTGTCGAACATGCTCACTGAGCGGTTCTCATCGATTGGTCATGAGCGTTGTGCCCACCTTCTGGTTCGGCTCTCGCGTACGCGATTGCTTGCTTGTCTCAGCCGCTCCCTGCAGAGCGGATGCACTGGAGAACTCTATGCCTAGCCGCGCGCACCTGTCTAAGTGAGCGCGCCAAAGAACTGCCGAATCGCGACAGCAGCTCGCTGTCCATCAATCTCGGACCGTAGAGCCCTTCCTAGGCTACGTCGCTTGAGCGCCTGCTCAAGACACGCCGGCCTCGGATGCAAGTAGGCTCCACGGCCAGGCAGGATCTGGCGATGGTCGATTGCGACCGCCCCATCACGGGCAACCAACCGGAGTAGTTTCGACTTCTCAGTCCGCTCCCGGCAACCAACGCAGGTGCGAACAGGGGCGGACACCGAAACAGGCTAACCCGGCCGCGTCTACAGCCCAGCCCGCGCCACGTCTGCCGCCTCAAGACGGCTCGACGAACCCCCAACGGTCGAAACCACCCACGTTTGCCGTCTTGGGGCGGCTCGCGAACCCCCAGCGGTCGAAAACCACCCACGTTTGCCGTCTTGGGGCGGCTGGCGAACGCTGATGGCGGGCAAACCAGACACGTTTGCCGCCTCAAGACGACGCGCGTTATCGGCTTGGGAAGTGCAGCCGCCACTCTGGTTTGAAAGTCCGGCGGATCCCGACGGCCCCACAATCCAGCAGTGCAGCCCGTACCCGCTCGAGCGACCAGCAGAGGCTCGCGGTAGATGCCTTCTGACGTAACGATCACCAGGCGCCAGCGGATCTGATCGAGTTCCTCGCGCCGGAAGATGTCGGTCAGCCACTGCTGCGTGTCCTCGGCATGCTGCCTGCCGTCATACTCAATGATCAGCCTGAGCTCCTCGTACGCCAGGTCGTAACGCCTGCGCCAGCCGCCGTCGCGCCCACGAATAATCAGATTGACACGGGGTTCAGGAAGGCCTGCAAGCACGAGAAGCAGGCGAAGCCGGGTTTCCTGTGGTGAGTCCACAGCTTTCCGCGCCAAGGCTGCCGCTCTGCGCGCCAACCTGCATCCCCGACCGTCCCACTGCGCTGCCGTCTCGATGAGCCGTTCCGGCGAGGTGTGGCCGGTCTTGATCAAGCCGTCAGCCACGACGACCAGGTCGACCAACCCGACGCCGACAGCGGCCAGGTCCAGGAAAGTCTGCTCCGGAGTCGAGATGGGCACGCCCTTGCGGACCGTCATCTGCGCTGGATGCTTGCGGTAGTGGGAACGGACTCCTTGCCGAACCAATCGCCCACAGGCCGAGGGCAGCGTGACGTGTGTGGCACCGTCGGCCGGCGGGGCTGCACCCCACAGCTCGGCCGCCGTGTGATGGCTGACGTACGACCCACTCGGCACCAGTCTGATGACGGCCTTGGCTCTCAGCAGCGGGGTGATCGGCACCTCGCGCGCGACGTAGGTGTCCCAGCAGATCTTGTGGAACCGCCTGCTGAGCAGCATTTCTCGCAGTCAGACCGGCGGCTCGAGCCTCAGCTCGGCTGAATGGCTGGCAAGGATCGAACGCTGCTGCGGCCTGTGCTGGTGCGAACATGAGCACGATGTTGAGTGCTCCGAACCGTCCCACTGCGGCCGTCAACCCAATCTGTGGAAAACTCTTAGGCCGTCCGTGACCGACGCGAGGCGTCTTGAGATGGCTCGCAGGGGTCAGATGCCACCTAGGACACTCCCCAGCCGTCTTGAGATGGCTCGCGTGGGGTCAGGTCTG
>CAVUTQ010000020.1:0-38869 GCA_963744455.1 uncultured Actinomycetota bacterium | reverse complement strand
CGCCGGCCACCAAAAGCTCTCCGGACCCTCTGCTGGGCTCTACGACCAGCAACGAGATCACCATCGAAGGCAGCACCGATCTCGCCTTCACTGAGGACGTCGCCAAGCGGTTCGAGGGCTACGGCTGGGCGATGGCGAAGGGTCGACGACGCCAACGACACTCAACGCGCTGACCCAGCGCCCTGGAGGCGTTCAAGGCCGAGCAGGACCGGCCGACCATGATCGTCGTCAAGAGTGTTATCGCCTACGGCGCGCCTCCACGAAGCAGGGTCATCATTCCGCGCACGGCGAGCCGCTGGGCGTTGAAGAGATCCGTGGCGCCAAGCGCTTCTACGGGTGGCCGGAGGACCGGAAATTTTCCTGGTTCCGGACAAGGTCCGTGAGCACCTCGCCAGTGAATCGGGCAGGCGGGGTGAGGAGCTTCGTGCGCCTGGGAAGGGCTCTTTGCGGCGTACAGCAAGGAATACCCAGAACTCGCCGATCACCTCGACAAGATGCAGCGTCGGCAACTGCCCGAGGCTGGGATGCCGACCTGCCTGAGTACCCTGCGGATCCGAAAGGCTGCGGCCGGCCGTGACAGCAGCCAGAAGGTGCTGAACATCGTCGCCCGGCGTGTCCGTCGCTGATCGGCGGCTCATCCGATCTCGCGCCCTCAAACAAGTGGCGTCTCACCTTTGAGGGCGCCGGAGACTTCGAGGCGGACAACCGGGACGGCCGGAACCTGCACTTCGGCGTCCGCCAGCGCGCCGCCGGCGCATTACGAACGGGTTGGCGCTCAGCAAGATCAGGGCCTATCAAGCCGGATTCTTGATCTTCTCCGACTTCCAGCGCGGAGCCCTACGACTCTGGCGCTGATGGAGCTACCGGTGATCCATCTCTTCACCCACGACTCCATTGGGGTTGGCGAGGACGGGCCCACCCACCAGCCGGTCGAGCAGTTGGCGTCGCTGCGCGCCATGCCCGGCATGATCGACATGCGCCCCGCCGATGCCAATGAGGTGGTCGAAGCGTGGCGGGTGATCATGCCATTGCGGCACGACCCGGTCGCGTTGATCTTGTCCCGGCAGGCGCTGCCCACGCTGGACCGCAGCAAGTACGCCCCCGCTAGCGGAGTTGCCAAGGGCGCGTACGTGCTGGCCGGCGATCCCAGCGAGACGCCGGAAGTGATCTTGATTGCTACCGGCAGCGAGGTCGCGCTTGCGGTGTCCGCGTACGAGCAGCTGGTCGGCGAGGGAATCAAGGCCCGCGTGGTCAGCATGCCGTCGTGGGAGCTGTTCGACCGACAGACCGATGAATATCGGGATAGCGTGCTGCCGCCGGATGTGACTGCCCGCGTCGTGATCGAGCAGGCCTCATCGTTCGGTTGGCACCGGTGGGCCGGCCTCACGGGCGAGGTCATCGCGATGAGCACGTTCGGCGCCTCGGCCCCGCTCAAGGCCCTGCAGTCGAAGTTCGGGTTCACTCCGGAGGCGGTGGTGGCCGCCGCGAAGCGTCAGATCGGGCGCTGATCGTCTCGCACAATCTCGAAGGCCACCGCACCCTTGGCATAGTCGGCTGAGGTGAGCCGAACTATCACCTGCTGCCCGAGGCGCAGCCGATCACCGATGACCCGACCCTCGACGGCCGGTTCCTTGATCATCACGGTGCCGTGTTCCTTGCCGCGGTCGACCTCGATCACGGTGCCCGGGAACGTCTCGCCGACCCTGTCGCCAGCAAATACACCTCGACCAGATCGATCATCGCTCGCTCGTACTTCTTGGCGCGTCGTTCCGCCGCAGCCATCTGCTCCGGAAGGTCGTCGAGGGCACGAAGGACCCACGTCGGGACCGGCTGATCTGCGCACAGGGCGACGCAGATCTCGCCGGAGTACCGATCTACCAGGCGCCGCAATGGCGCCGTGGTGTGGGCATAGTCGATGGCGAGCGCCGCATGGTCGGCGTCTTCGGGGATGCCGCCGCTAAAGCTTGATAGCCGGCGCCCCGGAACAGCACCGTCGAGGAGTTGAGCATTGCCGCATGATCAGGCCGAGTCGGGGTGAGCGTACGCACGAAGTCGGGATAGTCCACCTCGGGAGGCCAGACGATCTTGAGCGCCTTGGCGACTTGGCGCAGCCGGCGCAACGAATCGGGATCCGCGGGCGGCATAGTCCGCAAGATGCCCACCTGTCCGTAGAGCATGATGTGCGCGGCCGCCATCCCGGTGAGCAGCGAGATCTGGGCGTTCCACCCCTCCACGGGCTCCGGGGCTCGGAAACCGAGAGTCCAGCCACCTGCATGGGGCTGGATCTCCTGCTGCGGGAGCTTCAGGCTCACTCCACCGCGATCACGTTCCCGGAACTCGCGCCATTGGCCCACCAGTTTCAGCAGGCCGAGCGTCTCGCGGGGCGTGCTGTCGTCGATCTCCGCCTGGGCCTCCCGATAGCTGAGCTGGGCGCGACTGCGCACCCTGGCCCGTACCACCTCCGCCGCCACCTCTGGCCCCGATGGTTCAGCGTGATCGTCCAGAGCAGCGCCGGTCGGACTTGTTCGGCAGCAGGCTGGCCGCTCCTTCGCTGAGCACCGGCGGGTGGAGCGGGGTGCGACGGTCGGGCGCATAAAGCGTGGTCCCACGGCGGTGCGCCTCAAGATCGATCGGATCGCCTGGTCTGACGAAAGCTGCCACATCGGCGATCGCGTAGGAGATCACGAACTCCCCACTCGGGCCGCGAGTGATGTGCAACGCCTGATCAAGATCACGAGAACCGGCAGGATCGATGGTGATCAACTCCAGATCCGTACGGTCAAGATCAGGAAGGCGCGGCTCGGCGGCAGCTTGCTCGGCAGCAGCGGACTTCGACCGGGAAGTCGGCCGGCACCTCGGCGGTTGCCCGGATCGCCGCCAGCCCTGCGCCAGTTCCTCGGGCACGACTGGCGGTAGTCCGAGTTTGCGGGCCGGCATGACCGCAGCTTAACTGCGCGGGGTCGCCCGTCCGGGGATCGCGTTTCGCGCGCCGCTGTGGTGAGCAGGCTGGCGAGCAGGCGACAGCCTCAGTGAGCGGAGCGAGCGTCAGGCGCAGCGAGCGGCGCGAGCCATCAGATTCAGCGCCGGTCGAGCAGGTATTCCCGGGGGACCGGGTCTCCGTCCAAGGCGCGGTTTACCAAAGTGTCGGCTACTTTGTTGAGCTCGCGTGGCACCCAGGTCCAGGTCACCGCCGCGGGCCGCAGTCGCGCTGCTTCGAGCGCGAGCGACTTCATGTCGGCGTGCTTGACCTTCCAGCGACCTGCCATCTGCTCGATGACCAGCCTGGAGTCCATTCGCACCTCGAGGGCCGCCGTGGGATCGAGTTCACGGGCCATCTCAAGTCCGGCGATCAAGCCGCGGTACTCCGCAACATTGTTCGTTGCACGTCCGATGGGTAGGCCTTCGGCCGCCAGGACTTTCGATGTCTGGGCGTCGCGCACCACTGCTCCGTACGCGGCTGGTCCGGGGTTGCCCCGTGATCCGCCGTCCGCCTCCACGATCAAGCGACGGTCCGACCTGGCCACGGCAGGTTCTTCGGTCTCATCGAAGAAGCTGGGTCCGCCCTGCACCTGGGAGGTGGCTTGGCCATCACAGCCCCGATTGCGCGGTGCGGATCAGGATCCGACCACACTCCTCGCAGCGCAACACTTGGTCGTCGGCCGCGGCGAAGAATGCCCGCAGATCGGCGGCATTGACCTCGAGCTGGCAGCCAGTGCAACGACGGGCCCGCAGCTCGGCCGCGCCGACACCTGCATGGCTGGCGCCGATCTTGTCATAGAGAGCCAGCAGTTCGGCGGGTATCAACGGCGCGATCTCAGCTCGCTGCTGGCGAAGCCCGCCCATTTCGGCCTCGAGTGCCGCAAGCTGCCGATCACGGTCGGCGATTGCTTCGGAAAGGTTGGCGTCGACCCGCGCCGCTCGAGCACGCAGCGTCTCCTGGCTGGCCAGTGCCGCCTCGAGTTGTTCCATCACGTCCAGCTCGGCATCTTCAAGATCGCTGATCCGTTTCTTCAGGTGATTGACCTCCTCCAGCATCGAGGAGAGCGCCTTCGGGTCCGCTATCGCGCCGTTTGTGATCCGAACCTGGTTCCGGCTGAGCCGCTCTCGGACCGGCTCAAGGTCAGCCTCGGCCTTCGCCTGCTCCAGTTCAAGATCAGAGATCCTAGTCTCGGCCGCCACAAGATCGGAGGCCACCGCCACTCGCTCAGTCCGTAGTTTGGCAATCGCTGCATGCTGCGGCAGGGTCTGGCGACGATGGTCGAGCTGGGCGAGCGTTGTGTCGACGGTCTGCAAATCGAGCAGGCTCAGCTGTGCACCCTTATCGGCCCTGATCGCCCTCATCCTCCTCGAGCATCCTTGAGCGTTGGCACGCCCCCGCGGCACCCACCCTACTGATGGTTGATTTCCTGCACCCAGCGGCGGAACCGACCGTTCCGGCGCGCCTCCGATCGGTCCGGTCTCTTGATCACAAGCGGCAAAACGCTTTACGGCCGGGCGTTCCACCGTTCGATGGCGGGCTCCCCTCTTTCTTCACCCAGAACCGAAACCGTGCTCGTGTCGAGCCCAAAGTGCACGCCCAGACTCACGTCGAACTCGAGCCACCGCATCGTGAGCGCCCGCAACGCGTGACCGTGGCCAAAACAGATCGCCCGATCGACTCCGGATCCGCGGACCCGAGCAACCACCTGATCGAGCCGGCTGGCGACTTGCTCAGCAGATTCCCCGCCCGGAACCTCGCCAGTCCAGATCGTCCAGCCCGGAACCGTCTTCCAGATCTCCTCGCTGGTCTTGCCCTCATAGTCGCCGTAGAACCACTCAGCGAGGTTGCCGTCGATCTCAGGTTCGTACGCGCCTACAAAACCAGCCAGCTCGGCCGTCTCGCGGGCCCGTCTCCGCGGACTGCTCAGGATCAGTTGGAAATCCTGGGGCGCTATGTGCCCGTTGAGGGCGCGGGCCTGCTGCTCGCCGGTCTCGGTGAGCGGCAGATCGGTGATCGAGGTGTGTCGGCCCGCCCGACTCCATTCAGTCTCACCATGCCGTACCAGATAGAGGCGCGTTGGCATGCGGTTCACCGTATCGCTATCCACGCCGGTGACGGCACACCACGGTGCGCTGAGCGTCGAAAGGGTCAGGTTCGGCGATTCACCGAGTGCAAGAATGGCACGTATGAGCGATCGTCGGCCCGACCTGCCGAACCGCCAGGTCCCCTTCACCGATGCGTTCAAGAAGTTCATCGCCGAAGGCTGGGCGCCCTACCCAACGCACCTCCCAGGTCAGCTGCCGGCTGCCGCTTGGGCTCGGCAGCGCCGCGAGCGGGTCAGCGCCCAGTTTCCCGGTGACCGGCTCGTCATCCCAGCAGGTGGGCTCAAGGTCCGCTCGAATGACACCGACTACCGGTACCGTCCACACTCGGCGTTCGCTCACCTGACCGGTCTGGGCACAGATCGCGAGCCGGACGCCGTGCTGGTGCTGGAGCCCACAGACCCCGGTCATGAGGCCACGCTCTATTTCAGGCCCCGTGCCCCGCGCGACTCCGAAGAGTTCTATGCCGACAGCCGCTTCGGTGAGCTGTGGGTGGGTCGGCGGCCATCCCTGGAGGAGATGAGCGCGCTCTGTGACATTCCGTGCGCGGCGATCTCGGAGCTGCCAGATCAGCTGCGTAAGAATGGCGACACCGTGCCGGTACGGGTCCTGCCGACCTATGTCGATCATGAGATCCGACAGGTGATCGACGAGGTCCGCGCTTCCCGCCCGTCGGCAGAAGTTGATCAAGAGCGGTCGACCGTCGACGAATCTGATCATGAGTTCGCCGTGGCGCTCAGCGAGCTGCGGATGATCAAGGACGACTTCGAGGTCGGCGAGATGCGGGAAGCCTGCCGCCAGACGGCGTCGGCATTCCAGGCTGTCGTGGCAAGTATTCCGGAGGCGGCCCGGCTTGGCCGGGGAGAGCGCTGGATCGAAGGCATCTTCAGTCTGCATGCTCGGCATGTCGGCAACACCGTCGGCTACGGCACCATCGCTGCCGCTGGGGACCATGCCTGCACGCTGCACTGGATCCGCAACGATGGTGAGCTCCGCGAGGGCGAGCTGCTGTTGCTCGACGCCGGCATCGAGCTCGATTCTCTCTACACAGCAGACGTCACGCGTACGCTGCCGATCAACGGCACTTTCAGCGGCGCACAGCGAATGGTCTACGACGCCGTCTACGAGGCGCAGCAGGCAGGGATCGCCGCGGCACAGCCAGGGGCCCGCTTCTCTGACGTGCACAAGGCCGCCAGCGCGGTGATCGCTCGGCATCTGGACAGCTGGGGGCTGCTGCCGGTCAGCGTGACGGAGTCACTAGGCGACCAGGGCGGCCAGCATCGTCGCTGGATGGTGCACGGCACCTCACATCATCTTGGCATCGATGTACACGACTGCGCGCAGGCCCGGGTGGAGAAATACCGCGAAGGGATGCTCGAACCAGGCATGATCATCACGGTCGAGCCCGGGCTGTACTTCAAGCTTGACGACGAATTGGTACCGATGTCTTTGCGTGGCATCGGGGTGAGGATCGAAGACGACATCTTGATTACTTCGGCAGGCAATGAGAATCTGACGGCGAGGCTGCCCCGAAGCAGCGTTGATGTCGAGGCCTGGATATCGAGCGTCTGGGTGGGACCGGGTAACCGCATCAGCTGAGCACTGAGGAGGTTGGATATGACGACGGCACCCCATCGTCGATATCTATCGACCGTCAGGTCGCTCAGCCGACGTCCGGCGGGAGAGGTCGTACCGCTTCCGTCTCCTCCGCCCGGTTCGATCATCGCATGGGCCTGGTACGTCAACGGCGTACGCAAACCGGCGGAAAACCTCAGCGTGGCAGCGCGGCTGGCCAACGCCGGCGAAGGCTTCGTCTGGCTCGGTCTCAAAGACCCCAGTGATGAGGACCTGATGACCCTGGCATCCCAGTTCGATCTGCATCCCTTAGCGATCGATGACGCGGCACATGGCCACACGCGTTCGAAGCTGGAGATGTTTGGTGACGATCTCTTTATGGTGATCTCGACTGTCTCCTATGTGGAACACGAGGAGCTGACCGATACCTCGGAGGTCGTCGCAACTGGTCAAGTCATGGTGTTCCTCGGCGAGCATTTCGTGATCACTGTGCGCCGCGGCGAGCACGCGCAGCTGAGTTCGCTGCGTCGGAGAATGGAAGCCGACCCGACCCGGTTGGCACGTGGGCCCTCCGAGGTGCTGTACGCGATCGCCGACAAGATCATCGACGACTACCTCGACGTTGTCGCTGAGTTCGAAAAGGACGTCGACGAGATCGAGACCCTGGTCTTCGCCCGCCACGGCCAGCGCGAAGTGGAGCGGGTTTATCAGCTGAAGCGTGAGCTGATCGAGTTCAAGCGGTCCGTGATGCCGCTCGGCGCGCCGCTGTTGCGCCTCGCGACTCGCGAGCTCCCGGTGATACCGCCGGAGTGCCAAGGCGTACTTTCGGGAGCTTGCCGACCATCACACCGAGGCTCGCGAAGCTGTGGCCTCATTCGACGAGGTGCTGACCTCGATCCTGCAGGCCGGGCTGGCACGAGCGTCGGTCGCTGACAACGAGGACGTGCGCAAGATCTCAGGCTGGGTGGCAATCGTCGTAGTACCCACGCTGGTCGCTGGAATCTACGGCATGAACTTCGACAACATGCCCGAGCTCCACTGGAAATACGGCTATTTCGTCGTCCTCGGCGTCATGCTGTTGCTCATGGCTCGGCTCTACCTCGGCTTCAAACGCAACAAGTGGCTCTAGCTGCGGAGCGAGCGGAGCGAGCAATCGGACGCACCGTGCGCGAGCGACGCCTATTCAAACTGCGGCGCGAGCGTCGGAGGGCGGCCCCGACGCGTGCAGGAGTGATGAGCGAGGCAAGCTTCTCGTCTCGCGAAGAGCGACGAACGAGTCGGCATTCAGCGCCCGTGCGCGAGCGACGCCTATTCAAACTGCGATGCCCGAGCCCCGGGCATCCCCTGCAGCATCTCGCGTGCCTGAGCGGCGACTTTGTGCTCGCAGAGCACCTCATACTTCGTGGCGATCGTCTGGGTTACCGACGTGAAGTCCCGGCGGCCGCGGCTCATCGCGTACGCCGCCGCACTGAATGCGACGCCGAGCAAGACGCCGATCCCCAGGGCGACCACCAGGAGCAACAGAATGCTTTCCGGCCTGATGAAGATCAACGTCACCAGACCGACGAGCAGGCCGGTGGAAATACCTGATTGCAGGCCCTGGGTAATCACGGTGCCCCAGTTGCGCCGGCCGAGCACCCGTTCGACCGACTTGAGGTCGGTACCCACGATTGCCAGGTTCTGCACCTCGAATTTGGCGTCCGCGAGGAAGTCGACTGCTTTCTGCGCGTCGGCGTAGCTGCTGTAGATCCCAACCGACTGGGGGAACTGCAGCTCGAAGACCGAGCCGAACTGCCGCGGCGAAATAGCCATGGTGTCCTCCTGAGGTCGGCTCCCAATCTACTCGTTGGTCTTTGGAGCTGGTCGACGCGCTGATGCTCAGATGTCGTGCCTGGCGAACACGCAGAATTCGTTGCCCTCGGGATCAGCCAGCACATCCCAGCTGATCTCGTCGTCACGTTTACGGATCAGCCGGGCCCCCGCCGCAAGCAGATCATCGGTCTCGCCCCAGACATCCCAGTGCATGCGATTCTTCACGGTCTTGGGCTCAGGAACCCATTGGAAGACCATCGCCCATGGCATCCCGGGAGCCTGATCGATCCAGGAGAAGGCTCGGTCCTGGTCATGACAGACAGCGGCGGCGTAGCGCTCCGCCCACCAGGACGCGATCGAAACCGGGTCCGCAGCGTCGACGACCACCTCGTACACGCGATAGTCCGGCAGCGACCCAGGCTCCCGGACGAACGCACACAACTCGCCACCCTCCGGATCGGCGAGCACCGTCCACGACTGGGTCTCATCAATGATCACCGCGCCAAGGTCGGTCAGATCAGAGACAGCCGACACGTCTACGTCGAGGTGGACGCGCTGCTTGACGGTCCTCGGCTCGGGCACCTTGTTAACCCAGAGTGTGTGCTCAGAGACATCGTCAACCAGCCTGAAGTTAGCGCCACTCGGCTCGGCGCGGAGCCCGAGCGCCGAGGCCCAGAAGGTCGCGAGCACTTCCGGATTCACGGCGTCGATGCAGAGATCCTTGAAGCTGATCGCATTGGCTGCAGCCATGACCCGACCCTAACTGACGCCAGCCTCGACGCCAGGCTGTGATAATCGAAGGCGTGGCAGCGAGCACGACCTCGGTCTTCATCTCCCGCATCCGCGGCCTGCCAGTCCTCGACAGCGCAGGGGACCAGGTAGGAAAGGTACGCGATGTTGTGGTGCAGCGCCGGGCCGCCGGCCGCGCCCCGAGAGTAAAAGGTCTTGTGGTCGAGCTGTTTGCACGCCACCGGATCTTCATGCCGATGGCACGGGTGCACAGCATCGACGGGTTTGCGGTGGTTATCTCCGGCGTGGTCAATACACGTCGCTTCGAACGCCGCGAATCCGAGATGTTGGTGATCGACGACCTTTTCGACCGGACAGTGGAACGCATCGACCATCCGGGTCCGTCGGTGATCTTCGACGTGGCTATGCAACCCGTGCGCTCCCACGACTGGGAGCTGTCGCAGGTGGCCCTGCGGGAGGCCGGAAGCCGTCGCCGGTTCGGTAGGCGAGGTCACGTCACCATCGTGGACTGGTCCACGATCACGATTCTGGGGTCCGATCGAGGTCAAGGTATCGACCAGCTGCTAGCTCAAATGGAAGACATGAAGTCCGCCGATATCGCTCGCGAACTGCATGAGATGTCGCGCGAGAGACGAGCCGAGGTAGCGTCTGCACTCGATGATCACAAGTTGGCCGACGTTCTCGAGGAGTTGCCCGAGGACGAACAGGTTCAGTTGATCTCCGAGCTCGACACCGAGCGTGCCGCGGACATCTTGGAAGAAATGGATCCAGACGACGCCGCTGATTTGATCGCCGAGCTGGCTCCGGAGATGGCTGAGGTGCTGCTTGGGCGCATGGAGCCCGATGAGGCGAAGGACGTTCGACGCCTGCTGAGCTATGCCGAGTCCACCGCGGGCGGGATGATGACTCCCGAGCCGGTGATCTTGCCGCCCGATGCGACGGTGGCCGAAGCTCTCGCTCAGATCCGCGAGGCGGAGCTGACGCCCGCGTTGGCGTGCATGGTCTACGTCTGCCGGCCGCCCTTGGAAACTCCGACCGGTCGCTTCGTTGGCGCGGTGCACTTCCAGCGGCTGCTCAGAGAGCCGCCGTCGACACTCGTCTCAGCCCTGATCGACAGCGAACTGGAGAACCTCACCGACCAGGCGAATCTGCACGAAGTGAGCCGCTACTTCGCGACGTACAACCTGGTGAACGCCCCTGTTGTCGATACTGATCATCGGTTGATCGGTGCGATCACGGTGGACGACGTACTCGATCACATGTTGCCTGAGGACTGGCGCGGCATTGAACTCGACGCGGTCTCGGCGCAAAAGCCGCCGGATGCGGAAGTGATGGCACGTGGCTAGAGCAGTTCGCGAGGCCGAGCGACTGGACCTGCCGGGCCGGCGCAGGCGGTCAACGATTCCGACGATCAAGGTGGACCGGGACGCCTTCGGCAAGTTTGCCGAAGGCTTCGCCCGATTCATGGGCACCGCGCGGTTCCTTTTCGGAATGACGGTGGTCATCATCCTCTGGCTGCTCTGGAACGTGGCGCTCGGTCCACCTCTGCTCCGCTTCGATCCCTACCCGTTCATTTTCTTGACGCTGATTTTGTCGCTGCAGGCGTCGTACGCCGCTCCGCTGATCTTGCTCGCCCAGAATCGCCAGGAGGCGCGGGACCGCGTCGCCTTGGAACGGGACCGCGAGCAGGCGGCACAAAGCCGAGCCGACATGGACTTCCTGGCGCGCGAGATTGCCAGCCTTCGGATGTCGGTTGGTGAGTTGGCCACCCGCGACTACTTGCGCTCCGAGCTCAGGGCGGAGCTGCGCGCCATCCTCGCCGAACTCGAAAGCGAAGACGTCGCCTGAGGACACTCACTCCGGTGGGTGAGCCCTGCCGCCGAGGCGTCGGCACGGTCGAGGCTGTACCTAGAGTCGTCACGCTGTGCATGGCATGCACGCCATGTACAGCGCGAGCATCCCACGCTGCGTGGGATGTTCGCTCAGAAGTCGCAGCGTGGAGCGCGCTGTTCAATCTCACCTACGCTGGGGACATGCACGACCCGCAATCCAACGGAGACTCCACAACGTCCACCGTTGAGCATCCCCTGGTGCCTCAGATCCGCACGGCACTACATCGGGTGGACGATCCTGAGATTCGCCGACCGATTACCGATCTCGGCATGGTCGACAGCATCGAGGTGGACACCGCGGGTCAGGTAGCTGTTCGGATCCTGCTGACCGTCGCCGGCTGCCCGCTGCGCGACACGCTCAATCGCGATGTCACCGCTGCGGTGCTCGCGGTGCCTGGAGTGGCGGCAGTCGACGTTGAGCTGGGCGTGATGTCGGATGAGCAGCGTGCGGCGCTGCGCGAGCTGCTCAAAGGCGGGCAGGCCGAACGCGAGATTCCGTTCGCCCGGCCGGATTCTCTCACCCAAGTGATCGCGGTTGCCTCGGGCAAAGGCGGCGTTGGAAAGTCATCAGTCACGGTGAACCTCGCCCGGGCACTGGCACTCCACGGTCGAAGCGTCGGCGTTCTCGATGCCGATATCTACGGTCATTCGGTACCGGCGATGCTCGGCGTGGCTGACTCGCGCCCGACCGCGGTAGAGGACATGATCATGCCGGTCCCGGCCGAGGGCCTCAGGGTCATCTCGATCGGCATGCTCAAGCCCCGTCGTGACCAGGTGGTCGCATGGCGCGGGCCGATCCTGGACCGAGCCCTGACCCAGATGCTGGCCGACGTCTACTGGGGCGACCTTGACTTCCTGCTCATCGACCTGCCGCCGGGCACGGGCGACGTGGCAATCTCGTTGGGTCAAAAGCTGCCCAACGCCGAGGTGTTGGTGGTCACCACCCCTCAGGCCGCGGCCGCAGAGGTTGCTGAGCGCGCCGGCACGATGGCATCGATGATGAAGCAGCGAGTGATCGGCGTCGTTGAGAATATGTCCCACCTGGTCACCACATGTCCCCACTGCGGCGAAGTGCACACCCACTACGTCTTCGGGACCGGCGGCGGCGCGGAGGTAGCAAGGACGCTCAGCACCCGACTGGGCTATCCCGTCGATCTGCTCGCGCAGATACCGCTCGACCCGGAGCTCCGCGCCGCGGGTGACGCCGGCATTCCGCTGGTCGACGCCGGCCCTGACCAGCCCGCCGCCCGCGCCCTCAACTCGCTGGCCGACACGTTCATCAAGCGCGGCCGTGGACTCCTCGGCAAGCAGCTCGGTCTTACGCCCGCCGGTCGCTAACCCCAGCTGTCAGGTCGCCTCGAGATCGAAAGGTGCTGCCGCCCGGACTGGAGCTGCCCCAGCCACGACATCCTGTGGGCCGCCCGGGCTGCGATCCTTGGTGGAGTTGGTCGTCTTGGAGATGTCCGCCGACGAGCTGTTCATGGTCTTACCAAGGTCGGCAACCTCTGACTTCACGTCGGCGATGATCGGCTCGACGTCGTCGAGCAGGTGCTTCTGTACAAACGCCTTCGGGTTCAGGTCGCGAAAATCAAGATTCTCGAATTCCGGGCCGAGTTCTTTGCTCAGCTGCTGCTGGGCCGATCCAGCCACGGTTCTCAAGTAGCGCAGTACGCGGGCGGCCTTCCGTGCGAGGTCTGGCAGCCGCTCCGGACCGAACAGGATGACCGCGAGCACCAGCAACAGCACGAACTCCGGGCCATTGATGTCGAGCAGCAGGGGCACCATGCTCAGCCCTCCTTGCTACCCAAGGTGACGCTGACTTGGCCCTGTGACGACCCGCGAGTGTAGTCCAAGATCACAACCTCGCCGGGTCGTCGGGTGCGGATGGTCACGATCAGCTCTTCCATGCCGCCATCGAGAGGCTCACCGTCGATCTTGGTGATGACATCGCCGACCCGCAGTCCGGCCTTGCCGGCAGGACCTTGGGCGTCTACGTCGGTCAGCTCCACCCCCGATGAGCCATCTTGCACGTTGGCCCCGATCACCGGGTAGGTCGCCTTCCCGTTCTTGATCAACAAGTCGGCGATCGTGGCTGCCTGGTTGATCGGGATCGCAAAGCCCAGGCCGATATTGCGGCTTGCCGCAAACGTCAGAATCGCTGAGTTGACCCCGATCACTCGCGCGCCCGCATCGACCAGTGGGCCGCCGGAGTTGCCCGGGTTGATGGGGGCATCGGTCTGGATGGCATTGATGTACGCGGTCGGCGAGTCGGCGGCGGCGCCCTCGGCAACCATGACCGGGCGGTTCCGAGCCGAGATGATGCCCTGCGTGACGGTCCCGGGCAGCCCGAGCGGCGAACCGACCGCGATCACCGGCTCCCCGATCTGGACCTGGTCGGAGTCACCGAGTTCGAGAGGGTTCAGGGATGCCGCCCCGCTCACCTTGATCACCGCGAGGTCGTAGGACGGGCTGCGGCCCAACAACACGGCGTTCTGCCGGCGGCCATCTGAAAAGACAACACGAATCCGCGTCCCGTTGGCTGCCTCGGTGATCACGTGATTGTTGGTGACGATGTGGCCTTCTCCGTCGATCACGAACCCGGACCCCGTTCCCCGACCGACCTGGATCATCACCGTTCCAGGCAGCACCCGTTTGGCGACCTCAACTGTGTTGGCACTCGCTGGCGCTGGAGGGACCGGCGTACGCGTCACGCCGGGAGTGGCCGGAGCTGAAGGACTAGCTGTGGTCGCCGACGACGCCGTCCGCCGGGCGAGTGTGGCACCGCCAAAGCCGGCAGCGCCACCGATCACTAGTGCAGTGAGAGCGGCTACGGCAATGATGGAGGCCGAGCGCGGACGACGGCGACCCGTAGGCCCTGCGGGCAAGAT
This sequence comes from uncultured Actinomycetota bacterium, assembly GCA_963744455.1. Lineage (GTDB taxonomy): Bacteria > Actinomycetota > Actinomycetes > Propionibacteriales > Propionibacteriaceae > Microlunatus. The sequence continues at coordinate 24,870 of CAVUTQ010000020.1, read as the reverse complement.
CGCCGTCGTTGCTGAAGATGCGATGCCGGCCGGCGGGCCTTCGGCCACTGCCGGTTGGCCGATTGGAGGCGGCCAGGTGGCGTCGTGCGGTGCGAATGCGGGACCCGGCTGGGTAAAGCCCTGCACGCCGGGAGGCAGAGGCGGTGGCTCGCCAAAAGGACCGAAGTAGCGAGAGTCGGACGGTTCGCCTGCCGCGTGATCCGTCGGACGGTCCTCATCCACCACGCGCTAACCCTTCACATCGGCCAAAATCCTCGCCCATCCAGCTCTGATGCGGTCAAGCGTAGTCTGCGTCATCGAGCGATCATGAGGCAGCGACTCGACGGCGTCGGAGAGTAAGCCGGCACTACCGTCGGTGACAACGGTGAGGACCATCTCACCCGACTGCCAGGTCGCCACACCCGAGGCACCACGACGCACATGGGCTCCCAGCGTGACGTCCCACTGGGACCCTTGCGGGGCCGCGGTGAGCTGGCCCCGTTGCTGGAAAACACTCACCGTGTTCAGCCCGTCGCTGTAGACCAGGTGCACCATGTCCGGATTGCTGGCGCGGTCGCTACGTATCCGCACCAGCGACAGACCCGCCAGCTCCCGCACGCAGGACCATCCCGAGGCCCTGAGTTCGGTTGCAGATGAGAGGGTGAGCGAGGTGCTGGTCCGTGGGACTGCCAGTCGCGGCGGCAGATGTTCCAGGATGCTCTCTCCGTGGCTGACCGAAACTGAGGTGAATCCGAACGACAGGTCAAGTGATCCGTTCCTGTCATAGGTCTCTTGCCAGAGCACGATGCCAGTGGCGTCATCGATCCACCAGCGAGCGGCCAGGTACGAACTACCGTCCCGCGTCGCTGTCACTGCTGTGGCGCTGCGGCCGGCGACACTTGCTCGGCGTGCCCCGCTGAGGTGGTAGTTGTTCGCAAGCAGGTCGAGCAGCTCGTCATCGACGACTCGCGACGAGATAAGCGCAGGCGTGAATCCTCTGTAGAGCTGCTGGCCCATCTGGCTGTTGACCCTGACCTGCGTGCCCTGACGGGCGCGCGCATCAACATCAACCTGCGCAACGATGGCTTTACCGTCCCGGTACGCCAGAAACGATTGGTGGCCGGAGTAGCTCACGGAATGCCCAGCCTCAGCAGCCCGCTTCATCATCGCGTGCGCCTCCGAAGGGCCCAACGTCTTCCCCGCTGCGACCGACGGACCCTCGAGCCGCGGTGAGATGCCGGCAGACAGGCGGCGTGAGTCGGCCAACATAACCGCATTGAGTGCGTCGCTGGCCAGTGGGAACTGTCCGAGGCTTGACGTAAAAGCAACCTGGGCGTCATCAGTTGGATCATCAATTGCCGCGAGACGGGGCGCTGCGGCGTACCCGATCACCCCTATTACGGTCACGGTCGCTGCAACTGCCATCGTGGCGGCAGCGAGCCGCAACTTGACAATTCGGCGGTGGCTCGGCAGGCCCCCGGTTCTGGACGGGTGCGCTGGTTGGATTCGCCGGAACGGCCTAGTCCACAACGGTGCAACCGATTCTGGACCCGCGATGGATACCAGACGATGGGAGAGGTCGCTGGGCGTGGAGCCCGGGTCAGTCCTGGTCTGCTTCAGCAGCGCGCGTACGGCACGCAAATCCTCGACGTCCTGCCGGCAATGAGTACAGCCAACAAGGTGGCTGAGCAGGCGTTCGCGGTCTGCGTTGTCCAACGCACCGTCGACGAACGCTGATCGTAATTCGGCCAGATCGGCGCAGGGCGCCTTCCTCACGCTGACCTCGCAGGCTCCAGACCTCCCAGCTTGGGACTGACATTGTCGGAGGTGTCGCCTGCCTCTACCTCAACACCGAGGTATCGCACCCGCTCCCCGGTCGGCCTGCGGTGTGCGAGGGCGGTCCGCAGTTGTGCCCGACCGCGGTGAATTCGGCTTCGAACGGTTCCGATCTTGATGTCAAGGACCTCGCTGATCTCCTCGTAGCTGAGGCCCTCGACGTCACACAGCACAACGGCGGCGCGAAATTCCGGTGACAGGGCCGAGAGCGCAGCCGCCACATCGTGATCAAGGTCGGCGTCAGCCAGCTGATCGGATGGATTCGGCCAAGCACTGGGCAGCCGCTCAGCCGAACCGTCACCAAGACCGTCAAAGCGGATCTTCTGCCGGCGCCGCGCGCCGTCGAGGAACAGGTTGGTTGTGATCCGGTGGAGCCAACCCTCGAACGTCCCAGGCTGGAACCGGTGCAGCGAGCGGAACACACGGACGAATACGTCCTGGGTGAGGTCCTCGGCGTCATGCGGATTGCCTGTCAGCCGATAAGCCAGCCGATAAACCCGAGCGCCGTGATCGCGTACCAGCTCTTCCCACGTTGGTGGTGTCCACGACTCCTCAGATTTTGCCGGCGGGCTCGCGGGCGCAGGCTGCTGCCAATCCTGAGGATCAGGAGCGGGCCACTGCGCCATCGGTTCGACCTTCCTCCGGTGTCCGACACGACCAAGCAGGTTCAGCCTTGACGCCTCATTGTTGCTTGTCATCCTGGCAATGCCCTGAGTGAACCCTGGCATTTGGCTGTGCACGATCGTGTCCTCGCTCACATTTGACCAACGCTGCGAGGTGCGGTCACGTTCCGGGGTTGATGGTCTCTCCCCGCTCGCGGGCAATCCCAACATGCGCGCTGAGCCTGTCGAAGCCGCGACAACTTCCCATGCAGCATGGGAGCTCGCGCTGTGCATGGCATGCACCGCCAGTACAGCGTCAACATCCACGGAGCGTGGGATGTTGACAGCCTCAGTCGGTCGAGACCGACTCGCCGGTCGGCAGGCCGGCCGCAGCTAAAGCTGACCGCAACCCCTCGACTTCTGCGGGCGTCGCCTCGACCAGTGGAGACCTCAGCCCACCGACGTCCTGGCCGAGCAGCCTCAAGCCTGCCTTGACCAGGATGCAGCCTTGGGTCGCGAAGATCCCGGTGTAAATCGGCAGCAGCTGCTGATGGAGACGAAGCGCCGTAACGACATCACCGGCCAGATACGCCTCGATCAGCTGCTTGGTCCCGATGGCGCTGAAGTGCGTTGAGGTTCCGACCACCCCTCCGGCGCCGACCGACAGCAACGGCAGTGTCATGGCATCGTCGCCGGAGTAGTACGCGAGCTCACTCTGGGCAATCACCCTCGCCGAGGCCGCGAGGTCACCCTTCGCATCCTTGACAGCGACGATTCCCGGATGTTCGGCCAGTCGCAGCATCGTCTCGGTGGCAATGGCCACGCCGGCACGACCCGGAATGTCGTACAGCATCACCGGCACGTCGGTGGAATCCGCGACTCGTCGGAAGTGCTCCAGGATGCCGGTCTGCGGTGGCTTGGAGTAGTAAGGCGTGACCACGAGGAGGCCGTCTGCGCCCAGTTTGGCGGCCGTTTCCGCCAGTTCCAACGTGTGCTCGGTGTCGAATGTGCCAACGCCCGCAAGGATCGCCGCTCGGTCGCCGACCGCGTCAAGCACCACACGCAGCAGCTCCGCCTTCTCCGCGTCGGAAGTTGTCGGCGACTCTCCGGTCGTACCGCTGATGACCAGCCCGTCGTTGCCCATCTCGTCCACCAGATAGCTCGAGAGTCGGGCGGCTGCGTCCAGGTCCACAGATCCGTCCACTGCGAACGGAGTCACCATGGCTGTCAACAGCCGGCCGAAGGGTGGGGTCGACATGCCGGTCATCTTAGTGTCCTGCGCCGGGACACTAAAGCACCTTGATCACGACTAAGGGATCCCCGTCGTTGACCACATCACCTGCTGAGACCACGATCTCCGAGACTGACCCTGCCACATCAGCCAGCACCGGGATCTCCATCTTCATCGACTCCAAGATCACCACAGCGTCGTCAGCGGCCACCTGCTGGCCAACCTCGACTTCGACCTTCATGACGGCCGCGACGAGCTCGGCGACGACGGTATGGCTCATGCCGTCATCGTAGGGTTCGCTCACCAGGCGTTTCGATAGGGTGAGCCTCGTGAATCTCTCCGCTGTCAAGACCTCGGCCAAAGCCGCGCCCAAGCCGGGATCGTGGGCGTTCGCCGAGGATTTCGTCGCTGAGTCTGACCACTCGGCGGAGGCGCGCCAGAGGGCCAGGCAGCTCGGAGTTGCACCGATCGGGCGTGGCTCCGCGAGCGCCCTTACCTTTCTGGCAAAGGTGGTCCAAGCCAGGACGGTTGTTGAGGTCGGCACCGGATCGGGCGTCTCTGGCCTGGCGCTGTTCGCTGGAATGCAGCCGGATGGAGTCTTGACCAGCGTCGACATTGAGGCCGAACATCAGCAGGCCGCTCGGGAGGTCTTCCTCGCCGTCGGCATCCCCACGCAGCGGTTCCGGCTGATCTCCGGTCCTGCGCTCAGCGTGCTGCCGAGGCTGAGTGACGGCGCGTACGACATGGTTTTCGTCGACGCTGACAAGGTCGAATACGCCGAGTACGTCGAGCAAGGTCTGCGGCTACTCCGGCACGGCGGGGTGCTGGCCGTGGACAACGCGCTGTGGCACGACCGTACGGCGGACGGGAGCCACGTCGATATGGAAACCGAAGCGATCCGCAACGCGCTGAGCGCGGTCAAGGACAATGAAGACCTCGTGTCGGCGTTGCTTCCGGTCGGCGACGGGTTACTCGTCGCGGTAAAGCGATGAACATCCGAGAGCAGTCGACAACAAGCGTCAGACAACCCGTCGAGAGGGCAAGTGTCGCGCGCTAGGCTCTCACACTCGACCGGCCTGGCCGGCACGCAGTGACCGCGCCTGTCGGCATCCAGGGTCCACCCCACCACCCGCGGACGCCCAAGTCGTGCAGTGTCACCGACTCCATCCCCGCCTCGGTGAGCCAATCCGCGTACTCATCAGTGTGACTGATGTCAGTGATGATGATCTTGCCGCCAGGCTCGAGTACGCGAACAGCCTCGGTGATGGCCTGCCGCCGATCTTCGCGAGCTTTCAGGTTGTGGATGGCAAGACTGGAGACCACAAGATCGAATTGCCCGTCATAGTAGGGAAGCGTCGTGATGTTGCCTGTGTTCAGCTCGACGCGATCCTCTACCCCGCACGCCCGGGCATTGTGCTTGGTGGCCTCGATGTCGTTGCCGGACTGGTCCTGGCTGCGCCACAGATCGATGCCTGAGACCCGTCCAGTCGTCAGCCGTTTGGCGAGGCTGATCAAGACCGCACCGCGGCCACACCCCAGATCAACTGCGTACTCATCGCCCTTGAGTCGCGCATCATCGAGCAGGTCGGCCCACCACACGAACTTCCCGTGCAGGGTCGTGTACAGATAGCTGAGCGCGCACAGTCCGAAGAACGCCGCGAAGATCAGCATGACGAGACCGGGGGCAAATCTATTGGTGATCATCAGCACGCAGCCGATGATCACCAGCAGCAGCGCAACGGCTCCCAATACGACGGGCACTCTGGGAGCATCGACCCCGAAGGCCCCACCCTCAGGTCTTTCTGCCTCGTAGCCACCCGATCCTGAGGCAGGCACCTTCATGTCGCCGTGACCGTTACACCCTTGCCGACGACCGTCACACCGCCTTCGGACAGGGTGAAGCCGCGGGCCTCATCCGCGTCGGAGTCAACACCGATCTTTGCCCCCTCCGGGATGTGGACGTTCTTGTCCAAGATCGCACGACGAACGACTGCGTTGCGCCCGATGACGGCGTGCGACAAGATCACCGAATCTTCGACCGTGGCGCCCTCATGCACTTCGATGTTGGGGGAGAGGACCGACCTCTCGATCGCCCCTCCCGACACGATGCAACCCGGGCTGACGATGGAGTCCCGCGCCACACCGTCCAGAGTGAACTTGGCGCCTGGCATCTGCACCGGATATGTCCAGATCGGCCAATCCATGTTGTAGAGGTTGAACACCGGATCCACTGAGACCAGGTCCATGTGCGCCTCATGGTAGGCGTCGAGCGTCCCGACGTCTCGCCAGTAGGCCTTGTCGCGTTCGGTGGAGCCCGGAACCTCATTAGCGGTGAAGTCGTAGACCTGCCCATCGCCGCGACCGACGAAGCTCGGAATGATGTCGCCGCCCATATCGTGACGAGAGTTCTCGTTTTGGGCGTCGTCGCTCAGAGCATCGATCAGCGCCTCGGTGGTGAAGATGTAGTTGCCCATCGAGGCGAACGAGGCTTCGGGGTCATCCGGCAGACCGGGCGGCTCGACCGGCTTCTCGAGAAATTCCTTGATCTTGTTGTCGGACCCGGCGTCGATCACACCGAACGCGCTGGCCTGGCTCCGCGGCACCCGGATGCCTGCCACCGTGCAACCGAGGCCACCGTCGATATGCGCCTCAAGCATCTGCCAGACGTCCATCCGATAGATGTTGTCCGCGCCGAAGACCACCACATAATCCGGCTCCTCGTCGCGTATCAGGTTCATCGACTGGTAGATCGCGTCAGCGCTGCCCTGGTACCACCGCGGCCCGAGGCGCTGCTGCGCGGGTACGGGCGTGACGTAGTTGCCGAGCATCGTCGAAAACCGCCAGGTCAAAGAGATGTGTTTGTCCAGCGAGTGCGACTTGTACTGCGTCAACACCGCGATTTGCCGCATCCCGCGTTGGCCAAATTGGACAGGACGAAGTCGATCAGACGATAGGTGCCCCCGAAGGGGACCGCTGGTTTTGCACGATCCATAGTCAACGGCATCAGCCGTTTTCCTTCGCCGCCAGCCAGTACGATCGCCAGAACTCTCGGACGCGCGCGCATGAGTTGAACCTAGCGGATATCGGGCTTTGGGAGCAGGTTCTCGGTCATGTTGTGGTCAACATCGGCGACGCTGTGGAACGATGCCAACTATGGCGCTGGCAGACTCCGATCGACTGTCCATCTCGTTGCTGACTCGGGAGTATCCGCCCTCAATCTATGGTGGTGCCGGCGTGCATGTCGCCCAGCTGGTGCCGCAGTTGCGGAAGCTCATCGATGTCGACGTCCAATGCATGGGCGAGCCGCGAGAGGGCGCCACCGCGCACGCCGAGAGCTATCCGGAAGGAGCCAACGCTGCCCTCCGCGTGTTCGGGGCGGACCTCTCTATGGTGGCTGCCATTCCTCAGGTGGACCTGCTGCACTCGCACACCTGGTATGCCAACCTCGCCGGCCATCTGGCCGGCCTCTTGCACGACATTCCGCACGTGGTCACAGCCCACTCACTAGAGCCGCACCGGCCTTGGAAGGCCGAGCAGCTCGGCGGCGGCTACCGGCTCTCGTCTTGGACCGAGAAGACTGCCTTCGAAGCGGCGGATGCGGTGATCGCCGTCAGTGCGGGGATGCGCAAAGACACCCTGGACTCCTACACCAATCTCGATCCCGACAAAGTGCACGTGGTCAAGAACGGCATCGACACCGAGGAATTCAAGCCCGACTCGGGCACCGACGTCGTCACGGGTCTCGGCATCGATCTTGATAAGCCGTCGGTGGTGTTCGTGGGACGGATCACGCGCCAAAAGGGCCTCATTCATCTGGTGCGGGCAGCGGAGAAGTTTGATCCCGAAACTCAGGTCGTGCTACTCGCCGGTGCGCCTGATACGCCCGAGATTGCCAAGCAGGTTGGAGATGCGTTCGCACATCTCCAGTCCACCCGGGGCAATGTGTTGTGGATTGAGGAGATGCTGCCGCGGGCACAGGTACGCCAGGTGCTGTCACATGCGACGGTGTTCGCCTGCCCGTCGGTATACGAGCCGCTGGGCATTGTCAACCTCGAGGCAATGGCCACCGAGACAGCCGTAGTCGCCTCTGCGGTTGGTGGCATCCCCGAGGTGGTGGTCGACGGCGTGACCGGTTACCTCGTGCCCTATGACACCGCGCGGGCAGACGATCCGGAAGCCATCGCCGCCTTCGAGGAGGCGTTCGCAACCAAGATCAACTCATTGACGGCCGATCCGGAGAAGGCTCGGGAGTTCGGACTGGCAGGACGGCAGCGCTGCATCGAGGAGTTCGACTGGTCGAAGATCGCCGCCGAGACCGTCGAGGTCTACAGCCGCGCGCTCGAGGTTCACCAAAGCTAGCCGTGATAGGGCGCCGCAGGGCACCGACCCGCTACGCCAATCGCACTGTCGCCGGCCGCGCACTCGCGGATGCGCTGGTCAGGGAGGCCGTCCTGGAGAAGCCAGTCGTGCTGGCACTGCCGCGCGGCGGGGTACCGGTTGCAGCCGAGGTAGCTGGTCGGCTGGACGCCCCACTTGGCGTGATCTTGGTACGCAAGATCGGCGTGCCCGGACGCAGCGAGTTGGCCATGGGCGCCCTGGCCATGGTCGGTGAAGAGATCTCAGAATTCCGCAACGATGAGATCATCAACGGGCTGCGCATCAGCAGTCAGGCGTTCGAAGCAGCACGGGACCGGGAGCGGCTTGAGCTGGAGCGCCGCGCCAGCATCTTCCCCTCCGCCGATCTCGAGATCGCTGACGCGACCGTCATTCTGGTGGACGACGGCCTCGCGACCGGCTCCACCATGCTGGCAGCAGTCGCCGCTGCCCGAACCCACGCACCGGCGGCCGTCGTGGTGGCGGTCCCCGTGGGAGCACGGCAGGCCGTGCACGCACTGCGATCGGTCGCGGACTCCGTCGTCTGTCTCTCCACTCCGGAGCCGTTCATCGCGGTAGGCGGCGCGTACGAGGACTTCCGGCAGCTGAGCGATCAGGAGGTCCTCACCATCCTCAAAGAGTGCGCCTCGTGATGTCCAGCTGCTCAGCATTCGGGTGGCTCAGGGTCGACGTTGTCGTCCTCAACTGACATCGGCCTCCACGCCGCCTGTCAGCCTGATGAGTTCGTCATACGTCAGTGGAAAGACAGCATGCGGGATGCCGCCGGCAGCCCAAAGCTCGTCGAACTCAGCGAGCGCCCGATCGACGATGGTTGGGATGGGCCTTGGGTGACCGACCGGAGCGACACCTCCGATCGGCTGGTCGGTGTGTTCGCGTACAAACGCCGGTGACGCGCGACGGAGCTGAACCCCAAGCTGTTCTCCGACCTTGCTCATGTCCACTCGATGTGCGCCACTGGTCATGATCAACAATGGCGCTCCGGCAGCAGTTTCTTTGAGCTGCTCGCGCATGCCGACGCTCGCAGCTGTTCCTATGAGCTGCTCGCGCATGCCGACGCTCGCAGCTGTTCCTATGAGCTGCTCGCGCATGCCGACGCTCGCAGCTATGAAAGTTTCGAAGATCAGCGAGTTGGCGATGGCTCCTACCGGACATCCCAGGTGCTCAGCGGCAGCCCGTGCGGTGGTCACCGCCTCATCGAGCACGCGTACCCGACCAGGCAGCCCGGCGGCTCGCAGAATCTCGTTTACGGCAGCGCAGTTCGGGTGCATTGGAGATATCGCCCTTCTCATTGAGCAAGCATCTGGATCAAGCAAAAGGACCCAGTCATTGTGACCAGGTCCCTTGTGCTGTCAGCTCTTGAATTCTCTAACGACTTCTTTCAGTGCGCCCGCGAGCTCGGCCGCTTCGTCTGCGTTGAGTTCCACGACGAGCCGGCCGCCTCCCTCGAGCGGAACCCGCATGACGATCCCGCGTCCCTCCTTGGTGACTTCCGTAGGGCCGTCACCCGTCCGCGGTTTCATTGCTGCCATCGCGCATCCTCATCCTGTAGTTATCTGGCGACTTGCCGGCTCAATTATTCCGTACTACCTAGTCCCAACCTGCGTCGGGTTCTGGCTTGGGACGTGTTTCTGGGGTCGAATTCGCCTCAGGCCAGAGCGGCGGTGGCACAAAGCAGTCGACCACATGATCGTCGACCAGGCCGATCGCTTGCATCGTCGCGTACGCCGTGGTCGGGCCGACGAAGCGGAAGCCAAGGCCCTTCAGCTGGCGCGCCATTCCGATGGACTCGGGTGAGGTCGCACGCAACTCCCCTGCGGCCGGACGCGGACGGCCGATCACCCGATAGCTGAGGACGATCTCGGCAAATCTCGGGCCAAGGTCGACAACCAGCCGAGCGTTCTCGATGGCCGCCGCGATCTTCGCCCGGTTGCGAACGATTCCCGGATCGCTCAGCAGCCTGTGAATGTCATCGTCGGTAAATGCGGCAACCTGCTCGGGCCAGAAGCCGGCAAAAGCTTGCCGGAAGTTCTCTCGCTTGCGGAGAATCGTGATCCACGACAGTCCTGACTGGAAGGCCTCAAGCGTCATCCGCTCATAGAGTCCCTGCACAGTGCTGACCGGCCTGCCCCACTCGTCGTCGTGGTAGGCAAGGTACTCAGGTGCCGAGAGTGCCCATGGGCAACGCAAGAGGCCGTCAGGACCGGACAGGGCGCCGCTCATCATTGGGCTCATCATCGTGCTTCAGCGAGCTCGCTGAGCCCACGCAGGCTGCTCGCGAGCCCCGCGCGTAGGGCCGGCAGGGTGAGGCGCGCTGGCCACTCAACCAGCCGGCCGCCCGGAATGGAGAAGACCTCAGTACATGAAACGGTGGTCTTCCTTCCATGCCCTACCAGTCGAAAGACACCTTCGCCGGTGAAGTACGGACCGAGATGGAGGATCTCCAGTTCTGCCGTATCGGCGGTGGGCGGAGACCAACCGGTAACGATGAAGCGGTCCAGGAGGCCCACTGGGATCCGACCCAGCCGGACGCCGGATAAGGCTTCGGCTCGTACCCCAACACCGACCTCGTGGTCAGTGATGACGCGGACGGTCGTCAACGGAATCCAGCGCGACTGGCCGGTCCAGTCGATGAGCACATCCCACACGGCCGCCACGGGTGCATCGGTCTCGGTCGAAACCTCGAGGCGAATGCTCACCTCCTTCTCACTCAACCGGGCTGGCGGCGGTCTTCAACCGCAGGTGAGGGCGGCTCTGGCGGTGCCTGCGTGTCAGCGGACGCAACCGGATCGAATGAACTCGGCTGCTCGGCCGCGCGCGCCGATGCGGTTGATTCTTGGAGCCGCTGCCGCACTGTGGCACCCTCCGCCAGTTCCGCAATCAAGGCGTCACGCTCAGCGATCTCGAGAGCGAGCCGGTCGAGCAGATCGTCCACCTGAGCCATCGCGTAACCGCGCAGCGTGACTCCGAACCTAATGTTCTTCAGCTCCTCCGCGGTCAGGGCGCCGCCGCTGGGCAGATCCTGCCGGTACGTGTCATAGACGGGTTCCTTGCTCATATGTCCCATTCCTCCCGCAGCGGCCATCGCGGCGACGCCCAAAGCCGCGACGGCGACGACTGCGATGAACCACTCCATGGGTGAATGCTTTCACGCTTCACAAGGGCCGTATTTGATTGCTCGCTTCGCTCGCTGCGGATCGCGCCAGGAAGCCGCCTACTTCGTCGTCGCGCCATCCGCTGGGACTAGACGACAGCAGCGGACTGGCGGTCTTTGAGACCTCAGCTCAGCCAGCGGATGAGGGCGTCACGGCAGGCAACGACGTCGTCGGCCGGGCAGAACTCGTCGTCGGCATGGGCCTTCCTCGGGTCGCCTGGCCCGAAGTTGACCGCCGGAACTCCCATTGCGCTGAAACGTGCGACATCAGTCCAACCGAGCTTGGCGCTCACCTGACCGCCGACGGCGCGCAGGAACTCTGCGGCAGCCGGCTGATCGAGGCCAGGTCGGGCACCGGCGGCCACGTCGGTGATTCGGATGGGGTAGCCGTCAAGAATCTTGCGTACGTAGGCCTCGGCCTCGGCGGGAGACTTATCGGGCGCGAACCGGTAGTTGACTTCGATGACACAGCGGTCGGGGATCACATTGCCGGCAATCCCGCCACTGATCATGACCGCATTCAGCCCTTCCCGGTAGGTGAGCCCGTCGACCTCGATCTGCTGTGGCTGGTACGAGGCCAGAAGCTGCAGCACGTCGCTCGCGTCGTGAATGGCGTTTCGCCCCATCCAGGAACGCGCCGAATGTGCGGCCATTCCTTGCAACTCCACCTGCAGCTGCATCGACCCCTGGCAACCGCCCTCAATGCCCGCATTAGTCGGTTCGCAGAGGACCGCAAGCGCACATCTCAGGTAATCGGGATGCTCGCGGGTAATCCGGGCCAACCCGTTGCGATACTCCTCCACCTCCTCGTTGTCGTAGAAGACCCACGTGACATCGCGCCGCGGCCTCGCGAGCGATGCGGCAACCGACAGTTGGACCGCGACACCACCCTTCATGTCGCAGGCTCCCCGACCCCAGATGATCTCCCGCCCAGCGCTGTCACGCGACGTCCATGACGGCACGTTTCCCGCAATCGGCACGGTATCCAAGTGGCCGGCGATCACCACCCGCTCGGACCGGCCGAGTTCGGTCCGAGCGATGACGACGTTGCCGTCTCGCACCACATCCAAATGGCCGTACCGGCGCAGCGCCTGCTCCACTCGGTCGGCGATCTCTGTCTCGTGTCCGCTGACGGACTCGATGTCGATCAACGCTCGCAACAGCTCGACGACATCGCCACCCAAGTCCAAAGGCGCAGACACGAGCGGCACCTTACAGCGTCGGTAGGCTCGGCCCATGACTGACGCTGGTACTGCTCCCCGTCGGGTGGCCTGGGGCTGGGGTCTCGCATCGATCCACAGCTCGGGTCAGGTGCTGGACACCTACTTCCCGTCGCCTCGCCTGGGCAGGGCCGATGGCAGTGCGGCCCCGACAACGCTCATCTCGGCGGCGGTCGACGACGAGGCGCGTGCAGTCCGCACTGAGGTCGTCCACACTGAAATCGACCTGGATGCACCACCTGCTACCACGCCCGACGCTTATCTGAGGCTGCACCTGCTCAGCCATCGGCTCGTGAGGCCGCGAAGCATCAACCTGGATGGCATTTTCAGCTCGCTGCCGAACGTCGTATGGACCTCGGCCGGTCCATGTGCCATCGAGGGATTCGAACGGGTACGTACCCACCTACGCGCTCGTGGCGGACATCTCACCATCTTCGGCGTGGACAAGTTTCCACGCATGGTCGACTACGTGGTCCCGACCGGCGTACGGATCGGCGACGCCGATCGCGTTCGGCTGGGCGCCCATCTCGCTGAGGGTACGACCGTGATGCATGAGGGCTTTGTCAACTTCAATGCCGGCACGCTCGGCGCGTCGATGGTCGAGGGCCGCATCTCAGCTGGTGTGGTGGTCGGACGCGACTCCGACGTGGGTGGTGGGGCTTCCATCATGGGTACCTTGTCCGGCGGCGGCACCGAAGTCATCTCGATCGGTGAGCGTTGCCTGCTCGGCGCCAACGCGGGCATCGGGATCGCGCTGGGGGACGACTGCATTGTGGAGGCGGGCCTCTACGTCACGGCGGGCACCAGGGTCACTCTGCCGGGCGGCGAGGTGGTCAAAGCACGTTCCCTGTCCGGTGAGAATGGGCTGCTGTTCATCCGCAACTCGGTAACCGGTGCGGTCGAGCTGCGTCGGCGGCAACGTAGCGGAGTTGAGTTGAACGCCGAGCTACACGCGAACTGAGCGCACTTGCGATCCGAAACAACTCGAACCCTCGGGTGCCTCGCCGTCGTGTTCGTCGTCTTGATCGCCGCCGGCGTCGGGGCCTTCTGGTGGCTCCGCGGTCGTGGCCTTACCGAGCCGGTGCCCGGACAACAGCGATGCGTTGCGACCGCCAACAACCGATCCACCGTGGTCGATCTCGATCAGGCTCACTTCGCCTCGATCATTGCAGGGGTCTCGGTACGCCGGGGTTTGCCACCTCGCGCTGCCTCGATCGCCCTAGCGACGGCCTATCAGGAAACCGGGATCCGCAACCTGGACTACGGCGACCTGGATTCGGTCGGGCTGTTCCAGCAACGCCCCTCGCAGGGCTGGGGTACCAAGCAGCAAGTGATGGATCCTTATTATGCGACAGGCAAGTTCTACGACGCCCTTGTCAAGATCAACGACTGGGAGAGCGACGACATCAACGATGTGGCTCAGAAGGTGCAGAACAGCGGACATCCGGAGGCCTATCGCGACCATGAAGCTGACGCCCGGGTGCTCGCCAGCGCGCTGACCGGTCAGTCGACGGCGGGGTTCAGCTGCCTGGACCGCAGCGGGATGCCCGGAGAGGTCAAGACGCTGCGCAGTTCCTTGGAGCGGACCTTCGGCAAGATCAACGACTCCGCCGAAGGTTCAGTGGTCACCATTCGGGCCAGTGACGACCGGCGGGCTTGGGCGTACGCGCACTACGCGGTGGCCAACGCCAAGTTCTACGGCGTGACCAGCGTGAAGATCGGAAACAGACTCTGGGAAACCCAAGACTTCAACCTCCCTGACTGGCTGGAGGTCTCTCCGAAGCTCAAGGACCAGCGCGTCGAGATCACGGTTCGCTGACTGGAACCTACGTAAACCCAGGTTGCCTACGCTCTGCATACGTTGCAACCAGTGCAGACGGTCGCAGCTACGTGCACGTAGTTTCAGTCTGAAGAGCGCGAGCCAAGATCGGGAGCCTCCCTGAGGCGGGCAGCGGCCGCAGCAACCCGCTCGTCGGTCGCAGTCAGGGCGACCCGTACGTGCCGGCTCGCGGCGGCACCGTAGAAGTCTCCCGGCGCGACCAGGATGCCCTTGCTGGCCAGGAAATCCACCGAAGCATGGCAGTCCTCGTCACGGGTGGCCCACAGGTAGATGGACCCCTCGGAGTGCTCGATGCGGAAGCCGGCCGCTTCCAGCGCCGGCCGCAGCAGCGCTCGGCGCCTGAGATACCTCCTGCGCTGCTGTTCGACATGATCATGATCATCGAGCAGCTCGATCATCGCCTCTTGGACCGGACGCGGGACGAGCATCCCCGCATGCTTGCGAATCAAGAGCAGGTCCGTCACCACATCTCGATCACCGGCGACGAAACCTGCGCGGTAGCCCGCCACATTCGAGCGTTTGGAGAGTGAGTGCACCGCGAGCAGCCCGTTGTGTCGACCACCGTTGATCGAGGGGTGCAGCACCGACATCGGCTCCGCTTCCCAACCGAACTCCCCATAGCACTCATCTGAGGCAACCAGTGCACCCCGCTCGCGGGCCCAGGTCACGCGCCACTTGAGTGCCCCCATATCGAGGATCTGACCAGTAGGGTTCGATGGCGAATTGAGCCAGATCAGCGCCGGACGGACATCGCCGAGCTGGTCGAGGTCGTCGCAGGCGATTGCGCGGCAGCCCGCGATCTTGGCACCCACCAGGTAGGTGGGATAGGCCATCGTCGGGTAAACCACAAGATCATCGGGGCCGAGGCCGAGCAGCGTCGGGAGCCAGGCCACGAGTTCTTTGGTGCCAATGACGGGCAGGGTGTCATCGGGAGCAAGTCCGTCAGCCCCCCAGCGCCGTGTCAGATAAGACGCAATCGCCTGACGCAGGGCGGCCGTGCCTGCGGTGAACGGGTAACCCGGACTGTTGGCCGCCCGCGACAGCGCCCGGATCGCTCGGTCTGGCGTTGGGTCGACCGGTGTCCCGACCGAAAGATCGACGATGCCGCCGGGATGCGCCTGAGCGGTCGCCTTCGCTGCCGCAAGCGTGTCCCAGGGAAAGGCAGGGAGTTCCCCCGCCAACTTGCTGCGGCGCGCCGGAACCTCCGTCAACACGGACCAGTGGTCACTCGTCGTGCTCTTGCGGAGGCAAGCTCTCGATCAGCGGATGGTCCTTCTCAATAACACCGAGCTTGGCGGCGCCGCCCGGTGAGCCGAGGTCGGAGAAGAACTCAACATTGGCGTTGTAGTACTCCTTCCACTCCTCTGGCGTGTCATCTTCGTAAAAGATCGCCTCCACTGGGCACACCGGCTCGCACGCCCCGCAATCGACGCATTCGTCAGGGTGAATGTAGAGCATCCGCTTACCCTCGTAGATGCAGTCGACCGGGCATTCCTCGACGCAGGCGAGGTCCTTGAGGTCCACACATGGCTGCGCAATGACGTACGTCACGGATGTCGCTCCTTGATAACTGTGCGTCGTCGCCACCGCGAGCAACGCGATACTCATCGCCTAGTATCACGCCTCTCGGCATTAATGCTTACTGAGGTCCATCTCGAAAGGCGGGTCTGGTGGCCGGTCGGAGTAGCGATCCGCTGGCGGCGGCGCTCCCGGGCGAGCGTTGGGTGGTGAGATTCAGGTTGCCTGACGGTTCAGCCACCGATGTCGTCGGCTGGATCGAGGTCCTGAACCCAGCCTCGGTACGTCTCGCAACCACCGATCCGGCAGGAAGGGTGATCGAGCGGTCCATGATCATTGCCGCCCGGCGTGCCCCTGCCGCGGCCGGTGGCCCGCACCCTCGGCGGATCTCGGCCCACGAAGTGCAACGGCATGCACTGCCAGGCTGGTTGGCGTGGCACGAGCCGCTAGGCGAGTGGACCCTGCGAACAGCAGGCGGCTTCACTCGACGTGCCAACTCATGCCACGCGGTAGGCGATCCTGGCATGCCAGTCCAGCAGGCTACCGAGCAGATCATCCGTTTCGCGCTCGCCCACGACATCTCTCCCCTTGCCCAAGTCATCGAAGGATCGCCTGAAGACCATGCGTTGCGGCGTTTGGGCTGGGTGAGCACCGACCAGCCGACAGCCGTTTTGGTGAGCCGCCTGGCCGATTTCTTGGGTGGCCGCCGAGCCGAGCCTGCCGCAAAGATCACCGAGACGCTGCGACCGGACTGGGAGGAGACCTATCAACTCAGCAGGCCGAACGCGGCTGATCCGGCCATTGTCCGGATGATCTTGGAAGGCAGCCCTCCCCGAGCCTTTGCGGCCGTGGCCGGCCATGGAGCGGACGATCATTCCGAGCTCGTCGCGATTGCCCGGGGGCACCGAAACGAGGACTGGCTAGGACTGGGGTCGATCTGGACTCGTCCCGATCATCGCCGACGGGGCCTGGCGACGGCGATGATGGCGGCACTCGGACATTGGGCGGCTCGCCAGGGCGCGCGCTACGCCTACCTTCAGGTAGCGACCGTCAGCGAGCCGGCCATCGCTGCGTACCACAAGCTCGGCTTCATCGATCACCACCGGTACCGCTATCTGGCTCCCGCTCAGTAAGGGCGCTCCTTGCTAGATCGCGCAGGACTCAACGACTCTTCGGTGTCTCACAGGTGACCTTGTTGGTCGGTGCGTAGCGCCAGCTGAAATTCTCCCGGCGGACCACCGAGCCGTTCTCATAGAACAGCCGCTGGTAACGGACGTCGAAACCCTGCACGGGGCTCGTCGGCTCGCAATCCTTCGAATCGTCTTTGATCTCGCGTCCGGTTGTGAAGTTTGACTTGATCGGAGCAGTCGCCGCCACCTTGTCGTAGGTCTTGGTCGACCACATCCTCACCGTGATCGACCCCCTGCTGGTTGGCGTGCCCTTGACGATGTAGGCCTGCACCAGGACCCCGTACTTGGTGTCGTTCTCGAACTTGAGGTCGAGGCTGGGCCAGGCCACAGTAGCCTCCCGACCCGGGGGGTAGCGGTCGATGAAAAGGCCGTGTGGTTTGTGCTCAACGTCCTTGAGCCCGGCGAAGAACATGGCATTGAACGTGGTTGTCGCACTTTGCGAGACGCCACCACCGAGCTCCTTACGGAATCTGCCGTCCTTGATGATGTAGCCCTCGGTGAAGCCATTGGCTGAGGTTCGCTCCCCGACGATCTGGTTCAAGGAGAAGATCTCACCGGGCTTGAGCAGAGTGCCGTTGATCAGCGCAGCTGCCCGGCCGATATTGATATTGCGGTACGGGAGATAGGGAAAGTAGGTCGTGAACTGGCCCGTCACCTGCTTGATCCCGAGCTTCTTCGCATCCGCTGTGGAGAAGGCTGCTTTGGCCCCCGTCAGCTGCACGCTCACCGTCCGCTCGGCCGCCGGCTTGATCAATACCGGTTCGACCGCTTTCTTCAGGTTATCGGCGGCAATGATCGTGCCATTGACGGCGGGGATCACCTTTGGCTTGCCGTTCACGAGTCGTACGGTGGCGTCCTTCGGCTCGACCAGCTCGACCTTCTTGATGGCCGGACCAGCGTTGCGCCGCAATTTCTTTTCGTCGAGGACGGGCACCAGAGTGCCGTCTCGAGGAAGGAAGGAGATCGACCCGGCGAGCACTTTCGGGCTGAGTTCAAACGATCCGGCGCCGCTGACGTTGACCTTGATTGGGTCGGAGACTGCGGGCTTGGCGAAAGTCGCGACCACATTATCGGCCTCGTCATCGGTGACCGCAGGTTGGGTGATGTCAGCCGGCAGCGCAATGGGCCCTGCCACCTTCAAGAAACTGCTCGTGATCGTCGCCGCTGCAGGATCTTGCTGCAGGGCCACTCCTTCCTTGGCCTGCTTCTGCTTGATTTTCGTGCCCTGGTACGCGACCGCGGCATCGACCGGCTCATGGTTGAAGGTTTTGGCGAGCTCTCCGACCGCTGCCTGAAGTCTGGCCTGGTCGACTACGACCACGGCATCGATGGCTGATCCACCGGTTAGCGTCCTGAGGATGCGCAGCGGGTTCAGGCTCTTGCCTCCACCGGCCGCCTCGACGCTTTGCGCGTAGTCGACCGTGAGTCCGGCTTCGGCGGGCTTGAGCTGCGCCTCCTTTTCACCGACGGTGAGAGTCATGGGTTCCGCGGCCCGAGCACCAAGCTCCCCGGTCAGCTTCTGGATTGCCTCGGACTGGCTGAGGCCTCCGACAGCCACGCCTGAGATCTGCGAATTCCTGGGGACCTTGTCGCCGGCGACGAGGTAGCCGGCGACGTAGAGAATCCCCACGATGACCAGAAGCCCGCCGACACTGGCCGCGATGAGCAGCCAGATCAGCCGTTTCTCGGCGGGCTGCTCCTCGGCTGGTTGCGCGGGATCCCAGACGATCGGGCTATCGGGCCCAACGTCGTTCCTTGGCGCTTGCGTGGTCACAAACTGCTACCTCGGGTCAGACTGAATGTGTGGGCGTTCGCGCATCGCGCCAAACCCCCACGATGTCGCCGCCCCCGGGCGTGTTCTCCCCCACGCCCCTAGGAATACGCCCCCCGATAGTACGTCAACGGAGGTCGGGCGTTTGGGTCATCGTCAGAAGGTAGACCACTCGCGCGAGCAACATGGCCGACCACGATGGTGTGATCACCCCCATCGTGCATGCCATAGGTTGTGCACTCGAGCCAGGCCAGCGCGCCATCAATGAGCGGTGTCCCGCTGATAGGGCTTGACACATGCGGCACGCGGTCGAACTGGCTGAGCAGGTCTCTCCCGCGGTTGGAGAAGTGCCTGGCCAGCGCCTCTTGGTCGACCGTCAGCAGCGACAAGCACCAGTAGTTGGCCTTAGTGATCGCGCCATGGAAACGGCTTGACTTACTGACGCAGACCAGGACGAGAGGTGGGTCCAGAGATACAGAGCACACCGCCGTGGCTGTCATAGCGTGGCTTGATCCCGTGATACAGCGCAGTCGCAATGGTGACCCCAGAGGCGAAATGCCCCATCACGTGGCGCAGCGCGTCGGCCGAGCCAGCAACGCTGTACGCGAGATCCGGCGCGGTCACCCCGTCAGGGGACAGCTCTGGCCAGCTTGCGCTCGTCACGAGCGCTTAACTCAGCCCGGCGAACAGGTCGTCAGCCCAGCCTTCGCCGGCAGGAAGTGGGACGCCGCAGGCCAGGCGGTAGTACTCGCGGGCCCAACGATTGTCGCCGAGCACGTCAGCGCCGGCGAAGAACGGGCCGTCAGCGGTGATTTGAGTGGCATGGGCCCGCATAGCGGCCAACTTCTGTGTTACCCAGGGCCGCCCATCGATCTCCACTGCGATGTCGGCGTCATCGGACATCATCGACGACAGTGGGCCTTCGGGGTCCAAGTCCTTGAAAGTCTCGGTATCCCCGGCATCGCGGAGCGCCTGGATGCCGGCGAAAATCTGGCTCTTGCTGATCGTGGACCAGTACACGCGAGCAACCGTCCAGGGCTTTCCGAGGTCCCGGCGGTAGGACGGCACCCCGGCCAGCTGGGTGGCGTACATGGCCACCCGATGAGCCTGGATGTGATCCGGGTGACCGTAGTTGCCGACCTCGTTATAGGTGACGAGGACCTGTGGGCGCCGGTCGCGGATCACGGGCACCAGCTCGTTCGCAGCCTCCAACAGGTCCGCCGTCCAGAAGATGCCCTCACGGAGCACATCGCGAGGGATGGCACGACCCTCGGCGTCGTACGCCATGCCAGAATCCCGGTATCGCCCATCGCCGCCAAGTCGGATGAAGTCGGTCACTCCGAGCCTCTCCATCGCCAGCTTGAGCTCGCCAAGCCGGTGCGACCCGAGGTCGTCGTTTTGGTCTGGAGCAAGGTGCGCAAGGTCCTCGACAAGCACCTCGCCCTCCTCGCCGAGCGTGCAGGTCACCAAACAGACGGCCGCGCCCTCGGCCACGTACTTGGCCATCGTCGCCCCGTCCGTGACCGTCTCGTCATCCGGATGGGCGTGTACCAACATGAGGCGCCGGGCGGGCTCAGACTTGGTCACATCAGACGTCACGGCCCCACCTTATGTCGGTGTCAGATGCGTCAGAGATGTGCCCTGAGCCTCGTCGAAGGGCAGCACTTCGCGCTTCGACGGCGCCGTCCTGAGCTGTCGAAGGGCTCAGCGCACGACTCAGACGACTACCCGCGGCTCAGCGAAGTGACAAGCCGAATCATGTGATGACTGCCCGTCAGAACGCGCGATCAGCGGTGGTTCCTCGACGCTGCAGATCTCCTGCGCCTTCCAGCAACGGGTATGGAACCTGCACCCCGACGGCGGGTTGGCAGGGCTTGGCACGTCGCCGGTCAACACGATCTGCTCGCGAACCCTGCGCAGCGTCGGATCCGGCATTGGCACCGCGGACAGCAGGGCTTGGGTGTACGGATGGGTGGGACGGGAGTAGATCTGATCCTCGTCGCCGATCTCGACGATCTTGCCCGAGGTACATCACCCCGACCCGGTCGGAGATGTGCCGAACCACCGACAGGTCGTGCGCGATGAAGATGTACGCCAGTCCGAGTCCCGCCTGCAGCTCTGCAAGCAGATTGACCACCTGGGCCTGCACAGAGACGTCCAGCGCCGAGACCGGCTCGTCGCAGATGATCACCTTCGGGTTCAGCGCCAGCCCGCGCGCGATCCCGATCCGTTGCCGCTGACCGCCGGAGAACTGGTGCGGGTACCGGTTGATGTGCTCAGGGTTGAGCCCCACCAGCTCCAGCAACTGCTGAACCCGCTGCCGGCGGTCGCGCTTGGGCAGGACGTCGGTGTGGATCTCAAACGGCTCGCCGACGATGGCTCCGACCGTCATGCGCGGGTTGAGCGAGGTGTAGGGATCCTGAAAGACGATCTGGATATCGCGCCTGAGCCGGCGCATGTCCGCACCCTTTTGGGCAGTAGACGTCCACCCCGTCGAAGGTGAGCGTGCCACCGGTCGGCTCCTCCAGCCGCATGAGCATCCGACCGAGAGTTGACTTCCCGCAGCCGGATTCGCCGACGATGCCGAGCGTCTCACCCTTGTAGAGCTCCAAGGAGACCCCGTCGACCGCCTTGACGTACCCGACCGTACGCCGCAAGACGCCGGCCTTGATCGGGTAGTGCTTGACCAGGTTCTCGGCCTTGAGGACTACCTCGCGGCTCATTGCAGCTCACCTTCTCGCGTCATGCCGGGCTCATCACTCGGCGCAGACGGCAGTCACCGGATCTTCCGGTCCGAACTCCACATGTGCCTCGACATCCTCAGTGGTCTGGGTGACCTCGAGCTCTGGGCTGTGGGTCAGCAGCAGCTCCGAGAAGTGGCACGCAGCAAACCTGTGCCGAGCGACCTCCCGGAGCGGTGGCGGTGGTTCCACCCGGCAGACGTCTTGGGCGTAATGGCAGCGAGGGTTGAAGGGGCATCCAGGCGGGATGTTCATCAGGTTCGGCGGCAGGCCGCCGATTGCGTCGAGTGTCTCGCCTTTCTGGTCGAGTCGTGGGATCGAGTCGAGCAGGCCCTTCGTGTACGGATGGCCGGGCTGGGCGTACAGCTCGAAGGCGTCGGCCTGCTCCACGATGCGGCCGGCGTACATCACAGCGATTCGATCCGCGACATCAGCCACGACGCCGAGATCGTGGGTGATCAGGATGAGTCCCATCTTGCGCTCCTGCTGAAGGTCTGCCAGGAGCTGCATGATCTGGGCTTGCACAGTCACGTCCAGGGCGGTCGTCGGCTCGTCTGCGATCAGCACGGCCGGATCGAGTGCGATCGCCATGGCGATCATGATGCGTTGCCGCATGCCGCCGGAGAACTGGTGCGGATAGGCCTTGACGCGCTGTGCAGCACCCGGGATCTGGACCCGCTGCATCAGCCGTATGGCCTGGGCAAGCGAGTCAGATTTGTTCATGCCCCGGTGCTTGCGGAACATCTCGGCGATCTGCCAGCCCACAGGAAAG
Organism: uncultured Actinomycetota bacterium; assembly: GCA_963744455.1. Taxonomy (GTDB): domain Bacteria; phylum Actinomycetota; class Actinomycetes; order Propionibacteriales; family Propionibacteriaceae; genus Microlunatus. The sequence continues at coordinate 2,624 of CAVUTQ010000020.1, read as the reverse complement.
ACCGGGTTGAGTGCGGACAGCGCGTCCTGGAAGACCATCGAGATCTCCGGCCCACGGACCCGCCGCCGCTGGTCATCGCTCATCTTGAGGATGTCTTTCCCGCAGTAGCGCACCTCGCCACCGGTGATGAACCCAGGCGGAGAGTCCAGGATGCCCATGATCGCCTGCGCGGTCACCGACTTCCCTGATCCCGACTCACCGAGAATGGCCAGTGTCTCGCCCTCGTGAAGCTCGAACGACACGCCATTGATGGCCTTGGCGACTCCGTCGCGGGTGCGGAACTCCACCTGCAATTGGTCGACCTCGAGCAGCAGGCCGTCGACCGGCTGCCATTGGCTTCTGGGTATCGAGGATCTCGGCATCGGCCTTTCCACCGGATCCCGACTGATAGCGTCATGGCGGCCTCCTCAGCGCAGTCTCGGATCGAGGGCGTCCCGGACGACGTCGCCCAGCATGATGAAGGACAGCACGGTCAGGGACAGGAAGAGGCTTGGGAACAACAGCATGTGCGGCGCGGCCCGGATCAGCCCGATGCCGGAGGCCTCGGAGATCTGGATGCCCCACGAGATCACCGGCGGCTGCAGGCCGACACCAAGGAAGGACAGCGTCGCCTCCACGGCGATGAACACGCCGAGGTTGATCGTGGAGACCACGATCACCGAGGCCAACGAGTTGGGCAGGATATGGGAGCTGATGATCCGCATCGGTGAGGCGCCCAGGGCCCGAGCGGCCTGCACGTAATCGTTCGGCTTGACCTGAAGCACGCTAGAGCGCATCAGCCGGGTGATGGTCGGCCAGGCGAGGATGGCGATGACGAAGGCGACCTTGCTCACACTGAACCGACGAACGGAGTCTCCGAGGCCGTTCGGGAAGGTGTAGAGGAACAAGATCCCGCCGAGCAACAGCGGGATGGCGAGGAAGATCTCCGCGATCCGTCCGATCACCGAGTCGACCCAGCCGCCGCGGTAGCCGGCGATGATCCCGACCGACGGACCCGAAGATCAGGCTGAACAATGTCGCCAGGATGCCAACGCTGATGGAGGCCCGCGCGCCGTAGACAGTTCGCGCGTATACGTCGTATCCCTGAGCGTCCTAGCCGAACCACGGCCTCGGCCGAGGGCTTCTCGCGCGCCTTGGACAGGTCGGCGAAAGTCGGGTCCTTGCTGGTGAACAGCTGCGGGAAGATCGCCATCACGAGGAACAGCACGATCAGAGCCAAGTGAGATCCAGAACATCGGGCGGCGGCGGAGATCGCGCCAAGCGTTCGGCGCCCAGTGATCGGCTCCTGGTCTCGTGCCTTCTCGGAAGGACTTGCTCCGGCCCGCTGGCGGCGTCGACCTGCAGCGGGACGATGGATTCGCTCGACAGATCAGCCGGCTGCCGTCTGAGGTCAGTCATTGGAGATCCTCGGATCCAGGACGCCGTAGAGGATGTCGACGATCAGGTTGGCCAGCAGGAAGATCAGCACCAGGCATGGTGATCGTACCGACCACCGCCACGCCGTCTTTTTGGTGGATACTTCGGTACAGGAAGTTGCCGACACCGTTGATGTTGAAGATCCGCTCGGTGACGATGGCGCCACCCATCAGCGCGCCCAGGTCGATGCCGATGAAGGTGATCACCGGGATCAGCGAATTGCGCAGGGTGTGAACGCCGACGGTCCGCGCGTTGCTGAGACCTTTGGCCTTGGCCGTGCGCACATAGTCGGCTCGCAGGTTCTCCACCAGGTTGGTACGCATCAATCGGGCCACGTACGCCAGCGACAGCGACGCCAGGACGAACGCCGGCATGATCAACTCGTAGATAGGTGCCCTTGATCGCGGTAACCGGGAACCAGCCCAGCCGGACCCCGAAGATGAGCTGGGCCAGGCTGCCGATGACGAAGACCGGGATGGAGATCACGAGCAGCGTGCTGACCGTCACCAGGTTGTCGGCGAACTTTCCCCGCCGAATGCCGGCGAGCATCCCGGCGGAGATGCCGATGACGATCTCGATGATGATCGCCATCAGAGCCAGCTTGATTGTGGTCGGGCAGCGGATGGCGAGCTCGTGGGCGACGCTGTTGCCGTAGAAGTTGTGCCGAGGTCGCCCTGCAGAAGGTTGCCCAGATAGAGCACGTACTGGACGACCAGCGGCTTGTCCAGGTTGTACTCCTCGTTGAAGGCTGCGACGTAGCTCGGCGGGCAGGGCCGTTCACCGCAGCGCCCTGACCGGGTTCGCCCGGCAACGCGAAGACCACGACGATAGATCAGGAACGTCGCCCCGAGGATGACCGGGATCATCTGCAGCAGTCGCCGCACGATGTACTTTCCCATGCGCCACTCCTTTCGCCGATCCGAAGACGCCATCGTCTCGGATGGCCACGCGCTTCGATTGGCCGAGCTCTCAGCAGCTAGTGCTCAACATAGTTCGGCCCGCCGGTTTGTAACCGGCGGGCCGAAACTTCATGCGTCATGAAGGCTCCTTTACTTCACCTTGACCGATTGCAGGTCGATGATCCCGAACGGGGCGATCTTGACGTCGGTCACTCGATCTGACCAGCCGGCGGTGACCGCGTAGCTCCACATCGGCATGGCCGCCATGTCCTCGCCGAGCATGGCCTCTGCCTCCTGATACAGCTTGTT
>CAVUTQ010000019.1:0-68343 GCA_963744455.1 uncultured Actinomycetota bacterium | reverse complement strand
TGTTCGGCGAGGCAGGAGCATGGCCGGGTGACAACGTCGTCAGCAATCGGTTCCGATGCCGCAGTCCCGCACGCGGTGGGAGCGGCGGCAGCCAGCGTCTGGGGAGACGAGACCGAGATTGCCGCAGCAGCGGTGGCTCTGGCCAGCCGTCGCATCAGCAAGCCATCCGACCCGAAGACGACGGCACGACCAGCCTCGGAGCTGCTGGCAGACGCCGGACAGACCATTACGCCGGAGGGTCTGGGGGCCGATGAGGTGCTGCGCATCTTCGAAGATGTGATCGCCCCCGCGACGCGGGCGCAAGACGATCCGATGAATCTCGCCTACATTCCGGCCGCGCCAACCCGCGCAGCATTGGCCTTTGACGCCGTGGTGAGCAGCTACAACATCTTCGCCGGGACCTGGGAGTCCGGAGCCGGTGCGATCTTCGCGGAGAACCAGGCACTCGCGTGGCTGGTCGAGCTGCTCGGCTGGCCGAAGACGGCCGGAGGCTGCTTCATCTCCGGCGGCACCACCGGCAACCTCTCGGCGCTCGTCGCCGCCCGGCAGTTCGCCCGAAGCCAGCGCGGCCAGCATCCAGTGGGGCAGTGGCGGCTGGCCTGCGCCGCGCAGGCACATTCCTCGGTTCGGGCCGCTGCGTCGGTGCTGGACGCTGAAGTGGTGATCGTGCCCGAGAATGAGCGAGGTCAGCTCACCGGCGAAGCCCTTCAATCCGCGCTGACCAGATCTCATGACGTGTTCGCGGTAGTCGCCTCGGCGGGCACCACGAACGCAGGCATCGTCGACGACCTAACCGGTATCGCCGACGTCTGCGAACGGTATGGGATCTGGATGCACGTCGACGGGGCGTACGGCGGTGCGGCACTCGCGGCTCCGAGCGTGCGGCACCTCTTCGCCGGAATTGAGCGTGCCGACAGCTTCATCGTCGACCCACACAAGTGGCTCTTCGCGACCTACGACTGCTGCGCCCTGCTCTACCGACAACCAGAGCTCGCGCGCGCGGCCCATGCGCAGCAGGCCGGCTATCTTGACGCGATTGATCGCGAGGTCTGGAACCCGTGGGACTACGGGGTGCATTTGAGTCGACGGGCCCGCGGCCTGCCGTTCTGGTTCAGCCTGGCGACACATGGCAGCAACCGGTACGCCGCGGCGATCGAGCAGACCCTGGCAACGGCTCGGGCGGTCGCAAGCGGGATCCGGACCATCCCTCAGCTGTCATTGCTGTGGGAGCCCATCCTGTCTGTGGTGCTGTTCGAGCGGCCGGGATGGGACGACGATGCTTACCGGCGCTGGTCGCGGCGACTCGCACTCGAGGGCCGGATTCTGTGCATCCCGACGCGGTGGCAAGGCCGGACCGCCCTACGGCTGGCCTTCGTGAACCCGGCGACCGAGGCTCACCACGTGCTGGAGGTCCTCGCCGAGACCACCGTCGACGCCAACTGGCAGCGCCTAGTGCTCTCACTGCGCCCTGAGCTTGTCGAAGGGTGCGCTTCGACAGGCGCCGTCTGAGCTCGTCGAAGACTCAGCGCGCATTGCTCCTTGCGGTTAACGTGGCGCGCGGGGTGACCAGCTGGCAGGTGACCCGGGCTGTACAGACCCGCTCGCCGGCGTCGTTAGTGATCACGATTTCGTAGCTGGCAACCATCCGGCCCAGACGCAGGGCTGTGGCGGTCCCCGTGACCCAGCCGGCGGTCACCGAGCGGTGGTGTGTCGCATTGATGTCCACTCCGACCGAGATCCGCTCCGGCTGCGCGTACATGAACGAGCCCAATGAGGCGAGGGTCTCCGCCAGCACGCAGGAGGCGCCGCCATGCCAGAGCCCGTACGGCTGGGTATTGCCTGCAACTGGCATCCGTCCGATCACTCGCTCGGGCGTTAGCGCGAGCAGCTCGAAACCCATCTTGGTGTCGAGGGCACTGTTCAGCTCGGCATATTCGGCGGGTAGGTCTTGCCGGTCATCGATCGGAGTCACGGGCTCAGACTAGTGACGGCCCTCCCGTCAGTACACGCAGCTAGAGTCGGCATGTGCCGACCACGACTCAGTTAGCTCCTGCGTCCGCCAGGGAGCTGCCGACACGGCCCAAGCTGATGCTGATCGACGGTCACTCGATTGCCTATCGGGCCTTCTACGCACTTCCCGTCGAGAACTTCTCGACCCAGACCGGTCAGCACACCAATGGTGTGTTCGGGTTCACCTCGATGTTGATCAATGTGCTGCGAGACGAGAAACCGACCCATCTCGGCGTTGCTTTCGACGTCTCGCGCCACACGTTCCGCTCTGAGATCTACAGCGAGTACAAGGCGAACCGCTCCACGACCCCTGATGAGTTCAGAGGTCAGCTCGACCTGGTCAAGGAGGTGCTCAAGGCTCTCAACATCCCCTATGTGGAAAAGGAAGGCTTCGAGGCTGACGATGTCATCGGCACACTCGCAACACAGGCTGAAGCCGCTGGCTATGAGGTCTTGATCTGCACCGGCGACCGCGACGCGTTCCAGCTGGTCAGCGACAACGTGACCGTGCTCTATCCACGCAAGGGCGTGTCCGACCTGGCTCGGATGACGCCCAAGGCCGTGGAGGAGAGATACTTTGCGACCCCGGCTCGATATCCAGACCTGGCGGCGCTGGTGGGGGAGTCCAGCGACAATCTGCCCGGTGTCCCGGGCGTCGGGCCGAAAACCGCCGCCAAGTGGCTGGAGATGTACGGCGGGTTGGAGGATCTTGCCGCGCACGCCGGCGAGCTCAAGGGCAAGGCGGCCGAAGCGTTCCAGGAGCGGGTCGACGATGTGCTGCGCAACCGGCAAGTCAACAGGTTGGTGTGTGATCTTGACCTGCCGCTGAGCCTCGACGATATGGAACGACGCCCCTGGGACCGGGAGGCGACTCACCAGCTCTTCGATGGCCTGGAGTTTCGGGTGCTGCGCGATCGGCTGCTCGAGGCGCTGCCCAACGAAGACGAGGTGGTGCCAGAAGGTGGCTTCGACCTCGATGCGGCCCGACTGGAGCCTGGCGAGCTGGGAAGCTGGCTTGCCGAGCACGCCGCAGGTGAGCGGACCGGCGTCGACGTCATCGGCCATTGGGGCTCTGGGACCGGCGATGCCACAGCCCTCTCGCTGGCTGCTGCGGACGGCGCCGCGGCGTACGTCGTGGTTGCCGACCTCGGCTCCTCTGATGAGAACGCGCTCGCGAACTGGCTCGCTGATCCCGATCGCCACAAGGCGATGCACGACGCCAAAGGCGCGCTCTTGGCTATCTGGGCCCGCGGTTGGGAGCTCGCCGGCCTGACCTCGGACACTCAGCTGGCCGCTTATCTCACCCGCCCTGATCAACGCACCTTCGACCTCGCTGATCTGACTATTCGCTATCTCAAGCGGGAGCTCCGGGTCGAGGGCGCACCTGAACTCGATGACCCGAACCAGCTGGCGCTCGACTTCGGCGATGACGACTCAGGCGCCAGGCTGGCTGCTCAGGCCTCGATGGTCCGCGCCCGAGCTGTCATCGACCTGGCAGATGCGCTGGACACCGAGATCGAGCAGCGCAATGGCACCAGCCTGCTGTACGGCGTGGAGCTTCCGCTGCTTCGCACGTTGGCCCGCATGGAAAAGACCGGCGTGGCCGTGGACGTCGAGCATCTCGAGGCGCTGGAGGCCGGGTTCGGAGCCACCGTCAATCGGGCCGCCAGCGAGGCGTACCAGGTGCTCGGCAAGCAGATCAACCTCGGCTCACCCAAGCAGCTCCAGGTAGTGCTGTTCGATGAGCTGGGAATGCCGAAGACCAGGCGTACCCGTACCGGCTACACCACCGACGCGGAGGCGCTGCAGCAGCTCTATGTCAAGACCGAGCACCCTTTCCTGGCGCATTTGCTGGTGCATCGGGACGCGATCCGGCTCAAGCAGACCGTCGAGGGTCTGCTCAAGGCGGTGGCCGACGACGGCCGGATCCATACCACGTATGCGCAGACCATCGCGTCCACCGGACGTCTCTCCAGCACCGATCCGAACCTGCAGAACATCCCGATCCGTACCGAGGAGGGTCGCCGGATCCGGCAGGCGTTCATCGTGGGCGAGGGTTACGACGCCCTGATGTCGGCGGACTACTCGCAGATCGAGATGCGCATCATGGCCCATGCCAGCGAGGACGAGAGCCTGATCGAGGCATTCAAGTCAGGAATGGACTTCCATACGGTCACCGCATCGCGGGTCTTCGGTGTCGAGCCCGGGCAGGTCACCCCCGCTGAGCGGGCCAAGATCAAGGCGATGAACTACGGTCTGGCGTACGGGCTCAGCGCGTACGGACTCAGCCAGCAGCTGAACATCGAGGTGTCCGAGGCGAAGGCGCTGATGGATGAGTACTTCGAACGGTTCGGCGACGTGCGCACCTACCTGCACTCCTTGGTGGCCGATGCGCGGCGTACGGAATACACCGAGACCATCCTCGGTCGCCGCCGCTACCTGCCGGACCTGATGAGCGACAATCGCCAGCGCCGCGAGATGGCCGAGCGGATGGCGTTGAATGCACCCATCCAAGGATCGGCTGCGGACATCATCAAAGTGGCCATGCTGGATGTGGAGAAGGCGCTCGACGACGCCGGCATGCGGAGTCGGATGTTGCTCCAGGTTCATGACGAGCTGGTCTTCGAGATTGGGCCGGGGGAGCGCGAGGCGCTCGAAGAGCTGGTCCGCACCAAGATGGGCCTAGCCGTTGCCCTCAACGTCCCGCTGGATGTGTCAGTGGGTGTGGGCCGGTCCTGGCACGATGCCGCGCACTAATGAATCATGCTGCATCAGCATCTGATTGATGCTATGATGCTTGAATGCGAACCACAGTAACGCTCACCCCTGAATCTGAAGCGCTCATCAAGCAGGCGATGGCCGAGCCCGGAAAATGTCGTTCAAAGAGGTCGTCAACGAGGCGATCGCACGTGGGCTCGGCTCAGCGGCTCGCAACGCGAGTCAAGGTTGACTTGCCAGTTCAAACATGGGCACAGCCGCGCGTCTACGCTTGACAAGGCATCCCAGCTCGCGGGCGAACTGGAAAACGAAGAGATACTGAGGAAGATGTCGATGGGCAAATGAGGCTCGTCGATGCCAACGTTCTCCTTTACGCGGACAATGCGGATGCCGAACAACACTTAGCTGCACGCAGACTGGCTTGATCGAGGCACTGTCGGGACCGGAGGTCATTGATCGTGCCGTGGACGAACGTCGATCAGTTACCTGCGGATCAGCACCGATCCGCGGATTCTACCCCGAAGCGAACACTCGTTCCGGACGCTCTCGCTTTCATAGGCGCGGTGCTCGAGGCGGACGTCGTCATCGCCGGCGATCCTGATCGGCATCACTTCGGGCGGGTGGCTCAGACTGCTGGACGCGACCGGACGCGGTGGCAATCTGGTGAACGACGCGCACCTGGCCGCGCTGGCGCTGCAATATGACGCGACAGTTGTCTCGTACGACAACGATTTCAGCCGCTTTCCCGGCGTCCGTTGGGAGCGCCCGCCGCCTGTCCCAGAGGATTGACGGCGCACGTGTTTGACCCTGTTTGGCGCGCAGCGCTAACCTGAACCGTCGCTGTGGCCTGCGCGACTTCGGATGGAGTAGGTCACGCTCGTACGGGTCGGATTGTCGTCAGCTGCTGGTTGAACCTCTTCGTGTGTACGGATCGGGTCACAGCCACGCCCACAACATCATCAACCATTCCCGGAGCCCTACTACATGACGTCCTCCCTTGAGGCACCACCACAGGTCGCCATCGACGACCTAGGTTCACCCGAAGCCTTCCTTGAGGCCATCGACAAGACCATCAAGTACTTCAATGACGGCGACATCGTCACCGGCACCGTTGTCAAGGTGGACCGAGACGAGGTTCTTCTCGATATCGGCTACAAGACAGAAGGGGTCATCCCGTCCAAAGAGCTCTCGATCAAGCATGACGTCGACCCGTTCGAGGTGGTCAGCGTTGGCGACGAAGTCGAGGCGCTCGTCCAGCAGAAAGAGGACAAGGAAGGCCGCCTCATCCTTTCCAAGAAGCGCGCCCAGTACGAGCGCGCCTGGGGGACGATCGAGAAGATCAAGGAGGAGGACGGGGTTGTCACCGGCCAGGTCATCGAGGTCGTCAAGGGCGGATTGATCATCGACATCGGTCTGCGGGGCTTCCTGCCCGCTTCGCTGGTGGAGATGCGGCGGGTCCGTGACCTGCAGCCTTATGTCGGCATGGAGCTCGAGGCCAAGATCATCGAGCTGGACAAGAACCGTAACAACGTGGTGCTGTCGCGCCGCGCCTGGTTGGAGCAGACCCAGTCTGAGGTCCGCCAGAATTTCCTTACTCAGTTGCAAAAAGGCCAGATCCGGCGCGGCGTCGTCTCTTCCATCGTCAACTTCGGCGCGTTTGTTGATCTTGGCGGTGTGGACGGTCTGGTGCACGTCTCAGAGCTGTCCTGGAAGCACATTGACCACCCCTCCGAGGTGGTCGAGGTGGGCCAGGAGGTCACCGTCGAGGTGCTCGACGTTGACATGGACCGCGAGCGTGTTTCGCTGTCCCTCAAGGCGACTCAGGAAGATCCGTGGCAGGCGTTCGCCCGCACTCATCAGATCGGTCAGATCGTTCCCGGTCGGGTCACCAAGCTGGTGCCATTCGGCGCGTTCGTGCGGGTGGAGGAGGGCATCGAAGGTTTGGTGCACGTCTCCGAGCTGGCCGAGCGGCATGTGGAGATTCCAGAGCAGGTGGTCCAGGTCAACGACGACGTCATGGTCAAGATCATCGACATCGACTTGGAGCGCCGGCGGATCTCGCTGTCGTTGAAGCAGGCGAACGAAGGCGTCGACGCTACTGCTGACGACTTCGACCCGACTCTTTACGGCATGGCTGCGTCATACGACGACCAGGGCAACTACCTCTACCCCGAGGGCTTCGACCCGGAGACCGGTGAGTGGCTGGACGGCTACGAGGAGCAGCGCGCGGCCTGGGAGAGGCAGTACGCCGAGGCGCATGCCCGTTGGGAAGCGCACAAGAAGCAGGTGGAAGATGCCGAAGGCGCGAGCCCGCCTTCATCATCGAATTACACCTCCGGTGCCGAGCCGGCACCGGTTCCAGCCGGACCGGAGGGTTCGCTTGCTTCCGACGAGGCTCTGCAGGCGCTTCGTCAGAAGCTAACCGGCGGCAGCTGAGCAGCCCGGGTCTCCTGTCATAGCCCAACCCCGCGGCCGAATAGGCTGCTGGTCATGGTGCGGGTAGCTCTCACCGGCGGCATCGCGTCCGGGAAGAGCATGGTCGCCGCAGAGCTTGCCGCCCGTGGTGCGATCATCATCGACGCCGACGTGCTGGCCCGTGAGGTAGTCGAGCCAGGCACCCCGGCACTTGCTGCGATCATCGACCGCTTTGGTCCGCAGGTGCTCAGCGACGGGCGACTCAACCGCGCGCGGCTGGGCCAGATTGTCTTCGCTGATCCGCTCGCGCGGCGAGATCTCGAGCGAATTGTGCACCCTGCGGTTCGGGCCCGGGCCGGCGAGCTCGAGCGGGCCGCCGGCGCCGCTGCAGTCGTGGTGCATGTCATCCCACTGCTGGTCGAGACCGGCCAGCAGGAAGACTTCGATCTTGTCGTCACGGTCGATGTTGATCATGAAACTCAGACCCAGAGACTGATGACGCGCAATGGGCTCACCCGCGCTGAGGCCGAGTCCAGGATTGCCGCTCAGGCCAGCCGCGAAGATCGTATGATCGCGGCTGATGTGGTCTTGGACAACACCGGAACCGTGACCCAGCTGAGGGAACAGATCGATGCCCTCTGGGCAGGACTCAGCTCGGCTGTCGCCCGACAATGACATACTCGCAGTGCTCGAGGTCACCGACGCCAGGTCCTTGAGCCGACAGGCTTGTCGACGCCAGATCTCACTCATCAGCTGGCAGGTTCAAGGAGGTCAAGGTTGGAATGCCCACGCTGTCGGGCTGAGCTCCCCGAAATGGCGCACTTCTGCCACGTTTGTGGGCAAGATCAGCGCTCGGCGGATCTCACTCGACGGAAGTCCTTTGCCGCCAGGCCCGACGAGCCGGTCGCCTCGTTCGCACTGATCTCCTCGATCATGCCGCGCGGTGCCGGCCGGCGCCCGCAGACGTATCGGATCGCGTTCACCATCGCCCTGGTTGTGGCCCTCATCGCAGCGATCTTCGGCGCCATGCCGATCGCGGTGCTGGTGGCTGCCTTTGCCGTGCCCGTGGTCTACATCGTCTACATCTACGACGTGAACCTTTGGGAGGACGAGCCGTTCATCGTCACCGGGCTCGCCTTCTTGCTGACCGGCGCGCTTACCGTGGGTTTCACAGTCTTGTGGACCTATCTCCGTGGGCCGGTGCCGTATGGCACTACCACCTACGACGGTTCCCTGAGCGCGGCACCGACCGTTGGCACCTTCCTGCTGGTGGCATTGGTGGTACCGATTGTGGGCGAGGCGATACGCCAGATCGGTCCGGTCCTGCTGGCCAGTCGCCCCGAATTCGATGACCTGATGGATGGTCTGAGCTTCGGGGTGATCAGTGGCGTTTCGTACTCCTGCTTCGACACTCTGGTTCGCCAATGGGATCTGCTCACCGGTGGCCTGCAGGGCAGTGATCCGGGCCTGTGGGTGTCGTTGATCTTCCTGGAAGGCTTCGTCAAGCCGCTGATCATCGGCACTGCCAGTGGCATTGCGGTGGCTGAGTTCTCCGGACTGGGCCGCGGCTATGACGGTTTCACGCCGCGTTACTTCCGCGGGGTCGGCGAGGCCATTCTGGCCAACGCTGCCTATCAGGCCGGTACGTACCTGTTCTCCTTCGTCGGCGACGCGACGCTCGGCGTGGTGTTGAGCATCCTCTGGGGCCTGCTCATCCTCGCGATCTTGATTCTGCGGGTTCGCACCGTGCTGCATGCCGGCTTGATGGAGGCCGCGCTGGAACGGTCCGCCCGAGACCGCGGCATGGCGTCGACCACTGAGCTCCAGTACTGCGCGCAGTGCGAGATGCCGCTGCTCGAGCACGCCGCCTTCTGCACCGCATGCGGCACAGCGGTACGGGTGCAACCCAAGGCGTCGCGGCCCACGGTGGGCGCAGTGCTGAGGACGGCTGGGCCCGAGGAGTCGATCGTCCCCGGATTCGATACGCCAGTGGCCGGCGAGGAGCCAGCGTCGGGCACTCAGATTGCGGCTCGAGCGGCTCCCGATGAGACGAACGTCGTCGAAGAAAGCGGGGGGTCGACTGACCCGCGTGACCGCTTCTACGACGAAGAGGAGGGCCGGCCATGACGGAGAACCCCGGTCAATGGGGTCCCCAGGGCGGCTCACAGGGCGGCTACCCACCGCAGAGCCCTGGCGGCTATCCGCCTCAGCAGCCTGCGGGTTATCCGCCTCAGCAGCCTGCCGGGCTATCCGCCTCAGCCGGGCTATCCGCCTCAACAGCCGGGAACCGGAGGTTATCCGCCGCAGGGTGCCTACGCGTCCCAGCCACCTCCTGGTGGATATCCGCCGCAGCCGCCTGGGGGATACGAACCTCAGAGGGCGGCTGGCGCCCCAGGGACGCCAGGCGTACCAGCCAAGAAGAGCCCAGTGATGATCATCGCGATCGTTGCGGCGGCAATCGTCCTGCTGGCAGCCGTCGGCGGCATCATCATGGTGCTGACCCGGGGAGGCGAGGAGCAGCCGGATGTCACCATCACCCCGAGCCAGCCGGCGCAGCCGACAGAGCAGCCAACCTCGGAACCCACAGGGCAGCCAACGACTGCGGAGCCGCAGCCCTCACCTACCCAGAGCGCGCAACCGCCGACCGGTGGCGCCATCGATCTCGGCAACGGGATCGAACTCAAACCGGCCGCCGGCTGGCAGGTCAAGAAGACCGGCGAGAACGTGGCGCAGCTGTCCGACGGGAAGAGTGTGTTTCTCGGTCAGTCGCTGCAGCTCGCGCAGTCCACTAACCCCGGCCAGCTGTGCGATGCCTGGCACCGGAATGTCGCCGAGGGAACGTCCAACGGCCAGTTCCAGGACTCGAAGGACATCAACGTAGGCACCAGCAGCCTCAAGGCGGCGACGTGTGTTGCCGAGGTCACCGTCAGCGGTGGGCAGGGCACGACAAAGCTGTACTTGTTCTCGCTGGTTTCGGTACGGCAGAGCGACGGTGTGACGGTCATCGGCACGGCGTACTTCACGCCAAACGCAGACACCGAACAGCTGAACAAGGACTTCACATCGATGGTCAACTCAATGCTGGAGAGTCAGGTCGCCGGAGGCTAAAGCGGCCGCGCTTTCGTTGACCGACGCTCGCACTCGGCTTGTCAGCGCCCGCACGTAAGCTCGCGCCATGCGTCCGATTGAAGACCTTCAGCGCACAGTCGCACCCTTCAAGGTGGAGAGCGACTTCGCGCCGTCCGGGGACCAGCCCCAGGCGATCGACGAGCTAGAGCGTCGGATGACCAGCGGTGAACAGGACGTCGTCCTGCTGGGTGCCACGGGCACCGGCAAAACGGCTACCATCGCCTGGCTCGCGGAACGTGTGCAACGACCGATCCTGGTGATGCAGCCGAACAAGACGCTGGCGGCGCAGTTCGCGAATGAGCTCCGGCAGTTCTTTCCTAGAAACGCCGTCGAGTACTTCGTGTCGTATTACGACTACTACCAGCCTGAGGCGTACGTACCGCAGACCGACACCTACATCGAAAAGGACTCCTCGCTCAACGAGGAGGTCGAACGGCTGCGACACTCGGCGACCAACTCCTTGCTCACCCGTCGCGACGTCATCGTGGTAGCCACGGTGTCAGCCATTTACGGCCTTGGTACGCCGCAGGAGTACGTCGGCCGGATGGTCAAGCTCAGGGTCGGCCAGGAGCTGGACAGGGATGCCCTGCTGCGCCGACTGGTGGGTATCCAGTACGCGCGCAACGACCTTTCCGGCAGCCGCGGGACGTTCCGGGTGCGCGGGGACACCCTCGAGGTGTTCCCGATGTATGAAGAGCTGGCCGTCAGGGTGGAGTTTTTCGGCGACGAGATCGAGAAGCTGAGCACGCTGCATCCCGTCAGCGGCGAGGTGGTCACCGAGGACCATGAGGTCTATCTCTTCCCCGCCAGCCACTACGTTGCGGGCCCGGAGCGGATGGAGCGGGCCATGGTCGGGATCGAGGTCGAGCTTGCTGATCGGCTCGCCGAGCTGGAGCGACTGCAGCGGCTGCTCGAGGCACAGCGGTTGCGGATGCGTACCAGCTATGACATTGAAATGATGCGGCAGATCGGGACCTGTTCGGGCATCGAGAACTACTCGCGGCACATCGATGGTCGAGCGCCGGGCAGCCCGCCGAACTGCCTGCTCGACTACTTCCCGTCAGATTTCCTCCTGGTCATCGATGAGTCGCACGTCACCGTGCCCCAGATCGGAGGAATGTACGAGGGTGACATGTCCCGGAAGCGGACGCTGGTGGAACACGGCTTCCGGCTGCCAAGCGCGATGGACAACCGGCCGCTCCGCTTCGAGGAGTTCGTTGAGCGCATCGGTCAGACGATCTATCTGTCCGCTACGCCGGGAAATTACGAGCTGGCCAAGTCATCTGGATTTGTCGAGCAGCTGATTCGGCCCACTGGGCTGGTTGACCCCCAAGTCATTGTCAAGCCCACTCACGGCCAGATCGACGATCTGATGGCTGAGATCAGGTTGCGGACCGAGCGGCATGAGCGCGTTCTGGTGACCACGCTCACCAAGAAGATGGCCGAGGATCTCACCGACTATCTACTTGAGAACGGCATCCGTACGCGATATCTGCACTCCGAGGTGGACACGCTGCAGCGCATTCAGTTGCTGCGTGAGCTGCGGATGGGAGACTTCGACGTTCTTGTCGGCATCAACCTGCTTCGTGAGGGTCTGGACCTTCCGGAAGTGTCGCTGGTCGCCATCCTCGATGCCGACAAAGAGGGGTTCTTGAGAAGCGAGAAGAGCCTGATCCAGACGATCGGCAGGGCCGCCCGCAACGTCTCCGGCGAGGTCCACATGTACGCGGACTCAGTCACCGACTCGATGACCGCCGCAATCGATGAGACCAACCGCCGCCGCGACAAGCAGGTGGCCTACAACCTCGCCAACGGGATCGATCCGCAGCCAATTCGAAAGAAGATTGCCGACATCACCGACATGCTGGCTCGAGAAGACGCGGACACCCGCGACCTCATCGGCGGGCGTCAGCGGGGTCGCGGCCGGGCTCCCGTTCCTTCGCTCGGCGCCAAGGATGTGAGTGCCCAGGCACGGCGGCTGGCAGGGATACCGTCGGGCGATCTCGCGGACCTGGTGCAAGAACTCACCACACAGATGCACGCCGCCGCAGCCGATTTGCAGTTCGAGCTCGCAGCCCGGCTGCGCGATGAGATAGCGGATCTCAAGCGGGAGTTGCGGCAGATGGTGGAGGCCAACCGCTGACTCACGTCGACTCGTCGAGAAGCCAACCGCCTCGGATCTGAGCCGTCCTGACATACTGAATGGCGGAGGGGAGTATTCCTTCGCGGCGGCATCGTCATCACGGAGCGTTCCGGATAGGAGCTATTCCTTCCAGGACACCCGGTGCCTTCGGCCGGTGAGCCTGGCGGAAGAGACCTCCGAGACCGAATCGTTCCCTGAATCCCGGCTCGGAAGGACTCCATATGGAGGTTCACCTCTACGCGTGGACCATCACAGCCATCGTGATGGTGGCGATTCTCGTCATCGACGTGCTGATCATCGGCCGCCGGCCGCACGAGCCGTCGATGAGGGAGGCCGGCATCTTCGTCGGCATCTACGTGACTCTGGCGGTGCTCTTCGGCTTCGGCGTATGGGCCATCGCCGGCCCACGTTACGCGGGGGAGTTCTTCGCCGGCTGGATTACCGAATACAGCCTCTCGATCGACAATCTGTTCATCTTCCTGGTCATCATGACCAAGCTCAAGGTTCCGCGTCAGCTGCAGCAGTTTGCGCTGCTGGTCGGCATCATCTTGGCGCTCATTTTCCGCGGCATATTCATCGCGTTGGGCGCTGCGGCCATCAATCGCTTCAGCTGGATCTTCTTCGTCTTCGGGGGCTTCCTCATCTGGACCGCGGTGAAGCTCTACCTCGACTACCGCAAGCACGACGAAGACACGGACGAGCCGCCTGACAACGCGGTCTTACGCTTCGTGAGGCATCGGTTCAACGCAACAAAGGACTACCGCGGCACGAAGTTGACCGTGGTGGAGAACGGCAAGCGGATGATCACTCCAATGCTCATCGTGATCATTGCTTTGGGCAGCACAGACTTGCTGTTCGCGTTGGACTCGATCCCCGCGATCTACGGGCTTACCCAGGAGCCGTACCTGGTGTTCACCGCCAACGTATTCGCCCTGATGGGTCTACGGCAGCTGTACTTCTTGCTCGGTGGGTTGCTCAGGAGGCTCGTCTATCTGTCGGTTGGCCTGTCGATCATCCTGGGTTTCATCGGCATCAAGCTGATCTTGCACGCGCTGCACTCCTACCATCTTGCGGACTGGGCGCCATGGGACGGCGAGATTCCCATCTGGGTCTCGTTGACGGTGATCATCGTGACTCTCACGATCACCACCGTGGCCAGTCTGGTGAAGTCCAAGCACGACGAAGATCAGCTTGAGCCACGCGTCATTCCTGACGCGAAGCCGACTAGGCGGCGACTCGGGTGGCGCTGCCTGCACTGACAGGCTCGATGGCCTGAGCCACCAGCTCCGCCACGTCGGTGGTCGGAATGACCGTGATCGTCTCGAGCACATCCTGCGGGACATCGTCAAGATCCGGCTCGTTCCGCTTCGGTACGAAGACGGTGGTGAGACCGGCCCGCTGAGCCGCCAGCAGCTTCTGCTTGACGCCGCCGATCGGCAGCACCCGCCCATTCAGCGTGACCTCGCCGGTCATGCCGACATCGGACCGCACCGGCCTGCCGAGTGCCATCGAGGTGAGGGCCGTCACCATGGTGACGCCGGCCGACGGGCCATCCTTGGGAACCGCTCCCGCAGGAACGTGGATGTGGATCGGCCGGTCAAGGATCGACGGATCGGTGATCCCGAGCTGGTCGGCGTGCGCGCGAACGTAGGAGAGCGCGATCTGCGCCGACTCCTTCATCACATCGCCCAGTTGCCCGGTCAACGTCAGGCTGCTAGGTCCTGAGCTCTGCGAGGGACCATCCAAAGCCGACGCCTCGATGAACAAGACGTCGCCGCCCAGGCCAGTCACAGCCAAACCAGTAGCCACGCCGGGGATCGACGTGCGCTCGTGCGCGTCCGGCGTGAACCTTGGCCGACCGAGGTACTCGCGTAGGTTGGACGGCTCGATCACCAAGCCTGGCTGAGCCGTTCCGTGAGCAAGTTTCGTCGCCGCCTTGCGAAGCACTTTGGCGAGCGACCGCTCCATCTGACGTACCCCAGGCTCCCTGGTGTAGTTCGCGGCGATCTCGCGCAACGCATCATCGCTGACCGTGACCTCCTCAGTGGTCAACGCCGCACGCTCCAGCTGCCGCGGCAGTAGGAACTGCCTGGCAATGACGATCTTGTCGTCCTCGGTGTAACCGTCGAGGCTCACCAGCTCCATGCGGTCGAGAAGCGCCTGCGGAATCGTCTCGACGACGTTGGCCGTCGCCAGGAACAACACATCGGAGAGGTCGAGGTCAACCTCCAGGTAGTGGTCTCGGAATGTGTGGTTCTGCGCGGGGTCCAGGACCTCCAGAAGGGCAGCCGCCGGGTCGCCCCGATAGTCCGAGCCGACCTTGTCGATCTCGTCGAGCAGCACTACCGGGTTCATCGATCCAGCCTCGGTGATCGCTCGCACGATCCGTCCGGGCAGAGCGCCCACGTAGGTGCGGCGGTGACCGCGAATCTCGGCCTCGTCGCGTACCCCGCCGAGGGCGACGCGGACGAACTTACGACCCAACGCGCGCGCGACAGACTCACCAAGCGAGGTCTTGCCCACGCCAGGCGGGCCAACCAGCGCCATCACTGCGCCCGAGCCACGCCCGCCGATAACCTCCAGTCCGCGCTCTGCGCGGCGGCCGCGAATCGCGAGATACTCCACGATCCGATCCTTGACGTCGTCCAGGCCGTGGTGGTCCGCGTCCAGCACCTCGCGCGCCGCATTGATGTCGGTCGAGTCGGTGGTCTTGGTATTCCAGGGCAGCTCGAGAATCGTGTCCAACCAGGTACGGATCCAGCCAGATTCTGGGCTCTGGTCGCTGGCCCGCTCAAGCTTGCCGACCTCGCGGAGCGCGGCCTTGCGAATGTCATCGGGCAGGTCGGCTGCCTCAACACGTGCTCGATAGTCCTCAGCACCATCAGGCTCGTCCTCGCCCAGCTCCTTGCGGATGGCATTCAGCTGCTGGCGCAGCAGGAACTCGCGCTGGCTCTTCTCCATCCCCTCGCGAACATCGTCGGCGATCTTGTCGTTGACCTCAGTCTCGGCGACGTACGCCTTGGTCCACTCGATCAGCGTGGTCAGCCGTGCGACGACATCCGGCGTTTCCAGCAGCTCGCGCTTCCGCTGGTCACTCAGCCAGGGCGCGTACCCGGCGAGGTCAGCCAGCGTGGACGGATCGGTCACCCGGTTGACGGTGTCAATAACCTGCCAGGCGTCGCGACGCTGCAGGGTGGCAATAACGAGTCCCTTGTATTCGGCGGCGAGCTTGCGGACCTCCTCGGTATCGTGCGCCGGCTCGGGGAGTTCCTCGGCCTCAACCCACAGCGCAGTGCCCGGCCCCGAGACTCCCGAGCCGATCTTGACTCGCCGCTCGGCCTTGACCACGGCCGCGGGTTCGCCAGTGGCCAGCCGGCCGAGCTGCACGATCGTGGCCACGACACCGAAGGAGGCGTAGCGGTCCTCAAGACGCGGAGCGACAAGCAGCGTGCCGTCGCTGTGGGCCTGCGCCGCATCCACCGCTGCCCTGGCAGCGTCGTCCAGCTCGATCGGTACCACCATGCCGGGCAGTATGACGAGGTCGGTGAGGAACAGGACTGGTAGCCGGGTTGTCGACATCAAGTTTCGCCTTCCAGAAGGTGTCGCCAGTAAGTTGAGCGTCATTAGACTCAAGGCTTTTGCGGGCGAGTTTCTTCCCGGCGATCGGATGTTCTCCCTGAGCGAACTCACGCCTCGGTCATCAGCGCACCGACCGCGTCGAAGGCTGCCTCAGGCCGCCGCGCCCCTCAGTCACCGAGACCAGCCGAGCGGGCGCGGATGATCGCCTCCGCCCGGCTCGCCACTTGGAGCTTGGCGAAGATGTTGGAGATGTGGTTACCGACGGTGTGCGGTGCCAGGCCGAGCCGACTGGCGATCGCGGCGTTGTTCAGGCCGCTGGCGATCAAAGTGAGCACTTCGCGCTCGCGAGGAGTCAGTTCCGGAAACACCGTACGGTCGGCCCTAGGGGTGCTGAAATAGCTGAGCGCGCGGGCGGCAACGCCGGCGCCGAAGATGGCCTCACCACCGGCGACCACGGAGATGGCCCGAATCATGTTGTCCGGGGGCGCACCCTTCAGCACGTAACCAAGCGCGCCGGCCCGCATGGCGGCGAACACTGACTCGTCGTCGTCGAACATCGTCAGCATCAACACCCGGACGCTCGGTGCCGCTCGGGCGATCTCCCGCGTTGCCTCGATCCCGCTCATCCCTGGCATCTGGATATCCATCACCAGCACATCGGGCTGAACGGTGACCGCGGCCCTGACCGCTTCGGCACCTGTCGACGCCGTCGCCACCAGCTCATAGCCCTCGACCGCGGACAGCAGCGCTCGCAGGCCCTCGCGAACCACCGCGTGGTCGTCAGCGACAACGATGCGCAGTGTCACGGCAACCCCGTGTCCTCCGAGACTGGGGTGTCTCGGCGGATCCCTGAAGTCTGCGGGAGCGGTAGCTCGACATCGACCCGGCCACCAGTACGGTCGTGCTGGATCCGGCAGCGGCCGCCGAGCTCGGCCGCTCGCTCCCGGATCGAGGTCAGACCGACTCCGGGCTGCCAGCTGCTCTCGAGGTTGCTGCCGTCGTCGTGCACCGCAACGTGCAGCGTCCCAGCGGAAGCACTCAGTCTCACGGTCGCCGCCGAGGCGCTGGAGTGCCGTACCACGTTGGTCAGCGCCTCCATCACGATGCGGTAGGCGGCCACCTCCACTGCCGCGGGAAGCTCCGGCAGTTCGCCCGGCGCTTCGATGCTGACCTGAAGGGGAGCTGCGTCCTCGCGACGACCCAGTAGCGCCGCCTGCTCCCGTAGCGCCTCCAGCAGGCCGAGACTGTCCAGCGCAGGCGGCCGCAGGTCGTAGACCAGCCGCCGGATATCGTCCAGCGCACCGGTCGTCTGCCGCCGCAGCTCGACGAGCAGATCCGCGCTGCGAGCCGGATCGCTGGGCAGCAGGCGCAGCGCCGCCTCGGCGTTGAGCACGACCCCTGTCAACACCGGGCCAAGCCCGTCATGCAGATCGCGTCGCAGCCGTCGTCGTTCCTCCTCCCGGCCGGTGATCACCTGCTCGCGCGACCGCCGCAGCTCCTCGGCCAGGGTGGCAGCGTGTACGGAGGCGGCGATCGGGGCCGCGAGCAGCTCAAGGACCCGTGCGTCGTCGGTGGACAGCCGGGACTCTCCGGTCCGCAGCCCGATAACCAGCTCGCCGAGAGTCTGCTCGCCTCGAAGAAGCGGCGTGGCGTGCCGGCTCGCAGGCGGCTCACCGAAGGAAGCGATCTCGACGCCGTGCACCACAACCGCGGCCCACGGGAACCGCATCACCCGCACCAACGCCTCGAGCACCCCGTCAAGACCGGCACCTCCCGCGACACCGACCTCGCCGAGCCGCTCACCAACCGCCGCGACCGCCCGCACCGGGTCCCGGCGGGCGCCGTAGATCGCCCGGTCGACCGCCCGCTGCAGCCAGACCCGAACCGGGTGGAAGGCAACCGCGATGACCAGCGTGGCGATCAGTGCCGTGCCTAGTCCGACACGGGTCGGGAGCAGCACGCCGCCCAAGGCGACGATGCCGGCGTAGGCGCCGATTACTGCTGCGGTGAGTACGACGTACACAACGGACCGCGAGAGCACCAACCGAATGTCGAACAGCTGATACCGAAGCACCGCCACTGTGATCGAGAGCGGAATCAGCGCGATCGGCAGGATGGTGAAGATGCTGTCGGGCAGTACGGGGTCCAGGACGGCAAGCGCGACCACGATCACCAGGGCGAGCAGCACCCACGAGAGCTGCCGCCGGACCTGCGCGGAGCCTCGGCGGAAGCGCACAACGAGTATCAGCAGCGCGATCACGTAGGTGAGCACGCTGAGCGACAGAGACAGTGTCGGCCAGGCTGAGGCGTTGACCTCGGGTCGGTCCAGGTAACCGGGCACACCGACCGCGTAGCTGAAGCCGGACATGACCCCCAGCGCGGCGAACAGCGGCCCGTTGATCGCCATCGGCAGCAAGGCCCAGCGCCACCGCCGCCCCGGCAAGTGCCCGTCGGGCAGCAGCATCAGGGCAAGCGGCAGACAGACCGTAAGGGCCCAGGTCCAGCCGCCGTTGGTTGCGGTTGCCACCAGGCGCCAGAACGGGCCGTCGAAGCCGTGAGTGTGTGCCCAGGCCAGCAGCGCGATGCCGGCGCCGGTCGAGGCCCACGCGCAGCCGCCGACCAGCAATGCCCAGCCGACCAGGTTCCGAGGGCGCAGTGCGGCAATCGGCCAGCCAGCAAGGGCCAGCGACAGGCCGAGGATGGCGTTGCTGACCACCAGGAGATCCACCAACTGGCTCCAGCTCAACGGTGAGAACAGGCCGAACACGGCCGCTGCCAGCACCTCGGTAGCGGCGACGCCGAACACCAGACCGGCCGCCACTCGCGTCCGCGTGAGGGAACCCATGACGTCATCATCGCTACGGCGACCCCTAGTTGAGTAGTGCTCCGCCCCCAGGTCGGTCGGAAATATCCCGGCGTCGCTGGGGGAGGAACACCTCCTCGTCGAGTCGCCATCTGCACCACTCTGGTCGCGTCCGAGCAAGCTCACCCAAACCGAATGGAGTATCAGATGTCCACTACCCGGTTCCGGTCCGCCGCGTCGGCGGAGGAGAGCCCTCTTCCGGTGTCGCCCCGGATACGCGATACCCGCAGCTTCTGGCGCATGCTGCTGGCGTTCGTGGCGCCGGTTCCCATGGCATTCATGGGAGTTGTCTACGTGATCAGACCCGTGGAGGGCGGTGCCGCCTTCACCGACACGGTCGCAGGCGTGGAAGCCCACCGCCAGTTGTTCGACGTGATGATGTGGCTAGGTCTGCCATTCCTGGTGGGCCTGATCCCGGCCGTCATTGCAGTGGCTTGGGTGACCCGTCGCCGGACCCCCGTCCTGACCACCGTCGGGGCGGTGTGGACCCTGCTCGGATGCCTGAGCGTTTTTCCCCTTGGGGTGCCCGACGATCTACTCGCGTACCTCGCTGTTCGAGAAGGCCTCGACGTGGCGACCATTGCGGCGCTGGACGCGGCCTGGTGGGTGCTGCCACCTGTCGAGGCTGCTGCGCTGTTGTTCATCTCCGGCATTGTCGTCGGTCTGCCGTTGCTGGGCCTCGCCCTGTGGCGCAGCCGGGTGGCGCCGCGATGGATGGCGATCGCGTTGATCGTCGGCGGGGTCACGCACCCGTTCCTGCCCAACCACGTCATCGCCGGCATTGGGCTGCTGGTTGCTGCCGCCGGGTTCGCCGGCGCCACCGTGGCCTTGCTGCGCATGCGCAATGACGAGTTCGATCTTCCGCCGATTGCGATGTCTAAGGAGTCATGATGAAGCAGGTCTATCGGGTCCTGGCGTTCCTGATCGCAGCTGGTGTCATCCTGCAGGCGGCCGCCATCGCCTACGCGGTGTTCGCGATGTTCGAGTGGGTCGGCACTGGCGGCACCATCGACAAGGCGCTGATTGAGAGCGAAAACCCTCAAATTGGTGGGATCACTGGCTTCAAGCTGCACCAGCTGGTCGGGGTCACGGTCCTTCCGCTGGTGGCGGTGCTGTTGTTGATCAGCTCGTTCTTCGCCAGGATTCCTGGCGGCATCAGATGGGGCTTGATCGTCTTCGTCACTACGCTGGCGCAATCCCTTCTCGGCATCTACGCGCACCACACCGCCCGCGTCGGATGGCTGCACGGGGGTGTGGCGCTGGTTTTGTTCATCTGCGCCAGTTTCGCCGCGCTGCGGGTCGACCGCGCACTGGCGAGCAAGCACGCCGGTGAGCCCGTCCCCGCAGCCCACCGTCCGCTGACCGGTCATTCGATAGGTGTTCGACCGCTATGGGTTGGATCATGTCGGTATGAAGGCGATGATCACTGTGGTGCCGATGGCTGGACACGTGGGCCCGATCTCCGGTCTGGTCCGCGAACTGGTGAGCCGTGAGCACCAGGTGCGGGTGTACACCGGCGCACGCTACCGGCAGCGATTCACCGATCTGGGTGCGATCGTCGTGCCGTGGTCTGCGGCGCAAGACTTCGACGAGGACAATATTGGGGCCACTTTCCCGCTCGCCAGACGTCCCGGATTGCCCATGGCGGTCGGCCTGGTCAAGGACGGCTTCATTGGCACTGCTCCCGGTCAGGTCCAAGATCTCAGTCACGAGTTAGACCGCGAACCCGCCGACGTTCTGATCGCCGACTCGATGAGCTTCGGCGGGGCTCTCACCGGCGAGCTGCGTGGCCTCCCGTGGGCCTTTCTGAACGTCCTCCCGTTTAATCAGAGTCTGGAATCCGCGGCACCGCCCGGGCTCCGCGTCAGGCCCGCACACGGCGTTCTCGGGCGGCAGCGAGATCGGCTCCTCCGACTGCTGTACCGCACCATGACCTTCCCCTTCAACCGCGCCTACAACCGAGCTCGGGTCAGAATCGGGCTATCCCGAGATCGCCGCCCGAGTCGCGCGTTCGGGCGGCGGGCTCAATCTACGCACCGGCCGCCCGAAGCCCAGTTCAGTCGCGCGCGCCGCACGGGAAGTGTTAGCCAACCCGACGTATCGAGAACGCGCCCGGCAGATCGGATCTGAGCTTCATTCGCTTGGCGGAGCGAGTGCGGCCGCCGATCTCGGTGAACGATTGGCAAGAACCAGGGCTCCGGTAAGGCGGATCGGCAACCCGTGGTCGAGTCTGCCGACGTAGGTTGTGGAGCAGCTCCTGGCACCTACCCGCCTCTGGGTGTCGGTGGGGCTTGGCTTAGCCTCGGGCGATGCACATCGTTCTGATTCCCGGTTTGTGGCTCGATGGCTCGTCATGGGATGAGGTCGTGCCCGCGCTGCAGCAGGCAGGGCATCCACCCACGCGCTCACATTGCCCGGTATGGAGTCGAAGGACGCGGACCGCTCCAAGATCACACTGCGCGACCAGGTTGAGGCGGTTGTCGCAGTGATCGACTCCTTCGATTCGGCCGCCGGCGAGGTAGTACTCGTCGGACATTCCGGTGGTGGCGCGATAGCCCATGCCGCTGTCGATGCGCGGCCGACCCGGGTCGCTCGCGTCGTGTACGTCGACAGCGTTCCCCTTGGCGACGGCGGCGTGATCAATGACGCGTTCCCGGCTGAGGACGGCGATGTTCCGCTGCCTGATTGGTCGCTGTTTGACGAGGAAGACCTCATCGACCTCGACGACGGGCTGCGCGCGAGGTTCCGCGAGCGTGCCATCCCGGCGCCTGTACATGTTGCGAGGGACCCGCAGCAGCTCTCCGACGAGCGCCGCTACGAGGTGCCCATCACTGTCATCTCCTGCGAGTTCCCGAGCGCGATGCTTCGTGAGTTGATCGAGCAGGGACATGGTTACGTGCAGGAGCTCGCGAAGGTCCGCGATGTCGATTACATCGATCTGCACACCGGCCACTGGCCGCAATTCACCCGGCCCAAAGAGCTCGGCGAGGCGATCCTCGCCAGCCTCGGCTCCAGCTGATTGAATGACGCCGTGATGCCGCCCGGCCGCGCAGCGCGTATCGGCCTTTGGCTGTTGCCCGCGTACGGGATGCTGCTTGGGCTCAGCACGCTCACCCACCAGCCGCCCGTCGCGGACTTTGACGCGTACGCCCGCTATATCACGACCGACGTGTTCCTCGTCAGTCATCTGGGGGCCAGCATTCTGGGTGCTGCGCTGGCTGTACTCGGCGTAGTGGCTGTCACCGCGTACCTGGTTTCCGGTCGCGCGGCCGGACTCGCCGTGGCAGGACTTGTCCTTACCACAGTCGCGAACATCTACTTGTCCGCCGCGTTTCGGTAGTGCCGCGTTCGTTCAGCCCGGCATCGGACGCGCCCACCTGGCTGGCGTGGCAGGAATGCCTGCCCTGAATGCCGACACGGCGTACGGACCAGCGCTCATCGCGACCGCAGCCGGGGCGACGCTGCTGCTCATCGCTTCCGCGATCGTGCTCGGCATAGCGATCGCACGCACGCACCGCCGACTACGCACGGTCGGCGTGGCCTATGCGGTGCTCCTCCCACTGTTCGCTCTCTCCGGCTTTCTGCTGCCGATAGTGCAGTCTGCCGCGGGCTTCGCGGTGGCGGTCGCGACAGCGGTTCTGGCCATTCAGCTGCCGCGGACGGTCGGGTCGGCCGCTCCGCCACTCGCGTCGACAATCACTGAGCGGCCCGGTGGCACTTATCCACAGGCCGCGGTGACAATAGAGGGGAACGGGGGTGTGACAGCAGGATACGGACAGATCACTTACGTGATCGGAGGGATGCGGCGATGCGGACGGTATGGAGAGGCACCATCTCCTTCGGATTGGTGACGATCCCGGTTCGGCTGTACGTGGCGACCGAGAGCAAGAATGTTCCCTCCCATCAGATCCACGTCAGCGACGGCGGCCGGGTGCAGTACAAGCGGGTCTGCTCCATTGACGGCGCTGAAGTGCCGTACGAGGAGATCGGGCGGGGCTACGAGTCGGCAACCGGCGAGATAGTCATGCTCAGCGAAGTCGATCTCTCCATGCTGCCGGCCAAGACGTCACGTTCGATCGAGGTTGTCTCGTTCCTGCCGATACCTGCCGTCGACCCCATCTACCTCGACCGCAGCTACTACGTCGAGCCCGAACCGCAGGGCGCTAAGGCGTACCGGCTGCTGCGGGACGCGCTTCGCAAGCAAGGCCGCGTCGCCGTGGCCAAGGTCACGCTCCGTGATCGCGAGATCGTCGCAGCGTTGCGGGTGCACGGCGATGTGCTCATCCTTGCGACCATGCTCTGGCCGGACGAGGTCCGGGAGCCTCGGTTCCCGTTCCTGGCGGACGATGACGAGTGGTCGACGGTGAGTCAGGAGCTTGCCATGGCTGAGGCGCTGATCGACTCGTTGTCGGACGAGCAGCTGGACCCGGGCAGATATCGAGATGTACATCGAGAGACGCTGACCGCCCTGATCGATGCCAAGGCGACCGGGAGCACCGTGACCCAGGATGCGCGTCCAGGCGCGGCGTCACCCGACTTGCTGAGCGCCCTGCGAGCCAGCATCGAGGCGGCCAAGCAACGGCGCTCGACGGGTAACGGAGGACGACGGCGGACCGCCCCGAGTGCCGGCGCGGCCAAAAAGAAGCAAAAGAAGCCGGCACAGACAACGCCCGGAGCCGAGGCGCCGAAGAAGCGCGGCTGACACCAAAATCCAGTCGCCGATCCGCGACACGCCGACTCAATACCGCATTCTGGCGGTGCCAGCTGGTACCAACGAGGCATGAGCGGTTGTTCGGACTGCAGCCTGGAAGTCGACCACTGCCACGGCACGCTGGTCGTGCACGATGACCGCACAGTCGACTGCACAGATGCCGCTTGCGACCTTCCGGATCTCCTGCGGCACGCGTTCATCATCGACTGCATCGCGGTGCTGGGTGGCTGCTGCTTGGTCGAGGAGCCAGCGGACTTCGCGGTCGCGTCCTAGCGGACACGCCCGGTTTTCGTCGCCAGCCAGTGGCCAGGCTAGATTTTCCCGGGGATGACTGTTCACATGATCGGGCGCGAGTTGGACGATATCGTCCGTGAGCTCTACGTGCTCCCACCAGCTGATTTCGTAACTGCCCGGAACGAGTTGGTGCGGCAGGCCCGGGCAGCCGGTAGCCGGGAGGTCGCTGAACGGCTGCAGCAACTCCGCCGCCCCACCCGCAGTGCCTGGCTGGTGAATCTGTTGGCCAGCGATTCCAGGGCGATGCAGCGCCTGTCGGCGTTGGGTCGAGAGCTGCGCGATGCCCAGACCGGGCTGGCTCGTACAGAGTTGCGCAACCTCGCCGAGCAGCGCCGGCAGCTTGATCGCTGACCTGTTGGATCGGGCCAAGGCCCATGCCGCTGAGGCGGGCCTGCGGCTGACTCCCACCGTGCTGTCGGAGGTGGAGGCGACGCTGCAGGCCGCTCTTGTCGATCTCGCGGGTGCGCTGACCATTCGCAACGGCCGTCTGGTGCGACCGCTCTCATACAGCGGCTTCGGGCCGCGCCCTCGCAGTTCCCGACAGACCAGGTCGACTGTCGAACTGAGGCCTGTTGAGGTACCGGCCGAAGCAGCGGCTGAGATCGGGGCTCCTCCAGTCGATGACGAGCTGGAAGCGCGGCGGCAGCGGCGTGCCGTAGGCGGCCGCTGGACCGTCGAGCTCGTCGAGGTGACCGACCGTGTCGTCAGCAGAGGACGATGATCCCCCTCCAGCGCCCGACATTGGACAGGAAACACTTCGCGAGCTGCGACTAGCGGAGGAGGCGCTTGCTGCCGCCGAGGCTGCGCACTGGCAGTCCGAGTTCGACCTCGCTGACGCCGAGGCCGCCGTGGAGGCCGCCGACGACGCGGTGAGCTCCCTCGACACCAAGCGGATCGAGGCGCGTCGGGACAGGGTCACCGCTCAGAGGCATCTCGCCGAGGCGCAGTCGCGACAACGTGATGCGGTGAACGCGCTGGCGGAAGCTCGGCGGCGGCTCGACGCAGCCCAGCAGTTGGAGGGCAGTGACGAGTAGCGCTGGGCTCCTACCCTCGGTCGTTCAGAGCGTGCTCAGGTAGGTGGCGACCCAAACCAGAGGTGCATTCCAGCGAATACAGACGTCGTTAGTGACCTCGGACGTGGGCTCATCGAGGTAGCAGCACTGAGGTGGAAGACCCAGCAGGCGATGATCGTAAGGAAAGTCTGGAGCCGGCTGGGAGTTCGCCCCACCGGCCAGTGCGCCCGGTGGTGGTGGCGGGAACGCCGGATCGAGGTCACGGCCAAATTGGCGAGTCCGCTGATGGCAGGTGTAATCGGTGCCGTACCCGGTGATGTAACTCTGACCGAGAGCGTTCCGCCCAAGTAGGTAGTCCATCCCCATGGCGACGGCGTCCGCATAGTGGGAACCACCTGACACCAGCTGCGCCACTGCCAGCACTACGAGGTTGTTGAGGATCCGGCCGTTGGACCCCCAGTGCCACCCCTCAGTCGGCGCGTAAGGCTGACCCCAGGGCTGCTGGCGCTGCAACTCCAGCAGTCGGTCGGCGCCGTGTCGCACGCTGTCGACCACCCGGTCGTAGTCGGCGAGGTGCTGGCCGGCCAGCGCGAGATCGAGCCGACCTGGGGCCGTCACTCGGTCGAAATCGAAGCCGGCCGGGTCGAATGCGTCTGCGGCGTGTTGGGCGGAGGACGAGCACTTCCTGGCGGTAGAACTCCTCATCCGTGGTGAGCCACAGCTCGACAGCCGCCCAGTAGAAGTCGTCCTCCAGCTCGTCGTCAGCGTACGGACCACCGCCGAACCGGGCGTGGTCGTCAGGTGCGATGAGGTGAGGATGGCGCCGGGCCGCGTGGTACGCGGTGCGGGCCGCTTCCAACAGCATTCGCGTGTACGCGGGGTCGGTGGCGTCGGAACAGCCGAGCGCCTTTTGCGGCAACGGCGGCAAGGTGCAAGGTCGCCGCGGTCGAGGGCCGATGCAGCACTCGTTCGGTCGGGTCCTCGTGCGCCCAACCCGGCATCGGTGACCACTGTGTGCCGTGCACACGGTGGAAAGCCAACCCGGACAGCGGATCACCAGCGGGTACCTGCATCCGCATCAGCCAGTCGAGCTGCCAGCGACACTCGCTCCCGGATCAAGTCGGCGAACTCGCGGACGGGCAGCGAGGAATCGGCCCTTCTGAGCAGGTCGAGCGTGCTAAGGAGCTGCCACACCGCGATGCCGCCGCTGGTGACGTACTTGCCGTAGTCGCCCGCGTCATACCAGCCACCTGAAACGTCAAATGTGCCCTTGCAGCGCCACCCCGGATACAGTCGTCGCGCTTCGACACCTGTCCAGGCGGGCACCGCGAAATCACCACGATTCGGAGACCGCCCGGCATGGCCTGCCGGTCGGCCATAGCCGGGCGCAATGTTGTCCAAGATCGGTGTGCCCGACCGCATCACGTAGAAGAAGCCCAAAGCGTCGGTTCTCAGCATGTCGTAGACGCGGCTTGTCACCTCGAAGGGATAGCTGCACTGATCGGCCGATTCAATCCGGAAACCTGCTCCCTGCATGGTGAGGCCGCTGAAGTCCAGAACATGAACGTTCAGGCCGGATGTGGGCTCTGGCCGAACCAGCCAGGGTTGGGAGAATCCGGTGTAGACGGTGACCCCACCCCGGTCGCGAACCGCGAAGGGGACCGGGTCCTGCGCATCCGATATGAGGGTCGCCTGCTTCGGTCGGCCGGGCAGGTAACCCAGCTGGTTCACCCGGACTTGTGGACGGCCGATTAGACTACCTCCGTCACACTGCCCTCTGGCCAACCCACCGCTGCAGCCTAGGACGATGCGCATGGTCAGGGTGACGACCTGGCGAAGCCAGGCCAGTGCGCCTGGGGCAGAGTCAAGCACCGAGATGTGACCCGCGCCGGGCTGTAGGCGCAGCTCCGCCGCTGGACAGTGTGCTGCCAGCCACTCACCGTGTGAGCTCGGCACCATTCGGTCGCCTGTGCCGTGCATGATCAGCGTCGGTGCGGTGATCTCTGCAAGATCAAAGCCCCACGGGGCCATCGTGCTCGACATCATCTGCAACCATGCCGTCAAAACCATTGGCTGTCGCCGCCTCGACGATGCCGTTGAACCACGACCAGTTGCCTTCGAGTGCCGCGTAATCAGCCGGGATGAACGACTGGGGGTCGAACTCATTCGAGGCTAGGACCTCTTCGAGCTCGGCTCGCCCCCGAACGGCAGCCTGCAGTTCGCGCGCAGTGCCGTCCGACATTCCGCGCGAAGTAGTCGAGTCCCGCGGCCGGCCAGGGCGCGGGGGAGGAGACGCTGACAACCGCAAGCACGCGGTCCGAAGCAGGGCGCCACACGCCAAGGCTCGGGGCCCGCCGCCAGAGTGGCCGAAGACCGCGAAGCGGTCGATGCCCAGCTGATCGGCAATCTGGCGCGCATCAGCGGCTGCTGCCGCGACCGTCGCGCCGGGATGAGGAGTCGACCCTCCATAACTGGGTCGGTCATAGCCGATCCAGCGGATACCAAGGGAACGCGCGACCTCGAAGAGCGGCTCGGGCGGCGCACCAGTGTTGGGAGTGCCGTGATGCCACAACACGACCAGCTCGTCGGAGCGTCCCGTGGGACCTAGGTCGTACGCGTGAAGAACCCGCCCATCGGTAGTCAGAATGTCGAGCTCACGCATGTGGATCCTCCGTCTTTGACAATATGCTGCCAATATGACAGTATGTTGTCTATGAATACTTCAACTGCACATCTTGCTCTGTACGACACCCTTGCCGATTGGGAGATCGGTTATCTCCTTGTCGAGTTGCGTACCGGCCGCTTCACCGGTCGCCCGTGGAACATCGTGTCGGTTGCCGAGTCTCGGCGAGCCGATCACCACCATGGGCGGGCTCCGCATCATGCCGGACATGATCCTCGATGACCTCGAGCCCGCCGACAGCAACCTGCTCATCCTGCCTGGCGCCGACATGTGGGACGCCGGGGGCGGGGCAGCGTTCGCGGCGGCCGCCGCGCGATTCCTGGACGCCGGGGTTCCCGTCGCAGCCATCTGCGGTGCGACCGCCGGTCTCGCCCGAGCCGGTCTTCTGGACAAGCGCCGCCACACCAGCGCGGCAGCCGAGTACCTCATGGCCACCGGATACGCGGGCGGCGACTATTACGTCGACGAACGCGCAGTCGTGGACGGTGATCTCATCACCGCCGGCCCGCAGTCGCCCGTGCAGTTCGCCTGCCGCGACGCTCCGGCACCTCGGCCTGGCATCCGCCCGCACGCTCGAGGCGTACGAGGCGCGTCTTCCACCGAGCCGACGCGACCGCATTCCCGGCGCTCATGCAGGCCCAGCACGCTGCATGACCGTTGCTCAGGACGCGAGGGACGCCACTGTTCCACCGCGTGAAAGCTGGCCGGAGCCGCCGCCGCAGACCGAAGCCGGCGCACTCCTGACCGACGTCATCCTCACCACGTTCCGTCTCAACGCGCGGCTCCTCGAGGTCGCCCAAGATCTGGCGGCCAATGGTGGGCTAACTGCCGCCCGGTGGCAGGTGCTCGGCGGCGTCCTGGATCAGCCACGCACCGTGGCTGCGGTCGGGCGACGTATGGGAATGACCCGGCAAGGCGTGCAACGTGTCGCCGACTTGCTCGTCGCACACCATCTTGCGGAGTACCGCCCCAATCCGGCGCACCGACGCGCCAAGCTGCTCGCCTGCACCGAGGCCGGATACTGGGCCATTCGCCGGATCAGCTTCGTGGCGCATCCGTTCGCCAACCGGATTGGAGCACAAATGACCACGGACGAGCTGCGGCATACGGTGACAACAATGCGACACCTCGTCGCTCTCTTAGAGGCCGATCAACCAACGCCGGAGGATTGACGCGGCTTCGGCGCGAGCCGGCTAGACCGGACGGGCGGGCGTGCCACATTCCCACCGAGCGGGGCCACGGTTAGGGTCAAACTCATGACGGTTCGGCGCCTGGGCACGGCGTGGCCGGCGATCTTGATCGCGGGTGCATTCCTCGCCGCTGGGTGTTACGCAACCCCACCCTCGAGCAGGACCGTTCCCGTGCTGGTCTCACCCGCGCCGCCGCCGGTTTCCCCCTCTGCCGAGAGAACGGTTGTCCCCGACTGCTCCCACCGACGAGGCACCGACGAGGCGGCCGACGATGCGGTCGACCGGGTGATCGCGATCTCTATCGACGGCCTCAACCCACGTGCCATCCAGCAGCTCGGGCAGTCTCGTACGCCAGCGTTTCACCGGTTGATGCGCGAGGGCGCCTACACCCTGAACGCTCGCACTGTTCGCGAGCAGACCGCCACTCTGCCCAACCACACCGCGATGCTTACCGGCCGGCGGGTGGACGGCGAGCATGGCGGGCACGGGTACACCGTGAACGTCGACAACGGCACGACTGTCCATCGGGCGGCCGGGCACTATGTCGCCAGCGTGTTCGACGTGGTTCACGACAACGGCGGCTCCACCGCCCTGTTCGCCAGCAAGATCAAGTTCAACCTTTACGAGCGCACCTGGAACACCCATGGCGGCCCTGATCGAGTCGGGCGCGACGACGGACGTGCCAAGATCGACCGATTCATTATCGATCGCGACAACACCCGGCTTGTCGCCAAACTCACCGCCGAGCTGCGCCGCTCGCCGCGCGAGTTCACCTTTGTCCACCTCTCCTTACCCGACCGTGCTGGACACGCCCATGACTTCATGGGCAAGGAGTACCTCGACGCGGTGGAGTCCACCGATCGGCTGCTCGGCCGAATCCTCAACACTGTGGCCACCCGACCCGCGCTACGCCGACACACCCTTGTCCTGCTCACCGCCGACCATGGGGGAAGCGGCGCGGGCCACTATGCCGCGAGCAAGTTGCAGAACTACCGGATCCCTTTCATGGCGTGGGGGCCAGGCGTTGCCGCGGGGCGCAACCTCTATGGCCTCAACCCCAGCTTTCGCAATCCTGGCGCCAGCCGCACCAGCTATCGCGGGAAGCAGCCGATCCGCAACGCCGACCTCGCCAATTTGGCGACTGATGCCCTTGACCTGCCACAGGTGCCCGGCTCAGAGTTCGACAGTCCGCGCACGCTGGACGTGTTTCGGTAGCCCGGCCACCCATTACTCAAGATCACCCAACGGCGCTGAGTCGATCGGCGCGAACAGCGTAGATATCCCCCGACCGGCCATCGCTCGGCAAAGCGCTCAATAGCTTGATCATGGCTTGCGGTTCCATCCAGCCACTGTCCGCCCAGCGGTGCGTCTCCACGCGCGAGTGTCGATAGCGGTAGTCGCCCAGAGCGCTGGTGCGCTCGACGCAGGCGATTGCGCGGTCGGCGGCGACTGGAATGTATTCAAAGGACAACGCCGCGAGCGGCTGGTTGAGGCCGCTGAGAACCTGGTGCTCAAATCCTTCGACATCGATCTTGCAGAATTGCGGCTCGCCGTGGCGGGCGATGAGTTCGTCCAGACTGACGAGCGGCACGTTGATGACGGTGTTCCAGCGAATCCGATGGAATCGTCTATCGGTTTGGACATCGTCCATCCAGGAATCGGCGAAGGTTGAGACCGTGGGCGTACGCGTGCTCAGGTGCAGCTGTCCCTGGCCTGGTTC
This sequence comes from uncultured Actinomycetota bacterium, assembly GCA_963744455.1. Lineage (GTDB taxonomy): Bacteria > Actinomycetota > Actinomycetes > Propionibacteriales > Propionibacteriaceae > Microlunatus. Next base: position 37,875 of record CAVUTQ010000019.1, on the reverse strand, counting down.
GGCGGCCACTCCAATGGGCTCGATGGAGACGCCGTGAGTCGCGGCCGTAGAGCAGCTGCAACAAGGCGATGAAGTCCGGCTGCGGCTCGACCGCGATCACACGGGCGCCGATCCGGCGGAAAACGCGTACTCGATTGCCTACGTGCGCACCGATGTCGAAAGCCAGGTCACCCGCTTGAAGAAACTGCCGGTAGAACGCTTCCATCCGGCGGTGGCGCCATACCGGGCCGTAGTAGGTAATGAGCGAACGGGTGATACCGGCAGCACGACTGATCACGTGTCGCGGTACCACTCAGGCATCCTGGGATTCGCTTCGGTCGGCGTCTCGTCATCGCGGTCGCCGTACTCAGCGGTTTCACCACAGCGCGCTCGTGCTCGACGGTCATGATTCCGTCAGGCTCGTAGAAGGTCGCGTCGCCTCGAAGACCGGTGGGATCGAGTTATCGTGGTCGTCAGTCGTCCCGTTCCCGATCCAGAGGACCTCGCGGATTGTCCCGATCTGCCAACTTCGCCCGTCTTTGGACACCTTCACGAGCCCAATCAAACACGATGGGACGCAGACCAGACGGGATAACCGGACGGAGTGCCTATGGGCAACCCGTCGAGGCAGCGTCAGACGTGGACGGCCGCCCGATCAGTCCGTCCAGGCTGTAGTCCCACCGCTCAGGTCAGTAGTGATAGCGCTGTGGTGGTCCGAAATAGCGCCGGCGGCGCCGGAAGAACCCGGTGATCAAGAACACCCAGAGGAACATCCACACCAGCCAAGGGGCGCTGAGGATGACGGCAGCAACCACCGCGCAAACCACCAGCAGCGGCGCGAACCAGAGCACGGGTGACCATGCAAGGTGAGCGTCGGACCGGTGGTTCGACTGCGACTCTACGCTCGGCTCGGCTGTCCGAGGCAGGTCGACAAAGAGCGGTTCGAGATCGTCGTTGAAGCGGGCCCTTATCGCTTGATCCACGCGCTGCTCGAATTCTTCGGTGGTGAGCCGACCTGCAGCGAAGTGATCACCGAGCTCAGAGATGGCACGGTCTCGCTCGGCGTCGCCGATTCTGAGCGGTGTCTTCTGTGCGGGCTTGGACTCCATCGGACCGTATGGCGTGGGCCACACCCACATCACGTTCCCCCGGGGAAGGTCGAGCCTCCCCGGAATGTGTCGAGTCATGACTAATTGTCCGGCGCGATGTCGTCTTCAGCAAGGATCGAGTAGAGCTTGCGGCGAAACTCCATCAGTGCATCGCGACCTTTCGCCTGTTGTTCAGGCGTTCCCGTGGCGACGATCTGCCACACGGCAGCCGCCACCTGCCCAATCAACGGCTTGAGTCCGCCGTCATCCTCGCCGGCTTCAGTCATGGCTTGCCATGGAGCCGATACCTCGTCGGCGTGCTCATTGACATAGCTGCGACCCTCGTCCGTCAAGGTGTACGCGCGACGGCCTCCTTCAGCTTCCACACGCACCAGGCCCTCGTCCTCAAGCTGTTGCAACGTCGGGTAAATCGAGCCGGGGCTCGGCTTCCAGACTCCGCCGCTTCGGTTGGCGATCTCCTGAATGATCTGATACCCGTTCATCGGCTGCTCTGCCAGGACCGCGAGAATCGCCGCGCGCACATCACCGCGGCGCGCTTTCGGACCACCACGCCATCCACGAGCTCCGGCCCACCAGGGAGGTCCAAAGGGCGTACCGCCGTACATCCCCCACTGGCCGAACGGCTGCTGACCGCGAGTGCCCCGATGTCCGGTCATCTTCGCCATCTTGGCGAGCCAGTCACTGAACTCGTTGCCCCACTCCGGATTGCAGCGGCCAGCGAAGTGCAGCCACGGCGCCCCCATTGCATGCGCGCCACCCATTGTTGATCACCTTGCTTTCGTAACGTTTCCAATCGATACGTCAACGATATATCGCGACAGGTCGGCTAACAACAGTGAGGTAGCAACAGAATCGATGTTAGGCGGCTCGTCCGGTTGGTAGTGGTTCGTCGACGCATCGGTAGTGTTCGGCGTCGGGCATGGTCCAGTCGACGCCGTCGTGGTCTCGGAGGGTAGCGAGCCAGGCGAAGGTTTTGGCTCGGTGGTGTCTTCGGCAGAGCGGATCCATGTTGGTGGCCGATGTGGGGCCGTGGGGCCATGGTTCGTGATGATCAAGGTCGCAGCGGTCGGCCGGGACGGTGCAGGTGGGGTGTCGGCAGGTTCCGGCACGGATCTTGATTGCTTGCGCCAGCCGGGCCGAGGGGTAGCGGCCGAGTTCGGTGGTATCGAGGAGCCGGCCGCCATCGTCGGTGAGGAGCCGGGTGAACAACACTTCGTCATGAGGATCGGGGTCGAGGGTTTCGGCGATCTGGTCTCGCAGCGTTTCGCCGGGCAGGAATCCGGATCGGTCGGCGAGTTCGCCCGGCGCATCGGTGGCGCCGAGCAGGCTGGCGAGCGGTACCACGACGCCTATCCGGTGTTTCCGAGGCCGTCTCACGAACTTGGCTGCCTGACGACGTTGCGTGATCCGACGCGGCATCGACCGGTTCGCCGATGGGTTCACCGTCACCATCCAGACGTTGCAGCTGGGTGCCGAGCAGTTCGCCGGTGTCGGGGTCAATGTTTTCGACTTCCAGCCACTCCGAATCGTCTGCGGTTTCGCGTCCTCGTCGTCGTGGTCAGGTTTGGTCGAGGCGAGCCGGCCGAGCAGCAGGTCGGCGAACAGGTCGGAGCGGCGTTGCTGCTCGGTTCTGGGATCCTCGGCACCCAGGCTGCGCGCCACAGCGGCCAGCATGCCGTCGATGGCGGCCGCGTCGGCTGCGGAGACCTCGCCGGTGACATAGCCGATGCCGTCGGCGCCTTGGATCACGGTGACTCGTCGTTCCGCTAATGCGCGGCGGTGCCGTTGCTGGAAGGCCAGTGGTTCCAGTTGCACCACCAGCCGCAGCAGCCACACCGTGAGTTGTTTCGGGGATCTGGTTTGTGCCGCATCCACCGCCTGCTCGTCGATGGCTGCGAGGGTGGAGGCTTCGGTGACCCGGCGCGCGACCCGATCAATCACCCGGATCTGCTCGGCGTCCAGCTCGCCGCGTTGGAAGGCTTCCCAGACGGTGGGCAGGTCGGCGGCGAGCCGGCGGGACCGGGCGAGCAGGCAGCGCACCTGGTAGGGCTGGTCGCGTAGCAGCAGCGCCAGTTCATCGGCCACAAACTCACCCGGCTTGGCCCGGTTGAGTTTCGCCGCAACCTGGGCGGCAGCGGCGGCCTCCTCGGCGATTCGCTGATCGGCGTAACGCAGCGCCGCCCCCGCTAGCCGAGCCTGCGCCCGTGCCGCCTCCCGCCGTGCATCTGCCACCGCCTCAGGCCAATGCTGTGCTCTGATCTGTCATCCCCCGTCATGAGTCCATGCTCGCAGCCACCACCGACACTTTTCGAACATATGAGCGAGGCGACGACATCCCTCCAAAAGGCAGGAGCCATTGACGTCAGTTGAAGCCGCGACCTACCAGCCACGCGCACGCCACTCAGCGAGATGCGGCCGCTCGGTGCCCAGCGTGGTGTCGTCGCCGTGGCCGGGATGGACGACCGTGTCGTCGTCAAAGCGGCCGAAGATCTTGCTTTCAAGATCATTCATCAAGGACGTGAAGTCTTCGGGATCGTTGGTCTTGCCAGGTCCACCCGGGAAGAGGCTGTCGCCGGTGAACAGATGCGTCGTGCCGCTGCCCGCGTACGCGAGCGTGATCGAACCTGGCGTGTGCCCGACCAGCCCAATCACCTCGAGTGACTCCGTGCCCAGTTCGATGTGATCACCGTCCCAGACCCCAACCATGCCCTCAACAAAGGCTCCGGTGCTGATCGCCTCGAGATCAGGTTGGCCGCAGACCAATCGGGCTCCGGTGGCAGCGGCGACCGAGGGTAGCGCCTGCCAGTGATCAGCGTGCCGATGTGTGGTCACGATGGTGTCCAGTGGCGCGTCGGAGATGATCTTCAGAAGTCGATCATCGTCGTTGGCTGCGTCGATGAGCAGGCTGCCACGGCTCCGGTTCTGCAGCAGATAGGCGTTGTTGTCGAACGGTCCAACACTGACCTTGATCATGGTGACCGAGCCGGACAGTGGTACGACCAGCGGCGGACCGCCTGGTTCGACGTGGTTGAGACCGAGCATCAGTAGGCCGGGAGCTGGAGCCCGCCCGCCCCTGTGAGAGCGGAGCCATCGGAACGGCCCATCAGCCAGCCGAGAAGATGTGCACTGCCGCCGCTGACGGCAATCGGCTCTCCGGCACTCCCGACCGTTGTCGCGAAGCCAGTGTCCGACGTCAACTGGAGTCTGGGAAAGTCGTCACGATCCCGCAACCGGAACGCGCACCACTCGAGCAGCCACTCCGCGGTCTGCGTGTCGATGTCGGTGATCTCGTAGCCGATATCCAGATCAACGTGATGAATCACAACCTCGAGGAGCCGCGCCAACGGCAGCAGCCGCGCAGGCACTTTCATCCCGCCGCGCATCTCGACAATTTCGTCCCAGGCGTCGGCGCGTATCGAGCTCGTCAAATGCCGAGCCCAAACGTCCGGCAGAGGTATCCAGGTCGATCTGGAGGTCGAGACCCGATCGTGGAGCACCCGCCTCGATCTCAGTCTCTCGATGCTCGAGCGAGGGATACATGTCCTGGCGTTCCCCGGTACGCGCCCACTGAGCCAGCCGGATGAGCGCATCGGCATGACGAGCAATGTGGGTGGCCACATGGCCACGGGTCCAGTCGGGAAGCCTGCTGGGAGCCCGCCACTGCTCGTCGGCGACCAAGATCGTGTCACCCAGCAGTCGTTGGGTCGCAGTTCTGACCAGCCCGCGCAGCGTCTCCAGCTGCGTTGCGGCCGGAGATGCTGGGGCAGTCATGCCCATACCGTAGTGCCCTGGTTGGGGGCGCGGGAGGTCTCGACGCCATCGGATTCACCTGTGCCCTATTCACCTGTGCACTGTCAGCGTTGGCACATACGATGTGCTCCGTGACCGACCGTCTCGTCGTTCGGGGTGCGCGCGAGCACAACCTGCAGAACATCTCGCTCGATCTGCCGCGTGACGCGCTGATCGTGTTCACCGGCCTGTCCGGATCAGGGAAGTCGAGTCTGGCCTTCGACACCATCTTCGCCGAAGGTCAGCGCCGGTATGTCGAGTCGCTCTCGGCGTACGCACGGCAGTTTCTTGGTCAGATGGATAAGCCGGACGTGGACTTCATTGAAGGTCTGTCGCCCGCTGTTTCCATTGACCAGAAGTCGACCAGCCGCAACCCACGCTCAACGGTTGGCACGATCACCGAGGTCTACGACTACCTCCGGCTGCTGTATGCGCGCGCCGGCCGGCCACACTGCCCGATCTGCGGCGAGCCGATCAGCCGGCAGTCACCGCAGCAGATCGTCGACCGTCTGATGGCATTGGAGGAGGGGACCCGGTTCCAGGTGCTGGCTCCGGTCGTCCGTGGCCGCAAGGGGGAGTACGTCGAGGTCTTCCGAGAGCTTGCCTCGGAGGGCTTCAGCCGGGCTCGGGTCGACGGCCAGGTCGTCCAGCTCACCGATCCGCCCACACTCGACAAGAAGTACAAGCACTCCATCGACGTCATCGTCGACCGGCTCACTGTCAAGCCGACAGGCAAGCAGCGACTGACAGATTCGGTGGAGACGGCGCTGAAGCTGGCGCAGGGCGTGGTGACGATCGACTTCGTGGACCTCGACCCCAAGGATCCACAGCGCGAGCGCAACTACTCCGAGAAGATGGCCTGTCCCAACAACCACGACATCGCGATTGACGAGCTGGAGCCTCGCCAGTTCTCGTTCAACGGTCCGTGGGGGGCATGCCCCACGTGTTCTGGCCTGGGCACGCGAATGGAAGTCGACCCGGAGCTGGTCGTCCCCGATCCGGAGAAGAGTCTGTCCGAGGGAGCTATCGCCCCCTGGTCGTCAGCGCACGTGGCGGACTACTTCAGCCGGCTGATCGATTCCCTCGCCGAGAACGCTGGCTTTTCGACCACGGTCCCGTGGCGCCGGCTGCCGGCGGCGGCCCAGAAGATGCTGCTCGAGGGGGTGCCTGGCCTGGTTCACGTCCGCTACCGGAACCGCTACGGCCGTGAGCGCAGCTACAACGCCAAGTACGAGGGCGTTGTCACCTACATCGAACGGCGACATGCCGAGGCGGAGAGCGACACCTCGCGTGAGCGGTTCGCGGGCTACATGCGGGAGGTGCCCTGCCGTGCCTGCAAAGGCGCTCGACTGAAGCCGACCTCGCTGGCCGTGACCGTCGGGGGGAAGAACATCGCAGAGGTGTCAGCATTGCCGATCGACGCAGCGGCTGGGTTCCTCGCCAACCTCGAGCTCAGCGAGCGCGAACAGCAGATCGCAGAGCGGGTGCTCAAGGAGATCAACGAGCGCCTCAGGTTTCTGCTCGACGTCGGCCTCGACTATCTCTCGCTGAGCCGTCCGACAGGCAGCCTGTCCGGCGGGGAGGCACAACGAATCCGGCTCGCCACACAGATCGGTGCTGGACTGGTCGGCGTCCTCTATGTGCTTGATGAGCCCAGCATCGGGCTGCACCAGCGGGACAACCGTCGCTTGATCGAGACTCTCGTTCGTCTCAGAGATCTGGGCAACACCTTGATCGTTGTGGAACACGACGAGGAAACGATCAAGGCGGCGGACTGGGCGGTCGACATCGGTCCAGGTGCTGGTGAGCACGGCGGCCGGGTGGTGCATTCGGGCACGGTCGAGGAGTTGCTGAACAATCGCGAGTCGCTGACCGGCGCATATCTGTCTCGCCGCCGCTCCATCCCGCTGCCGGCGTCGCGTCGCCCGCGTACGCGCGGTCGCGAGGTAACCGTGCACGGCGCAGCCGAACACAACCTGCGCAATCTCACGGTGTCCTTTCCACTTGGCCAGCTCATTGCTGTCACCGGTGTGTCCGGTTCGGGCAAGTCCACCCTCGTCAACAGCATCCTCTACACCGCCCTGGCGAAGCGGATCTACAACGCACGGGATGTGCCCGGTCGCCATCGCTCGATCAGTGGAGCAGATCAGATCGACAAGGTGATTCACGTCGATCAGTCCCCGATCGGCCGTACGCCGCGGTCCAACCCGGCCACCTACACCGGGGTATTTGATCACGTGCGCAGGCTGTTCGCCGAGACGCCCGAAGCGAAGGTTCGCGGCTACCAGCCAGGCCGTTTCTCGTTCAACGTGAAAGGCGGCCGCTGCGAGAACTGCACCGGCGACGGCACGATCAAGATCGAGATGAACTTTCTGCCCGACGTCTACGTGCCATGCGAGGTCTGCCACGGCGCCCGTTACAACCGGGAAACGCTGGAAGTTCACTACAAGGGCAGGTCGATCGCCGAGATCTTGGACATGTCGATTGAGGAAGGGCTGGAGTTCTTCGCTCCACTGCCGCCAATTGCCCGGCATCTACGCACTCTGGTCGATGTGGGTCTTGGATACGTACGTCTCGGCCAGCCGGCGCCTACCCTGTCAGGCGGCGAGGCGCAGCGCGTCAAATTGGCCAGTGAACTGCAGAAACGCGCAACAGGCCGAACGCTGTACGTCCTGGATGAGCCAACAACGGGCCTGCACTTCGAGGACATCCGCAAGCTGCTGGGCGTGCTGGCGCGGCTGGTCGACGCCGGCAACACGGTGGTGGTGATCGAGCACAACCTCGACGTGATCAAGACCGCCGACTGGCTGATCGACATGGGGCCCGAAGGCGGATCGCGTGGCGGCCTGGTCATCGCCGAGGGGACACCGGAGGAGGTCGCCCACACCAAGTCCTACACCGGCGCGTTCCTCAAGCCCTTGCTCGATGGGCAGGCCGTTCCCGTCAGGGCGACCCAACCAGCCCTCGTTCCAGCGACCCGGGCACCGGCCGACACAGTGGGCTCCGGCAAGTTGTCAGCCAGGCGCGCGACGGTCAAGGCAAGCTGACACAGGAATCGATCGAACCAGATCGTCGCCCATCTCGTCTGGGGTCGAAAGAGCGTCTTCATGCAGGTTTGGGCCCTCATCGCGCGACCGACGCTCGCAAAAGCGGAAGAGTGGAGGCTTCTGATTGTCTGAGCACGGCGACCAAACGCCACGTCAGGAAACATCCGCCGTTGCGCGGCGGACCGTTCTGCGAGCCGCTGGACTCCTAGGCCTGACCGGCGCGGGCGCCGCCGCGCTGAGCGCCTGCGCCGCGGGGTCCGGCGGCTCGCCCTCCGCTACTCCGGCCGCGTCTGAGACGGCCGCGTCAGAGACGTCTGGGCCAACGACGCCGTCGCCGGCTGCCGAAACGACCTCCCCCAAGCCGTCAGCGTCGGCTGCTGAGGCTCCCAAGGGCCCAAGTGTCGCCACATCCAAAGTGCCGGTCGGCGGCGGCGTCATTTTGGAGAACGCCGATTACGTGGTCACGCAGCCAAGCAAGGGCAAATACAAAGCTTTCAGCAAGATCTGCACTCACCAGGGATGCCCGGTCGCATCCGTGAGCGACGGTGTCATTCACTGCAATTGCCACGGTAGTGAATATTCGATTGAGGACGGCTCCGTGACGAACCCGCCGGCGCCCAAACCCCTCACCGCGGCGAAGACAACAGTCTTCGAGGCCAAGGTCTACGTCGTCACTTAGCGTCGCTGGTCAACTCAGCTGACTGAACATGTCATTGCCACTCGCGGTCGTCTCGGGTATCGGTTGCAGGACGTCCCAGTGCTCGATGATCTTCCCGTCGTCGTTGAGACGGAAAACGTCAACGACAGCCATGTTGAAGGTCTTGTAGTTCGCGTGCACAGCGACGAGGTCGCCTTCTGCGATGACGCGGTGCACTTCGACATCGACCGGGCCGAGCGGGGCAAAGAAGTCCTTCACGGCCTGCAACCCATTGCCGGCTTGCGGGTTGTGCTGGACGTAATCCTCGACGATCAGATCGTCGAAAGCGTCGACGTCCCCGGCTCGGAAGGCGTCGAAGACTCGTGCCACGGTTTGCTTGTTCTGCTCGGTGGTTGCCATAGCTCGGCGCTCCTTGGTTGTTGAACGGCTGTCCGACTCGCGGCCTACGCTGGGCGCGTGGTACCTCCAGTCTCGTCCAGGCCAGTGCCGGCGTACCGACCTGCACCCGGATCCATCCCGGATCAGCCTGGCGTGTACCGCTTCTTGGATGCTGACGGTCGGGTGATCTACGTCGGGAAGGCGAAAAGCCTCCGCTCCCGGCTCAACTCCTATTTCGCCGATCCGGCCTCCCTGCTGAGCCGCACTCGATCGATGGTGAGCACGGCCACCAACGTGGATTGGACGGTCGTGCGGAGCGAGGTTGAGGCCCTTCAGTTGGAGTACTCCTGGATCAAGGAGTTTGACCCACGGTTCAACATCAAATACCGCGACGACAAGTCGTATCCATGGCTCGCGGTCACGCTCTCGGAGGAGATTCCGCGGGTCATGGTCGGCCGTGGAGCCAAACGCAAGGGCACCCGATACTTCGGTCCCTACTCCCACGCCTGGGCGATCCGAGAGACGGTCGATCTGCTGCTCCGGGTCTTTCCGATGCGTTCCTGCCGACCCGGAGTGTTCAAGAACCACAAGCAGCTCGGCCGGCCGTGCCTGCTCGGCTACATCGGCAAATGCTCGGCCCCCTGCATCGGCCGGGTGACGCCCGCTGAGCATCGGGCGATCGTCGACGACTTCTGCCAGTTCATGTCGGGCCAGGCAGCTCCCATGATCAAGAAGCTGGAGCGGGAGATGCGCGCAGCCAGCGATGCGCTGGAGTTCGAGCGCGCGGCGCGGGTGCGCGACGATATCGGTGCCCTGCAACGAGCCATGGAACGGAACGCCGTTGTCTTACGGGACGGCACCGACGCCGACGTCATCGCGATGGCTGAGGATCCGTTGGAGGTCGCCGTGCAGATCTTCCACGTACGGGGTGGGCGTGTTCGTGGCGAGCGCGGCTGGGTTGCCGACCGGTTTGACGATGGTGGCAGCGAGGAGTTGATCGAACAGTTCCTGCTGCAGCTCTACGCCGAGCCGGATCCCACCAGCAACGACAAAGATGCGGTGCCCCGCGAGATTCTGGTGCCAGTGATGCCTCCGTCGGTGGAGTCGCTCACCAGGATGCTTGAGGAGCGTCGCGGCTCACATGTCTCCATCCGGGTGCCGCAGCGCGGGGACAAGCGGGCCCTCATGGAGACGGTCGCCCGCAATGCCAATGAGATCTTGATCAAGCACAAGACCACCCGTGCTGGTGATCTGTCGACTCGGAACCGTGCACTCGAAGAGATTCAGGATGCCTTGGAGCTGCCGACCGCACCACTACGGATCGAGTGTTACGACATCTCGAACCTGCAAGGCACTGAAGTGGTCGGCTCCATGGTGGTGTTCGAGGACGGGCTGCCACGCAAGAGCGAGTACCGGCGGTTCGTGATCCGGCAGGTCGAGGGACAGAACGATGTCGCCGCGATGCACGAGGTGATCACTCGCCGGTTCCGGCGCCTCCTCGATGATCGTGCCGCCATGACCAAGCGAGCAGCGGACGGGCAGCCAGACGGTGCTGGAGCTGATGAGGGCCCGCTGCTGGTCGACCCGACAACAGGCGCGCCTCGCAAGTTCGCCTACACGCCCTCTCTGGTGGTGGTCGACGGCGGCCCACCTCAGGTGGCCGCGGCGGCAAAGGCTCTCCACGAGCTCGGCATCGACGACATAGCCCTCTGCGGCCTCGCCAAGCGGTTGGAGGAAGTGTGGCTGCCCGACGTCGAAGAGCCAGTGATCTTGCCGCGGACCAGCGAGGGCCTTTACCTGCTGCAGCGGCTGCGCGATGAGGCGCACCGCTTCGCGATCACCCATCACCGGGCCCGGCGCAGCAAGTCAATGGTCGAATCGCTCCTGGATCAGGTGCCGGGTCTCGGCGATGTCCGGCGTAAGGCTCTGATCAGCTACTTCGGCTCACTCAAGAAGCTGCGTGCGGCAACGCTCGAGGAGATCGCAGCAGTGCCCGGTTTCGGCCCCAAGACAGCACTCGCCATCAAGCAGGCACTGCAGCAGGCTCCGCAACCAGAGGCGATCGACATGGCCACAGGCGAGGTGCTCGACAGCGTCTAGGCTCCTCCAAGGTATCCGGGAATAATCAACCACGTGACCAGCGATCAGGGTCAGCTCGACACCGAGAGCCCGACCAAGCCGCTGCGCCTGGTCGTCGTCAGCGGGATGTCAGGCGCGGGGCGTTCTACGGCGGCGCACAGCCTGGAGGACCTCGGCTGGTACGTGGTGGACAACCTTCCCCCGAGTGTGTTGCCAGAAGTATGCCGACAGGCCCGGGAGATCGACCTGACGCGACTCGCGGTGGTGTTAGACGTGCGTACCCGGGGCTTCTTCGAGCAGCTCCCGGCGATGTTCACCGAGCTTGCTGCCATCGGCACGATGCCCGAGATCTTGTTCTTGGAGGCGGCCGACGACGTCATCGTGCGGCGCCAGGAGTCCGTGCGCCGGCCGCATCCGCTGCAGGGCGACGGTCGACTGCTGGATGGCATCGGCAGGGAGCGCGAGACTTTGGCAACGCTGCGTGCAGCCGCAGACCTTGTGATCGACACGTCTTCGCTGAACATCCACCAGCTGAGTTCCCGGGTTGCTCATGCATACGGCGGTAGCAACGATGATCAACTACGCGTCACGCTGCTGTCATTCGGTTTCAAATATGGCATCCCGGTAGATGCTGACATGGTCTTCGATGTGCGCTTCCTGCCCAATCCTCACTGGATCCCCGAGCTGCGCCCGCAGACCGGTCTCAGTAAGCCGGTGAGCGACTACGTGCTCGGACAACCAGGCGCGGAGTCCTTCCTCGCCTCGATGCAGGACCTCCTGGCGGTGGTGTCAGTCGGCTACGTCAATGAGGGCAAACGGTTCGCCACGTTGGCCATTGGTTGTACCGGTGGCAAACATCGGAGCTCAGCCATGGCAGAGGAGTTTGCGCGCCGACTCCGTGTGACCGGCCTGCCGACCACTGTTCTCCATCGCGATTTGGGCCGAGAGTGAGCGCTCGCGATTTCGGGCACATCTTCATGTCGAGCTCCCTGGGCCCGACACTTCCCGCTGTGGTCGCCTTCGGCGGCGGGCACGGACTCGCGGCCTCACTGACAGCTCTACGACGGGTGACCGACCATTTGACGGCGATCGTCACTGTCGCAGACGACGGCGGCTCCTCCGGTCGTTTGCGCCGGGAGCTGGACTGCTTGCCCCCGGGGGATCTCCGGATGGCGCTGGCGGCTCTGTGTGGCGATGACGAGTCCGGGCGCACCTGGGCCGATGTGTTGCAGTATCGGTTCAGCAGCACCGGCCCTCTGGATGATCACGCAATCGGGAACCTGCTCATTGTCGGGCTCTGGGAGCGCCTCGGCGATCCGGTAGCAGGCCTTGACATGGTGGCAAGGCTTCTCGGCGCCAAGGGTCGGGTACTGCCGATGGCCTCGGTGCCGCTGGATATCGCCGCCGAGGTGATTGGACTGCAGCCCGCGCCGGACGAGGTTTCCGAGATCCGCGGGCAGGCTCGGGTTGCGAAAACGCTGGGAGAAGTGTGCTCGGTACGGCTCATCCCGCAGGATCCACCCGCCTGTCCGGAATCCATCGACGTGGTGCTAGAGGCCGACTGGATCGTGCTGGGACCCGGCTCCTGGTTTACCTCGGTGATCCCGCATTTGCTGGTGCCCAAGCTCGCAGAAGCGATTCACGCGACCGCGGCCCGGCGCATCCTTGCTCTCAACCTCGAGCCTTCCGGCGAGACCGCGGGATTCTCCGCGGCCAAGCACATCGAGCTGCTTGCCGACCACGCGCCAGATCTGCGGCTCGATGTCGTGCTCGCCGACAGTGGTTTCGCCTCAGACGATCCGCATCTGGCGTCGCGGGCCGACTCCCTGGGGGCCCGCCTCGTTGTCGCCGACCTCGCCGCCCGCGACGGCTCGCCGCGACACGATCCGCTCCGTTTGGCCTCGGCGTACGCCGAGATCTTGGGTGTCTAACCACTCCCTGACGTCTTGGTGGGGCGGGTCGTGGGTTTCGGCTTCAGGGAGCTGACGTAGGCGTAGCTGGTCCGGAAGTGCTGCTCGAGTTCGTCGACGTTGCGTAGCAGGCTGTTTGGCACCTCGACATATTCCTCGAGCACCTTCCCGTGCTGCTCACATAGGTGTGTCTGGTAGCTGGCCAAGAATGCTTGGCGCTCGGGCGGAGGCAGTCGGAGCGCAAGGTGCCCGTCCGGGGTGAGGAAGCTGAACATGTGCCCGTTGAGTGAGGTGTACGGCATCGTTGCGCCCTTGCGCGTCACATCCGGCTGGGTGGCGATGATCCGGTCGTAGAGACCGAGCACGTCCTGGGATATAGGCATTCGGCGGTCAACCTGCCATGAATGCCATGAAGGCGGCGCCATCGACGACCACTTCGCTGGAGACAAGCTGTCCGTCGCGGACGATGAGATGGTCGGCGATCTTGACGTTCTTGCCGCCGTTGGTGGCGCTGTAGAGCTGGAAGGCGTGCTCGCCGTCATACGCCTCGGCGAGCAGGGTCGTGACTGCTCGCTCCGGCCAGCCGCTCGCACCGGACCCTGCGAGGAACTGCTCGCGGCCCTGGATATGCATCATGGCGCTGTCGAACACAAACCCTTCACCCATCAGCTCGCGAAGCGCCTCAGGTCCTCTGCGGTTGGTCCACGCACCGTAGTAGGCGCGGGCCACACGGGCAGTGTCATGGTTGGGTCATTGGTTGGGTCATCTGTCGGCATCGTAGGTCCTTTCCTTGCCGATATGGCGGGTCAAAGACGCCAGTGCCGCCTCCCACCCACGTGTGAAGCGCGAGCCTCGATGTCGGCCTCGAACGTACGCTCCAGCCGTACCGCCTGCCTGCCGTTGCTCACTATTGCTCCTCGGACAGGTAGCCGGTCAGCGAGTCCAACGAGCCCGCCCAAAATGCGGTCTGCGTTTCGATCCAGCGGCCGGCCTCAATCAGCGGCCGCTCTCGCAGCACGCACACCTGATGCCGACCGTTGCGGCGCCGCTGCAGCAGACCGGCGTGCTCCAACACCCGCAGATGCTTCGACACAGCTGGAGCGGACATCCGAAGCGGGCGGCGGATCTCTGCGACTGTCAACTCTCCGCGTGCCAGCCGCTCCACGATCCCACGACGCGTTGGATCACCGAGAGCGCTGTACACCACGGCGAGCGTGTCTGCCACAGCGCGATACTTAACCATTCGGTTCAGTGTTGTCAAGCCGCCGTTCCTGTCAAAGCGACAAGGTGCGCGGGCGAGCTGTGTAATCATTCAGCAATGGCCATGACCGCACTGGTGAAGGCGGAGCTCGCGACCATCAAGGTCACCAAGCCCTGCGACCGCAAGTCGGAGGTTGCCGCGACGCTGAGGTTTGCTGGCGGGCTGCACATCGTCAGCGGCCGTATCGTGATTGAGGCTGAGCTCGACACCGGCGCTGCCGCACGGCGGCTGCGGACCGATATCAGCGAGGTATTCGGCCACCCGAGTGAGCTTGTCATCGTCAACGGTGCTGGCATCCGGCGAGGCACCCATTACGTGGTGCGGGTGATCAAAGACGGCGAGGCGCTGGCGCGCCAAACCGGCCTGATCGACTCGCACGGCCGGCCAGCACGCGGTCTCCCACCACAGGTAGTCAGCGGGGGCTTGTGCGACTGCGTGGCGGCGTGGCGCGGAGCATTCCTGGCACACGGCTCGCTGACCGAGCCTGGCCGCTCGATGGCGCTCGAAGTGACCTGCCCCGGGCCGGAGGCTGCACTCGCGTTGGTCGGTGCCGCCCGCAGGTTGGGGATTCCCGCGAAAGCTCGCGAGGTGCGAAACGTCGATCGGGTCGTGGTCCGCGACGGTGACGCCATCGCGGCACTGCTGACTCGGCTCGGGGCGCACGAGTCGTTGCTGGTCTGGGAGGAGCGGCGGATGCGCCGCGAGGTGCGGGCATCGGCGAATCGCTTGGCGAACTTCGATGATGCCAACCTGCGGCGCTCGGCTCGAGCCGCAGTCGCCGCGGGCGCGCGGGTGGAGCGGGCACTGGAGATCCTCGGTGAGGAGGTACCTGACCATCTCCGAGCCGCCGGTCTGCTGCGTATCGAGAACAAGCAGGCCAGCCTGGAGGAGCTGGGTCAGATGCACGAACCGCCGCTGACCAAGGATGCCGTGGCGGGAAGGATCCGGCGGCTGCTCGCTACCGCTGACAAGCGTGCCGCCGAACTTGACATACCTAACACCGAAGCCAGCCTGAGCGCGGAGATGCTCGACGAGGAGTAGCAGCAGACCACCAGAAAACTGGCTTTCACGCCAGCCATCGAAGTTCGTTAAGGTGGTCACTGGCCCTGCTGTCGCGGGCCCTTGACAGCCGAAGGAGATCGTGTCATGACCGTCCGTGTTGGTATCAATGGCTTCGGCCGCATCGGCCGAAACTTCTACCGCGCGCTGCTCGCCTCAGGTGCCGACATCGACGTGGTTGCCTTCAACGACCTGTTCGATGACGACACCCAGGCGCACTTGTTGAAGTACGACTCAATCTTGGGCCGACTCGACCTACCCGTCGAGGTTGTCGATGGGGGCATCAAGGTAGGCGACAAGCTCGTCAGGTCCTACGCCGAGCGTGACCCCGCAGCCCTCCCGTGGGGTGAGATCGGTGCCGATGTCGTGATTGAATCCACCGGGTTCTTCACCGACGCGACGAAGGCCAAGGCACACCTGGACGCGGGCGCCAAGAAGGTGATCATCTCCGCGCCGGCCAAGAACGAGGACTGGACCGTGGTGATGGGCGTCAATGACGGCGACTACGACCCGGCGAAGCACACCATCATTTCCAACGCCTCATGCACCACGAACTGCCTGGCGCCCATGGCCAAGGCGCTCGACGACGGCCTCGGCATTGTCAAGGGCCTCATGACGACCATCCACGCATACACCCAGGACCAGAATCTTCAGGATGGCCCGCACAAGGACCTGCGTCGCGCTCGCGCTGCTGCGATCAACATCGTGCCAACCTCGACCGGTGCGGCGAAGGCCATCGGTCTGGTACTGCCGCAGCTGAAGGGCAAGCTGGACGGCTACGCGCTGCGAGTGCCGATGCCCACAGGCTCGGCGACCGACTTGACCTTCGAGGCGCCGCGAGAGACCTCTGTCGAGGAGGTCAACAGCATCGTCCAAGCGGCCGCTGACGGCCCGCTGAAGGGCTACCTGAAATACACCAGCGACCCGATCGTGTCCTCCGACATCGTCACCGACCCCAGCTCGTGCGTCTTCGACTCGGCCCTCACCAAGGTGATCGGCAATCAGGTCAAGGTGGTCGGCTGGTACGACAACGAGTGGGGCTACTCCAACCGTCTTGTCGACGTCGTCGGCTTGGTCGGCGAGTCTCTCTAGATCTCCAAGCCGCTGTCGGTATCCCACGCTGCGTGGGATACCGGCGCTGTGCACGGGTTGCAACGTGTGCACACCGTCAGCAACCTATGCAAAGCTTGCACGTCCCCCTCCACTCGCCCACGTCGCTCGGGAAAGGATCAAGCGTGAAGTCTGTTTCTGATCTTGGTGAGCTGAGCGGCAAGCGGGTGCTGATCCGCTGCGATCTCAATGTGCCGCTGGATGGTGAGACCATCACCGACGACGGACGGATTCGCGCGTCGCTGCCCACGTTGAGCGAGCTACGAGAAGGTGGCGCCAAGGTCATCGTGCTGGCTCACCTCGGACGGCCCAAGGGCCAGGTCAACCCTAAGTACTCGTTGGCTCCGGTCGCCAAGAGACTGTCCGAGCTGCTGGATGCCGAGGTCAAGCTGGCGAGTGACGTGGTGGGGGAGTCGGCGCGCGAGGTCGCCGCAGGTCTCAGTAATGGCGACGTCGCGATGTTGGAGAACGTCCGCTATGAGCCAGGCGAGGAGTCCAAGGACGAGGTCGCCCGAGGCGCGCTAGCCGACCGCTACGCAGCGCTCGGCGATGTATTCGTCTCCGACGGGTTCGGCGTCGTCCACCGTAAGCAGGCGTCGGTGTACGACATCGCGCTGCGGTTGCCGAATGCGGCCGGCAAGCTGGTGGAGGCGGAGCTGGAGGTGCTCCGGCAGCTTGTTGAAATGCCGGCCAGCCCGTACGTGGTGGCGCTGGGGGGCGCGAAGGTCTCCGACAAGCTTGCGGTGATCGCGAACCTGATCAAGACCGCGGACACTCTGGTCATCGGCGGCGGCATGGCTTTCACGTTCCTTGCTGCTCAGGGCTACGAGGTGGGCAAGAGCCTGCTCGAGCAAGATCAGATCGGGTCGGTACGGGGATACCTCAACGCCGCCGCCGCTGGCGGCAAGCAGATCGTGCTGCCCTCCGACATTGTGGTGGCGCCGGAAGTGGCAGCTGAGGCGGTACCGACCGTAGTGGCCGCTAACGCGATCCCGGCTGATCAATTCGGACTGGACATTGGTCCAGATTCCGCACGCGTCTTCGCGGGTGTGATCAGAAAAGCCAAGACGGTGTTCTGGAACGGGCCGATGGGTGTGTCGGAGTGGCCGAGCTTCGCTGCCGGGACCAAGGCCGTCGCTCAGGCGGTCACCGAGATCGGCGGACTGTCCGTGATCGGTGGTGGCGACACCGCCGCTGCGGTGCGTGATCTTGGTTTCGGCGATGACGCTTTTGGTCATATCTCGACTGGCGGCGGCGCCAGCCTGGAATATCTCGAGGGTAAGACCCTGCCAGGCTTGGCCGTTCTCGATGGTGGGGTATAGGAGATGACTCGCAAGCCGCTGATGGCCGGCAACTGGAAGATGAACCTCAACCACGTTGAGGCGGTTGGGCTGCTACAGAAGCTGACGTGGACGCTGGAGGACAAGAAGCACGACCCGGACAAGTCCGAGGTGATCGTGCTGCCGCCGTTCACCGATCTGCGAACCGTGCAGACACTGGTGGATGGCGACCGGCTGGAGATCGGATACGGCGCCCAGGACGTGTCGGCCTTCGACAACGGCGCCTACACAGGCGACATCTCAGCCGACATGCTGGTGAAGCTGGGCTGCCGCTACGTCGTCATCGGGCACTCCGAACGGCGTCGGTTCCATGGCGAGGACGACAACATCGTGAATGCCAAGACCCTGAAGGCGGTCTCGCGCGGCGTGGTTCCGATCGTCTGCGTCGGCGAGGGCTTGGCCGTCCGCCAGGAGTTGCGCCAGGTGCCCGACACTTTGCACCACGTGGAGGGCGCGCTGACCGGGCTCACTGCGGAGCAAGTTGCAAACCTGGTCATCGCGTACGAGCCGGTCTGGGCGATCGGCACCGGACGGGTGGCGACACCAGAGGACGCAGAGGAGGTCTGCGCAGCGATTCGCGGCTGGATTCGGGATCGGCACGGCAGCGAGGTCGCCGACCGGATTCGGATCCTCTACGGCGGATCGGTCAATGCGAGGAACGTTGCCGCCTTGATGGCCCAGCCCGACATCGACGGTTGCCTCGTCGGCGCCGCCAGCCTGAAGGTCGACGAGTTCTCTGCTATAGCACGGTTTTACGAAATGCCAGTGATCTGAGCAGGCCGCGAGTCCAGCGCTTGTGGAGTTTTGACTCGTTCTCGAATCGGTGAGTTAGGCTACGTCCGTGCTCGTACCGCTGGTGACCGTGCCGATCCTGATCTTCTCCATCATCTTGGTGATCACCAGTGTCGCGCTCGCGTTGTTCGTACTTATGCACAAAGGCCGCGGCGGCGGTTTGTCTGATCTCTTCGGTGGTGGGATCTCTTCCTCCCTCGGTGGATCCTCAGTCGCAGAACGAAATCTCGACCGGCTCACCGTCATCATCGGAGTGGTTTGGCTAGCGGCAATTGTGGCGCTCAACTTGCTCTACAAGTTGGGTGGCTGACTGCCAAGATCCACCGGCCCGGTCAATCGAAGGAAAGACACTGACTCATCCACAGCTAGGAAGGGCAAGGGAGAAAGAACGTGGCTGGTGGAAGTGCCATTCGTGGCAGCCGGGTGGGCGCTGGTCCGATGGGCGAGGCCGAGCGGGGCGATGCCGCGCCGCGAAATTACGTCTCGTACTTTTGCGCGCACGGTCATGAGACGCGGCCCGCATTTGCCGCAGATGCCGCCATTCCGGACGCCTGGGACTGCCCTCGCTGCGGCTTGCCAGCGAACCTCGATTCCCTGAATCCACCGCCACCGCCGAAGATCGAGCCATATAAGACACACCTGGCTTACGTCAAGGAGCGCCGCACCGACAAAGAGGCGGCCGACATCCTCACCGAGGCGCTGCAAGCCCTCCGGGCGCGGCGCGAACGCGGTGAGGTCATCTACTAAGCCCGCTTTAGAGCCGCCGTCGCGGCGCCAGCCTAGATTCGGCCGCGCTGCTGAAGATCGGTGGGCAACTCCGCCGCCGCATCCCGATCCATCAACCAGAGCGTTCGCTCAACCGCTGAGACCCCGGCGGCGGGGACCTGCACCGGCCCGGCGCCGAGCAGTGCCATCTTCGCCGCCGCTGCCTTGTCAGCCCCGCTCACCACGAACCAGACCTCCTGCGACCGGTTGATCACCGGCAGCGTCAGGCTGATCCGCTCCGGCGGCGGTTTCGGTGAGGATCGTACGGCGATCACAGAGCCCTCGGCGTATGAAGATGGATGCTCAGGAAAGATCGATGCGACATGGCCGTCTGGCCCCATGCCGAGCAGGCAGATGTCGAAGCTCACGCCATCGAGCTCTCGCGCGTACGCCTCGGCGGCCTGATCGAGCTCGAGTCCGCCGTCGCTGGCGGGCATTTCATGGACTCGGTCAGGGTTGAGAGCGAGCGGCGCGGCAAGCAGGTCAAGGGCCTGCTTCGCGTTCCGGTCGGCATGATCAGCGGGTACGAACCGTTCGTCGCCCCACCAGAGCTCGACGCGAGACCACTCGACCGCGGAGTTCGGTCCTTCGTTCGCAAGTTTCTGGTAGGCCCGGGTGGCGATCCGACCACCGGTGAGGGCGAGCTGCGGAATCCGGAAGTCCCGTTGAATCTCGGTGAGTCGTGCCATCAGGCGCGCGGCCAGAGCCTCCGCCACGTCATCCGGTCCGGCATGGAGCAAGATTTCGGCGCTGGTCGCGACCATCTACCGGCTCCTTGCCGCTTGCTTTGCGACTCTGCTGCTGTCCGCCTTCTTCCCCCCAGTCTTCTTGGCGGGGCCTTCTTGGCGGCGGTCTTCTTGGCAGGGGTCTTCGCGGTGGAGGCTTTCTTGGCGGGGGTTTTCCTAGCTGGGGGCTTACGGCGGGTTGCTCCTGTATCGCCGTCGAGTAGTGACTTGACCGCCCGTTCGTAGACATCGTCTGCGTCCATCCGCCGCAGTTCCTCAGAGATCAGTTCGGTGTAGTCCCGTCGCTTCAGGGCGACGAGTCGCTCCGGCTGCCCCGGTACGGCGTAGTAAGCCAGCAAACCATCGGGCCGCGTGATCGCGATGTCGCCGGCCGCGGTAGCCATCCGCACCGCGGTCAAACCAGGCCCATTGCTGATCTTCCGGGTCACCTCGATCTTCAGCCTGGACTGCAGCCAGGCCGCCAGCAGATCGGCGGAGGGATTGCCGCGATCCGCCTCGATGAGTACGGACTTGATCTTGGCCGGGTACTGGTCCAGCGCAGCGGCCAGCAAGGCCCGCCACGGCGTCAACCGGGTCCAGCTCAGGTCGGTGTCGCCCGGGGTGTAATCCCGGGCGCGTGCCTTCAGCGTTACCAGCGGGCGGGGCGAGGCCGCCGCGTCGGTAAGCCGGCGCATCGCCAGCTGTGCCAGCTCGTCGCCACCCTGGTTGTTCGGCGCCTTGCCGGGCCACCAGATCACGACAGGGGAGTCGGGCAGCAGCAGCGGCCGGATCACTGAGGCTGGATGTGCCGCAACCGCGCCGCGCATCCTGATCACGACAACCTCGCCCGGTGTTCCCTCGCCGATGTGCAGCTCTGCGTCCAGCGCGGCGTTCCGTCCGCCGGCGGTGACCACCAGCAAGATCCGGGACGGATGCTCGCGGCCGGCCGCCATGCTGGCCTCCATGACCCTCGCGTACTCGGACTCGTCGCAGACGATGATCAAGGTCAGCACCATGCCCTGGGCCGGGCTGCCAGCGGTACGCCGGGCCCGCAGCAGCTCTGCGGATATCTTCGCTGAAGTCGTGTCGGCAAGGGGAATGATCATTATGGCCGCCTCCAGCTGAAGCCGTCCCGCGCCAGCATGACGTCGGCGCCCTTGGGTCCCCACGATCCGGGTTCGTATGGCTCGGGTTGGCCTGGCAGGCTCGCCCAGTAGTCCAAGATCGGGTCCAAGATCTCCCAGGAGAGCTCCACCTCTTGGTGTTGCGGAAACAGCGGCGGGTCGCCCAGCAGCACGTCCAAGATCAGCCGCTCGTATGCCTCGGGTGAGGACTCGGTGAACGACCCGCCGTAGGCGAAGTCCATGTTCACTTCGCGGATCTCCATCTGGGTGCCGGGCACCTTGGCACCAAAGCGCAAAGTCACGCCCTCATCCGGTTGGATCCGCAGCACGATGGCGTTGTAGCCCAGCTCCGCGGTGTCGGTCTTGCTGAAGGGTAGATGCGGCGCGCGCTTGAGGCCGAGCGTGATCTCGGTCACTCGCCGGGCCAGGCGCTTGCCGGTCCGCAGGTAGAACGGCACGCCAGCCCAGCGACGGTTCTCGATGTCGAGGCGGATGGCTGCATAGGTCTCGGTTCGGGAGTCGGGCGGGATCCGATCCTCCTCCAGATAGCCCTTGACCTTTTCTCCACCGGCCCAGCCGCCCGCGTATTGACCCCGCGCGGTGTGCAGATCCATCCGCTCCGGTGGCCGAGCAGCAGCGAGCACCTTCTGCTTTTCAGCGCGGAGCTGGCGTGCCTCGAACGAGGTCGGTTCCTCCATCGCGGTGAGCGCGAACAGCTGCAGCAGGTGGTTCTGGATGACATCGCGGGCGATGCCGATGCCATCGAAGTAACCGGCGCGGCCGCCGATCCCGATGTCCTCCGCCATCGTGATCTGGACATGGTCGACGTAGTGGTTGTTCCACACCGGCTCGAACAGCTGATTGGCGAACCGCAGCGCCATCATGTTCTGCACGGTTTCTTTGCCGAGGTAATGGTCGATGCGAAACACCGAGGAGGCGGGGAAGACGCTGGAGACGATCCGGTTCAGTTCTCGCGCGCTCTCCAGGTCGTGGCCAAACGGCTTCTCGATCACCACCCGGCTCCACCGGCCGGGATGCTCCTCAGCCAGTCCGTGCGTGCGCAGCTGGTCGACGACCGTCTGGAACAGCCCTGGCGGGATGGACAGGTAGAACGCGTGGTTCCCGCCGGTACCGCGGGCCTCGTCGAGATCGACGATCGTCTCGGCGAGCCTGCTGAAGGCCTCCTCGTCACCGATTTCTCCTCGCACGAACCGGATGCCTTCGGAGAGCTGCTGCCATACCTCCTCTCGGAAGTGGGTTCGCGCATGCTGCTTGACGGCGGCATGGACGATCTGCGCAAAGTCCCGGTGTTTCCAGTCGCGCCGGGCGAACCCGACCAAGGCAAAACCAGGCGGCAGCAGACCGCGGTTGGCAAGGTCGTAGACCGCCGGCATCAGCTTCTTGGTTGCCAGGTCCCCGGTGACACCGAAGATCACCAGCACGCAGGGTCCGGCAATCCGCGGCAGCCGCCGATCATGGCGGCTCGCGAAGCGGTTGGGAGCGCCGATCGACGCGTGATCGAACGCGTCTTGCTGCTCCGTCCGGCAGTTCGCCAGCCTGCGTCCTGAGTCAGTAGACGTCAGCGAGACGCCTTGGCGGCCTCGAGCTCCCCCTGAACGTCGGCGACCAGCTCATTCCAGGACGCCTCGAACTTCTCGACGCCCTCTCGTTCCAGCACGTCGACCACGTCGTCGTAGGAGATGCCGACCCGCTCCAAGTCGTCGAGCACCTGCTGCGCCTCGGCCTTGGTTCCGCTCACCATGTCTCCGCGCATTTCGCCGTGATCAGCGAAGGCCATCATGGTCTTCTCTGGCATGGTGTTCACGGTGTTCGGGACAACGAGCTCGGTGATGTACATGGTGTCGGAGTAATCGGGATTCTTGACCCCGGTCGAGGCCCACAGCGGACGCTGCCGGGTGGCTCCCTTGGATTCCAGCGCGGCGAACCTTTCGCTGCTGAACTCCTCCTCGTAGAGCGCGTACGCCAGCCGGGCATTGGCGATGGCGGCCTTGCCGCGCAGCGCCAGCGCCTCGTCCGAGCCGATCGCCTCGAGCCGTTTGTCGATCTCGGTATCCACCCGGGAAACGAAGAAAGAGGCCACGGAGTGGATCTTGCTCAGGTCATGGCCCGCCGCCGCGGCTCGCTCCAACCCGGTCATGTAGGCGTCGATCACCGCGCGGTAGCGCTCGATGGCGAAGATCAGCGTCACGTTCACGCTGACACCCTCACCGGTAACCGAGGCAATCGATGGCAGGCCGGCCTTGGTGGCGGGGATCTTGATCAGCACGTTGGGCCGGTCGACGATCTTCCACAGGTCGGTGGCCTGCGCGGTGGTGGCGTCGGTTTCGTCGGCCAGATCGGGATCGACCTCGATGGATACGCGGCCGTCGACGCCGTTGGTCGCCTCGAAAGTGGCGGCCATGATGTCACATGCGTCGCGTACGTCGTCGGTGGTCAACACCTTGATGGCATCGTGGAGTTCTGCGTCGCGTGCCGCAAGCTCCTTGACCTGTTCGTCGTACATGTGACCTTGGGCAAGCGCCGCGGCGAAGATCGTCGGGTTGGTCGTGACGCCGGTGACCGAGTTATTGGACACGAGATCGGCCAGGTTGCCCGAAGTAATGCGCTCGCGAGACAGGTCGTCAAGCCAGATGGAGACGCCGGCGTCTGCGAGGGCCTTGAGCCGTTCGTTCATGATCAGTTCTCCTGAATGAGTAGGTGGTGGCGTCAGCTGCTCTCAGCTGATCGTGACGCCCGGGTGGGCCTCTTCATCTGCGGGACCTCTGGGCCCGCTGGCTGCCGGATGGGTGGGTGCGGTAGTCCCAGTTGCCGCATCAAGGCTCTCTTGTGCGGCGGCGACGACCGTTTCGGGGGTGAAACCAAACTCTTTGAACAACACCCCACCGGCCGCGCTGGCTCCGTAGTGGTTGATGCTGATGATCCGCCCGGCATCGCCGACGAGGTCACGCCAACCGATGCCGACCCCGGCCTCGATCGAGACGCGTGCCTTGATCTCCGGCGGGATGACCGAATCCTTGTAGCCCTGGTCCTGCTCGTCGAACCATTCCCGACAAGGCATCGACACCACTCGAGCCTCGATGCCCCGCTCCGCGAGCAGCTTTTGGGCTGCGACAACGTACTGCACCTCCGAGCCGGTCCCGATCAAGATCACATCCGGGGTTCCGTTGCAGTCTTTGAGTATGTAGCCGCCTTTGGCTACCTCCGAGGTGTCGGCGAAGCCGTCTTCGCCACGCGGGACGATGGGCAAGGCCTGCCGGGTGAGGGCCAGCCCGGCTGGCCGATCGTTGTTCTTCAAGATCACCGCCCACGCGGCTGCGGTCTCGTTGGCGTCCGCCGGCCGTACTACATCTAATCCGGGGATGGCCCGCAATGCCGCGAGATGTTCGATCGGCTGATGAGTGGGGCCGTCCTCGCCCAGCCCGATCGAGTCGTGGGTCCAGACGTAGGTCACCGGCAGTTTCATCAATGCGGCAAGCCTGACCGCTGGCCGCATGTAGTCGCTGAAGATCAAGAATGTGCCGCCGTACGGCCGCAGCCCGCCGTGCAGCTTGATGCCGTTCATGATCGAGCCCATGGCGTGCTCGCGGACGCCGAAATGCAGCACCCTGCCATAGGGACCACCGCGAAACAGCCTCGTCTGCCGGTCGGCTGGCAGGAAGCTCGGCTCACCCTCAGGGGTGGTGTTGTTCGATTCGGCAAGGTCGGCCGAGCCGCCCCAGAGCTCAGGCAGCTTGGGAGCGATCGCGCTGAGCACCTTCCCGGAGGCAGCTCGGGTGGCAATGCCCTTGGAGTCGGCGGACCAGCTGGGCAGTACATCCTCCCAGCCGGGGCTGAGCTCGTTTTTGATCAATCGCTCATGCAGCTCTTTGCGCTCGGGATTGGCCTCGGCCCAGCTGTCGTAGGCCAGCTGCCACTCCTGCTGAGCCTGCTCGCCGCGCTCGATCAGCTTGCGGGTGTGCGCGATCACGTCATCGGCAACCTGGAAGGTCTTGTCCTCCTCGAAGCCGAGCACCTTCTTGGTTGCGGCGACCTCATTCTCACCCAACGCTGCGCCATGGGCTTTGCCGGTGCCCTGGAGGTTCGGAGCCGGCCAGCCGATGATCGTCTTGAGGCAGATGAACGTGGGCTGATCGGTGACGGCCTTGGCCGTCTCGAGAGCGTCGGCGAGCGCAGCGACATTCTCCTGGTAGTGATGGGCGTCGCCGTGGGTCCAGTCCACGGTTTGCACATGCCAGCCGTACGCGGCGTAACGAGCGGCCGTGTCCTCGGTGAGGGCGATCTTGGTGTCGTCCTCGATCGAGATCCGGTTGCTGTCATAGATGAGGGTGAGATTGCTCAGCCGCTGCGTGCCGGCCAGCGATGAAGCCTCGGAAGCGACGCCTTCCTCGATGTCGCCATCGGAGGCGAGACAGTAGATGTGGTGATCGAATACCGAGGTGCCGCGCGGAGCGTCTGGATCGAGTAGTCCGCGTAGCCGGCGGGCGGACATCGCCATCCCCACCGCATTGCCAACGCCCTGGCCGAGCGGCCCGGTGGTCACCTCGACGCCCTTGGTGTGCTCGTACTCCGGGTGTCCAGGCGTCAACGATCCCCAGGTTCGCAGGGCCTTGATGTCGTCAAGCTCGAGCCCGAAACCGCCGAGATAGAGCTGAATGTAGAGCGTCAGGCTGGTGTGTCCGCAGGACAGCACGAATCGGTCTCGCCCCGGCCAACGAGTGTCGCGCGGGTTGTGTCGCATCACCTTCTGGAACAGCAGGTAGGCGACTGGCGCGAGGCTCATCGCGGTGCCCGGATGGCCGTTGCCGACCTTCTGCACGGCATCGGCGGCCAGCACACGTATGGTGTCGACGGCTAGCGAGTCGACCTCGGTCCACCCCTCTGGGAGAACCGAGCCGGAGATGTTGGTGTCGGTCACACTCACGGGCCAAAGGATCCTTCCGAGACGGCTCGGCGGGCTGCTGGTGGGGCAGCCCGGACAATGCGAGCCTATCGGTGGCGGGTCGGTTGGGGATATAGGGTCAGCCGAGAACCGGAACCTCGCCGTCTGTGCAAGAAGTCCACAGGTGAGTGTCAATTCAAGCGCCGACCCCTAGACTCAGCCTCGGTGACTGCCTTCGGCGTCGCCGGGGAACAGAGTCGCCTATCAGTGAGTGAGTAAAGCCTGTGACGAGCATCGACGCGCCAAGTCAGGTGGCCGCCGACGATGACCGGGTAGCCCGCGTCGATCTTGGAGTGCGGGCAGTTCGTCGCAGCCGTCAGCTCAGCCATGTACGTCACGTTGCTGCGGCATATCTCGGACTCACCAAGCCCCGGATCATTGAGCTTCTCTTGGTGACGACCGTGCCGGCCATGTTTCTGGCCGCCGGTGGCGTCCCGTCGTTGAAGGTGGTGCTCACCACGATGGTCGGCGGCTGCCTAGCCGCGGCCAGCGCCAACGCCTTCAACTGCGTGCTCGACCGGGACATCGACGAACGGATGCGGCGTACCCGTCGCCGTCCGCTGCCGCGGCATGCCGTAGGTCCGTTGGGGGCGACGGTGTTCGGAATGATCTTGGGGATCGCCGCGACGCTGTGGCTCGGATACTTCGTCAACTGGCTGTCAGCGGCCCTCGCGCTGGGCGCCAACGCGTTCTACATCGGGGTCTATACCCTCTGGCTGAAGCGGCGCACTCCGCAGAACATCATCTGGGGCGGCATCGCGGGCTGCTTCCCACCGCTGATCGGCTGGACGGCGGTGACCGGCAGCCTCGCGCTTACTCCGTTCGTCATGTTCCTCATCGTGTTCTTCTGGACGCCGCCGCACACCTGGGCACTCGCCATGCGCTATCGGGAGGACTATGCCGCGGCGAATGTGCCGATGCTGCCGGTTGTGAGGTCGGCTCCAGTGGTGGCTCGGCAGATTCTGCTGTACTCGGTGCTGACCGCGCTGGCATCACTGGCGCTCTGGCCGGTTGCCAACACCGGATGGTTCTATCCCACAGCCGCCGTGATCCTCGGCGCTGCGTTGCTGTGGCAGTCCGCTCTGCTGCTGGCTCGGGCGCGGCGCGGCCTGACCGGCGCGGCGCTGCAGCCGATGCGGCTCTTCCACTGGTCGAACTCTTACCTCGCGTTGCTCTTCGTCGCTGCAGCCGTCGACACGCTGCTGCGCTGAAAGCGCGCTGATCAGCATTGACCATCGAGGGCGTCGAGTTCGGCTCGCATGGTGATGAGGTCCCGTGCGTGAGCGTCCAGTCGCCGATCTTCGTCAGAGCGCAGTTCGATCTGCCTCACTCGGCTGGCTTGGCCGTCGGGTCCGGGTGAGACGAACACGCTCATGCATTGAGTGGTTCGTCGATAGTGGCCATCGATCGGGTCTGCGGAGCTGACACGTGCCGCGACGTGGATGCTGCGGCTACTCGTGTGGATGATTCTGGCGTCAACTTCGACGATGTCCCCGATCCGGATGGCCCGTTCGAAGTGGATCCCGCCAGCGTAGACCGCTACGCCGGGTTTCTTGATCCAGCCGATTACGCAGGTGTGGGCCGTCTCGTCGATCCAGCGCATGACGGTGCCGCCGTGAGTAACCCCACCCCAGTTGACGTCTCTGGGTTGCGCCAGGAACCTGAACTGCATCCTTGGGGCCGTTCCTTTGTCGGAATAGGTCTGAGCGCTCATGGCTTCGCGGATCCGCGAGCGCACGCTGATCCGCTGCACGGCGCGCTCTGCGAGGTTCTGGTCTTTCACCGTCTGAGGCTGCCAGACCGGGATCGGCCGGGGCCGGCGGTGTTCGTCGACGGCCACGAAGACCAGGAGGCAGTCTGTTGCGCGAGCGTACGTGCCGATCTTGGGGTCTGCGGTGCTGATAGTGACGAAGATCTGCATGCTGGATCGGCCGGTGTGAATGATCCGGGCGTCGGCCTCGACGAGGTCGCCCGCGAGTATTGGCCGGCGGAAGTGGATGTTCCCGACGTACGCGGTGACGCAGTACGAGCTGCTCCAGCCCGTCGCACACGCGAACCCGGCACGATCGATCCATTCCAGGACGTGGCCCGCTTGAATGACGCCGTCGACGCCGGTCTCATTGGGTGGGGCGAGGAATCTCAGGATCTCTCGGGATCTCGGATTTTCGGCATCAGGGCGCTCATATCTGGCCGACAGACCGGAGATGGTCACGAGACCGCCCGTCAGGGCTGGTTCGCCGGCGGCGAGCCGTACGGCGTGGGCAACGGCGTGGTGGACGTCGGCGTGAAAGACGCTCGGCATGATGTACGCGGCGTTGAGCTCGTCGTCGGTGACCACCGAGGAAAGTGCCGTCGCCGCGGCGAGCAGCATCGTCGGTGTGATCTCGGCTGACCGGGCGTCGAGCAGGCCACGGAAGACACCGGGAAAGGCCAGCACGTTGTTGATCTGGTTCGGGAAGTCTGACCGGCCGGTGGCCACCACGGTCGCGTGCTTGATCGCCTCGGCCGGGTCAATCTCGGGATCGGGGTTCGCCAGCGCGAACACGATCGCGTCGTCGGCCATGGCGGCGACATCCGTGGCGTCGATCACCCGGGGGGCCGAGACGCCGATGAACACGTCCGCGCCGACCATCGCCTCCTGCAATGTCCCAGTGAACTCCAGCTGATTGGTGTGCTCGGCCAGCCAGAGCAGCTGTCCCTCGAGCCCCTCGCGGCCCCGATGCACGACCCCGGCGATGTCGGCCACCACCACTTCTCCGGCCCCGGCGGCCAGCAGCAGTTTGATGATCGCTGTGCCCGCCGCCCCGGCCCCAGAAATGACGATCTTGACCTCGCCGATCTGCTTACCCACCACGCGGAGGGCGTTGAACAGCGCCGCCAGCACCACGATCGCG
Organism: uncultured Actinomycetota bacterium; assembly: GCA_963744455.1. Classification (GTDB taxonomy): domain Bacteria; phylum Actinomycetota; class Actinomycetes; order Propionibacteriales; family Propionibacteriaceae; genus Microlunatus. The sequence goes on along the minus strand of CAVUTQ010000019.1, from coordinate 8,896 downwards.
GTGCCGTGCTGGTCGTCGTGGAACACCGGGATGTCCAGCTGCTCCCGCAGCCGCCGCTCGATCTCGAAGCAGCGCGGCGCTGAGATGTCCTCCAGGTTGATCCCGGCGAAGCCCGGCGCCACCGCCTTGACCACGGCGATGATCTCGTCGACGTCCTGAGTGTCCAGGCACAACGGCCAGGCGTCGATGTCGCCGAACCGCTTGAATAGCGCCGCCTTGCCCTCCATCACCGGCAACGCCGCTTCCGGACCGATGTTGCCTAAGCCCAGCACAGCCGACCCGTCGGTGACCACCGCGATGCTGTTGCGTTTCACCGTCAGTCGGCGGGCGTCCTGGGGGTTCTTCGCAATGGCCAGGCAGACCCGGGCCACGCCCGGCGTGTAGATCATCGACAGGTCGTCCCGGTTGTGGATCGGGTGTTTGGCGTGCATCTCGATCTTGCCGCCCAGGTGCATCAGGAACGTGCGGTCCGACACCTTCCCGATCACCACCCCCTCGACCTGCTGCATCGCCTCCACCAGCAGGTCGGCGTGCTCGGTATCCCGGGCCGCACACGTGACGTCGATCCGCAGCCGTTCGTGCCCGGACGCCGTCACGTCCAGGGCCGTGATCGCCCCGCCCGCATGCTCGACGGCGGTGGTCAGCTGGGAGACCGCTCGCCCTCCCGCGGGCACCTCCAGCCGCACGGTGATCGAATACGACACCGATGGGGCTCCGCGCGGGCGTCCAGCAGCGGTTACTTCCTTGGGGTTCACGGAACCACCCGAGACAGCGAAGCTAGCTGGTTCCAGGTGTCGACGACGGTATCCGGATTGAGGGACATGGACTCGATACCTTGGTCGAGAAGCCATTCGGCGAGGTCGGGGTGGTCGGATGGGCCTTGGCCGCAGATGCCGACGTATTTGCCGCGCTTCTTGCAGGCGATGATGGCCGCACTCAGCATGTGTTTGACGGCTGGGTCGCGTTCGTCGAAGCCGCCGGCCACGAGAGCAGAATCGCGGTCGATGCCCAGGGTGAGCTGGGTCATGTCGTTGGAACCGATCGAGAACCCGTCGAAGTAGTCCAGGAACGCGTCGGCGATGACAGCGTTGGACGGCAGCTCGCACATCATGATCACCTGCAGGTCGTTGACGCCCCGTTGCAGGCCATGCTCGTGCAAGCAGGTCGATCACCCCTGCGGCCTCGGTCAGGGTGCGGACAAACGGGATCATGATCTTTACGTTGGTCAGCCCCATCTCGTCACGGACATACTTCAGCGCCTGGCATTCCATTGCGAAGCAGTCTGCGAAGTCCGCCGACAAGTAGCGGGAGGCGCCGCGGTAGCCGATCATCGGGTTCTCCTCGTGCGGTTCGTACAACTCTCCGCCAAGCAGGTTGGCGTACTCGTTGGACTTGAAGTCCGACATCCGCACGATCACCGGGTGCGGCGCGAAGGCGGCCGCCAACGTGGCTACACCTTCCGCCACTCGGGTGACGAAGAACTCCCGAGGGCCGGGGTAGGCGGCGACCGCGTCGGCCACCTGTCCCTTCAGCGGCTCCGCCAGCTGGTCGAGGTCGAGGAGGGCCTTGGGGTGGATGCCGATCTGCCGGTTGATGATGAACTCCAACCTGGCCAGACCGACCCCGGCATTCGGCAGCCGCGAGAACGCGAACGCCTGGTCCGGAGTGCCCACGTTCATCATGATCTTCACCGGAATGTCGGGCATCTCCGCCAGCTCGGTCGACTCAACGGTGAAACCCAAGATCCCGTCGTAGACGAAGCCGGTGTCGCCCTCCGCGCAGGAGACGGTGACCGGCCGCCCATCGGCCAGGTCCCGCGTTGCACTACCGGTGCCGACCACCGCGGGAATCCCGAGCTCGCGGGCGATGATCGCCGCATGGCAGGTCCGGCCGCCGCGGTTGGTGACGATCGCCGCCGCCCGTTTCATGATCGGCTCCCAGTCCGGGTCGGTCATCTCCGCGACCAGCACCTCGCCCGGGACGAACTCATGCATCGCATCGACCGACTGCAGGACACGGACCGGTCCGGCGCCGATCCGCTGCCCGATCGCCCGCCCCTCCACCAGCACCGGGCCCCTCTGGTCCATCCGGAAACGCTGCACGCTCCCCACTGCCTGCCGGGACTGCACCGTCTCCGGACGAGCCTGCAGGATGTACAACCGGCCGTCGACACCGTCCTTACCCCACTCGATGTCCATCGGCCGCCCGTAATGCTCCTCGATCGCCACCGCCTGCCGGGCCAGCTCCTCCACCTCCGCGTCGCTCAGGCTGAGCAGCCGCCGGTCCGCCTCGGGGACATCGACGAACTCCGTCGTCTTTCCGACGGTCCGATCCGCGGTGTAGATCATCTTGGTTGCCTTGCCACCGATCCCACGCTTCAGGATCGCCGGCCGCCCCGCCTGCAACGCGGGCTTGTACACGTAGAACTCGTCCGGGTTGACCGCCCCCTGCACCACCGCTTCTCCCAACCCGTACGAAGACGTGATGAACACCGCATCGGTGAACCCGGACTCGGTGTCCATGGTGAACATCACCCCTGATGCACCCACATCGGAGCGCACCATCTGCTGCACCCCCGCCGACAACGCGACCTGCTCATGGGCGAAGCCGTGATGCACTCGGTAGGCGATTGCCCGGTCGTTGAACAACGAGGCGAAGACCTGCCTGACCGCGACCAGGATGGCGTCGATGCCGCGGACGTTCAAGAACGTCTCCTGCTGACCGGCGAAGGACGCGTCCGGCAGGTCCTCCGCCGTCGCCGACGACCGCACCGCGAACGACCTTCTCCTCGTCGCCGCCAGCCAGCCGCTCGTAGGCGGTGCGGATGTCGGCCTCCAGGTCGGCCGGGAACGGCTGGTCAACCACCGCCGCACGTATCCTGCTGCCGACCTCGGCCAGCCGCCGTACGTCATCGGTATCCAACCCGGCCAGCTCCGCGCTGATCAGGTCCGCCAGCCCGGTGTCACCGATGAAACTCCAGTACGCCTCCGCGGTGGTGGCGAACCCGTCCGGCACCAGCACACCGGCCGCCGACAGATTGCCGATCATCTCCCCCAAACTCGAGTTCTTCCCGCCCACCTGCTCCAGGTCGGCCAACCCGATGTCGGCGAACCACATAATGTTGCTGCTCATCGCGAGTCACTCCTGTTCGGGGTCTGTACGATCATCGTCGACATCTCAGGTGTCCTTGTCTAATGGTGGTCGGGCGGTACTCAATTCGGCTTCAGACATCTCGACGTGATGATGCTCGGCGACCGCTAGGGCGGGTTCGTCGGAGACCGCCTCGACGACGGCCGCCGCCTTGGCCGGCAGGATCCGACGTACTGCCTTGAAGATCAGCGGCCAGGCGAGGATCAGCACGATGATCACGTAGATGGTGACGGCGATCGGTGAGACTTGGAATTCACCGGTAGCGGCGTTGGTGCTGCCGAACAGGCCTCGCCATTCCCCGGAGGAGAGCTGAAGCGCCCTGCGGCCTTGCAGTTCGAGCCGCGGGCCCAAGATCACTGCGACGATCAAGGGCAGCACCGGCAAACCGAACCGGCGCATCACGAAGCCGAGCAGCCCGAAGGCTAGCAGCAAGATCAAGTCGAACGGCTGGCCGTTGACCGCGTACGCGCCCATCGAGGCGAAGAACAAGATGCCGGCGTAGAGGTACGGCCGCGGCGTACGCAGCAGCTTCGCCCAGACCGGAGCGAGCGGCAGGTTGAGCAGCACGAGCAGGGTGTTGCCAATGAACAGGCTGGCGATCAGCGCCCAAACCAGGTCTCCATCCCGCACCAGCAGCAGGGGTCCCGGCTGGATCCCGTAGGAGGTGAGCGCGGCCAACATCACCGCGGCGGTGGCGTTGGTCGGCAGGCCCAACGAGAGCATCGGCACCATGGTGCCGGCGGCGCTGGCGTTGTTCGCTGCCTCCGGGCCGGCAACGCCTTCGATGGCGCCCTTGCCGAACTCCTCCGGGTGCTTGGTCAGGCGTTTCTCGGTGATGTAGGACAGGAAGGTCGGGATCTCGGCGCCGCCGGCCGGTATCGTACCGAACGGGAAGCCGTAGGCGGTGCCGCGCAGCCACGGCTTCCATGAGCGTTTGAAGTCGTCCTTGCCCATAAACGGCCGACCAACCCTGATCACATCGGGGGCCTTGCGGCGCAAATGGGCAGCCACCCAGAGCGCTTCGCCCACCGCGAAGATGCCCACAGCCACCACCACTACGTCGATCCCGTCCGCAAGCTGGGAGATACCAAAGGTGAGCCGGGCCTGTCCGCTGACTGCGTCGATCCCGATCAGCCCGATGGTGAGCCCGATGGTCAAAGAGATGAAGCCACGCAGCCGTGAGGCACCGAGGACCGCGGTAACGGCGATGAAGGCGAGCAACATCACCGCGAAGTATTCCGGCGCACCGAGAGAGATGGCGAACCGGGTGACGTACGGGGCGGTGAAGGCGAGCAGCAGGGTGCCTATGGTGCCGGCGACGAAGGAGCCGATGGCCGCGGTGGCCAGCGCCTGGGCGGCGCGGCCGGCTTTGGCCATCATGTTGCCCTCGATCGCGGTAACCACTGAAGAAGACTCTCCGGGGGTGTTGAGCAGGATCGATGTCGTCGACCCGCCGTACATGCCGCCGTAGAAGATGCCGGCGAGCATGATCATCGCGCTGGTGGGTTCGAGGCCGTACGTGATCGGCAATAACAGCGCCACGGTCATGGCTGGGCCGATCCCAGGCAGCACGCCGACCGCGGTGCCGATTATCACGCCCAGCAGGGCGAACAGCAGGTTCATCGGGGTCGCGGCGGTGGCGAACCCCTCAAGCAGGAAACCGAAGCTCTCCATCACAAGATCCCTTGCAGGATGCCGGCCGGCAGTCCCACTCCCAGCCCAATAGCGAAACCGTAGAAAGTGCCAAGAGCTAGCACCGCCGCGATCACCAGGTCACGGATGAAGTGCCGACTCCCAAGCACGATGGCGCAGCCGTAAAACAGCAACCCGCCGCTGATCACCCAGCCGAGAATGTCGATCAAGACGATGTTGGCGGCAAACACAGCGACCAGCAGCAGAACGGTCTTGAGGTCGCTCTTGTGGTGCAAGTCGATGTCCTCACCCGCCTCCTGCTCACCCAGGTGTCCGCGGGTCACCGACACGGCCAAGAACACCGCGAGAACGATCAGCAGGCTGCCCACCAGCAGCGGCACCGGCTTGGGTCCGAGCGGGTCGGTCCCAGTCCGGTTGTTGCTGAGCTGTAGGGCGTCGACGAGCACCACGACCCCGGCCAGCGCCAAGCCGGCGCACAGCAGGAAGTCCGGGACTCGGCTGGGCCGCTGCGGCTGGGCCGCCGGGACTGACGCCCCGGCGGCCGCGACCGACTCGCTCACGCCAACCCCAGCTGGTTCAGCACGTCCTCGACCCGCTTGGTCTGCTCGTCGAGGACTGGGGCGAACTCGTCCGCCGGGAGGTACGCATCGGTCCAGCCGTTCTTCTCCAGCACGTCCTTCCATTCCTGGCTGTCGTGCATCTTGGCCACCGCGTTCGCCAGCGCCTGCTTGTCGGCGTCGGAGAGCTCCGGGGGCGCCACAACTCCGCGCCAGTTGGTGAACTCCAGCTCGATGCCGGACTCCTTCAGCGTTGGCGCATCGACTGCGGAGACCCGCTCCGGCCCGCTGATGGCGAGCACCCGGACCTCACCGGCCTCCACTTGGTCGAGGAACTCACCGAAGCCGGAGGCGCCGAAGGCGACCTTCCCACCCAGCACGGCGGGCAGCAGATCGCCGCCGCCGTCGTAGGCGACGTAGTTCACATCCTTGGGGTTGATGCCGACGGTCTGGGCGAGCTGCATCGGCAGCAGGTGGTCCGGGCCGCCGGGCGACGACCCGCCCCCGACAGCGAGGCCCTTAGGGTTGGCCTTCCAGGCTTCGACCAACTCACCGATCGTCTTGTACGGGGAATTCTTGGCGACCACGATCGCGCCGGACTCCTCGATCAGCTGGGCGATCGGTGTGGTCTGATCGAGCTGGCTGGTCGAGTAGTTGGTGTACTGGGCACCCACGACACCCAGCCCCATCATCATCAACAGCTTGCCGTTGCCCTTCTCCGACACGGTCCGCGAGAGCCCGACGGTGCCGCCGGCGCCGGCCAGGTTGAACACCTCGACGTTCTCGGTCGCGCCAACCTTGTCCATCACCTGCGCGGCGGCCCGCGCGGTCGTGTCGTACCCACTGCCCGGGGTGTTCGGCACCATGAAGCGGAGCCCGGAGATGGGCTGGTTCGCCTCGGCGGAGGCGCCCGGCTCGGCCCTATCAGCCGTGGCCCCGCACCCGGTGGTCAACAGGGCTGCTGCCGCGACAAGGGCCACGCCCAACTTGAGTCGTTTGAACATCATCGTTTCCTTCGCCAAGGGCCCGCGGGCCATGAGGGTGGATGGTTGGTTCGAACCACGATCGCATCGAGAGCTCTGAGCTGTCTGCTTGTGGCCATGACGGACGTATTGGTCTTTTTGGTCGCACGGCGCAGGGGTGTTCCATCAGGTTTGGTGAGTCACAATGAGGCCAGACCCGACGCGGGAGTCGATATCGGGCTGGAGGTGGCACCATGCGCAAGCGGCTGCACACTTCGCTCGCCTCCCAGCTGGTCATCGTGCAGCTGATCATGATCATTGCCGTGCTGGTCGCGGTCTCGGCGGTCTCGGTCGAGCAGACCCGCGCGAGCTTCCAGAGAGACCAGGGTCGGCGGGTGCTGGTGCTGGCAGAGGTCCTGGCCGCCAGTCCGATCGTGCGGGACGGTCTCGTTGATCCAGACGGCTCGTCGCTGCCAGCCGCGACCACCCAGCTGCAAGCCACCACCGGAGTCGAGCTGGTGGCCATCGCTAACACCCGCGGTGTGGTGCTGGCGAGCACGGACCCGCTCCTTGTCGACGAGCAGGTCGACTGGCCAGACCTGGTGGCGACGCCGATGCGGTCCAACACCGGAACCATCGAGATCGACGGGCAGAGCTACCTGGTAGCAGCTGCTCCGATCCTGTCCAACCCTGGCACGAGCGGTGATCCCGTCCGGCAGCTTGGCATCGCATTGATCGGCGAGCCCAACCCGAGCCGGCTCGACTCGCTCATCAACGCCGCGCCGGCGCTGGCGACGTACCTGGGTGCGGCCCTGGTGCTGGGGACCGTGGGCTCTTTAATGCTGGCCCGCTGGATCAAACGGCAGACATTAGGCATGGAGCCGGCCGAGATCGCCGCGCTGGCCGAGCAACGGGAGGCGATCTTCGCCGGGATTGCCGAGGGGGTGATCGCGCTGGACCCGAACGATCGGGTGACCATGGTCAACCCATTGGCATGCCAGCTCCTCTCCCTGCCCGACAACGCCGTCGGGCAGTCGCTGGCCGAGCTGGCGATCGAGGGTCGGCTGCATGACGTCCTGACCGGTGCCAGCGGCGTCGAGCAGGACGCGGTGGTGATCATGTCCGGCCGAGTGCTGGTACTCAACCGGATGCCAGTGACTCACGACGGTCGTCAGCTCGGCTCGGTGACTACCTTGCGGGACCGCACTCAGCTCGCTGACATGGAGAGTCAGATTGGTGCGTTCCGGGGGACCACGGACCTGCTGCGGGCGCAGACCCACGAGTTCGTGAACCAGCTGCACACGATCTCCGGGCTGATCCAGATCGGCGACTACGAGGAGGTCGTGAGCTACGTAGGCGCGCTGACCGAGGGCCGGGCCGCGCTGGACCTGACGGTGGCACGCCGGGTACGGGACCCGTCGGTGGCGGCCCTGTTGGTGGCAAAGTCGGCCGTCGCGGCGGAACGCCAGGTATCCCTCGGGGTGAGCCCCAACACCAACCTCGACCCCCTCGACCCGCAGTGCTCGTTCGACGTGGCGACCGTGCTTGGCAACCTGGTCCAGAACGGCATCGACGCCGCGTCCAGCCGGAGGATCGACGGCCAGGATGCGTGGGTTCAGGTGCAGATCCGCCAGTCCGGCAGCGCCGTCGAGCTGACCGTCAGTGACTCCGGCCCAGGGGTGGATGCCACCATCGCCACCGAGGTGTTCGAGCATGGGTTCACCACCAAGGCTGCCCAAGAGGGCGAGCGGGGGATCGGCCTTGCCCTGACTCGGCTGATCTGCCACCGGCGGGGAGGTGAGGTGGAGATCAACAACACTGATCAGGGTGCGGAATTCGTGGCACGGATGACGATCATTCCGGCGCCTGCCAAACCGGCGGCCTCTGCGACAACGCGGGGAAGCACAGCATGATCACAGTGCTGGTGGTCGACGACGACTTTCGGGTGGCGCGGATCCACTCCGCCTTCGTGGACCGGGTGGAGGGATTTCGCACTATCGGTGTCGCCGGTAACGGCGCCGAGGCGCTGTCCATGGCTTGTCGGCTGGTTCCTGACCTGATCTTGCTGGACCTCTACCTGCCAGACGTGTTCGGGCTAGATCTGCTCAACCAGATGCGGGTGGCGGGAGTGGAAGGAGACGTGATCGTGATCAGTGCGGCGAACGAGTCCGAGACTGTCGAGCGCGCCCTCAAGCTTGGCGCGACCAACTACCTGCTGAAGCCATTCACGCTGGACGACCTCGCTGGCCGGCTCTCCGAGTACCGATCCCAACGGCGACGCCGGCTGCGGCCACTAGTTGGTGGCCAAGCCGAGGTGGATCGGATCTTCGGTCGGTCCGATCCGACAACAACAGAGTCGCTGCCCAAGGGGATGAGCCCGGAGACGGCGGAGCTGATCCTGGCTACGCTGCGGGAGCGGGCCGAGGAGCAGTCGGCCCAGCAGTGCGCCGCCGCGGTCGGGATCTCACGGGTGAGCGCCCGCCGCTACCTGGAGTTCTTCGTCTCCCAAGGCAGGGCCCAGGTGTCGCTTCGGTACGGCAGCCGCGGTCGCCCCGAGCGCCGATACCGGCTTGC
>CAVUTQ010000018.1:0-21265 GCA_963744455.1 uncultured Actinomycetota bacterium | reverse complement strand
TGCCGAACTTCGAGGGTCTGAGTCGAGGCGCGGCCATCCGTGAGGCGAGAGATGCCGGCTTCGGCGAGCCACAATTCGCGGAGCAGGAGAGTTCCAAGCCTGCCGGCACGGTGATCGATCAGAACCCCAAGGCGGGCGCATCGGTCGACCGCGACACCAGAATCGAACTCACGCTCGCGACCGCGCCACCACCTCCCCCGCCGCCCACGACCGAGTCACCGACAGAGACGCCGACGACCACGCCCACAGACCACGCCCACAGCGACAGCCCAGGGTAACCAGGGCGAGGGCGGCCCTCGCAGATAATCGAATGCATAATCGAATATGTGCTAGAGTGAACCCATGTCTAGCGTTGTTCAGACCTCTCTCTTCGATCTGAGACCAACCGACCACCTCGCGCTCGGGCCGCTTGGCGGCATGATGACTCGACAGCCTCTGGGCCGAGGCGCCTGGGTCGACCTGCTGCCCGGCTGGTTGAGCGGCCCCAGCGCCCTCTTTGAAGATCTCCTGGAGCAGGTGCCGTGGCAGGCCGAGCGGCGACAGATGTATGAGCGGGTTGTCGATGTGCCGCGTCTGCTGAGCTTCTATGGCGAGGACGATCCACTTCCTCACCCTGATCTCATGACGGCCCGTGAGGCCCTGAACGCGCACTACGAGACCGAACTCGGCGAGCCTTTCACGACCGCTGGGTTGTGCCTGTATCGCGATGGGCACGACTCAGTCGCCTGGCACGGCGACACCATCGGGCGCGGTAAGTCCGAGGACACGATGGTGGCGATCATCTCGCTCGGGTCGCCGCGACAATTCCTGCTGCGCCCGCGAGGTGGCGGCGCAACGGTCAGGCACCTGATCGGTCACGGAGACCTACTGGTGATGGGCGGCTCCTGTCAGCGCACCTGGGAGCATGCGATCCCGAAGACCGCTCGGCCCGTCGGTCCGCGGATCAGCGTGCAGTTCCGGCCGCGGGGCGTACGCTAACCCACCAACTCCGTCGCCGATCAGGCCAGGAACTCCAGCAAGGCCTTGTTGATCTCCTCGCCATGTGTCCACAGCATGCCGTGTGGGGCGCCCTCAATCTCAATGTAGGTAGCGCTGGGCAACATCTTGGCGAACTGGCGGCTGGTGATGTCAATGGGTACGTTGCGGTCCCCAGTACCGTGCATGATCATCGTCGGTACGTCGATCTTGTCGATGTCGGCGCGGAAATCGGTGAACCAGGTCGCCGGGGCCCAGACCGAGGCGTACGGAGAAGCGTCGGCTGCCAGCTGCCAGCTGGCCCGCACGGCTTCCTCACTGATCCGACTGCCCAGGTTCTCGTCGAGGTTGTAGAAGTTCTCGAAGAAGCTGGTGAAGAAGGCGTAGCGGTCAGCCTTGATTGCATCCAGCATGCTGTCGACGTCCTCCTGTGGGACCCCAGCCGGAGTCTCGTCGGTCTTCAGCATGAAGGGTTGGAGCGAGCCGATGAACACTGTCTTCGCCACCCGGTGGGACCCGTACCGGCTGATGTAGCGGGCCACCTCACCAGTGCCCATGGAGAAACCGACCAGAACAACATCATGGATGTCCAACATCGAAAGCAAATGGCTGAGGTCCGCGGCATAGGTGTCGTAATCGTGCCCGGTCGTTGGTCGACTGGACTTCCCGAAGCCGCGTCGGTCGTAGGTGATCACCCGCTTGCCCGCTTCGAGCAATACCGCGGTCTGCTTCTCCCACGAGGAGCCGTCCTGAACATATCCGGCAATCAGCACCACGGGCTGGCCGGAGCCATGGTCCTCGTAGTAGAGCTCGATCGCAGCGCTGTTCTCTGTTCCGACGGTGACGTAGGGCATGTGGTTTCCTCTTCTGTGAGTCGGCTGGGATGGTCAGCGTGCCGACATTAGCGGGGCCAGGCCGACGGCCCGCGCGGGAGCCTCCGCGTCACCGCAGATCGCCAGCCAGTTGGCCAGCATCTGGTAACCCCATTCGGTCAGCACTGACTCGGGATGGAATTGCACCGCTTCCACTGGCAGCTCGCGATGGCGTACGGCCATGATCACTCCGCTGGGTGTGGTTGCGGTAACCTCCAGCGCGGCAGGCAGTGTCTCCGGTTCGATCGCCAGCGAGTGGTAGCGGGTGGCGGTGAAGGGCGACGGTAGACCGGCGAGTACGCCGCTCCCCTGATGGTGAATCAGCGAGGTCTTGCCATGGAGCAGCTCCGGTGCTCGATCAACCACAGCGCCGTACGCCACGCCGATGGCCTGCAGCCCGAGACAGACACCGAAGATGGGCAGCCGGCCCGAATGCGTGCGGACCACCGCGACGCACACCCCTGCCTCCTCAGGGGTTCCCGGACCTGGCGAAAGCAGAATCCCGTCGAAGTCGTCCGCAAAATCGGGATCGTCGAAGCGCGCGTCGTCATTGCGCCAGACCTCGACCTCGGCGCCGATCTGCGCCAGGTACTGCACCAGGTTGTAGACAAAGGAGTCGTAGTTGTCGATGACAAGGATCTTCACAGCCGGCACGTGATCATTCTCGCCCAGCTCTTGAGTCACCGCGGGGCGCTTCTGTCGTTGCGCACCTCGAAACCGGTATAGGGCGACGCATGCGCGAGGTCGAGCGAGCCCTCGTGCCCCGGAAACCTGACCCTGGGCTCGGACTTCTCGCGAAAGACCAAACCGTAGGACTCGACGTACTGCTGATAGATCTGGATCGGCTCGGATTCGGCGAGTGCGGTGTGCAGCCGTGCTTGATCGCCAATTGCGCTGATCTCGTACGGAGGTCCGTACGGGATGCCGTGCAGCACGACGGTGTTGCCAACGCACTTCACCGCAGTCGTCGAGATCACCCGCTGTCCTTGGATCGTCATTGCCTCTGCCCCGCCGCTCCAGAAGGCGTTGACCACAGCTTGGATGTCTTGCTGGTGGACCACGAGAAGGTCGGGTTCGATACCGTTCGCTGCCACGCTCGAGGGTGCATCATCGAGAGTGACCGTGACCGCCGGCCCTGTGACCGGCGTCAGGCCGACGCGGTGGGCCTGCCTGCCAAGTTCGGGGGCACGCTCAGACTGTTCGTTGCCGCGAGCAGCGAGCCCGTCAACCTCCTCACGCAGTGCACTCAGCTCGCTGGTCAGTTCGGTGTTGTGTCGCGACTGGGACTGCACCAGGCTGACCAGATCGGTATTCCGGGCTGGTCGCAGATCAGTGCCCTGTGCGTGCAGCGCGCTGATGACGATCATCAATCCAGCGAGCGCGCATACCGCCGCGGTGAGTGTACGAGCAAGCGGCCCGCGGTCTCGATTCCGGCGCCGATGGGCGTCGCGAGCTCGTCGCAGAACCGAGACAACCGCACGCCACGCGATTGGCTGAGCTGCTCGCGCATCGCGCTTGGAATCCGCCGCCGTCGTCGACGCTCGCAGCGGGTCAGCGACCGTACGTTCGGACAAGTCTGGTCCTTCTTGGATCGGGCAGGAATTCGCCGCGCGAGCAGCTGACGTCGCTCGGGAGGCAAGTCTTTGACTACGCTACCTACTTCAACAGCAAGGAGAATCTGGTGCCCGAGTCGAGAACCCGAAAGTCCGCCGAGGAGAAACAGAAGCTGAAGGCGCAGCAGGCGTCGAAGCCCAAGAAAATCAAGGCTCCGGCGAGTCGGCGCTGGGTACCGCCAACCTTCATTGCAGTCGGACTGCTCGGTGTGGCGTGGCTGATCACCTACTACGTCGCCGGGACGTACGTCCCATTCATGGACGCGCTCGGTAACTGGAACATTCTCATTGGCATGGGCGGGATGGCCGCAGCGTTCGTTATCGCGACGCTCTGGCGGTAGCGATCTGTTCGCTGGCCGTTGACGTTCAACGAACCAAGGTCAGGTCCCGCTGCCCGTTGGCTATTGCATCCATGACTCGGACGAAGTCTGCCGAGAGGCGATTCCAGTCGTGCTCACGGAGCGCCATCCGATGGCCGTTGGCACCTAGCTGGCGCCGCAGGTCAGGCTCGGCCCGCAACCTCAAGATCGCGTTGACCACCGCACTTGAATCATTCCACGGCACCTCGAAGCCGACGTTCTGCGACCTGACCACCTCGGAGGCGAGCGGTAGCGGCGTCGTAATGACCGGCACTCCTAGCGCGCAATACTCCACGATCTTTGTCGGAAAACTAACCCGGTAGTTGGGGAGGTCTCTCAGCAGGCACAACCCGGCCAGAGAACCACTGACGCGAGCCAGCGCCTCCTCACTCCGAAGGAAGCCGAGCCAACTCAGATCGCCGGCTTTCGCGGCATTGTGCAATGCTTGTCTCGCCTCAGGGTCAGCAGCCTCACCGATTATCTCGAGCTTCACCGCGCCGTTGGTACGGCGGCGCAATTCCCGGCCGACCTCGATCATGGTGTCGCAACCACGAGACATCGTTACCGAGCCCAAATAGCTGACACGGTCATCGCCCGCTGGAGCCACAACCTTCGGGACCGACACCGAGTTGGCAACCACGGGATGCCAGGTGCGGAACCTCTGCTGATAGGCGGACTCGGCCAACAAGAGGTGATGCTTGCGTTCCGCCAGCCACTCTGCACGGCGCCAGGCAGCGGCCACCGGACGACGCAGCATCGCCGGCATCCAAGACTTGACCTGAAGGGCGGCCGCGGGATCCTCGTGGACGTCCCAAATCAGATTCGTCAGGTCAAGCCCCGCAGCCGCCAAAACAAGCTCCGGATCATGAACCAGAACAACATCGTGATCGCGGCCCAAAGACTGCATGATCGTGCGGGCCGTCCGCCATGCCCGGACACGGCGTCTGCCGGAGGACCGGGGGACATTGATGCATCGCAGAGCGCCGCGGCCTGGAACCGCGGGGCGAGTTGGTGGAAGTTCGAGTCCGAAGGCTTGAAACGGCGCCACATAGGTCACGTCCCATCCGGCCGCAATCAAAGCCGCGAGCTGGCGTCGCCGAATCCTGGAATCTTCGGGGTTATGCACAACTGTTACGACCAAGGCCGAAGGTGCGCCCGCACCCCGGCCCAATGGCGTCGCGTGACCCAACGACAAAGCGGCCATTTGCGTTACAGGAGCTGTACGTTGGCTGCCCGACGGGCCACGCCACGGGTGTCGAAGAATCGTTGTGAGACTGCGGTCATCGCGTCGACGTCATATTGCCGGTGATTCTGCAAAAGGACACAGATATCTGCCTCCGCCAGCGACAGGTCGACATCGTCGACCCGTGGGATATCGGTGTCAGAAACTGAGAACTGCTTTACCAGCGGATCGTGGAACCGCAGCACCGCACCCTGCTGAAGCAAGATCTTGGCCAGTGGGATTGCCGGGGACTCTCGGGTGTCGGCGATGTTCGGCTTGTAGGTCACACCCAGAAGTAAGACCAACGCCCCCCTCAGCGGCCTCCCGTCGAGGTTGAGCTGATCTTGAATTCGCCGCGCGACGTATCGCGGCATGCTGGCGTTGATCTCCTCGGCCAACTCAACGAATCGGAACGGATAACCCAACTTCGCCCGTACCTGGTGGGACAGATAGTTGGGGTCGATGGGAATGCAATGACCGCCGACCCCAGGACCCGGCCGGAATGCTTGGAATCCAAAAGGCTTGGTGCTCGCCGCGGCAATCACATCCCACAGATCTACCTCGAGCTCGTGGCAGAACCGGGCCATCTCGTTGACTAGGGCGATGTTGATATGGCGATAGGTGTTCTCCAGTAACTTGGCCATCTCGGCCTCGCGGGTGCCCTTCGTACGAACCACCACGTCAATGAACTGGGAATAGAAGGCCTCAGCTGCGTCCCCGCACGCCGAGGTATATCCACCGATCACCTTCGGCGTGTTCTTGGGGCCGAAAGTCTGGTTGCCCGGGTCGATCCGCTCAGGCGAGAATGCCAACCAGAAGTCCCTTCCCGCAACCAATCCTCCGGCCTCGAGTATCGGCCGCATCACTTCGTCCGTCGTGCCGGGATAGGTTGTGGATTCCAAGATCACAAGAGTGCCGGGCTGGAGGTGCTCGGCCACCGAACGCACAGCACCGCGCAACGGCTTCAGATCGGGAGCTCCGTCCATCGATAGGGGCGTGGGGACACAAATCACGATGGTGCGGGCTCGGCGCAGCTGGGCTGCGTCCGTCGTAGCGAAGAAGCCCCGACGGAGCATCTCGGCCACATCGGAGTCAGCAAGATCGTCGACGTGCGAACGGCCCTGGTTGAGCCCGTCGACCACCTCAGGATTTATGTCTAGACCGATCACGGTGAGGCCTACGGCGCTGGCTTCCCGCGCCAATGGCAGTCCCACATACCCCATGCCGATGATGACGGCGTCAGCAGAGCTGTCCATGTCGCCCCCGACCTCCATGTCATGATGCTGCGGTTGTTCGCTACGCCTAGGGACAGCTGGAGCCAGAGTCCCGGCGTGCCTACCAGATCGTACGCATCTAATTGGCGAGCGGGGAGCAGACACGATGAAAATCAGGTGAATTATCTTTTGGGTGTTCCGAAAGCCCGGCGTGATGTGGTCATCGAGGCGTGATGCCAAGCCACCCGGCCAGACGGTGTAAGCAATCTCTCAGAGCCGACCGGACTACTGTCGGCGCAGCCTGCGGCGCACCCGACGGACAACACCGCCCATGTGGTGGTCAAGCCAGCTGCTTGGCTACATCGGCCGTCGGCTGTGGACGGCGCCGCCAGTCCTGCGGCCCAAGCTCCTCGACCGGGAGTCCGGTGAGATCGATGACAGTGAGCTCGGCCGCCGAAATGGAGCGCACGCCGTACACCTGGTCCACGACCTCGGCCAGTTCCTCGCCCGGGCGCGCTGCCCGTAGGGCCCGCTCCACGGCGCTGGTCCGCCACAACGCCATCACCTCTGCGCGGTCGGCGCCGGCCCTGACCCGGATCAGTCCACCGGATCCCCTTCTCGGTTGAGCTTCCCGATCAGGGCGGACACCGTGTCGTAGCCGACACCCCAATGCGGGCTCACGTTCACCAGGTAGGGCGAGGGATAGGCAGAGGTCACGGGCTCGGTACGCAACCGGACCCGTGGGTCGCCCACATAGTTAGCTTGGATCAACCGCAGCTCGAGATCCGGATCGTCCAGCAACGACCGACGCTCGTCGCGCAGCCGGCCCCAGTCGCCCACCAGCTCGACCCGCAGATCCTCCACGGAGCAGGACAGCAGCCGGTCCACGCAAGCCCGGGTGACCTCGAGGAGGCGTCGCCTACGACCACCTGAGCGGTCACCAGCGGAATCGGCCAGGTGCGACCCGAAGCCCGCCGTCGGTAGGTGGAGGGCAAGGGCATCAGATGCGGGATGAACGCCGAGTTGTAGCGCATAACCGCGGCGGAGCTCTGCATCACCCGGGTTAGGCCGATGTGCCAGCTGCGAGCCTCAGGCACAGGGACGAAGACGGCGCCCCGCTGCCCGAGGCGGTAGCCAAGCTCCGTGTCGCCACCAAGTCGCAGCGTGTGTTGAACCCGCCCGCGGCATCGAACATGTTCGCCTCGCCGCCCCGGACGCGCCAACTAGGAGCCTGAACACCAGATGGTTCCCGGTGCGAAGTAGATTGGTCCGGTCGAAGGCGCGCTCGATCCACTCGTGCCCGACAGACTCCTCAAATGGGAAGAGCTGGTCCATCTTTCCCAGCTCGGACATCGACAGCGCCTGCTCTGGTGTGATCCCGGTGGCCAGGTCTGCGTCGATGAAGCGCTTGTACCCAATCGTGACCGCGTCCGGCAGCAGGTGCTGCCATCGCACCTGGGCCTCGATGTGATCCGGGTACGTGACGATGTCCGAGTCAAGCCATACGACGATCTCGCCGCTGCTGTGCGCCGCTGCGTACTGTCGCGCGTTGTGGCTACCCCAGCCCTGATCGTCCGAGGTGATCCGCAAGAGCCGACAGTTGTCCGGCCTGATCTCCGGTAGGCGGAGTGGGGGTTCGCTGCCGTCGTCCACGACGATCACTTCGAGCAGCTCGCTCGGATACGTTTGACCGGCCAGCCCGGCCAGCGTCAGATCCAGGACCTCCTGGTTCCCGAACGCAGGGATGATTACGCTGACCGTCATAGTGGGCGTCCACGAGCCGATCTGCGGCACAGCGACCGGGCCCCAGTCATTCCGAACGACTCGTGGAGCGCGGCGCTGGAGAGCGCGGCGTCGTGTCCTGTTCGGGCTGCACGAGCAGGAGTATACGGCTCCACGACGTCGACACCGTCACAGTGATCCACCAAGACAACCGGCGAAACCCTCACCGAAGACACCTCGACCCCGACCGCAGCTACTGGCGCAACCAACCTTGATCAAGATCGTCGGAGAGAGTCAGTTGCCGGCCGTAGCAGACAATCCGCCAGACGAACGCGAAGCCCTCGTGTTCAGCCCTGCCAGCGCATTCTGATTACACTGCGGGTGTGCCGAACCAAGGAGCCTCCGCATGACACCGCTGTTGACCACGTCCGACGTCCACATCCCGCTGGGCATGGACGTGCGTCGGGTCAAGATTCGCAAGTACCCCGTGAGTGCGCTCGCGGCGTCGGTCCGAGCCGACTACGAGGCCAAGTTCGGCGAACCACCCGCCGAGCCGGGAGGGTGGTTCCACCCCGATGACTGGCACCGCGTGTCTTATGTGGCTGAGGTGCTCCGACCCGGCGGCGACCTGCTAGATGTCGGGGCCGGCGCCGGCCAATTCCTTAATATGCTGGCCCGTTCTGGCAAGTTCGGTTCGGTCGTGGGGATCGACAAAGCCCGGTTCACGAAGTACACCGAACTCGAGCCCAACATGTCGAAGTTGGACGGCGACATCGCCAACCTCCAGTTCGAGGACGATTCGTTCGACGTCGTCACCTGCATGGAAGTGCTCGAGCACATACCCCCCGAGGTGTTCGTTGCGGGTCTGGCCGAGCTGCGGCGGGTCTGTCGCGGCCAGCTGATCATGTCGGTGCCATTCTGCGAGCCCGAACCGATCTCGAAGACACATGTCCGCCGCTTCGAAGCTGCCGACATCCTCGAGGTGTTCCCGAACGCGAGCTACACGTTGCTCGATCGCCCTCGCATGCCCTGGATGATCATGGAGGAGCGCTTCGACGGCACCACGCCCGGCACGGGCGGGAACCGCGCCGCAACGGTTGGGTCGACCACCGATGACGCTCGCGATGCGACGATCGCTCGGCTCCGCGCCGAGTTGGAGGCCCTCCAGAGCCGCAAAGTGGTACGCGCCGCAAACCTGATCGGACGCGGCGCGCGACGTGTGCGCAGCAGGTTGCGTCGGTGATCACCGGTCAGGCCGGCCCGCCAATCGAGATCGACTGGCACTGGTCCGATCGGCATCTTGGTCGCGGCCCCAGCATGGCCGCCCTCGACGAACGCTCCGACGAATCCGGCGACCCCACTTCGGCGCCTCTCCCCGTCCACTCGATCCGTCTTGGAAGCGGATCATCGCCGGGCAGTCCCTCGGTTGGCGGTATCGGAGCCCGCGGAACCGGCTGCGCGCCCGCAGCCGTCGTCTCGCCCGTACAGCTCTGCGAAGGATGCGGACGGCGCGGACTCTCCTTCGCAGCGACCAGCCCGGTAGTCCGGCTGGAACGCGCACGAGCGCTTGTAACCGGGCGGCGGCGCGTACGCCAGATCGCTCCCGAGCTCCGGGTGCCGGTTGGCGTTCGGGCCATTGCCGTCGACGGCGTGACGCCGCCGCTTGCCCTCGACCCATTTGCGATCGCAACCCGGACTGCCCCCGACATGGTGCAGATCGAAGTCGCTGAGGATGCGGGAGCTCGCGATCGCCGGCGGCCCGCCGCTGTCGTACTACCACAACACTGGCGACGAACTCCGATGGTTGGCGGCGCACCTACCCCATGTGCACGCTCCGATGGGATTCACTCCGCGGGGGTGGGCAGCGACGACGCGCCTCGATCGGATTGCAGCGAGCGCTACCACGGAGCGCAGGCGCCGGCGAGTCATTGCCGCAGCGCGTCAGCACCGGGCGGTCGACTGCTCGTCGACATCGCTCGACGCCGTGACCACGGCACGCCTGATCGTCGACCTCGCTGGCGCTGGTGCACCGCTCGTGGCCACAGCTGTACCTGACGAGGTCGCCGGACTCCTCGGCCCGGATCTCGTTGCCGCCATCGAGGGCTGCGCGGTCGAGGACCTCGCTGACCCGCGGCTGCGGGAGCGCCACTCCGTCGCGCTGCGGCGACTCGTGCATCGCCAGCACTCGGTGTATGAGAACCTGGCCGCGCTTGCAGCCGCGCACGGTCACGCCGTGTCGGCCTCGCCCAGCGTGTCGATCCTGATGGCCACGAACCGGCCGCAGATGGTGACGTTCGCGATCAAGCAGATGGCCGCGCAACGGTATCCGAACGTCGAAATCCTGTGCGGGCTCCATGGGGTTTCGCTGCCGGCCGCGACACGGGAACGTGTGGCCGCGATCGCGCCGCACGCGCAACTGTTCGATGTCGGCAGCGACCGCGATCTCGGCCAGGTTCTGGCGCTATTGGGCGAGCGCGCCTCCGGCGCCCTTGTGACCAAGTGGGACGACGACGACTGGTACGCGACCGAGCACCTGAGCGATCTGGTGGCCGCAATGCGGTACTCGGGAGCGGGCCTTGTCGCAAAGCCGGCCGAGTACGTCTACCTGTCCTCGCTCGATCTCACCCTGCGGCGGTTCTGGAGGGATGCCGAGACGTTCTCCACCACGATCGCCGGTGGCACGCTGATGCTGACGCGCTCGATGCTGCAGACGAATCGGTGGTTGGCCCGCCGGCCCGCGGCGGGTCGATCGCCTGCTCATAGAGGCGGTCGAGGCGATGGGTGCCCCGATCTACCGCGTGCACGGCGTGGGATACCTACTCAGGCGCGACTCCCGCGCCGGGAACCACACGTGGCAGGCAGAGGACGACTACTTCCTCGCCCAAGCCGTCGACCAGCGGCCAGGCCTCGACCTGGAGTTTGCCGGGGTCATCCGCATGAATCCGGTGCACGGCAACGACTGGCTGGCGTTGGTGCCACCGGCCGATGCGAGTTGGACGCCCACCCGGCGCGTGTCGATCTGCATCCCAGCCCACAACCCGTCTAACCTCCGCCGGGTGCTCGATGCGCTAGCGCTCCAGACCTACCCACGGTGTTGATGGAGGTCGTCATCGCCGACGACGGCTCGGACCCGCCGATCACGGCGACGGGCGATTACCCATTCCCGGTTTCGGTCGTGCGCCTCGAGCGGACGCTGGCATTCGGTGCCGGTCGCGGGCGCAACGCCGCGGCGCGCGCAGCGAGCGGCGATCTGCTCATGTTCCTCGATGCCGACATCGTTCCGGAACGCCAGGTCGTCGCGTCGTACGCACGGTGGTTCGTCGATCGCTCCGATGTCATGGCAATGGGGTTGTGCCGGTTCGCCGACATGGAAGAACTGACCGACCAGGAGTTCCGCCGCTTGGTCGCGGAGGACAGCCTCGGCGCCCATTTCGACGGCAACGAGATCGATGACCAGGAGTGGCGCGAGAACACGTTCCGCCGCACCGATGACCTCCGGATCGAGGCCGTCGACGCGTTCCGCATCGTGATCGGCGCAACTTTCGCGATAACGGCCGCCCAATACTGGGCTGCCGGCGGGTTCCGCGAGCTCGGCATCCGCGGCATCGAGGACACGGAGTTCGGCTACCGCGTACACGCCAACGGAGCCCTGATGGTGCTCGATCGCGACGCCGTTCACTGGCACCAGGGTCGTCGGAACATGGCACTGGACCGCAGCAGGATCGATCCGGCGCGAGCGCGAGCCGTATGTCGAGCGACTACTGCCGGTGTGGGGCTTCCGCACGTACCCACCCGACCCGCTCGACCATCCAGTGCACACCGTGCCGCGCACGGTCGTCCACGCCGTCGGCGACGCTGAGCGTCTGAACGATCTACGCCTCTGCGTGGACCCGGATCATGTGGTCGTGGGAGCAGACGAGGTCGCCCAGGCGCCCGACGGGATGCCGTTCGTGGCCTCCTTCTGCGACATCTGGCTTCCCGCTGAAGCCGTCATCTCCGAACGCTCGATGCGAATCATCGCCCGCGAGCTCGAACGCCGCTGCGTTGGCGTGATCATGATCCACGCGCCGTCTGGTTCAGTGCTGGTGGCGATGCGGACTCGAGTGCATCGGCGCGTCTGCAACGACGCCGGCTTGAGGCCGGACGCGGGCCCCAAGCCGGAGCTCGTGAGCGCAGCGGTAGCCGCCTTCGGTGTTTGGCACATGGCCGCCAGTGCGGCCGAGATCACCTGGAGTGCCTGGCACGGTGACGCCACCCCGCCCGCAGGCCCGCTCGATCAAGGGCTCGGTCACGGCTCGGGCAACTCCCGCAACGCGTTCACTGACAGGTGTCCGGCGTCTTGCGCGAGGCGGTGCTGATCGCCGCCACTTTGACCACGGGCCTGATGGCAGGCGTGTTCGGGATCTACAGCAATGCGATCATGCCAGGCCTGCGCCGGACTGACGACCGGACGTTCGTGGGAGCGTTTCAATCGATCGACCGGGCGATCATCAACCCCGCGTTTATGGCGACGTTCTTAGGTGCGCTGGTGCTCAACGCGCTCGCCGCGGTGCTTCACCTCGCCGGCGAAGGACGGCTGCTGCTGCCCTGGATTGTGGTCGCGCTCGTCCTTTACTTCCTCGTATTCGTGATCACCATCAGGGTCAACGTGCCGCGAAACAACGAGATCAAGGCCGCCGGCGACGTCGACCGCCTGACCGATCTGCATGGCGTACGGGAGCGATTCGACGAGGCTAGGTGGGTCCGCTGGAATCACGTGCGGGCGTTCGCCTCGACCCTCGCGTTCGGCCTGCTCGTCTGGGCGCTGATCAAGTCCGGACAGGCGCTCTGACACCACATTCGATTCGATAGCGAATGACATCGTTGTGATTCATCCACATTTGGGGATAACTCTGTGGAGGGTGCCGATCTCGACCCGATCCGGCCCCGGACGACATGGCCCACTGCGGTCAGGCTAGGGCTGAACGATTTCCGGACTCTCCCAGTACCAGGTGCTGACCATCCGCTTACGGGCGAGACGTCCCCCAATGACCATGATCAGACCGGCCAACAGGGTTGGCAGCCACGCGTAGCCCAACAAGGTGGGCACTCCCGCGTTGGTCAGCAGTTGGTAGCCGAGCACGACAGTCGACGCGCCGAGCAGCAGCGACACGCCGGACACCATCACCAGGCGCCGGGTCCAGCGCCCGACATCTTCCACGATGAGGACCCAGAACGATGCCAGGCCAGTGATCAGACCGATCTCCTGAAAGGCCAGGCCAAGGTAGGTGATGCTGATCCCCATACCCACATCGACGACACTGGTCGCGCTTTGGAAAGCTTCAGCGTTGGGGTTAGCAATCAAGAAAAACCGGCTGGCTGGGATGAGGGAGCGGCCGGGTACCACCGCAGCCGCTTCCACGAGAACGTGCGGCAGCACCGCGCTCATGATCATGAGGAGCAGAGCGGAGATGCCCATGACGGTGCGCCCAAACTGCGCACGCCGGCGACGCTCGAGCTCCTCAGGAGTCAGCCGGATCATCACGCACCTCGCTTCGTCTCTGCTCGCGCGGCGCCCTTGGAAGCTGGTGTCGTCGTCACTCTTCGCGAAACGATAGTTCCGCTCATCGCTCCTCCGATCACCAGCGGGCGCCTACCGACGCTCGCAGAGAAGCGTTTCGTCTCTGCGCCCGGCGGTTGTGACCAGTTTCGACCTCAGCTCAAGTCAAGCCTTGTTGGACGACAGCTCGTCATAACGCCTCGACAACCACGAGCTTCACATGCGCGGTGACCGCATCGTGCAGCTTGACACCGACCGTGTGCAGGCCGACGGTCTTGATCGGCTCGGCGATTTGGATGGAGCGCTTGTCGACCAGCGGCCCGCCAGCCTTCTTGATGGCGGCCGCGATGTCGCCCGCGGTCACCGCACCGAACAGCCTGCCGGTATCGCCTGCCCGGGCGGGCAGATCGATCGTGAGACCCTCCAACTGCTCGCGCACCTCCTGGGCGTGATCGAGACCGCGGATCTCGCGCGCGTCGCGGCTGCGCTTGATGCCAGCAATCTGCTTCTCGCCGCCGCGTGTCCAACGGATGGCGAAGCCGCGCGGAATGAGGAAGTTGCGGCCGTAACCGTCCTTGACGTCGACCACGTCACCGGCCATACCGAGCTTGTCGACGGCGGCAGTGAGGATGAGCTTCATGCCAGCACCTTTCTTTTGTGAGCTCGCATCACTCAGCGGGCCGTGGAGGCGTACGGCAACAGCGCCACCTCACGAGCGTTCTTGATGGCGATCGCAACCCGGCGTTGCTCTTGAACCGAGAGCCCGGTGACCCGGCGGGCTCGGATCTTGCCGCGTTCGGAGATGAACTTGCGCAGAGTCGCGACGTCCTTGTAATCGATGTTCTGGCCAGCGCGCAACGGGTTGGCCTTCTTCTTCGGTTTGCGCTGTGCTGGTGGGACTGGGGCCATTGTGGTGCTCTCCTTTCCGAGCCCGGCGCGGCAGTCAGCCGATAGCCGGAATGTGCCTTGTCTCTAAGTGGTCTGACGGTCAGAACGGGGGCTCGTCGCTCTGGGGTGTTGCCCAGGGATCGGAGCCTTGCGAGGAACGTGCGCCTGCGGCGCTGGGCGCGCCGCTGGCCCATGGGTCGTCGCCGGAGCTGCCAGCGGAAGGCCTACTGCCACCGCCGCCTTGGCTACTGCCGCTGACATTTCGGGTGACCTTCGCGGTGGCGTAGCGCAGCGCCGGGCCGATCTCGTCGACATCGATCTCGAATACCGTGCGCCGCTCGCCGTCTCGGGTCTCATAGCTGCGCGACCGGAGCCGGCCTTGCACGATGACCCGCATTCCCTTCTGCAGGGACTCCGCGACGTTCTCAGCAGCCTGCCGCCACACCGCGCAGTTGAGGAACATCGCATCGCCGTCCCGCCATTCGTTGGTCTGACGATCGAACGTGCGTGGTGTGGACGCGACGGTGAAGTTCGCGACTGCCGCACCCGAGGGGGTGAAGCGCAGCTCAGGGTCAGCGGTGAGGTTGCCGACCAAAGTGATGGTGGTTTCGCCTGCCATGAAGGTCTCCGTAGTGATGAGCGGTGGTGGAATCTGCGGTGAGTCGCAGACGGTTCGAGCGAGATGATGTCGAGCCACTGCGGCGCGCATTGTCAGCCTGCCAGCCGATACCGACGCTACGCGCTGGCGAGAGACAAAATGTGGACAATCTCGCCCATCTCAGCGCAGATCAGGCCGGATGACCTTGGTACGCATGATTGATTCGTTGATGGTGAACTGGCGGTCCAGCTCCTTGATGTCTTTTGGTTCGGCAGTCACATTAATTACTGCGTAGATGCCCTCAGACTTCTTCCGGATCTCGTACGCCAGCCGCCGGCGGCCCCAGATGTCGAGGTTGTCGACGCTACCGCCACCCTTGGTGATCACCTTCAGATACTTCTCGAGCGTCGGCTGAACCGTACGCTCCTCGGTGTCAGGGTCGAAGATGACCATGACCTCGTACTCACGCATGCGCGAACCCCACCTCCTCTGGTCTTGAGCGGCTATGGGACGGCCCCATAGCAGGAGGGCGAATGCTGCGGCACGGCGGACTGATCCCCGGCCAACGCTGAACTCTACCCGGTGACTCTCACCCCATACGAATCCGTAGCCCTTTACCGCCTCCTCGCATGACGTTCCTCCGCACAACGCCACGAATGCCGCTCGAAACGGCTTATCCGGCATTCATACGTCGCCTTGTGCGGGAAACGCTCAATGCCGACTCCTGCGGCCGGAACGATGGCGGGATGGGCCGGACGGAGCGGTCGCGGTCGCTGAATACTGGCCGACGTACGGGCGCATTACTTCGTCTACATTTGTGGCCGCAAGGATCAGCTCGAGAGCCTCCTCGAGGTCTTCGACGCGACGCTGACGGCTTAGCCTTGCGAGGAAAACCTGGTTAACCCAGGTTGCTGCTTCACACAGGTTGCAACCTGAGCAAGGCGCAAGGAATCTGGGTTAACCCAGGTTTCTGACAAACGAACGCTCGAGACTCGAATGAGGAGTACGCCATGGCCGACTACCAGGCCACCCCGCAGCCAGCAGTCGATCCCGGCAATACCCTCGGGATCGTCGGCCTCATCTTGGCCATCATTCCCTGCACGTCCACGATCGGGCTGGTCCTGAGCATTGTGGCGTTCATCATCTCGCGTCGCGCCGGGTTCCAGAACAACAAGGCACTCGCAGGGATCATCATCGGCGCCGCGTGGCTCGTCCTTGGACTCATTCTCCAGGTAACCATGGGACTCATCAGCGGCTTCGCCCAGATGAACTGATCTGACGCCAAGTCACGGCACGTACGCTGCTGGGCATGACCACGGAATCCCTGCCGGCACGTCGTGGGCGCATTCGGTTTCCCGACATCAGCTCGCGCGCGTACGAGCATCCGGCCGACCGCGGTGCCTTGGTGGCGCTGCGCGCCATTCCCGGCTTCGACTCGGTCCTGAAGGTTATCTCCTCAGCCATCGGCGAGCGCAGTGTGCGCTGGCTCTACCTCGCCACCGCGATCCGTGTCTCGCCGCGGCAATACCCGCACATCCATCACATGCTCAACGAGTGCGCCACGACACTGGATCTGCAGCCCGTCCCGGAGCTGTACATCGAGCAGAATCCCGCCGCAGCGGCGATGGCGATTGGTTTGGACAAGCCCATCATCGTGGTGACGACCGGAATGATCGAGCTGACCGACGACGAGGGACTGCGGTTCATCATCGGCCACGAGGTCGGGCATGTCCTGTCCGGGCACGCCGTCTACCGCACGATGCTGCTGCAATTGATCAATATCGCGGCAGCAATCCAGTGGCTGCCGATCGGTGCCTGGGGCATCCGGGCGATCATCCTTGGCCTGAACGAGTGGTTCCGCAAGTCCGAGCTCTCCTGTGATCGGGCCGGCCTGTTGTGCTCACAGGACCCGAGTGCAGCCTTGCGGGTACACGCCAGTCTGGCTGGCGCTCAGAACCCCGACGATCTGGATATCGCCGCCTTTCTCGATCAAGCCGAGGAGTATGAGAAACACGGCGACGTTCGCGACAGCCTGCTGAAGCTGCTGCAGATCAGCGGCCAGACCCACCCGCTAGCCGCGCTGCGAGCCGCTGAACTCCAAAAGTGGGCCGCCGGGCCTGGTTACGCCGAGATCCTGGCAGGGAACTACCCGCGGCGCTCCGCGGACAAGGACGCTCCTATGAGCGAGGAGGTCAAGGCCGCCGCTGACTCGTACAAAAAGAACTTCACCACCTCTGGCGACCCGTTGTACAAGCTGGTGGGCAAGATCGGCTCCGTAGCGGGCGCCGCGGGCGGATCTGCGGCGAACCGCATCCGCGACATGTGGCGCAGCGGTCAGGGCGGAGGGTCGAACTCGTGACCCTGCAGGTAGGTGGGCACGGCGACCAGGTCGATCCCGATCGCCGAGGCGGCCGCGCGGGGAGCGACACTGGCGCAGTTCTTTCTCGGCGACCCGCAGGCGTGGAAGGGCCCGGAGATCGTGTACGCCGGCGGCGCCGCGGCGCTCAAGGCGGCGGCCCAGGAGGCCGGCATCACGCTCTATGTTCACTCGCCGTACGTGTTGAACGTGGCAACCACCAATAACCGGATTCGGATCCCGAGCCGCAAGTTCTTGCAGCAGTACCTGGACGCCGCCGCCGAGGTCGGCGCGGCCGGCGTAATCGTGCACGGTGGCCACGTGCTGAAGAACGATGATCCGGCGATCGGCTTCGACAACTGGCGCAAGTGCATCGACGGCCTCGAGATGCGAGTCCCGTTGCTGATCGAGAACACCGCTGGCGGGGACAATGCGATGGCACGCCGTCTGGAGCGGATTGCACGACTCTGGGATGCGATCGGTCAGGCCAAAGGCGGCGACACTGTTGGATTCTGTCTCGACACCTGCCATGCCCATGCTGGCGGCGAGGAACTGGTTGGCCTCGTCGATCGGGTCCGGGCCATCACCGGCCGCATTGACCTGGTGCACGCCAACGACTCCCGCGACGCCTTCGACTCGGGCGCCGATCGGCACGCCAACTTCGGTGACGGCGAGGTCGGCACCGAGGCGCTAGCCGAAGTGGTGCGTACGGCTGCGGTTCCAGTCGTCGTGGAAACTCCTGGCGGCCGGGAAGGCCAAGGCGCCGACATCGCCTGGCTCAAGGAGAACGTCTGAGACTGCCGACTCTGTCAGCGTCGGTGGCCGCGATGGTGACGGAGGAGCGATGAGCAACAGCTTTTCGGCGAGAGTGACGACGGCACCAGCTCCCCGGGGCGCCGCGCGAGCAGAGCTTCATCAAGTCGTGCTGCGGGCGACCTGCTTGACGCCAACCCAGAGACCGGCAGCACAGGTGACTATCGCCACGAGCACAGCCCATCCGATCGCCGGATCGTTGAATGTGCCAGAAAACAACGCCCGCTCGGCGTCCACGATGTAGGTCAGTGGGTTGAACTGGCCGAGCACCTGGATCCAGCGCGGCCCAGCCTCGAGCGGCAGCATCATTCCCGACAAGATCAACAATGGGAACAGCAACGACTGCTGCACCGCCCAGAACATCCATTCCCTCTTTCGGCATGCAATGGCCAGCGCGTTAGAGAACGCGCCCAGACCCACGCCAAAGACACCGAGCAGTAGCAGCCCAGCCAGCACGCCTAAGGGATAGAGCTGGAAGCCGAACGGGATGGCCACCAAAGTCACCAACGCAGCCTGCACGACCAGCGGCGCAAGTTCCTTCAGCGCCTTGCCGATCAAGAGCGCGGAGCGGTGCAGCGGGCTCGCCAGCAGGCGCTCGTAAGAACCCGTCATGATCTCGAACAGCAGGTTCGCGCCGGTCGCGCTCGTCCCGAACAGGCAGATCATCACGATCACCCCCGGAAGGAACCACTGCAGCGGCGACTCCCCGTTGAGCACGGCCGGATCCACCGACCCAGCCAGCAGCGGGCCAAAGAGGCCCAAGAAGACCAACGGCTGGACCAGAGAAAAGATCACCGAGAACGGATCTCGGAGCACCAGTGACATCTCCCGCTGAAACACCGCTCGGGTATCGAAAACCAGCGTGCTCATTTGGCCACCTCCTCAATGTCCTCGCGCAAGCTTCGGCCGGTCAGGCTCAGGAAGACGTCGTCCAGCGTTGGAACCCGTACGTCCGCGGCCCGTACCTCAACTCCGGCATGATCAAGTTCGCGCAGCAGCCAGGGCAGCGTACGCGTGCCCTGATCAAACCGTCCGGCGATCGTCACCTCGCGCGAGCCGTTTGAGGTGGTCAGTTCGCTGCCCCGGGTAGAAACCACCGCTGACGCGGCAGCGAGATCTGCACCGTCGACCGTTACCACGATCCGATCACCGGCCAACGTCGCCTTGAGATTGGCAGCAGTGTCGTTGGCGATGATCTCGCCGTGGTCGATGACCAGCACGCGCTCGGCGTGGGAGTCGGCCTCCTCGAGGTAGTGCGTGGTCAGCACGATCGTGGTCTCCTGCCGCTCCCGCAGTCCATTGATGTGCTCCCAGAGGTTCGCCCGGTTGTGCGGATCCATTCCGGTCGACGGCTCATCGAGGAAGAGCAGCCCAGGGCTGTGCATCAGCCCGATTGCGATATCGAGTCTCCGGCGCTGACCGCCGGATAGCGTGCTGACCTTCCGCTTCTCGAGCGAGGTCAGATCGAGCGTCTTGGTCAGTTCCTGGGCCCGAGCCAGCGAGTCTGAGCTGTTCATCCCGTAAAACCGACCCTGCATGACCAGCTCGTCCATGGCCCGAAAGCTGTGCCCGGCAGCGTCACCCTGACCGATGTAGCCGATCCTCGAGCGCACCACGGCCGGCTCCTTGGTGATGCTCGCACCCGCCACCCAGGCGGTGCCCGAAGTTGGTGGCAGCAGCGTGGTCAACATCCGCAACGTGGTGGACTTCCCTGCGCCGTTCGGCCCCAGGAAGGCCACCAGCTCACCCGCGGCGACGTCGATATCGACGCCCTTGACGGCTTCGATGGTTTCCTTCTTGCTGACGAAGTGCCTAGTCAGCCGTTCTGTGTGGATCATTGTGTGGATCATTCGGATGGCTCAGCCGCCCCCTTCTCCGATGAACTCCGTACGCCGTACTGGATTAGAATAGCATACGCTGTACGGAGATAAGACCATCACAAGCCACTGACAGTTTTGATTCCTAGGATGCGAGTGTGACCGAGCCAGCGAAGCAGCAAGAGGCGCGGGTGACCGACGGCCAAACCCACGCCGAAGACCATGCCGATGCGCATCCAGGTACCCCTGAGGGCCGTCGAGCCGTCGAACTGCTCTGGGCTCATCCGCAGCAACCGTCCGTACGCGGCCCCAAGCCACGCATCAGCCTCGCCGATGTCGTCGCCGCAGGAGTGGCGATCGCGGACGTTGAGGGCCTGGCCGCCCTCTCCATGCGCAAGGTGGCGAGCCGGCTCGGGGTCGGCCCCATGTCGCTTTACACCTACGTGCCCGGCCGCTCCGAGCTGGTCGAGCTGATGATCGATCACGCTTACGGCGAGCACGCCCTCCCCGAGCCCGAACTGCCGTGGCAGCAACGGGTCGAAAAGTGGTCTCGAGAGACCTGGCGGATTTATGACGCCCACCCGTGGCTGCTGGACTACAACATGGCCCGGCTTCCCATCGGCCCGCATGTCCTCGACGTCTCCGAGGCGCTTTACGCTGCGCTGTTCGCCGCCGGATTCGCCGGAGCCGAAAACGTCGCGATTACCAATCTCATCCAGTGGCAGCTGCTGGGCGCGGCGCGTTCCATGATCAGTGACGCCGACGAGGCGCGGCACACCGGCGTCTCTGCTGAGGCCTATTGGGATTCCCGGGCCAGTTTCTGGGACACCTACTTCGATTGGAACCGTTACCCAACCATGGCTGCGATCTGGGAAGCCGGCGGATTCGACGATCCCGCCGGCTGGGATTTCGAGCGCATGCTGGACCGGCTACTCACCGGGATCGAACAGTTGGCGGTGGTCAGCCAGGAGCCTGGAACTCTGAGTGGTTCCGAGCGTTTCGCCGCGGCCGATGATGCAGCGGAAGTAATCCTCGTTCGGCTGTTGCGGACCCAAATACCGGATCTCCCAGTCAGAGCGGCGATCCCTGGCGCCCAACATCGAGTTCGCAATCTCGTTGGTGCAGACGCGCCGGATGTGCGCATCGGATTCCAACTGGGATTGTCGACGGACGTCGTATGTCAAGGCGACCGGCAATAAACGTCTGGTACACGTGCACCTTGTTGCAGTCATAAGGGGTCCCCAGGTCGGGAACATCGGAGAAGCCCTGAACACCTG
>CAVUTQ010000017.1:0-16111 GCA_963744455.1 uncultured Actinomycetota bacterium | reverse complement strand
CATACGCCGCAGGTGCGCCCCCGACGGCACCGATGATCAACACTGCGACCAGGACCATCGGTCGGAACCTCACGCAGCAAAGTCTCACACGGTTTCAGACGCCTTTGTGATGGCACTAGGGTGCCTGAGTGCTGAACGTCGCGCTCGCCGTCTTGTCGGGGCTGATCTGGGGCGTCGGCGACTTCGCTGGTGGCAAGGCCACCCAACGCGCAGCAGCCTTGCCGGTCGTTTGGGTATCGAAGCTGGTGAGCCTGCCCTTGCTCGTGATCTATCTGGTCGCGACGTATGTCCCCATGACCCAGATTGGCCTTGCCTGGGGCGCCATGGCTGGGGTGGCGGGCCTGGTCGGCTTGGTGCTGTTCTATC
Source organism: uncultured Actinomycetota bacterium (assembly GCA_963744455.1). Lineage (GTDB taxonomy): Bacteria > Actinomycetota > Actinomycetes > Propionibacteriales > Propionibacteriaceae > Microlunatus. Next base: position 15,745 of record CAVUTQ010000017.1, on the reverse strand, counting down.
GGGCGCTTTCCGCAGGCGCCATGACGGTCGTTGCGCCGATCACCGGGGTCACCTCGGCCGCCATTCCGGTCGTCGCCGGCCTCGTCTGGGGCGAGCGACCCTCGGGACTGCGATTGCTCGGTGTCGGCTGCGCCCTCTTAGCGATCGCCCTGGTGAGTCTCGCCCCGCATCCGCCCGGACATCGGCAGGCCGTCAGTTGGAGGCTGGTCGCCGTCGCGCTCGGTTCGGGCGCCGGCTTTGGCCTGTTCTTCATCCTGCTCGCCGTCGCGGGCGACGCGGCCGGAGGATCAGCCGGCCTGTGGCCGATCGCTGGTTCCCAGCTGAGTGCGCTGATCATTGGTGGCCTGCTCATTCTCATGACGCGACCTGGGCCGTGGCCCCGCCGCGACAGCCTGCGCTTAACCATGGTGGCAGGCCCGTGCGACATGACGGCGAATGCGCTCTATCTCCTGGCCACCCGCGGTGGTGATCTCACCATCGTCGCCCCACTCGCCGCGCTCTATCCCGTGACAACAGTGATCTTGGCTCTGCTGATCGACCACGAACGACTCCGCGGCGTTCAGCTGGCGGGTCTGGCGTTCGCCGTGGCGGCCCTGGTGCTCGTCAGCACCTAAAAGCTCACGTTTCCGACCACCGCTCTAGTGACTCTCGGTCGCGAGTGACCCTCGTTGGCTAGGACTCGCCTGTAGCCTCTCAGCGGGAGGAAAAGTGCACGCTGGCTGGGAATATCCGCATCGAGTCGCAATGATCAGCATGCATACATCGCCACTCGCCACGCCGGGCCTGGGCGATGCCGGAGGTCTCAATGTGTACGTCGCCGAATTGGCGCGGCGGCTCGGCGAGCGCGGCCTGAAGGTGGATGTCTTCACCCGGCGGGACACGCCTGATGTACCCGACATTGTCGATGTCCACGAGCACACCAGGGTGATTCATCTCAAGGCCGGACCCGCCGAGCACGTTGCCAAGGAGGCGCTGCCATCCCTGACAGAGGAGTTCTGCGCCGCGCTGGAGGCGCGCCTTGACGACCATGATCTGATTCACACCCACTATTGGCTCTCCGGTCAGGTCGGTCTGCAGCTGAAGCGCAGCCACGGCATTCCGCTGGTGCACACCATGCACACGATGGCTCGCGTGAAGAACGCCAGCCTCAGTCGCGACCAGCCAGTCGAGTCCGACGTACGCGAGCGTGGGGAGTCTGCCATCGTTCACGCGGCCGATGTGCTCACCGCCAACACCCCCGACGAGGCGGCCGAACTCCGCAGCCATTACCGGGCGCAGCCCGAGCAGATCATGATCGTCCCCCCGGGCGTCGATTTGCGCACCTTTCACCCCTGCAACCAGCCCAAGTCACGAGCTCAGTTCGGGGTGGCCCAGCACATCCAGGTGATCTTGTTCGTCGGGCGCATCCAGCCATTGAAGGCGCCCGATGTGTTGATCAAGGCCGTTGCAGAGCTGGCCCGCCGCGACCCGGAACGCCGTGATCGACTCCAGTTGATCATCATCGGCGGTCCCAGTGGCTCGAACGGGGAATGGTCGCAAACACTCGGCCCACTAGCGATTGATCATGGCGTCGCGGACATGGTGGATTTCCGGCCGCACTCGGCGCGCTCAGAGCTGTTCCGCTGGTACTGCGTCTCCGACCTGGTTGCTGTGCCCTCCTACAACGAGTCCTTTGGACTCGTCGCACTCGAGGCTCAAGCGTGCGGACGACCGGTGGTCGCAACCGATGTCGGCGGCCTCCGTCACACTGTCCGTGATCACTACAGCGGTCTGCTGGTGAAGGGACACGACGAGCGCCAATGGGCCGATGCGCTCGCCGCGATTCTGGATGATCACGATGAGATGATCAGAATGGGCACTAACGCGGCAGCGCATGCGGCGACGTTCAGCTGGGACAACACTGCAGCCGCCACGCTGCAGGCGTATCGAGCGGCCCTGCTCGCTGCTGCACGTTGAGCCGGACTGGCTGCTGATGTCGCGGGCAAGCTACCAAGCATTCGCCGCGCTGGCGACGGTTCTGTTGCTCGCCGGTTGCAGCCCGATGGAGGTTGCCTGCACTGAGATCGGTGCACCTCCTGGGGTGGGAGTCACCGTTGAGAAGACGATCGCGGCAGACGTGGACGCGGTGCAGCTTACGGTCTGCTGGGACGGCGACTGTCATGATCACAAGGTGCAGCTGACTCCGGGCAGTGACACAGTCGACCAGGGCTGCGATGGCAACGATCCCGACTCAGCCTGCTCGGCGACCGCCGTACCGAATGGCACGAAAGTAGGTTTCGCCGAAGTGCCCGGACTGCCAACCGGCACCGTCATGATCGGCGCAACGGTACGGAGGGCCGGTAAGCAGCGCGTGCTGCCCAAAATCGACGTGCAAGCCAAACCGACCTACCCGAACGGGCCGCAATGTGGCCCGCAAGGCACCCAGGCGCATGTGGTCGTCGGAGCCTCCGGCTTGCGCTGACTGGAGGCGCGATCCTCGGTGCCGCGGCGCAGGACACTAGCTACGTACCCCAGAAGACTCTCTCCACGACAGACCTGGCCCGACGCGTCACCCGACGGTAATCGGCAAGCAGATGGGAGGACTCCCCTGGCCCATATCCGAGCAGCTCCGCCAGGCTGGCGAGCTCTCGGTTGTCGCTCGGCAGGGAATCCGAGCCGCGCCCGCGCATCAGCATGATCTGGTTGCGGATCCGGCTGGCGAGCGTCCACGCCGCCTCGAGGTGTCCGGCGTCCATCGCGTCGATGATTCCGGCATCGCGGGCCGCCCGCAGCGCCACGATCGTCTGTGAGGAGCGCAGCGCGGGCAGCCTATAGGCGTGCTGCAGCTGGAGAAGCTGAACGGTCCATTCCACATCGGCGATCCCACCCGGCCCCAGCTTTGTGTGCTTGGCTGGATTGGCGCCCCGCGGCAGCCGCTCCGCCTCCACTCGTGCCTTCAGCTTGCGGATCTCGGTCAGCTGAGAGGTGGTCAAACCCCCTTCCGGCCAGCGGCGGGCATCGATCTCGGCCATCAAGGCTTTGCCAAGCTCTTCGTCGCCGGCGAGCGCGTCAGCGCGGACCAAAGCCTGGAGCTCCCAGGTGGATGACCACCGGCTGTAGTAGTTGCGATACGCGCTGAGCGAGCGGATCAGGGCACCGCCCTTGCCCTCGGGCCGCAGGTCGGTGTCGATGCTCAGAGACGGATCGGCGGCAGGTCGGGTCAACAGCTTCCGAACTTCGGTGATCACCGCGCCGGCAACCTTGGTCGGGTCGGCGTCCGGATCGGCACCGTTCTCCATCACGAACATGGCATCGGCGTCCGAGGCGTAGGACATCTCACGGCCTCCCCACCGGCCCATCGCGATGACCGCGATCCGAGGCACCGGGTCGCTTTCGGAGGCCTCGCGCGCCACGGTCAAAGTGGCATCGATGGTTGCGGAGGCCAAGTCAGTGAGGGCCGCCCCCACACTCAGCACGTCATTCTCCCCGACCAAATCGCCGGCGGCCACCCGGAACAGCTCCTGACGCCGGATTGCCCGGATCGCATCGACCGCTGCAACGCTGTTGCTCTGCCTGGCGGCGACGGCGTGCATCTCCGCCTTCAGCTCGGCAAGCGACCGAGGTCGCAGCTCTTGATCGTCTGCGAGCATCTGCACTGTCTGCGGAGCCCGCTTCAGTAGTTCTACGGCGTACCGGCTGGAAGCGAGGATTCGGGCCAGCCGCTCGGCCATCGCGCCCTCGTCGCGGAGCGCCCGCAGGTACCAGGGGGTTGTGCCCAGCGCCTCCGACACCTGGCGGAATGCCAGCAGACCATGATCAGGATTGGGCGCTTGCGCGAACCAGCCGAGCATTGCCGGCAACAGCTGGCGCTGAATCTCCGCCTGCCTGGTGACACCCTGGCTGAGTGCTGCGATGTTGCGCAGCGCGGCCGTCGGATCGGCGTAGCCGAGCGCCCTCAACCGGTCGAGGGCGGCATCGGTGGTCAGCGTGAGCTCCTTGGATGGGATCTTGGCCACCGCGTCAAGCAGCGGCGAGTAGAAGAGCCGCTCGTGCAGCCGGCGTACCCGCTTGCTGATGTGGCCCCAGGTGCTGAGCAGCTCCTTGACGGGCTCCTTATAGCCGAGCGAACGGCCCAGCCGACGAAGATCATGATCATTGTTCGGCAGCAGGTGGGTGCGCCGCAGGTTGAAGAGCTGGATCCGATGTTCGAGCGTTCGCAGGAACCGATAGGCCAGCGCGAATCCCTTGCCGTCCTCGCGGCCCACATAGCCGTTGTCGATCAAGCTCCTGAGTGCCGGCAACGTGGCGCGCGACCTGAGTCGCTCGTCGACCCGTCCGTGCACGAGCTGCAGCAGTTGCACCGAGAACTCGACGTCGCGCAAACCACCCTCACCGAGTTTGAGTTCGCGGCCCTGATCCCGCGCCGGAATGTGGGCCACTACCCGTTTGCGCATCGCCTGGGTATCGGCAACGAAGTTCTCGCGCTCCGCAGCGCGCCACACCATCGGTGCCACCAGGTCCACGAAGGCTTGTCCAAGCTCCAAATCACCGGCAGCTGGGCGAGCCTTGAGCATCGCCTGAAATTCCCAGGTCTTGGCCCACTTCTCGTAGTAGATGCGATGGCTCGAGAGCGTGCGCACCAGCTGACCGGCCTTGCCCTCCGGCCTGAGCGCCGTATCCACCTCCCAGATCGTCCCCGCCGAGGTGTGTGCCGAGCAGACGCGGGTCATCTCCGCCGCCATCCGTGTCGCGATCTGCACAGCCTGGTCGTTGCTGATCAGCGGCGTGCCCTCTGAGTCCATGACTGGCTCGGCGACGAAGAGGACGTCGACGTCGCTGACATAGTTGAGTTCCTGGGCGCCACATTTGCCGAGTCCGATCACAGCCAGGCGTGTCTGGGAAGCGGTTTCGCCGAGCTTGAGTCGAGCGATCGACAGGGCGGCCTCGAGCGTGGCGTCGGCAAGGTCGGAGAGCTCGTCGGCGATGTCATCGACTACTTCGATTGGCTCGGGCGCACAGAGGTCGCGAGCGGCGACGCGGAGCAGCGCGCCACGGTAGGCAATACGCAGCCGGTTGCCGGTGGGGTCCGTCGCGACAGGCGTCGGCAATTCAGGGTCAGCGCCGGTCGCCTCCAGCAGCTCCTGCCGCAGCGAGGCCGCGGGCACCTTGGCCAGTTCGGTCTCGAGCAGCTCAAGATGTTCCGGATGAGCGATCAGATGATGGCTCAGTTTGTTGCTGCCGCCCAGGACCATGCTCAGTTGACGGGCCAGAACGGGCGCCGCTGTCAACCGGGCGAGCAAATCCGGAACCCGCTCAGAGAGCCGATCAAGGCCCGACAGCGCCAGGTCCGGATCGGCAGACTTCGCGAGCAGATCAAGCAATGGCTCGTACTCGTCGGCCCAACGCTCGATGACCCGTTCGGCAGCCACCGCGTCGACGAAGCCGCGCCGCGCCAGCGAGCCTCGAATCGTCTCGATCCGGATCATGAGCCCGATGTTATTCGTCTCTGCTCGCACGGCGCCCCGGGAAGCGCCAACCGCCGCTCGCAGAGGTGAGCGCGCCTGCCTGTGTCCCTCTTGCACCCGCCAGCGCCGCTGGCGGCTGGTAGCGTCGCCGCGGAGGTCGTGAATGATGGCAATCCCGCGGTTGCGCCCCCAGGATGCCTTGCTGGAGCAGTCGCGAACGATCCTGGGGTGGTTGCGGGGCTTAGCGCCCGAGGCCTTCGAGCGCTCAACTGTGCTGCCGGGCTGGAGCGTGCGACAACTCGCCGGTCACCTCGTCCTGGTCCACACAGGCTTCGTGCACTCGCTGGAGCAACCGACCAAGGAACCTGCTCTCCCGATCCATGAATTTGTGAAGCGGTATCGGCGCGACGTCGAGATGATCACTGCGGCAACGCTCGAGGCGTCGTCCGGACTCAGCGGCCCGGAGGTAGTGGCGCGGCTCGAGTCTGCCATTGATGATCTTGCAATCAGGCTCGAGGCGGGCGTCCAGATGTCGCAAGTGATCACTACCAGACGCGGTCCGACCACGATCGAGGATTTCTTGGCTACTCGCATCGTCGAGCTGGTCGTCCATACCGACGACCTGAACCGCTCACTTCCCGATGCGGAGCCGGCACAGCTGCAGCGCAGTGCCGTCGCACGGTGTACCCGTACCCTCGCCGGCATCCTCGCCGCGCAGCATCCCGGCCGCTCCGTCGAGGTAAGAGTGCCGCCGTACGCCGCAGCGCAGTGCGCGATAGGCGATCCCGGGCCAACCCACACCCGCGGCACCCCGCCGAACGTCGTGGAGACCGATCCGCTGACCTTCCTGAGGCTGGCGACGGGCCGCATCGGTTGGGCGGATGCCGTGGCGGAAGGCACTGTCCACGCGTCCGGCCTGCGCGCCAACCTCTCTGCGGTACTCCCCCTGCTCTCCTAACACCGACTTGTCAGCGTCTGAGCGTGCTATGAGCCAGCCGAGACGCTGACAAGTCGGTGGTTAGAGCACGGGGAGGAGGCGGGTGAGTTCCATAGGTGTCACCTGCCGGCGGTACTCCTCGAACTCCGCACGCTTGTTACGCAGGAAGAAGTCAAAGACGTGCTCTCCGAGCGTCTCCGCAACGAGCTCGGACCGCTCCATGGTGCGGATTGCCTCGTCAAGATTGCGCGGCAGAGGTGAGATTCCCAGCGCTTGCCGCTCCCGCTCCGTGAGAGACCACACGTCATCCTCGGCACCTTCGGGCAGCTCGTACTCGCCTTCGATTCCAGCCAGGCCCGTCGCCAGAATGAGCGCAAAGGCCAGATAGGGGTTGGCGGCCGAGTCAATCGAGCGCAGTTCAACCCGAGCCGAGGACCCCTTGTTCGGCTTGTACATCGGCACTCGGACCAATGCCGAGCGGTTGTTACGCCCCCAGCAGATGTAGCTGGGCGCCTCGCCTCCGCCGGCGAGCCGCTTGTAGGAGTTGGTCCACTGGTTGGTCACGGCGGTGATCTCGGCGGCATGCCGCAGCAGGCCAGCGATGAAGTAGCGCCCAATCTTCGACAGGTGATGCTCCGCGCTCGCGTCGTAAAAGGCATTGGTGTCGCCCTCGAACAGCGACATGTGCGTGTGCATGCCAGAGCCGGGGTGCTCAGTGAACGGCTTGGGCATGAACGAGGCGTGAATGCCCTGAGACAGCGCAACTTCCTTGACCACAACGCGGAAGGTCATCAGGTTGTCGGCAGTTGACAGCGCGTCGGCATAGCGGAGATCAATCTCCTGTTGGCCTGGGCCGCCCTCATGGTGTGAGTACTCCACCGAGATGCCCATCTGCTCGAGCATGGTGATCGCGCGGCGCCGGAAGTCGGTTCCCAGGCTCTGCGGCGTGTGATCGAAGTAGCCGGACTGGTCGACTGGCGTTGGCGGCTGGCCTGGCTCGATCGGGTCCTTGAAGAGGAAGAACTCCACCTCAGGGTGGGTGTAGAAGGTAAACCCGAGATCGGCGGCCTTCTTGAGTGCCCGCTTGAGCACATAGCGGGGGTCGGCATAAGAGGGCGACCCGTCGGGCATGGTGATGTCGCAGAACATCCGCGCTGTGGCCGGGCTGATGTCGCGCCACGGCAGAACCTGGAAGGTCGATGGGTCGGGGTGCGCCAGCATGTCGGACTCATAGACCCGGGCGAAGCCTTCGATCGCCGAACCGTCAAAGCCCATGCCCTCAGCGAAGGCCCCCTCGAGCTCGGCAGGCGCGACAGCGACCGATTTCAGGAAGCCAAGAACATCGGTGAACCACATACGGACGAACCGCACATCGCGCTCTTCAATCGCCCGCAAAACGAACTCGGTCTGCTTGTCCACGCGGCCCAGTCTGCCGCCCAGGATGTAACAGCAGAGTTACGACGCGGCAGCTCGGACTGCTTGCGCATCGCGCCTGAATCCGACGACCGTCATCCAGCGTTCGGCCCATTTTGAGGTTGCGAGTGACCGGTTTCACAGAGGGCCTCCGTGCCGCGTCGTAGTCTCGTCCCGTGCCCCATCTGCGGATTGCCATGGCCCAGGTCAACGCCACCGTCGGGGACATCTCGGCGAACGCCGACCTTGTCATGGACTGGTCGAAACAAGCAGCCGACGCAGGTGCACACCTAGTGCTCTTCCCCGAGATGATGCTCACCGGCTACCCGGTGGAAGATCTCGCACTGCGGCGCAGCTTCGTTGAGGCCTCTCGGACCTCGATCAACCGTCTTGGCACTCGCCTGCTCGATGCGGGCCTTGGTGATCTTGTCGTGGTGGTGGGATATCTCGACCGGACCGATGAGCCCGGCCATCCCAAGGGCGGGCACCCACGAAACGTAGCTGCGGTGCTGCACCAGGGTCAGCTGATCTGTTCCTACGCCAAACACCACTTACCCAACTACGGGGTCTTCGACGAGTACCGCTATTTCAAGCCCGGTAACGAGCTGCATGTGCTGCGCATCCGCGGCATCGACGTTGCGATTGCCATCTGTGAGGACCTGTGGCAAGACGGCGGCCCGGTCGCCGCGACCGCCGAGGCGAACGCCGGCCTTTTGGCGGTGATCAACGCCAGCCCGTACGAGCGCGACAAGGACGACGTGCGTGGCAATCTGGTCAGGCGGCGCGCCCGGGAAGCCGGCTGCCCGCTCGCATACGTCAACCTTGTCGGCGGCCAGGACGAGCTGGTTTTCGACGGCGACACCATGATCGCCCGTGAAGACGGCACGATCGTGGTGCGCGCCCTGCAGTTCGTCGAAGAACTGGTCGTTGCCGATCTTGAACTCGCCCCTGGCACTGCGCCGCTGCAAGCAGAGCCGGCCCTCGGCACCGTACCCGCCGAATTCGGTGAGAGCGGCATGATCATCCTCCGACATCACATCTCCGATTCCGCAGACGCACCTACCGAGTTGATCACGCCTGGGGTTGCGAAACCGCTCGAGCCGATGGCCGAGGTTTATCTGGCGCTGGTGATGGGCCTGCGGGACTACTGCTCCAAGAACGGGATCGAGCGGGTCTACCTGGGACTGTCAGGCGGCATCGACTCGACGTTGGTGGCGACTTTGGCATGCGATGCCCTCGGCGCGGACCGTGTCTACGGCATCTCCAATCCCAGTGCCTACTCCTCGGAGCATTCCAAGAGCGACGCCGCCGAGCTGGCCGCGCGGACCGGTCTGCACTTCACGACGGTGCCGATCGCCCCAGCCGTCGATGCATTCGACCAGATGCTCGATATCGATGGCGTCGCCGCCGAGAACCTGCAGGCCAGGATCCGCGCCGTGATCTGGATGGCCGAGTCCAATCAGCATCCCCCATCGATCGTGCTGGCCTGCGGCAACAAGAGTGAGCTCGCCGTCGGCTACAGCACCATCTACGGGGACGCCGTCGGCGGCTACGCACCGATCAAGGACGTGCCGAAGACCTGGGTCTGGAGGCTGGCTCGCTGGCGTAACGAGCAGGCCGTAGCAGCGTGGTGAGACTCCACCTATCCCGGAGAACTCGATCATCAAGGAACCAAGCGCCGAACTTCGGCCGGGTCAGAAGGACACCGACTCGCTTCCGCCGTACGAGCTGCTCGACGATGTTCTGGACGACTATGTCGAAGGTGACGCGGGTCACGAGGAGATCGTGGCGATGGGCTTCGACCCTGAGCTGGCGGATCGGGTGATCAGGATGGTCGATCGCGCCGAGTACAAGCGACGCCAGTATCCGCCAGGGACCAAGATCAGCTTCAAGGCGTTCGGCCGGGACCGGCGGCTGCCGATCACCAATGGCTGGCGGGAGGGTCGTTAGTGTCTGCACTCTGCTGCCGGAGCCGGCGCTGAGGCTGCTCAGGTAGCCACAGATGCCAGCTGCCGGCTGGTACCCCGACCCCGCGGGGGTGCCTGGGCGATACCGCTACTGGGACGGTTCGAAGTGGTCAACCGCCACCACCGACGACCCTCACCGGCCCACCCCGGCTGAGAGCCCGGCAAGCGGCCCGACCCCGAGTGAGCCTGCGCAGGCCGAACCGCAAAGCGGATCGTCGCGCAGGCGTCGGCTCGGCCTGATCATCGGGGTGCTCGTCGTCGCCGTGAGCGTGCTTGTGGCAGCCATCCTCGTCGGCAACTTCCGATCGGTCGTCGACAGCCCGCTACCAACCGCGACCGCGAGTCCCAGCGACTCCCCCGGCCGTGCGCCCACAGCCACGCAAACTCCCTCCGCCACCCCCACGGCGGTGCCCCTGGTGCCCTGCCCGAAGGGAGACCCTAATCAGCGGGCCAACCATCCCGTCGACGGTCGGGTCTACGGCGGGAACCTGTCGTTCGAGGCGCAACCAACATTTGAGCCCGGCGCGCTCGAGCCACGCTTCAGCTTCGCCTACGACGTGCTCCAGCAGTCACTCCCGGTCCGCCAGGAGGAGCCGCTTTGGATCGCGCAGCTCGCGGTTGGGCAGCTGCGCGGTGAAGACGGCTTCGTTCATGATCCGCGCAACACGGTCGAGAGCTTGGCGCAGTGCGTCGTCACCGGCAACATGTACGGCCCGTACGTCCCCACGCGATCCGACATTCGCAGCGAAAGCCTCAGCATCGACGGCCGTGACGGATGGCTGATCGAGAGCGAGATCACCGTGGACCGGCCTGATCTTGCGCTCCTGGGAGATCACGTGATCTTCATCGTGGTACGCGATGGCAAGGACTGGGGGTTCTTCTTCGGTGCTGTCCCGATCGGCAATACACAGCTGGACGCGGTGCTCGCCAGGACGGTACGCGGGCTTCGTGCCAGCTGATGGCCGGTCGTGTCTGATGTCCCTTAGCTTGTCTGATCAGGCGCACCTGAGCTTGTCGATGGGCCACATCGCGGGCTTCGACAAGCGCCGTGCTGAGCTTGTCGAAGGGCCCAGCCCGCATACAGGCCGAGCTAACCCTCGACAGCCTCCTCCGAAATCACGGTCATCGATTCCAGCCAAGGCGCGCCGAAGGTGGTGGCCATCGCAACATCGCTGGCGTCGCGACCGCGCCCGATGAGCACCCGGCCCTTACGTCGCTCGTTGTTTCGCGGATCGAACGTCCACCAGCGATCACCCAGATAGACCTCCATCCAGGCCGCGAAGTCCATCGGCTGATCGAGAGGCGGGATGTCGATCTCGGGCAGGTAGCCGAACACGTAACGAGCGGGGATGTTGAGCGCGCGGCAGAACGAAACCGCGAGGTGTGTGAAGTCCCGGCAGACTCCATAACCGCTGGTGTGGACATCGGCGGCTGTGGTCCACGCTGTGCTGGCGCCGTACTCAAAGCGGACGTGACCGTGCACGTGGTCGCAGATCGCCTGGACCCGACGGTACCCGGGCGGCGTACTGCCGAAGCGGCTCCAGGCCTCGGCGCCGAGGACATCCGGGAGGCAGAAGCGGCTGGGGAGCGTATAGATCAGCGCCTCGTCGGGCAGCTGATCCGGGGTCAGCTCGGGGGCATCCTGATCAACATCCTCCACCGCGTCAGGAACGATCACCGTCGCCTGGTAGCTGATCATGGAACGTCCTGCAGGAACGATCAAGCGTCGACACGGATTGCCGTATAGGTCGGTGTAGGGATGGGTCGGTCCAGCTGGCTCCAGCGACCAGCGCTCATCGATCACGTCGACCTTTTGATCGCTCAGCGGCTCGACTTGGAACACCGCGGGAACAGCAGTCTCCGACTGGTGAATGAATTCGCAGCCGACCCTCAGTCGGCGCGTCACCTCCACAGTGATGTCCCCTCGCGAATCAGCACTAACGTCTCCCCTCGCTGAGCTTGATCATCTGGGCGGGAGTTTACGAGGTAAGCATCGTATCGCGTGATCCGGCTGCGGTACGCGGGCCGAAGCGCTCGTCCATCTCACATGACGAACGACATCTCGTCGGACTCTTATCTCTATATTCTCTAGCGACCTAGTAGAGATAGAGGGATTTCCTCCAAACACGAAGGCGAGACATCATGTCCAGACGCAAACTCCTGCGCGTACGGTCCGTCGCGGCACTCTCCGCGGTCGCTGCCACAGTCCTGCTGCTCACCGCTTGCGTCGGCGGCGCAGCCCAAGCGCCGAGTGCTGCCGGAACCACCACACTGCACCTGGTGGGCTATGCGGTACCGAAAGAGGCGAACAACGCGATCCAGAAGAAGTTCGCCCAGACCCCGGAAGGCAAAGACGTCATCTGGGAGGAGTCGTACGGCGCCTCAGGTGACCAGAGCCGAGCAGTGGTGAACGGCCTCGCGGCCGACTACGTGAACTTCTCACTCGAGGGCGATGTGACCCGGTTGGTCAAGGCGGGCCTGGTCGATGAGGGTTGGAAGTCCGGACCCACGAAGGGCATCGTTTCGGGTTCGACCGTCGTCATTGTGGTGCAGAAGGGCAATCCGCTCGGCATCAAGGATTGGTCCGACCTGGTCAAGCCCGGTGTCAAGATCGTCACGCCCAACCCGGCGTCGTCCGGTTCGGCGCGCTGGAACATCCTGGCGGCCTATCACCAGGTGATCGCCAACGGCGGCACTGAGGCTGAGGCGAGGGAGTACCTGACCAAGTTCTTCAATCACGTGGCTGCGCTTCCGGGCAGCGGACGCGACGCCACCAACGCCTTCCTCGAGGGCGCAGCCAACGTGCTGATCTCCTATGAGAACGAGGCCATCCTCGCGCGCCAGTCAGGTGAGGACTTCGACTACATCCTTCCCGACGCCACCATCAAGATCGAAAACCCGGGCGCGGTGTTGAAGAATGCCAATCCCAAGGCCAACGCCTACCTCGATTTCGTACTGAGCAAGGCCGGCCAGGAAGAGTTCGTGAAGAAGGGCTTCCGACCTGTCGTTGCGGACACCCCGATCGGCGAAGTGCCTGGCGCCAACGAACCGGCCAAGCCCTTCCCTGTGCCGCCCAAGCTGTTCACCATCAGCGACCTCGGTGGCTGGGATGCGGTGAATGCGAAGTTCTTTGAGGAAGCCACCGGCCTGGTGCCGCAGATTCAGCAGGCAACAGGCAGGTCTCAGTGACCCACCGCGCGGTCATAGTCGAGCCGCCTCCGCTCGACCCCGCTACCGCAGGCGCGGCCACCAGCGCCGGTGGCCGCCGCCTGCCGCGCGGGCGCAGTGCGACCTCGCTTACCCCCGCGTCACGGCTAGGACTGGGGGTTGCGTTGCTGTGGTTCAGCCTGCTGGTGCTGATTCCGCTGACCGCGGTGCTCGTCCAGGCTTCCGAGGGTGGCTGGTCGGCCTACTGGGACAGCCTGCGCAGCCCACAGACACTGGCTGCACTCAGGCTCACCGTGGGTCACGCGATTCTTGTGACCGCAGTCAACATCTTCATGGGGACCACGATCGCCTGGGTGCTGGTCCGCGATCACTTTCCCGGTAAGCAGGTGCTCGAGGTGGTCATCGACATCCCACTGGCACTTCCGACCATCGTCGCCGGGCTGGTGCTGCTCAGCCTGTATGGGCCATCGAGCCCGCTCGGCGTCAACTGGGCCAACACCCCGATCGCGGTGTTTTTGGCCTTCTTGTTCGTGACGCTGCCGTTCATCGTGCGCACCGTGCAGCCGGTTCTGCTTGAGATCGAGTCTGAGGTGGAAGAGGCGGCCGCATCGCTGGGCGCGACTCAGTTCACGATCTTCAGGCGCGTGATCCTGCCCAGCCTGGCCCCTGCCATCGCCTCCGGCGCTGCGCTCTCGTTCTGTCGGGCGATCAGCGAGTACGGGTCACTGGTCCTGCTCTCAGGCAACCTGCCCTACTCCACTGAAGTCGCGTCGGTGCGCATCCTGTCCTACATCGAGGGCGACAAGCTGACCGAGGCGGCGGCCGTGGCCTCGATCTTGCTGATCGTCGCGCTCATCGTCATCGTCATTCTCGATGTCATCTCTCGAAGGGTTGCTCGCTATGCGTGAGACGGCGGTGCCGCAGACCGCAACTCGATGGGCGTTGCGGGTGCTTGTCGTCGGCTATCTGTTTCTGCTGGTGATCTGGCCGGTCGTGCTGGTCGCGCAGGCAACCTTCGCCCACGGACTGGCCCCAGTGATCAACGCTCTGCGCCAGCCCGAGGTGATCTTCGCATTCCAGCTGACGCTGTCGGCGGCCTTCTGGGCCGTGGTGATCAACACCATCTTCGGTGTCGGCATCTCGCTGCTGCTGGTGCGGTACACGTTCCCCGGGAGGCGGGCGCTGAATGCCCTCGTTGACCTGCCGCTGGCGGTCTCGCCCATTGTGGTCGGCCTGGCGCTGGTACTGGTCTACGGCGGACGCACGGGCTGGTTGGGCGGGAGCCTGGAGCAGGCCGGCCTGCAGGTGATCTACGCGCCACCCGGCATCATCCTGGCCACTGCGTTCGTCAGCATGCCGCTGGTGATCCGCGAGGTCATTCCGGTCCTCCAAGAGATCGGAACAGAGCAGGAGCAGGCCGCCCGTAGCCTGGGCGCCTCAGCGCTGCAGACCTTCGCACGCATCACCCTGCCGGCGATCCGCTGGGGCCTGCTTTACGGCGTGGTGCTCAGTTTGGCCCGATCCCTCGGTGAATTCGGCGCCGTCAAGATCGTCTCTGGCGGCGTGGCCATGCGCACCCAGACAGCAACGCTCCTCGTTGAGGAGCGGTATCAGCAATTCGGCGTCGAGAACTCGATCGTCGCCTACACTGCGGCGTTCATCCTCGCATTGATCGCAGTCATCGCACTCGTTGTCTTGACCGCCTTCCGACCTGACAAGGGGATTCCGCGATGAGCATCAAGATCGCAGGCGTCGGCAAGACGTTCGGCAACTTCACCGCCCTGGAGGGCATCGATTTGGACATCGCCACCGGCGAGCTGACAGCGCTGCTCGGACCGAGCGGGGGTGGCAAGTCGACACTGCTGCGGATCATCGCTGGCCTTGAGGTAGCCGATGTCGGATCAGTGGAGATTGAGGGAGTCGATGCCACCAGCCTTCCAGCGCGGAAGCGCAACGTCGGCTTTGTCTTCCAGCACTATGCCGCGTTCCGGCACCTCACTGTGGCCGGCAATGTCGGTTTCGGGCTGAAGATCAGGAAGCGTCCTCGCCGGGAGATCAAAGCGCGCGTAGCTGAGCTGCTCGAACTGGTGCACCTCTCACAATTCGCGGACCGGCTTCCGGCGCAGCTTTCCGGCGGGCAGCGGCAGCGGATGGCGCTTGCCCGTGCGCTGGCAATCGAACCCACTGTCTTGTTGCTGGACGAACCGTTCGGTGCCTTGGACGCAAATGTCCGCAAGGAGCTGCGGGCTTGGCTGCGCAGACTCCACGACGAGGTGCATGTCACGACCGTCTTCGTGACTCATGATCAGGAGGAGGCGTTGGAGGTGGCTGACCGGATCGTGGTGATCAACCAGGGGCGGATCGAGCAGATCGGTCCGCCCCACGAGCTCTATGACCATCCGGCCTCGGAGTTCGTGATGAGCTTCCTCGGACCGGTGACCACGCTCGACGGCCACCTGGTACGGCCACACGACCTGGAGATTGAGACCCACCAATTCGGCGACGCGTATCCGGGCCGAATCGAGCGCTTCAACCGCGTCGGCTTCGAAGTGCGACTCGATGTCCGGCTGACCGAGGACGATGCGGCGCCGCTGGTGCTTGTCACACTTACCCGTGCGGATGCGACCGCCAAGGAACTGGAAACGGGGACGCCGGTGTGGATTACACCGGTGGCCGGTGCCTCTCAGGTTCGGATCAGCACAACACCCGAGACGTCGGGGGCGGAGAGCCTTGATGTCCCCCAAGGATCGACGCCTTCCTCACCCCACGACTCGGTGCCGCAACCTACGTTCACGTAGCAGACGGCCAGGCTCTGT
>CAVUTQ010000016.1:0-41153 GCA_963744455.1 uncultured Actinomycetota bacterium | reverse complement strand
AGTGCACTGCGACAGGTACCGAGACCAGGACCGCGAGTCGTCCTGACCAGCGATGGACGGGATTGATCCAGCCGCCACGCAATGGGATCCGTCCGTAGATCCCTAGCGCCGTCACGATCTGGACGATGGCCAGGGCCATAGCGATTG
Organism: uncultured Actinomycetota bacterium; assembly: GCA_963744455.1. Classification (GTDB taxonomy): domain Bacteria; phylum Actinomycetota; class Actinomycetes; order Propionibacteriales; family Propionibacteriaceae; genus Microlunatus. Next base: position 41,006 of record CAVUTQ010000016.1, on the reverse strand, counting down.
AGGCCAGGAATGCCTTGGCTGCCGCGCCGGTGGAGAACCCTGCGATGTTGACTGCATGGCCCGTCGGTGTGTGCAGCCGCCCGTATACCCCCAGGCCGATGGAGACCGCAGTCCCGATGGCAAAGGCGATTACGACAGGGCCGATCTTGGTGCCGCTCGGTTCGGCAGCAGAGGCCTCCGGCGCGGGAACCGGGATGCTTGTCATGAAGTCTCCTCTAACTCACAGCTCTTCGTCGCCGTTGACGGGAGCGGCATCGAGATCCTCGCCGCCGACGGAGACCTGCGGGTTCTCCGGGTCGAGCTGAGGAGCAGCCGAAGAGTCAGCGCCGCTCGTCTGGACTCCCACCTGCGACCCGTCCTCAAGAACGATCCATCCAATCGTTGTCTGGGACCCACGCGCCCGGTAGAGGCCTGCCGGCTTCTTTGCCTCATTGATCTCGAATCTCAGTGTGTCGTTGTTGACCTGCACCGTGCCCTTGATGTGGTCGCCGTCGAGCTTGGCTTCGAGCGTCCCTCCGCTCTTGCTTTTCAACGAGAGGTCCTCTCCCTCGACAGTGCCGCGAAACCAGGCCTCGACGTTGCGCCCGTCGCAGAGATAAGCAGCAGCTTGGTCACCCACGACCGCGACGGCGATCGCAGCCGTGTCGTCATCGGTACGGCCGGCGTACACGACTTTCTCACCGAATTTGCTGTCCTCGGCGGAGGATGTGGCAACAGGCGTCTCCGTCGGCTGAGGCGACGGGCTACTGGAGGTGGCAGTCGCTGGCGCCGCTGATGGGCCCGCGGTTCCGGTGGAACTGCTGCCTGGCGGGCCACTCAACATGTTGACGGTGAACATGATGGCGAAGGCCAGCGCGACGGCGGCGAGTGTGACCAGGGGACTGCGATGTTTCACGGCACCTCCTCCGCCGGACGGCTATGCATGCGGGGGATGAGTGCCCCTCCAATTGTCTAATACGCCAACGCCGACATTCTCACCCGATGCCGGGTGCGCCACAATGGCCGACACGGATTCGAAACCTGGCGATTACCGTTTCGTACCCCTACTTGAGGAGGAATCTGGTGTCTCAGTTGCCGCACGCTGGCCGCCCAGTTCGGGTCGGTATCCAGCTTCAGCCGCAGCACGCCGATTACGCGGACCTGCGGCGCGCGGTCACCGCGGCCGAGGAGGCTGGCGTCGATGTGATCTTCACGTGGGACCATTTCTTTCCACTGGGCGGCGATCCGAAGGGCAAGCACTTCGAGTGCTGGACGATGCTGGCGGCATGGGCCCAACAGACCGAACGCGTCGAACTCAGCGCGCTGGTGACCTGCAACTCTTACCGTAATCCGGACTTGCTGGCGGACATGGCGCGCACCGTTGATCACATCAGCGGCGGCCGGCTGATCCTCGGGATCGGCGCGGGGTGGTTCGAAAAGGACTACGCCGAGTACGGCTACGAGTTCGGCACACCGGGCACCCGGATCGCCGCCCTGGGCGACTCGTTGTCGCGGATCCGATCACGGTGGGGCCGACTCAATCCCGCACCGATGAGGCCGATTCCCATCCTGGTCGGCGGTGGTGGCGAGCGAAAGACGCTCCGGCTGGCGGCCGAGCACGCGAATATCTGGCACGGGTTCGGAGACGTGGAGACGCTGACCCGGAAGAACCGCATCCTCGACGAGTGGTGTGCGACGGTCGGACGGGATCCCGGCGAGATCGAGCGCTCGACCTCTGCACGCCGTGGACCCGAAGGCCTGGGCGAACAGCTTGTGGGCATCGGCGAGCGGCTGATCACCATCAGCACTGACGGTAGCTCCGGTTTTGATCTTGCTCTCACCCGCGACTGGCTCGAGTTCCGCGACGAACACAACGCCGACTTGTTGGACCCGCCTTCGGGTCAGAAACCTAGGTAAACATAGGTTTCTGTGCGCTCTGCACGGGTTGCAAAGTGTGCAGACCGTAAGGAACCTAGGTTTACGTAGGTTGCCGACGAAGGTGGAGCACCTGGAGCAACTGGTGGGGGCGCAAGGGGCCATGTGCAGGGTGCGCGGGCAACACCTTGTGCAGAGCTGGCTACGTTGGGTTGGTGATCACCGCACTCGCCGATGCACTTCGCGTCGGTCCGGTCGTGCTGGATGGCGGCCTGGCCACCCAGCTTGAGTCCCAGGGTCACAACCTTGACTCCAAGCTGTGGTCGGCGCAGCTGCTCCATGATGATCCGGGCGCGATTGTTCAGGCGCATCTGGCGTATTTCGCAGCCGGCGCTCAGGTCGCGACCACGGCGTCATACCAGGCCTCGATCGGCGGATTCGTCCAAGCCGGCATCGGGCGGGACGAAGCCGAGCAATTGATTCGGCGGAGCGTACGCCTTGCCGAGCAGGCGCGTGCAAGCTTCGAAGATGGCAACGATCGCTGGATCGCTGGCTCGGTCGGTCCGTACGGAGCGGCGCTGGGAGACGGGTCGGAGTATCGAGGTGACTACGCCCTTTCGGTGGATGAGCTACGTGCCTGGCACCGGCCACGGATCGCGTCGCTTGCTGAAGCTGACGTCGACGTCCTGGCCTTGGAGACCATTCCCTGCCTGGCTGAGGTCGAGGCGTTGCTGGCTGAGATCGACGGCAGCCGGCTGCCCTGCTGGCTCTCGGTCACCTGTGCGGGGGACCGAACCCGGGCTGGAGAGCCGGTGGCCGAGGCGTTTTCGCTCGCCCGCGATGTCGAGGAGATCGTTGCGGTCGGAGTGAACTGCGTCGACCCGGCCGACACGTACTCGCTGGTCCGCAGTGCCCGCGAATCCAGCGGCAAGCCGGTCGTCGTGTATCCCAACAGCGGCGAGCGCTGGGACCCCGAGGCTCGGAGCTGGATCGGCCCGGCGATTTTCCAACCCAAAGATGTGACGGCCTGGATCAGCGGCGGCGCGCGCCTCGTCGGAGGATGCTGCCGCGTCGGGCCTACGGAAATACAGGCAATTCGTGATCTTGTCGGATGAGTAGAACCTCAATTCTGCAGGACGGCAGCTCCGCTGAATCGCCCGTGTTTGAGGTCTGCCAGAGCCTGCGGCGCCTCGCTCATCGGGTATGAGACGGTTGTTGCGCGTACGCCGAGCCGTTCGGCCAGTCGGAGGAAGGTCTCTCCGTCCGCACGCGTATTCGCAGTCACCGACCGCAGCTTGCGCTCTTGGAACAGCGTGTCCTGATAGCTGAGCACTGGGATGTCGGACAACCAGATGCCGGCGACTGCGAGCGTCCCGCCGCGGTCGAGCGCCCGCAGCGCAGCCGGCACCAGCGCACCGGCCGGAGCGAACAAGATCGCACCATCCAGGGGCTCAGGCGGCATATCGTGGGCGTCGCCCACGGAGTCTGCGCCGAGCTCGGCCGCCAACTTCCGGTTGGCCTCACCCCGAGTCAGGACATGGACCCGCAGCCCCTGGGCCAGCGCTACTTGCGCGGTGAGATGCGCACTGCCGCCAAAGCCGTAAATGCCGAGTGACCCGCCCGGCGGAATCGCTGCGGAGACCAGCGCCCGGTAGCCGATGATCCCGGCACACAGCAAGGGAGCGACGTGTTGGTCGTCAATTCCTGCCGGAAGCGCGTACGCGAACGCCTCGTCGACCAGGCAGAAGTCTGCATAGCCGCCATCGCCATCCCAGCCGGTGAAGGTAGGCGCGATGCACAGATTTTCGGCACCGCGGCGACAGAATCGGCAGCTGCCATCGGTGCCGCCGAGCCAAGCGACGCCGACCCGATCACCCAGCCCAAACCGGCTTGCGTCATCACCGAGAGCATCGACGACTCCAACTACCTCGTGGCCAGGGGTGATGTTCTGATGTTTGGGTGGCAAGTCCCCCTCGGCCAGGTGCAGATCGGTGCGGCAGACGCCGCAGCAGTTGACCTTGATGCGAACTTGCTTGGCAAGGGGGTTGGGCACTCTACGTTCCACGCGCCGCAACGGGTCGCCCTCGATCGGCCCCGGTTGGTGTACGGCCCAGGCGTTCATCTCGCCATTCTGACGAGTCGACGGTGGTGAGGGAACCGTTGTGGCTGCCCGATTACTCAGCGACAGCCGGGCTCGGGCAGATGTTTTTGACAGTTAGGCGCGCCATGATTGCAGCATGAACATCATCCAGCTCTTGATCACGGGGATCGCCGTCGTTATCGGCGTCATCGTGATCGTGTTGCTGGCGATCATTCCTTCCCTGCTCGACTATCCCCAAGGCCGCGACAAGGACGAATCCGATACGCCGGCAACCCCTCTTAAACCTGACGATCATCGACCATTCTGTTGATCTAGCCGCCTAACTCGAAAGCTCATTAGCTACGGATTGGGCAGTCGGAGGCGGGGATCCTGCAGCAACTTGACGAGGTCGCCGGTGCTGACCTCCAGGACTTGGCCGCGCTGTGTGTTGCGAGCGATGGCGGTGATCACCTCGTCTCCGGTTGGGTTGTATTGGACCTCGATGCCCCGGAAGACCGTCGCTGAGTCGCTCAGCCGGAAGAGGTTGCCGTCCATGAAACGCACCGCCGTGCATTGCTGATTGGTGGTGGCACCGCAGCGCACGGCGAACCTGCGGCTGGTCGCGACCTGCAGATAGACCTCTGTCGCGCCCTTGTCGAGCCAGAACATCTCAAAGGCAAGCGCGCCGCCGTGGCCGGCCCAGAAGCTTGGCGTGCCGTAGCGGTCGTCGTCGTGGTAGCCGAATCCGCTGAAGTACTCACCTTTGGGATCCAGATGAGACGCCGCGACCTCGGCCATCTCGGTTCGCCACTTGAACAAGATCTTTGAACGGCAGGTCGGGTCGGTGGCCGGATCGCACTTCGTGCTGGAGGGTGTGGAGATTGGCACCGATGGTGCTGCCTGTGGAACCGGTGGGCGCGCTGGAACGAGCCAGACTGCGGCGACGACAATCAGCGCTGCCGTCAGGAGCGCCGCCGACGCTCGCTGGATCCACCGACGGTGGTTGAGCTGGCGACCGTGGATCAGGTCACTGGCGCTGCCGTGCGATTCACGCATGTCGTAGGGAATCGCATTTCTGAGCTCCTGGGCGAGTTCCTCGTCACTCGCACGCTCCGGATGTCCGGCGGCCAGCACGACCCGCCCCTCCCTGGCCAGCAGAAGGACGTCATCAACCGGTCGCTCGAGGACATCCGCGATCTGCACGCCGGCCAATTCGGCGTAGCTCTCCAAGACGATGGCAACTCGCTGGTCGTACGCGAGCATCCGCAGGTCGGCGACGATTGGCTCGCCGACCGGCACAGGTCGCGGTCCGTCAACCAGCTCAACGCGCTCTCGGGCTTCCCACGGCAGCCGGATGGGTCCACGGGCGGCCTTCGCTACCGCTCTGAGCGCCTCGAATCGGGGATGTTGCACCCTGGGTAACCGCCCATAAAGCTCAGCGAAGGTCTTCTGGACAAGGCGCTCGGCCCGGACCGCATCGCCCGTGAGGAGGTAGGCCGTGGCCTGAATGAGCGGACGCTCCCGCTCCACCACAGCGGCGTACTCCTCGTCGCGGACCGCCGGCACGATTCACCTCTTGATTGATAGTAATTCCTGGCGGTGGCCGGATCGATGCCCAGCAAACGTGACCTGATCTTGCCCAGCCGGGTAACAATCGGGTCGTGACAGCATTTCGTCGCTATGTGGCGATCGGCGACTCCAGTACCGAAGGACTCGAGGATCCCGACGGGAACGGTGGCTACCGCGGCTGGGCCGACCGGCTGGCGCAGCACATCGCCGATGGTCAGGACGAGCCGTTGGAGTACGCGAACCTCGCCATCCGCGGCATGAGGATGAACGAGATCCGGACCGGCCAGCTCTCAGACGCGCTGGCTATGCGACCAGACCTGCTTTCGGTCTTCGGAGGTATGAACGACGCGATTGTGCCGCGCTGCGACTTCGACTCGATTCGCGCCGACTACGTCATCATTTTCGGCCTGGCGCGCCGTCAAGGCGCTAAGGTGCTCAGCTTCACCGTGCCTGATCTTTCCGCGATTAACCCCCTCGGCATGACCTTTCGGGAGCGGGTGACCAAGCTGAACGACATCATCCGTACCGAGGCTGAGCGACACGATGTCGTGGTCATGGATTTCGAGCAATATCCGGTCGCCCAGGATCCCCGATTGTGGTTCGCAGATCGGCTGCACGGCAATGAGCTCGGCCATGAGAAGGTGGCGGCCGCCTTGGCGTGGCGACTGGGCGTTCACGGTTGGGACGAGGGCTGGGCCGTACCCTTGGATGGCGAGCCGGTGAGGCCGCGTGGACGTCAACTGCTGACAAGCGACATCGATTGGGCCATGCACCACCTGGCACCCTGGCTGGGCAAGGGCATCCGAGGGGTTCGGCAAGGACGCGGGATCCAGCGCAAACGGCCCATTCCCGAAGTCGTGCCCAAGTCAACCGTTCGGACGGACTAGCGGTGACTATGCGCCCTGAGCTTGTCGAAGGGCGCCCTTCGACAAGCTCAGGGCGCATAGGTAGCGCGTGAGCCTTAGGCGAACAGGGCTTGGCCGACGTGCTCGCCCTGGGCGATACCGGTCGGGATCGCGAACAGGGCCGAGCCCGAGGTCGCCGAATGACTCAGCGACGGTCTCAATCCTTCCCCAGCGCATGCGTGCCACGGGTAGATGGCGCGGGTATCGTCCTTACCTGCTTGGTACGCAGCCACGAACCCTTGCGGCCATCGAGACCAGTTGCTTGCTCTGGGCTTCGACGTATTTTTGGTAGTGCTTGTTCGCCTACTCGACGAGCTCGACATCCCCCCCGCGGACCCCTGCTCCTCATCAGAATCAGAGACGGAGAATGGGGCGCGGATGCCATCGCCGGCCATGCCAGGTTTGCATGCGGTGATGTAGTTCCCGGGCTCGACCTTCAACACGAGCTCCCGAGTAATGCCAGGACCGACATTCTCCACTTCGCCGATGACGCGCTTGCCATCCTCGCCGTACATGTAGAACTCGGTCACCTTCGTGCCGCCGTTGGTCACTGCAAAAGTGAGCGTGCCCGAAGGGGCGCTGGTCGAGGAAAGCTTGCACTCGGAGTCAGTTGCCTGCACGGTCAGGGCACGTGGATTCGCACTTGCCGTGGCACCCGAATCGCCAGTTGGAGTGTTGTCGGTGCATCCGGCGAGCAACGGCAGGCTCAGTACGAGGCTGCTCGAGGCGAGGATGAGGGCGCGTGCAGGCATGGCGAATTCGCCGGCCCGACGGCTTGGTCGGGTCATGATCATTTCCTTCCGGAGGCCCCAACTGGGTCGGGTGTGCGGCGCGACGGAGCGAGGTCGCGTTGGCGTTTCTGGTACAGGAAGATTCCTAGTGTGGGGACGAAGTAGAGCAGCCAGGCGGTCGCCTCGAGAACGGTCGTTGCAGGCGAGAAGTTGAACACACCCTTCAGCAGCGTTCCGTACCACGAGGTCGGTGGGATTGCCTCGGAGACATCAAAGGCGAGGTTGTTCAGACCAGGCAGGAATCGAGCTTCCTGCAGGTCGTGGACCCCGTACGCCAGCACTCCCGCCGCAATAACGATCAGGAACGCGCCGGTCCACGTGAAGAAGCGGCTCAGGTTGATCTTGAGGGCACCTCGGTAGATCAAGTAACCCAGCGCTACGGCGACCAGCAGCCCGAGTGCGGCACCGAGCAGTGGGCCGGCCGTCGTTGCGGCGCCTTGGGCCGCAGTCTGGGTGGCTGCCCAGAGGAACAATGCTGTTTCCAGGCCCTCTCGACCCACAGCCAGGACGGCAACGATGGCCAGCGACCAGCGGCCGGCGTCGGCCGCCTTGTCGAGCCGCGTCCGTAACTCGCCGGACAGGCTGCGGGCCGCCCGCGCCATCCAGAAGATCATCCACGTGACAAAGCCGACGGCCACGATCGACAGCAAACCGCCGATGAGTTCCTGGGCCTCGAAGGTGAGCCCCTTGGGTCCGAAGGTGAGTGCGGCGCCGAAGCCGAGCGAGATGGCGACCGCGATCGCTACGCCAATCCAGATCTGAGGCAGCAGATGTTGGCGACCTGACTTCACCAAGTAGGCAATGAGGATGCTGACGATGAGCGCGGCCTCTAGGCCTTCGCGCAAGCCAATCAGGAAGTTGGCTAGCATCTCTCCTCGTTCCCCCGCAGTATGGTGGTGCCTCCCTCGCTGATTGCGCTTGTTAAGGCAACGCATATAGGTGAGGCTCACCTAACTTAAGACAGCCTAACCTTTCTTCGCAAGGTGTTCAGCCAGAATTCACTGAGTCCTGTGTCACATACACGCCTGCTGAGGGAGTCGTTTTTCCGCACACAAGGCCGCGAAAGTCACGCGAGTGGGCACACGCGACGTTCGTTTGTGGCTCCGTGCGGAGAAACGAGCCCCGAGCGGGGTAAGAAGTGGTCAGGGCTTGTGGCTATCGATGGTGATCATGAGCAGGTGCTCCAGGCGCTCGCGTACCAGCCTCAGCCGTGAGATCTCGCCTGTGACGGAGCAGCGCGGCGATGATCTCGGCCGGGTCGGGCAGGAAGCCCAGGATGTCGCTCACGGCCCAGAAGAGCTCCGCGTCTTGATCATTATCGAGTATGCCGCCGTGCCATCGATAGGCGTTGGAGAACGCGACGGCGCTGTCCACGTCATGCAGCATGGCGAAATTTGCCCGTGAGTGCATGACATCAAGGTCAGCAGGGCCCCAGGAGGTCTCGGCCCAGTCGATCACTCCGGTGATCCGATCGCCTTCCCACAAGATGTTTCCAGGATGAAAGTCGCGGTGGACCAGGCCCTGATGGGTCGGCGGCGGCGCCCGAGTGAAGACGTCGATGGCCCGTTGCCAGAGCTCCGGCTGCGAGGTCCAGCCCGGCACCTCAAGATCAGGTGGAGCCCAGAACTCATACGGTCGCGGCCGATGATCATCATCTACCGGCGTGCCGTGGATGATCACAGCGATTCTCGCCAGCTCGTCAATCGCGTCAAGGCTCAGCGGCCCCAGCCGCACGCGGCCGGGGAGCCAGGTAGTGAGGTTCGCATAGGCACCGGCCAGACCGCCATCCGAATCAGAGGCGATGAGCTGTGGTACGGGGAGGCTCGAACCCTCCATTAGGCGGCAGCCGAGCGCCTCACAGGAGACGTGCTGGCGACCGGTCTCACCCCAACGGTCAATCGAGACGTAGCGGAGTATCACCGGTACTCCGTGACGGAGGTACACCGCTGAAATGGTGTCGGTCCTGCCGCCACCAACGGGCTCGATCGCGATGATCTCGGACTCGAGGTGCTCTTGAGCCCATGCCCGCACTCGCGGGGGAATCACTTGAGCAGGATAGAGGCGGGAGCTAGCCCTTCCCACACCGCCAGAGCAGCATCATCAGCTGCGAGCGTCGGCAATCGCGCGCCGCCGAACGGAGGAGGAGAGAGCGGAGGCGTTCTTTCCTCTGCGAGCGACGACGGCGGCGGAGTCAAAGCGCGATGCGCGAGCAGCTTTCAACTTGTCACGAGCGCGCGACGCCGCACTAACTCCCCAGTCGCATAGCGGCCGATCTGGTAGGTCGCGAAGCCGTCCATGACTGCGCTGACGCCGCCGCCCATCAGCGGCACCCGCTTGACGATCGCCAGAGCGATGTTCTTCCCACTGATACGAGCTGCTAGGTCGGTGACCACCTCGTCAGCAACGAGCTGGTCGAGATCGGGATCGAAGATTGGCGCGGTTGCCACCGCCATCGGGGAGGTCGGGAGCGTTCCCTGTGCAATGTGCTTTGCGACCTGCTCCCCGCCCATCAAGCACATCACGAGTGAAGTGCGAACCCGATTGTCATTGAGGTCGTAGCCGCGCAGGTGCGCAATCGCGGCAACCATCCGGATCTGCACGATCGCAACGCCGGTGATGTTGGCCGGGATGGCCACTGGAAGCATGGCCACGCCACCGATGTTGGTCACAAAACCTTGCGCGGAGGCGAGGCGCACATGGTGATCGATGATCGAGGAGATCGCTTCATCAACCGAACCGGCCTGCCGCTGGAGGTGGCGTGCAGCGGCGGTCTTTGCGCTGGGCAGTCGCCCATAGCCGTCGATGGCGATTTCGAGTACCTGGCGCAGCGCGCCACCAGCACCCTGCGCGGTGACCAGGTCCGCCACAGGCGAAATCACCGTGGCGATCCTCCGGCGCACCTCCTGCGCTGACGCCATCAGGCCTCCAAACACTCTGCGTCGGGATCCTTGGCTCCCGTTGCGTTCAGCTGCCCATGGGCAGTGCTCGACCACCAGCGTACGTGGCCCGGCTGGGCCGCTGCTTCACCGTGACCCCGGGAAAACCCCGAGCCAGCCACTAACCAGGGGTTTTGCCCTGGTGGGAGTATGCCGAAATGGAGTCGCCGTTCGGATCACCGGAGCTGTGGCGGCATGACGACTTGATCGGAGTCTCGCGGGTCTTCAACGAAGAGCTCGCTCTGGCGGCGTACGAGTCTGGCGCCTTCCCGATGCCCGCGCAGCCCGGACTGATGGGATGGTACTCACCACTGCAGCGCGCCATTGTCCCACTCGATGGACTGCGAATCAGCCACTCACTGCGCAAATCCATCCGACGCTACGAGAGCCGGATCGACACTGCGTTCGACGACGTACTGGACGGCTGCGCTGATCGGCGTCGCCCCAGCGGATGGATCAACCGCGACATCCGCCGGGTCTATCGGCGGCTGTTCAAGCGCGGTGTCGTGCACACGGTGGAAACCTGGACGCCCAGCGGGGAGCTCGCCGGTGGCCTTTACGGGGTGAGTATCGGCGGCCTGTTTGCCGGCGAGTCGATGTTCTATCGACCCGGTGTCGGGCGGGATGCGTCCAAGGTGGCTCTGGTGGCGCTGGTCGAGGTGCTGCGCCGAGCCGGCGTGGAGGATCGGTTGCTCGACGTGCAGTGGCAGACCCCGCACCTGGCATCGCTTGGGGCGGTGGAGCTGCCGCGAGAGGAGTACCTCCGGCGGCTTGCCCTTGCCCTGCCGCTGCCGGCGCCTGACTGGTCCGGCCACTGAGCCGGAAGCCCATAATGGGCCCATGCCCGAGATGCCGGAAGTGGAGTCGCTCGCGCGGTTCCTGACCGAGAAGTGTGTCGGGCACACGATCGCTCGCATCGATCTCGTCGCCTTCAGTGCACTCAAGACCTACGATCCACCGCTGTCGGCGCTCCACGGCTTGGAGATCGAGTCAGTGACTCGACGAGGCAAGTTCCTCGACCTTTCTGCCCAAGGGCTGCATCTGGTCTTTCATCTGGCAAGAGCCGGTTGGTTGCGTTGGCGCGATTCTCTGCCCGATGCACCACCGAAGCCGAGCAAGAATCCTCTTGCGTTGCGGGTACGGCTCGACGATTCGTCGGGTTTTGACCTCACCGAGGCGGGCACACAGCGCAAGCTCGCCGTCTATGTCGTCGCGGATCCGCTGTCCATCCCTATGGTCGCGACCTTGGGTCCTGATCCACTGACCGATGAGTTCGATCAGCCCGCACTCGCCGGCGTACTGGCCAAGGCTGGCCGAGCCCAATTGAAGGGAGTGCTCAAAGATCAGCGGACCATCGCCGGCATCGGCAACGCGTACTCCGACGAGATCCTGCATGCGGCCAAGCTCAGCCCGTTCAAGCCATCGAACTCGCTCACCGAAGCGGAGCTCAGCACACTCTTCGCGGCGATCAAGGACGAGCTCACCGACGCCATTCAACGGGCCGATGGGCTGGCCGCCAAGGATTTGAAGGGCGAGAAGAAATCAGGCTTGCGGGTGCATGGGCGTACCGGCGAGAAGTGCGATGTCTGTGGTGACACCATCGCCGAGGTGTCCTTCGCGGACTCTTCGCTGCAGTACTGTCCGACCTGCCAGACCGGCGGAAAGAAGCTTGCCGATCGGCGACTTTCCAAGCTATTGAAGTAGATCATGTCCAGCAACCAGAGTCATGCAGCGTTGTTCGAGTCGCTGTGTGAGGAGTACGCCGGAGTCAACGGGGTGACCGTTCCGGAGGGTGGCAGCGGATTCGGGTCGAACGCCATCAAGATCAATAAGTCGATCTTCGCGATGCTGGTCAACGACCGGCTAGTCGTCAAGCTCCCCGCCGGACGAGTCGCGGAGCTGATCTCTTCCGGCGACGGGTTGCCGTTCGACGCCGGGAAGGGCAAGCCGATGAAGGAGTGGGTTGCCTTGAGCGTCGACGACGATGCCTGCCGGGAGCTGGTTGCCGAGGCGATGGCGTTCGTCGGGCGACGCTGACGGAGCGCTCTCGTGCAACGTTTCTCCGCATGTCGCCACAAACGAGAGCACATGGGGCCATTCGAGTGACTTTCGTGGCCTTGTGCGCAGAAACGACTCAATGAAGGCCACCCGACTAGGGTGAGCAATGTGTTTGGGGACCAGGTGGCCACGGTTCAGCCCGCGGAGGTCGCCGCGCGGCTTGCTGAGGGCTGGACGCTCCTTGATGTCCGCAACGACGACGAGTGGGCCGACGGTCGCATCGCGGGGTCGGTACACATCCCGATGGATCAGCTGATGCAGCGCCTCGACGAGGTGGACGCCCGGGTCGTCTGCGTGTGCGCGGTGGGTGCTCGGTCAGCTCGCGTAGCCCAGTTCCTCAATGCCCAGGGTCGCGAGGCGGTCAACCTCGACGGCGGCCTCTACGCCTGGGCGAGCAGCGGGTTCCCCCTCGAGCACTGACCAGATATACGGGGCGGATTGTGCCGCATACACGCGGCACAATCCTCCACTCAGTAGCCGATCCCACCCCCTAGCTCGGGTGCTAGCGTGAGGCTTGCAAAAGGAAACCTTCGGGAGCTCACACCACATGGTGGGCTGAGAGGGCGGAGTGCGATTGTCAGCGCGGGTCCGCCGACCGACCGAACCTGACCGGGTAATGCCGGCGTAGGGAGCCCGCAATGTCTGTCACCTCCACACCAGCCAACACCCCTGACGTCTCCGAACTGCCCAGCCGCGAGGCGCCGCTTACCCTCACGACCGAGCCCGCCTCGGCCGCTGCGGTTCAGCGACCAGCTGGCGCTCTGGGCCAACCTCGGCATCAGCCTTTTCGGCCCGCTGACCGGTGCGCTGATCGCGACGACGGCGGGATCGCTGGGGCTCGCGCTGGTGGCGATCGTCATCGGCTGTGCGCTCGGGGCGATCTTGCTCGGAGCCTCGGCAATCATCGGCGCAAGCACCGGCGCGCCGGCCATGGTCTCGCTGCGCGGCCTGGTCGGACGGCGGGGTTCGGTAGTGCCGACACTGCTCAACATTGCGCAGAACGTGGGCTGGGCGACTCTGGAGATCATCGTGATCTCTATGGCCGCGGTCGCCGTGCTCGGCCAGTCCTGGCGCTGGCCATTCGTGATCTTGACCGGGGCAGCCGCCACCGTGATGGCGATACGCCCGCTGGGCAGCGTACGGCTGCTGCGCAAGATCATGGTTTGGCTGGTGCTCGCTGCCTCGGTGTACCTGTTCGTCCAGGTGCTGTTGCAGCCGCGCCAGTCGATCCCTCAAGAGTCGGTGCTCGGCTTCTGGCCCGCTGTTGATCTTGCAGTGGCTGGAGTCGTCTCATTCGCGCCGCTGGCCGCGGATTACAGCCGGCACTCGCAAACCCGCAAGGCCGCCTTCTGGGGTGCCTCCCTCGGCTACGGCCTCGCCGCGGTCGCGTATTACGCCCTGGGCGTCTTTGCCGTGCTCAACCTCGGCGCCAGCGACGTGATCACGGCGCTGGTCACCCTCCCGGCAGGCGCTATTGCCATCGCGATCTTGCTGGTCGATGAGGTGGACGAGGTCTTTGCCAACGTCTACTCGACGACGATGTCGGTGCACAACATCCTCCCTCGGGTCGACCGAAGGATCATCGCGGTGTTGATCGGAGTGACGGCAACCTTGCTGGCCGGGTTGCTCGACTTTGGCCAGTACCAGTCCTTCCTGTTCCTGATCGGCTCAGTCTTTGTGCCGCTGTACGCCGTCGCGGCAGTGGACTTCCTTGTGGTCAGCCGGCAACGTTGGGACGTCTCGACAACCTCGCGGTTCCGCGTGGCGCCGGTGATCGCATGGGCCTGCGGATTCGCCGCGTACCAGCTGGTCTATCCGGGAACTGTCCCTGGCTGGGCCGATTTCTGGACTGGGGTTGGCGCGACGATCGGATTCACACCGCCCGGCTGGCTCGGCTCTTCGGTGGCGGCGATAGTGGTCGGCGGGCTGGTGATGTTGATCAGCGGTTTGGCGGTGCGTTACCGTCGCATGGCCCGCGCGTGACACATTGGCAAGCGTGTCAGCTGACGACGACCTGACCGCTGCGCCGGTCCTGATCGCCCATCGCGGCTTCTCCGCGCGACATCCGGAGATGACGCGGGCGGCGTATCAGGCGGCGATTGATTGGGCGCAGGAGACCGAGATTCCGCTCGGGCTCGAGTGCGACGTGCATTTCAGCGCCGATGACGAGCTCATCTGCCTGCACGATCTGACTTTGGATCGGACCTCGACCAGCTCGGGACGGGCGTATGAGCGCACCGTGGCGGAACTCAAGCTGCTGGATTTCGGCTCCCGGAGCCTTTCTGATCCAGAACCCGAGCAGCGCGAGCTCATCACCCTGCGGGAACTGATGATCATGGTCCGGGATGCGCGGCAAGAGCACATACCGGTCAGCATGGTGATCGAAACCAAACACCCCAACGATCGGGGCCGCGCAGTCGAGGAACGCGTTGCCGCGATGCTCGTGGAGTTCGGCTGGGATCAGCCGGGCGCACCGGTCCGGCTGCTCTCCTTCTCGGTCAAGGCACTCAGGCGATTCGGCTGGCTGCTGCCCGGACTGGAACGGACGCTGCTCATCGAAGATGATCTTGGCCGGTGGCGCGACGGCAAGCTGCCGGACCGGGTACGCGTGGTGGGCCCTGATCTGACATTGATCAAGGAAGATCCCGAGTTCGTCGAGCGGTCACGACAGCGGGGCCACCAGGTGCATGTCTGGACCGTGAACGAGACTGACGACATCAGATTCTGCCGTGATCTCGGGGTGACGGGGTTCACGACCGACCACCCCGATCGGGTAGCAGCCATCCTCGCGGAGTAGTTGCGCGCTGAGCCCTTCGACAGGCTCAGGACGGCGCTTGTCGAAGCGCGTGCCCTTCGACAGGCTCAGGGCACATCATTCCCGCGCGATCGGACACGACATACACCGCGGCCCGCCGCGACCGGAACCCAGCTCGGACCCCGCGATAGGGATCACCTCGATGCCCGCCTCGGCGAGACGCTGATTGGTCTCGGCGTTCCGCTCGTACGCGACCGCAACTTTCGGCTCGATGGCCAATGTGTTGTTGCCGTCGTCCCACTGCTCGCGCTCGGCGGTCACCGGGTCGAGCCCGGTGTCGATCAGCTGCAGCTCATCAATGCCCATAGCTCGAGCCGCGGCCTCCAAGAAGGGTGCCGGCTGATCGACGATGAGGTCCGAGCCGTCGCCGGAACGGACGGTGATCGCGGACAGCTGGTGTGCGACGTTCGGGTACATCACGACCGCGTCGACATCCACCATGGTGCAGATGGTGTCCAGGTGCATGGTGGCGCGATCTTGATTGATGGGCACCACAAGTACGGTGTGCGCGAGACCGAGCCGGAATGTCGTTCGTGCCAGACGCTCGGCCCCCGAGGGCTGAGTCCGTTCACCGACCCCGACCGCCAGCACGCCGTCGGCCAAGGCCAAGACGTCGCCACCCTCCAGGTATTCCTCCCGCCAGCCGTGGATCCGCTCGATCCGGGAGAAGCGCGGATGGAAAGCGTAGATCAGTTCGGTCAGTTGGGTTTCGCGCCGGCGGGCCGGCATCGCCAATGAGGTGATCGTGACCCGATCACCGATCCACACACTGGAGTCGCGAGTGAAGAGCAGGTTCGGTAGCGGATCGATCAGGAAGTGGTCGGCTCGGTAGAGAGCCGCAACCAGACTGCCCGTGCCCTGCACCTCATCGTTGCGCAGGCCGGCCATCATGATCTCGGCCAGCTCTTCAGAACCAAGATCAGCGAGATAACTCAGCAGGTAGGTCCGCAGCGTCTCACCGAGCCGGATGTCGGAGACGAGATCTTGGATGGCTTTGGCACGCGCAGTGACGTCGGCCAGCGTCTCGACAAGCAGCCTGCTCACATAGAGCACTTCAACACCGCGACTGCGGAGCGTCTCGGCGAACCCGTCGTGCTCCTCCTGCGCGCGATCGACCCAGGGCAACCCGTCGAAGAGCAGTGCATCGTTGTTGCGCGGGGTCAATCGCTTCAGCTCGTTGCCGGGACGATGCAGCAGCACCGTACGCAGCCGGCCGACCTCGGACCGGACCCCAGGTGCAGTCATTGCCTCGACGGACATGAACCTGAGATTACCGATTGTTAGAACCCGCCAGTCGAGCCGCGCTGCCGGACTAGCCTTAGCTGGTGAGCTCCGACCTTTCCCGTGTCGCGTGCGTCATCCCGGCCAAGGACGAGGAGCAACGAATCGCCGCAACCGTGACCGCAGCCAGGGATCTCCCAGGCGTCGAGATCGTGATCGTCTGCGACGACGGCAGCAGCGATCGTACGGCGGAGAACGCGGCAGGCGCCGGGGCCATCGTCGTTTCCCACACCCACAACCGAGGCAAGGCCGCGGCAGTGGAGTCCGCAGTCAACGGGCTGGGGGTGATCGAGCAGCGGGACAAACGGCCCGAAGCAGGATGTCTGTTGCTGCTCGATGCCGATCTTTCCGATTCCGCCGCGAATTGCGCACCACTGATCTCGCCCGTGGTCGAGGGTGAGGCGGACCTGACGATTGCCGTGCTGCCGGCTCAGCACACCGCGGAAGGTGGTGCGCCCGGCGGCTTCGGTTTGGTCGTCAACACCGCAAGGCGGGGGATTGCTGAGCTGACCGGCTGGACCCCGCGGGCCCCGCTCTCAGGCCAGCGGTGTCTCACCCGGCGAGCGTTTGAGCTTGCCAGCCCATTGGCCGCCGGTTGGGGGATGGAAGTGGGTATGAGCATCGATGTGTTGCGGGCCGGGCTGAAAGTCCAAGAGATCGAGATCGACCTGCGTCACCGCGCCACTGGCTCCGACCTTGGTGCTCAACTGCATCGGGCAGCCCAGTTGCGCGACGTCACGCGCGCGCTCGCGGCCCGCGGCCTGGTTCAGGCCGAACTAAAGGATTTGAAGGCCTCCGGTGGTGTGACCGGTGTGTTCAGACGACTCCGAGGTAAGCAGGCATGAATCGATGACGGCGACCAAGCACAAGCGCCGGAGCGGGAATCCGGCCAAGCCGCCAAAACCCAGTTACCGACCAGGGATCTGGCACCGAAACCACCAGTTCGCGCTGTTCGGAATCGTCGGGGCCACAGCGTTGACACTGCTTGCCGGCTTTCTCGGTCCCTCCGCCGTCGCCTTGACACTTGGTCCACGGGAGTCTTACCTGCCTCCCTGGTACCTGCCAGTTGGCATGGTGAAGCCCAATGAGTGGTTCGTTTCGCTTCTGATCTGGGCCGCGATCATCCTCGGTGCACTCGGACTCTGGGTTGGGCTGCGGGCGCTCGCCGACGGCTGGAAACCCAAATTCAAGAAGCTCTTTGCACTCGGTACGGTGCTCAGCCTGCTGACGGTCTGCGTGCCCCCGATGACCTCGGCGGACGTCTTGATGTACGCGGCGTACGGGCGGCTGCAGGCGATCGGGCGCGACCCGTACGAGATCACACCAGCCGAGGTGTTCCGCGGCCAGTTTGATCCGGTGCTGCGCTGGACCGAGCGGCCGTGGCAGGACACCCCGAGCGTCTACGGCCCCATCACCTCCTGGACGCAGCTGGTCGCCAACAAGTTCGGTGGCGAGAACATGCACGACATCGTGTTCTGGCTGCAGCTGTTCTCGGTGGTGCCGTTCATTTTGGCCTGCGCCGGCGTGGTGCTGCTGGCGCGTGGCGATACGCGGCGGCAGGGGCGCGTCGCGCTGTTGACCATCGCCAATCCCTTGTTGATCTGGGCTGTGGTCGCTGGTGCGCACAACGAGTCGCTAGCGGTGATGTTTGCGGTTGGCGGCCTGCTGTTCATGCGAAAGAACCCGTTCGTCGCTGGCCTAGGCATCGGGCTGGCCGGGTGTGCCAAGGTGAGTATCGGCCTGTGGGGTCTCGCCATGTTGTGGGCGTACCGGCGAGAACCGAAGAAGGCGCTGCTGCTCTGCCTTGGCACAGTTGTCCCGATGGGTTTGGCCTACGTGCTGTGGCAGCCCACGGCGTTCCTCCAGGCGCTGCGCAACGGTGGTTATGTCTCGGTCGGGTCCTGGGCCAATCCGTTCTATCGCTTATTAGATGTCTTCATGACTGGGTTCAACGCCAAGGTCATTATCGGTGTCATCTCCTACATCGGCTTGATCGTGATCGCCTGGATGCTCTCCCGGGTAGTGCCCTGGACCGCG
The DNA here is from genome assembly GCA_963744455.1 of uncultured Actinomycetota bacterium. GTDB lineage: Bacteria > Actinomycetota > Actinomycetes > Propionibacteriales > Propionibacteriaceae > Microlunatus. Next base: position 22,680 of record CAVUTQ010000016.1, on the reverse strand, counting down.
GCTCCTGGTCTGGACAAGGATGCTGACCTGCAGCGAGATCCGCTCACGATCGCCCTGCGGACCGCGCTGGTGTTGTCGGTGGCGTGGCTGATCACCTCGATGTACACGCTCTCCTGGTACGACCTGCTCGCCTGGATGCCGCTCGCGGTGCTGGCGGCCAGCAAACTCGACAAGATCATGGTGATCAGGGGCACGGCATTGTCGCTGGCGTACGTACCGGGTCGGGCGATTGATCTTGGTCCCGCTCTCGACTTCACCGCCACCCGGATGCGGGACACCGTGTCGCCGATCGTGCAGATGGCGATGGTCCTTGCGGTGGTCTTGTGGTGGCGGCAGCCCGATCGTGAAGAACTGTTCCCCTTCAGGAAGTCGAAAGCCCCGGCGACGGCGGCAGCGCCGACGGTCCCCGGCCCTCCTGCGGGGCCCACAAAGGCGCCGCCGCGCAGCTCGCCGTCGAAGGCAGCACGTGCTCAGGATGCAGTCCCGGTCAAGGAGCTGGCGTCGCGGCGTAAGAGCTGATCTCAGCACGCAGCGCGGCCTTGGTTTCGGGGCTGGCAAAGGACGCGTTGACGGCCGCGAGGGCCAGCTCGGTCAGGCCTGGTTCATCGAGGTCCAGCAGCCTCGCCGCGATCGCGTATTCGGTGCTGAGATCCGTGCCAACCATTGGTGGGTCGTCGGTGTTGATGGTCACGGTGACCCCGGCGGTCACCAGCTCGCGGATCGGGTGATGATCAAGGTCCGGCACTACGCGTAAGGCGACGTTGGAGGTCAGGCAGACGTCCAACGCGATCTCGTGCTGCACCAGGTGTTCCAGCAGGCGCTGGTCGTCCACAGCGGCGATGCCATGCTCGATCCGCTCGGCGCCCAGACTGGCCAGGGCATCCCAGATGGTCTCGGGTCCGGTGGTCTCGCCGGCGTGCGGCACGCTGTGCAGTCCGGCCGCCCGTGCCCGGTCGAACTGATCACGAAACATCGAGCGCGGAAAGCCGCGCTCCGATCCGCCAACTCCGAGTCCGACCAGCCCAGGCACCTCATGATCAAGGGCGACCGATGCGGTCAGCTCGGCTGCTGGCACCCCGAAGTCGGCGGGGATGTCGAAGATCCACTGCAGCTCCAGACCAAGATCACGGTACGCCGAGCGGCGGGCGTCCTCGATCGCCTCGAGGAACGCCTCCGCGGGCAGGTCGTCGGTGATCGAGATGTATGGCGTCACCGTCAGTTCGGCGTACCGGATGTGCTGAGCCGCCATGTCGACAGCGACCCCATAGGTGATCAAGTGGACGTCCTCGGCAGTCTTGATCAGATCGACGACCGCGAGATAGTTCCGGATGAAGTGCGGAAAGTCCTCGAAGATGAAGAACCGCGCCAGCTCGTCCGGATCGCTCGGCACGGTTCCGGGATGCCGCGCCGCCAGCTCGGCGACGACGCGCTGCGACACTGAGCCGACGTGGTGGACGTGCAGCTCAGCCTTGGGTAGCCCGGCAATGAAGCCCTCAGAGACCGCCACGGAGGCCAGTCTGTCAACATCCCACGCTGCGTGGGATGCGCACGCTCGTACATGGCGGGCATGCCGTGCACAGCGTCGGGAACCTAGGCACAGCTCGCTGAACAGATGCGCGACTGAGCTCGGCAAAGTCGCAGTCAATCGAAGCGGCGAGCCGAGGCCTCGTGCTGGGCCAGTCGACGGAGGGCGAGGATAACTGGTTCGATCAGGATCGTGCCCAACACCACATACCGCACAGCTGCGGTGGATGTATCGGTCGGCACGCTGTCGATCTCGAATTGCGCGATCTGGCGCATGTGGTCAAGGTAGAAATCGAGTGCGCCCTCATCCAGTTCGAAGCCAGCATCATCGAGCGCCCGGAGTGCGTCCTCCAAGGCCGCATGAGTTCGATAGTCCTTCTGGTCGATCTGCCATCCCCAGCGCCGCATGAGTTCGTGTACGCGCGATAGCCCATCGGTGCTGTCGCTCGACCGAGCCATCGCTGCTGCAGCCACCCCGAGCAGCTCGTGCAGAGACTCCGGCGGTTCCTCGATGGCCTGAATCACCTGATGTGTCGCCGCGACGGAGAGCCCGGCTGGGCCCAAGAGCGCCCGGATAAGGCGCAGCCTCGCGACATGACTCTCGTCGTACTGCGCCTGCGTGGCCGAGGTCCGAACGCCCTCGTGCAGCAGGTGTTCCCGCAGATAGAACTTGATCGTCGCGACTGGGACGCCGGTCTGCGACGACAGTTCAGAAATTCGCATGGCACGCCTTGGCTTGACATTGGATAGTGCTACTCTCCAATATTAGAAAGTAGCACTATCCAATGTATCGGAGGTTTCTCATGGCTGACGTGATTCCGGGTCGTAGGACTCACGACTATGACGGCGATCTTGTCGTATTCCTGATCGGGATGGGCATCAACAAGCCGTGGCGGCCAGATCTCTGGCTGCCGGTGTTCCTCGCCATGCCAGCGATGCTGGCGGAGTTATCGAAAGACAAGGATTCCGGCCTGCTCGGCTATCGGCTGACCTTCGGCGCCGGCGGACCACTGCTGGTCCAGTACTGGAACTCGCACGAAAAGCTGTATCGCTACGCCAGCGACCGGAATGCAGCCCACCGTCCGGCCTGGGCTGCGTTCAACCGCCGGGCGCGTAAGGCTCCGGGCGCTGTCGGCGTCTGGCACGAGACATATCTCGTCGAGCGAGCCGAGTCGGTCTACTCCGGCATGCCTGTTTCGGGGTTGGCCGCGGCCACATCCTCCGTGCCGGTGGCGCGGCGCGGCGAGACCGCGGCGGAGCGGCTCGGTACGCGACAAGCCGCCTGAAGGACCGCTACGCGCCCGACCTCAGGACGATTCGGGTGAGAAATGGTCAAGCGGCAGCTTCGCGCGGAGATAACCTGAGCCGGTGCTCGCAGTCCCACCTAACCACTACGGCTATTACGGGCCGATCGGAACCTTCACCCACCAAGCCCTGCTGACGCTGCCCGCATTGCCCGACGAGCCCACCCCGTACGCGACTGTCGCGCAAGCTCTCCAGGCTGTCCGTAACGGCGATGTCGCCGCCGCCCTGGTGCCGATCGAGAACTCGGTCGAAGGTGGGGTCTCTGCGACGCTGGACAACCTGGCGAACGGGGAACCGCTGAGAATCATCCGCGAGGTGGTGCTCCCGGTTCAGTTCACCCTCTTTGCACGCAACGGGACGCAGCTCCACCAGGTGCGCCGAGCGCTCACCCATCCACATGCGGCAGCACAATGCCGCGATTGGCTGGCTGATAACCTGCCCCACGCGATCATCGCCGAGGGCGGCTCGACCGCAGCTGCCGCTGCAGAGGTGAGCGATCCACTTTCCCGGTTCGACGCAGCGATCTGTGCACAGATTGCCGGCGAGCTACACGGCCTGGTACCGCTGGCAAAAGACATTGCCGATAACCCCGACGCGGTCACGCGATTTGTGCTGGTCTCGCGGCCCGGACCGGTCGGCCCGGCAACTGGCGCCGACAAGACCACGATGGTCTTGTTCATGCGCGACGACCATCCGGGTGCCCTTCTCGAGATCCTCGAACAGTTCGCCAGCCGCGGTGTGAACCTGTGCCGCATCGAGTCGCGCCCGACCAAGAAGAGCCTTGGCGACTACTGTTTCAGCGTTGATGCAGAGGGTCATGTCGACGATGCCCGCATGGCTGAGGCGATGATGGGACTGCATCGGGTCTGCCGTGACGTCGTCTTTCTTGGCAGTTATCCTCGGGCCGACCTGACTGAGCCGCTCATCCGGGAAGGCACTTCTAACCAGGAGTACGCCGCAGCCGCGACCTGGCTGCGGAAGCTGCGCGGCTGACGGCCTGGACACCGGGCACGTAGACACGCCCCGAGCGCGTTGCGGAGCTGACCTCGCCGTCCCCGGTGGTCAGCTCGTAGACCGGCCTCGGTACCCGAAGCCGCAGCGCACCGGGCACGACCTCAGCGGTCAAGCGTGTTGCACTCACCGACGGTGTCGCCGTCAAGCTGAACCTGATCACGCTCCTCCACCGTGATGGTGACCTTGTGACCCGTCAGCCGATCCAGCTGGTCGTCGGGTTGCTTGCGCCGGGTCAAGACGCGGGTCGTCAGCCTGACCCAGTCGCTGAGCGTGCGCGGGGAGGCGACGAGCACGTCCAGCATTCCGTCATCGGCCCGTGCGCCTGGAATCAGTTGAATGTTGGCCAGCAGGAAACCGACATTGCCAACGATGATGAGGTGCGCGCGGCGCTTGATAGGCGGCTGATCATCGACCGCGATCGTGGCGTGCATCGCGGGATGGTTGGCGTTTTGCGCCGCGGAGACGAAGTAGGCGGCTGAGCCGACGGCCTTCTTCATCTTCGGGTCGGCACCCTCCACGATCACCGCGTCCAGGCCAATGCCCGCCATCACCGCAAAATGATCAGGCGGCTGGTCGTCAACCTGGAGGCGCACCAGGTCCACCGCTTTGTCGACACCGTCGAAGGCAACGTCCAGCGCAGCCACCTCGTCCAGCGGGATGCCGATATTGCGGGCCAGCAGATTGCCCGTGCCAGCAGGGATCAGGCCGAAGGGAATTCCGGTGTCGGCAAGCCCGGAACAGATCACCCGGATGGTGCCGTCACCCGCCAGCGCCCAACACCAGGTCAACGTTCTCGCGTACGGCTTGCTCGGTCATTGCCCGCCCGGGGTCCTCGCTGGTGGTTTCCAGCCAGAGTGCCCGATCCCAGCCGCGACTCTTCAGCTCGTATTCCACGTGCCGCCGGAACGTGATCCAGTCGGTGACCTTGGCCGGGTTGAAGATGACCGCGGCGCGCCGCAGCGGTGCGATGGGCGCTTCCTCGGCAGCCGCCCGGCTGCGCACCATCTCGCCCACGAGCTCGTGCGGAATCGGCACCCCGACCCCCGCCACAAGCAGCGCGACCGTCGCAGCGAGCGCGCCCCACAAGGCGCCGCCCACGATGTCGGTGATGTAGTGCGCACCGGTGATCCAGCGATCGAAGGCGACGGCGAGTACCAGGAGGCCCGAGCCAACTTGCCACAGGATCCGGGCTCTCACGGTCTGCCTTGTCACGGCGAAAGTCGCCCCAACAGCGATCGACAAGGCAACGACGCCGGCCATGTGGCCTGACGGGTAGGCGTAGCCGGTTGAGGTCAGCAGATCGAGCGCCTGCTCCGGTCGCGGCCGCTGGAAGGTGATCTTGAGAAGCGCCACACCGCCCCAAGCTGAGGGCGATCACCAGGATCAGCGCCACCGCGAGCTGACGCAATCGGCGCCGCAGCGCCCAGAAGGCGATTGCGGCCAGCGCGGCGTACTCAAAGCCCGGCCAGGTCAGCAGGGCAAAGGCGGCGGCGATCTCTGCGGTACTGGAGGTCGGGTCCAGCGGCGGCGCCAGAGTACGTAGATCAAAGGCCGCGAAAGCAGCCGAGGTGAAGGTGAGCCAGGTCCAGACGACGAAAGCCACCAGCAACGAGATCGCTATCAAGACCGACGATCGGCTCGGGGGGCGACGGACCATAACCGCTTCATCATCCCAGCAGGACCCAACACGGGTGCTGTTTTGCACCGGATCACAATCCGATCGCACCAGCTCTCTACCTGGTGGTTAGGCTTGCCCGGTGATTGATGTCAAGGTGCTCCGCCTCGATCCAGACCGGGTACGGGCGTCCCAGCGCGCCCGCGGCGAGTCTGAGTCTCTGGTGGACGACCTGGTCCGAGCAGACGAGGCGCGTCGCAACGCAATTGCGCAATTCGAGGAGCTTCGGGCCGAGCAGAAGGCGCTTGGCAAGCAGGTGGCGCAGGCAGCACGGAGAGCAGCGTACGGCCCTGTTGAGTCGTACCAAGGAGCTCGCCGACATGGTCAAGAAGGCGGAGGCGGCACAGAACGAGATCGCCATCGCCTTCGATCAGATGCTGCGACAGGTGGGGAATCTGGTCTTTGACGATGTGCCGCCGGGCGGGGAGGACGACTATGTCGTGTGGAGACGCTTGGTACGCCACGCGACTTCGCCGCCGAGGGCTTCCGACCCAAAGATCATCTGGAGCTCGGCCAACTGCTCGGTGCGATCGATGTGGAACGTGGCGCCAAGGTGTCTGGATCCCGCTTCTACTACCTCACCGGCCAAGGGGCAGAACTCGAACTGGCCTTGATCAACCTCGCGATGAGTACCGCGATCCGGAACGGCTTCATACCGTTCATCCCGCCCGCTCTGGTCAAGTCCCAGGCGATGGAGGGCACCGGCTTCCTCGGTCAGGCCGCGCAGGACGTCTACCATCTCGAAGAGGATGATCTTTATCTGGTGGGTACCGCGGAGGTTCCACTCGCCGCCTACCACACCGATGAGATTCTCGACCCTGACTCGCTGCCGCGCCGTTACGTCGGCTTCAGCCCCAGCTATCGGCGCGAGGCAGGCTCCCACGGCAAGGACACCAGGGGCATCTTTCGCGTGCACTGGTTCGACAAGGTCGAGATGTTCGTCTTCTGCGCTCCGGAGGAGTCGGCGGCGGAGCATCAGAGGTTGCTGCAATGGCAGAAGGACTTCGTCACCGCGCTCGAGATCCCCTTCCAGGTGATCGAGCTAGCTGCCGGTGATCTTGGTCTGAGTGCCGCCCGCAAGTACGACATTTACAGCTGGCTGCCCACTCAAGATCGTTATCGCGAGATCACCTCGACCTCCAACTGCACCGATTTCCAGGCGCGCCGGCTCAACATCCGGGCCCGCCTCGATTCCGGCACCGCACCCGTCGCGACTTTGAACGGGACGCTCTGTGCGATGACCAGGACCATCATCATGATCTTGGAGAATCACCAGCAGGCCGATGGATCGGTACGCGTTCCCGAGGCATTACGGCCGCACTTGGGAGGCCGGGACGCTCTGACCCCGCGTTGACACACTCAGCTGATCACGCCGATGTGCCCTGAGCCTGTCGAAGGGCACGACGCTGCGCTTCGACAAGCTCAGCGCGCATACAGCACCTGGCGTCCGCGGCTGGTCGCGCTGGACATTGACGGCACCGTCGTGGATCGCAACGGCCTGCTGCCGCCTACCGTGGCCGAAGCGGTTGGTCTCGTTGTCAAGGCTCGGGTGCCGGTGGTGCTGTCGACTGGTCGGTCCTGGCACGGCACCAAACCGCTGTTCGAGGAACTCGGCCTGCCGCCAGGACCGACTGTCTGCTCCAACGGTGCGGTGATCGTGCGATATCCGCCGCAGGAGATCATCAAGGCAATCACCTTCGATCCGCGACCCGTGATCACCCAGGTCGAGGAATTCGCACCGGGTTCGTTGATCGCTGTCGAGGAGATCGGCCGTGGCTATCGGCTCAATGATCGTTTCCCAGGCGATGACCTGACCGGCGAGTTGATCATCGAGGATGCCGAGCAGCTCAGTTCACGGCCGGTGACTCGAGTGATCGTGCGAGATCCGACCCGCTCCGAGGGGGACTTCGTCGCCCTCGCCCGACACCTCGGCTTGCACGGTGTCACCTACTTCGTCGGGTGGAGTGCCTGGCTTGACATCGCTCCAGATGGTGTCAACAAGGCAACGGCGCTCGCCGAGGTGGCCGCTGGCTTCGGCGTTTCAGCTGAGGACGTCCTAGCGTTCGGTGACGGCCGGAACGACATCGAAATGCTGCGCTGGGCGGGGCGGGGCGTCGCCATGGGCGACGCGCCAGACGAGGTCAAGACCGCCGCGGACGACGTAACCGAGTCCATCGACAATGACGGACCGGCGGCCGAGTTACGTCGCTGGTTCGGGTAGGCGATCAGCGGCGGGGATCCGAGGACCTCTCATCGTCGACGACCGTCCGGTGGCCGACGTCGTCGCCACGGCTGAGGTCATCACGGACTGGGCTGTCAGGGACATCGCGCCGAGTCGAGCTAACTTCCTCGTCGCTTAGAGTGCGATCCCGGACGTCGCGATCCGAGACGTCGCGATCCGAGACGTCGCGATCCGAGAGATCGCGATCCCGATGTCGTCATCATCTAGAGCCTCGTCCGTCGCTCGCCTGGGACCCGCTCGCCTGGGAGCCGTGTCGTCGTCCGTTGTCCGGGCCCGTACGTCAGGGTCGATACTGTCCGCCTTGCGCAGTGAGTCCTCGACGTCCGTACGCTCCGCCGCAGTGCGCTCTCGTTGCTCTGCGGAGACCGACTCCAGCCGGTTCGCCTCGGCGCGTACATCCTGGGCCTGCGCGGCCATCGCGTTCGCCTCGGCCTCTTGCCTGTCGAGGGCAGCGGCCCGCTCCGTTGCCTCTTGCCTGATCTTCTCAGCGCGAGCCCGCCGCGCGCTGGCACGGCGATTCATCACGAAGAACGCCACAACGGCCAAGATCACGAGAACGACGATGCCGAGAATGATCCATCCGGTGACACTCATACCGAATTCCCTTCTGTCCGGCGGACCTGGGGACTTCTGTCCGTGCGTGGCACGGCCGCGCAATTGTCCGCGAGACAGGGGTACCCGTAGCCGATCGATCCGAAACTGGCCGGACCCCATACTTGAGCCGCTCGCGCATCGCGCTTTGGATCCGCCGCTCGTCGTCGCTCGCAGAGGAAGACGCCTCCGCTCGCTCCTCCTCGTGCGGCGGCGCGCGATACCCGACGCTCGCGGCTGAGGCCACTGAACCTCTTAGAGGTACATCCCGCCGGTGCCCTCGCGCTGCCGGCCTTCGGGTTGCGGGGTCGGTGGCACGGGACCTTGTGGTAGCGCTCGCCGCATCTGCTCAAGCTGCGCCCGAGCAGCCATCTGCTGCGCAAACAGTGCCGTCTGGATGCCGTGGAACAGCCCCTCGAGCCAGCCCACGAGTTGGGCCTGCGCGATCCGCAGCTCAGCGTCACTGGGAGTGGCGTTGTCACTGAACGGAAGGGTGATGCGTTCCAGTTCATCGGCGAGCTCGGGCGCGAGCCCCTCCTTGAGCTCGGTGATCGAGGTCTGGTGGATCGCCCGCAGCCGCTGCCGGCTGGCATCGTCGAGTGGAGCCGACTTCACCTCGGCGAGCAGTTGCCGGATCATATTGCCGATCCTCATCACCTTGGCAGGCTGCTCGACCATGTCGGTGACCGATTTCGGCTCATCCGTCTCCACCTCTTCACGAGGCGGCCCCTCGACGGCCATGCCCTGTGGCGTCACGACATAGACGCGCCCGTCATCGGTCGCACCCGCGACACCTTGCATCTCGGGCTGCTCATTGTCGGCTGTCGAGTCAGTAGTCATGTCTTTGATCCTAGATAGACCGCAGCTACCCATTTCCAACGAGTGGAAAACCGGTGGAGTCGCGTCAGCGCCCGAGCCCTACCCTGAATTGTCATGCTCGACTTCCCGCCGCTGGTCCCGGACTTGGCGGGGCCGGACGCTCGCGCGCACACTACTCCCAATCGCAGAGGGCGGGTTGTGGTGCGCAGGCGCCTGCCCAGGCGGGACTTCTCCCAACCGGACACCCGCAGCGGGGTCCGATTCCTCGGGTGGTTGCTCTGGCAGCAGCTGCCATTGCTGTTGCTCAGCTCGCTGGTCAGCGTCATCGAGTGGCTGCCCGGCTCGGTGGGCCCGTACCTGGTCGGCAAGATCGTGGACGAGGGAATCATTCCGGGCGACCTCGCCACAGTCGGTCGGCTGAGCCTGATCATGTTCGGTCTGGTGGTCATCGGGATCATCGCAAGTGTGCTGAGCCACACGCTCGTGGTACGCACGTGGCTGGTCGCGATGTACGGCTCGATGAAGCTGGTGACGCGCAAGGCGACCCAGATGGGGCACGTACTTCCGCAACGTACGCCGACCGGCGAGGTACTCAGTGTCTCCGCTAGTGACTCTGATGAGTTCGGTGCGCTGACCGAGGTCGTGTCACGCTTCGTCGGGGCTTTGATCGCGTACCTGGTGATCGCAGGGTTGGTGCTCTCGACGTCGGTCAAGCTCGGCATCGTGGTGCTGGTCACCGCACCGTTGATCGTGCTGTTCGCGATGCCGCTGCTTCGGCCGCTGCAGCGGCGGGAAGAGATCGAGCGGAACAGGACGTCGGATCTGACGTCAATGGCAACCGACATCGTGGGCGGGCTGCGCATCCTGCGCGGTATCGGCGGCGAACAGACCTTCGCCCGCAACTACACCGAGCAGTCGCGGTACACCCGGCAGGCCGCCGTCTCAGCTGGTGTTTGGCAGGGCGCTGTCGATGCAACAAGCGTGCTGTTCTCAGGTCTGTTTCTGGTCGCGCTTACCTGGCTTGGTGCCGGGGAGGTCGTGGCCGGAGACCTCAGCGTCGGCCAGTTGATCAGCTTCTTCGGCTACGCGATCTTCATGGTGTGGCCCATCCAGACGTTCTTCGAGCTGGCGCAGAGATGGGTGCGCAGCGTTGTCTCGGCGCGCAAGACCGTTGCCGTGCTGGACCAGCAGCCGCCGTGGCAGGCCCCCGGTCAGCCGTTGACACTGCCTGATCATGCCGTCTTGCATGATCAAGAGTCAGAGTTCACAGCTGAGCCGGGCGAGTTCACGATCATCGTGTCAGCTCTCCCGGACGACTCAGCCGCGCTGGCAGACCGGCTTGGCCGCTACCTGCCGGCTGATCATGAACCGGTGGCCCTCGACGTCACGGACGGTCTCAAGGGACGTGCTGCGCGCCGGGCGCGAAAACAACAACGGGCCGAGCGAGCCCGGCTCGCTGAGCGGGACCGGCAGCTGGCCGGACAGAAGTGGGGCGTGAGCCTCGGCACTGTTGACCTCGCCGACGTTCCGATAGATCAAGTGCGGAAGCGGATTGTCGTCAGCGACACTGCCAGCCAGGTCTTCGCGGGCACCCTCCAGTCGGCGATCGATCCGCACGGACGTCTCAGCCTCGCTGAGGCCGAGACGGTGCTGCGCGTCGCCGCGGCAGAGGATGTGTTCGCTGGTTCGCACGGAGGTTGGCAGGGTCGGATCGACGAGCGTGGTCGTGGGTTGTCCGGCGGCCAACGGCAACGCGTGGTGCTGGCACGAGTGCTGGGGCTCGATCCGCAGATTTTGATCTTGGTCGATCCCACCTCTGCCGTCGATGCGCATACCGAGGCATTGATCGCTGAGCGGCTGGTAGCGCATCGCCGTGGAAAAACGACCATCGTCGCCACCGTGTCGCCACTGCTGCTGCATCATGCCGACCGCGTGGCGTTTCTGGTCAACAAGCGGATTACCGCGTACGGGACGCACGAGGAACTGCTGCAAACGAACGCGAACTACCGGCGTACGGTGGCGCGCGCACTTGACGAGCCCGCGGAGGACTCCGATGAGTGATCTGCAGACGGGCCTACGCGGCTCGACGGAGACGTGGCGGTCGACGCCGCCGTCGCCGCAGGTGCCTGAGGCGTTGCTGCCGCCACGGAGCGGCTCTTTGGCATCGCGGTTGCGGGCCTGGCGGCAGCGCCACCTGCTGCGGGAGCGGCGGGCAGAAGAGTTCTTCGCAGACTCGCGTAAGCCTGACCTCGGGCTCCCCGTGGCCGATCGGCGCGACGTGGGTGCCTTTGCCTCCCGGCTGCTCCGGAGGCGGCGCTTGATGATCACCGCGCTGCTGCTGTTGCACGCGCTGGCTGCCATGGCTGGCCTGGTTGTGCCAGTCATTCTCGGTTCGCTGGTGGACGCCGCCTCGGCTGGCGGCACTTTGGCAGCGACGCTCAATGGGCTGACTCTGGCGGTCACCGGCGTGGTCGTGATGCAGGCGATCTTGACCTTCTTCGCACTGTGGATGTCGGTGCTCTTTGGCCAGGATCTGTTGTCGGAGGCACGTGAGTACGTCGTGCGGACAGTCCTCGGGCTGCCGCTGGGCAGGGTTGAGAGCGCGAGCACGGGCGATCTGGTCACCCGGGTGACTCGTGATGTCGGCACGATGAGCATGAGTGTCCGCTTCGGCCTGCCTGAGTCCGTGATCGCCGGTATGACGACGCTGCTGACGGTGGTCGCGATGCTGCTGAACTCACCGCTGCTGACCCTGCCGTTGCTGGTGACCTCGCCGTTGTTGATCTTCGCTTCGCGGCGCTACCTGAAACGGGCGCCGAAGGGCTATATCACCGAGGGTGGCACCTACTCGCAGATCAACTCGACGTTCACCGAGACCGTCGAGGGCGCGCGCACGGTCGAGGCCCTTGGGTTACAGCCGAATCGCACCGAGCGCGGCGATGAAGACATCGCAGTATCGGCGCAGGCTGAGCGCTACACGATGAGCCTCCGCAACCTGCTGTTCATCGTGATCGGCTTCGCCTACGACACACCGCTACCCCTGGTGCTGATCCTCGGCGGCATCGGCTATGTGAATGGCTGGGTGAGCCTGGGTCAGGTGACCGCCGCGACGCTGTACATGCAGGCCCTCGTGGAGCCGCTGGATCGGCTGATCCGGAACGTCGACCGGCTCCAGGTTGGCATCGCCTCGACCTCCCGGCTGCTTGGCATCGCCGCCGTCCCCCAGGATCGCGAGGAGGGCGAGGAGTTGCCGGTGGGTAACAGGCTCGTCGGGCGGAACCTGCGCTTCGCTTATCGCGATGATCATGATGTGTTGCACGGCATCGACCTGGCGCTGCGTCCTGGGGAACGGCTGGCCATTGTTGGGCCAAGCGGCTCAGGCAAGTCCACACTGGGCCGGCTGTTGTCCGGCATCAACAAGCCGCGTACCGGCTCGGTGACGGTGGGTGGCGTAGAGCTCACTGCGCTGCCGCTGCCGGTGCTGCGGACGGAGGTTGCGTTGGTGACTCAGGAGCACCACGTGTTTGTTGGCACGGTGCGTGACAACATCATCTTGGCTCGAGAGTCCTCGCCTGACGAGGTGGTGATCGAGGCGCTGCGCACGGTCGATGCGTGGGACTGGGTGCAGCGACTGCCCCAACAGCTTGGCACCCTGCTCGGCTCCGGTCACCAGAAGCTGACGCCCGCGCAGGCGCAGCAGGTTGCGCTGGCTCGGTTGGTGGTCGCGGACCCGCACACTCTGGTGCTGGATGAGGCCACCTCCTTGATCGACCCGCGTACGGCTCGACATCTGGAGGGCTCGATGGCGGCCCTGCTCGAGGACCGTAGCGTCGTCGCGATCGCGCACCGGTTGCACACCGCGCACGATGCCGACCGGATTGCGGTAGTGATCGACGGCCGGATCGCAGAACTCGGTAGCCATCACGAGCTGGTCGAGGCCGGCGGCGAGTACGCCCGCCTGTGGCGGGCCTGGACCTCGTAACACGCGGCATTTCCCGCAGAATCACACCCGAGCGCGACCCGAGATGGTTGTCCAACGCTCAGCACCGGCCCCCAGGTGACGGCTGGGGTGTGATTCTGCGGGAGATCCATGGCACGTCGGAGAAACCGAGGCTGACGGCGGCTAGCGCGCAACCGAGAGGATGATCTTGCCGATGTTCTGTCCCGACTCGAGACGAGCGTGAGCGGCGGCAGCTTCGGCCAAGGGAAATATCGTCAGCGGTGGCTGCTTGATCGTGTTGTCGGCGATCAGCGGCCAGACATTCTGGACGAGACCGCGGCAGATTGCTGCCTTCTCCTCGACCGGTCGGGCGCGCAGGTGGTTCGCGGTGACGAGGCCACGTCTCGCTGCCAACGACGCCAGGTCCAGCGTGCCCTTGCGACCGCCTTGCATGCCGATGGTCACCAGCGCCCCATCGGTCGCGAGCAGCTGAACATGATCACTAAGGTACTTGGCCCCCATGTTGTCCAAGATCATGTGTACGCCGTCACCAGCGACCTCTCGTACAGCGGCGGGCCAGTCACCCTGGTAGGAGATTGCATGATCTGCGCCGATTGAGCGGCAGTAGTTGAGCTTGTCCTCGCTGCCTGCAGTCGTGATCACTGTGGCCCCGATGCTCTTCGCGTACTGGATGGCGAACGAGCCGATGCCACCTGCCCCGCCATGCACCAGAAACCTGTCACCATCAGCAAGGCCGACGAACTCGACATTCGAGTAGACGGTTGCTGCGACCTCGATAACGGCCGCCGCCGCGACCAGCTCCACCCCTATCGGCGGCGGCACGACTTGACCTGCGGGCGCGGCAACGTACTCCGCGTAGCCGCCGCCGGCCAAAAGCGCGACGCAGGCGTCGTCGACCGCCCAGTTGGAAACCTCCCCGCCCACCTCGGCGACCGTCCCGGAAGCCTCGAGACCGATGATCGTGCTCACTCCAGGCGGCGGCTGGTAATGTCCCTGCCGCTGCAGCAAATCGGCACGGTTGACACCTGCCCCCGCGACCTTGATCAATACCTCGTTGGGACGCGGCCTGGGGGTCTCGACCTCTCGCAGTTCGAGCACATCCGGCGGACCGGGCGCCCGTGCGACGATGGCTTTCACGCCCCACAGCGTGCCATAGGCCAACCTCGGAGTCGGCTAGGATCTGGATGCTCGCCGAGCTCGCGAGCTCCAGACCGCGCTGGGCGAGGTCGCATAGTGGACTAGTGCAGGCGCCTTGAAAGCGCCCGAGCGGGAGACCGTTCCGTGGGTTCGAATCCCACCCTCGCCGCTGCCCTTGGACGTTGGTCGCCGTCAGTCGGTCGCGGGCCGCCGAAGCTCAAGGTTGGATCGGTAAGGTGCATCGGTGAGCGATTCAGGCGGCCCACGACCTCAGGAAGCGCGGTTCACGCTGACGGCCCCGCCTCCGGTGCGCTCATTGGCGATCAGCGCTGGAGCGGCTCTGATGGCGGCGGCCATGATCGTTCTCGGTAGCGCCCTCGAGCTGCCGCAGGTCGTCATGATTGCCGGCCTAGCCCTCATGGTCTTTGCTGTCGTGCTAGCTGTGGTCGCGGTCGCGCTGACGGTGCGGCTGCGTACCACACTGATCTTGGATCCAGAGTCGATCGCGATCATCAATGGACGGCGTCGTCGAGTCCTCACTTGGTCAACGATCGACATCGTCAGACGACAGGGACCGCGGCTGTTGTTGATCACCAAGCCCGGGAGCGGCTCAGATGTGACCGTAGTCAACCCGCGGGCTGAAACCGATGCGACTTTCTCGGCGCTGATCGCGGAGATACAGAAGCGTCTCAACGCCGATCGCGGCTACCGACCACTCTCTTAGCTCGCCGCACTCCGTCGACGTGGATCGCTTCAGCGGTACGGCCTGGCGGTCGCGGCGATCTTGGGATCGTACGCGCACGTGTCATTGACGTCTTCGCTCTGCGGGGTTCGCGCACTCGATTTCTTCGTCGACTCGTCGGCTGTGGGGGTCTTGCTTTCACTGGCCGTGGGGCTCTTGCTTTCACCGAGCGCGACCTTGACCCGCTTACGCATCAGCGAGAAGTCCGGATTGTTGGAGTAGAAACCGGCAACTCCATGCTTGAAGACGATGCTGCGGACATTGGCGTCCTTGACGCGCAGGCTTAGATCAACCATCAGCGGCAGGACTTCCTGGGGCATGTCTGTGTAAACGAGCTGCTTGCCGGCCTTAACGACATCCTCGTAGCGGGCCAGCATGTTGGTGGGGTTGGCCTGCTTGATGATCGCATTGATCACGCAGCGCTGCCGGTCCATCCGGTCGAAGTCGCTCGAGCCGTAGCGGCCGCGGGCGTACCAGAGAGCGCGGTACCCATTGAGCTTCTGATCCGGGCCCGGCTTGAGGAAGTCCTTCGGTGGAATGCCGAGGTCTGAGTTGCCGCCGATGGGGATGTAGGTGTTGACGTTGAGCCGGATGCCTCCGAGGGCATTGATCATTTTGCTGAAGCCCTGCAAGTTGATCAGCACGTAGTAGTCCACCTGCAAGCCGAGTGCCTGGCCCACTGACAGCTTGAGCGCGTCTGCGCCGAGATTGTCGGTCGGCCCAAGCACGTCCTTGGGCACCGACTGCGGCACGTTGCGGTACATCGCGTTCAGGAAGTATTCGGCGTTGTTGCCATCACCGTTGGTGAACCCGTACGGGTAGTACCTGCGCAGCGGTGAGTCCGATGGGAAGGGCATCCGAGCCGCGTTGCGGGGGAGGCTGAAGAGCGTCGTGTTACCGGTCCTTGTGTTGATGCTTGCCAAGATCACGGTGTCGGTGCGGGTGCCAGCCCGACCCGGCCCGGCGTCGCCCCCGAGCAGCAGCACGTTGAGCCGCCGCTTACCGGCCCAGGGGTCCTGCTGTCCGGGCGCGGCTTGCGTCGCCTCGAGAGTCGGCCGGGTCGCGCTCGTGGTGTCGTCCTCACTCTGAAATACCGCCGCAACTGAGCTTGCCGTGACGTAGGAGTAGCGCGCGGCGACCGCCATCGGAGCGGCGACAGCGAAGGAGAGGAGGCCGACGAGGATGCCGCCGATCACTCGCTCGCTTCGCGTTGGGCGACTGCGCAGGCTGAGATGGCTGGCGATGATCACGGCTACCCACACGATGCCGATGACGACCAACGCAACGGCCGCTCGGCGCAGCGTCGTGGGATCGACAGCACGCGCGAGCAGGCCTTGACTGTCGAACGCCGCGTACACGCCGAGGGCGAGCAGGCCGGCGGCAAAGAGTCCGAGGATGATGCTGCCGATGATTCGCCGACGGCCTGCGATCAAGCCGAGTCCGGGGATGGCAGTTCCAGCCACCGTCAAGGCGACGGCTCGCCGGAACGTCCGCAGCGGCGGCGTTGTTTTGACGGCGGTACGCGTGGGCGCGGCGGCTGCCTCCGGGAGCTGCCAGCTCCACGTACGCTGTTCCGCTTGCTTTGGCATCAACATCCCTATATGTGCGACCCGGAATGGAAACCCGCTCCACAATACGTGCCGGATCGGCTCAATATGCGTTGTCAGATTAATGTCTGGGTTTACTTTGTCGACCGGCCGAACAGCGTACGTTATGCACCAGCGTTCTGAAACTATTGGCTTTGCCCCGCGTATGGTCGGGTCGGTAGTCTTGCCCAGCGTTCTGCCGTGGCGGAGTGTTTGGTTATGGGGAGGCGTCGCCTAGTCCGGTCTATGGCGCCCGCCTGCTAAGCGGGTTGAGGGCTCAACCCTCTCGCGGGTTCAAATCCCGCCGCCTCCGCCACTCCATCCGGGCTACGTGTTTGGCAGATCTGTGCGGTTGATTAGCTACGCCGTCCCTACGGCACCTCGCCGCGCTCCCACGGCCCTGAGGCAAAGGCCGACAGTGCCCAGGCATAGGCATCCGCGCATTTGTCGGCACATGACTTTGGTAGGGCGACGTCGAACGTCACTACGTCGTCGCTTATCGCGTAGTCAACGACGAGATCGCCGTCATAGCCGAACTCTGCGGCATGCGACGGGAAGCTCACGGTGTTCTCGTCGACCACCACGAAGTCGCCATTGTCGACCTCCTCGCCGTTCTCATCGTGTGAGCCGAACGCGCCGGCAGCGGTGAAGAAGTGGTCGTGCTCCAACGGCCCACGCGCCCCCTTGCACACGTCGCCCTCAGTCGGTCCCGGATCGCCGCCGAAGAAGTTCCCCTGCAACCAGTCGCGGTGCGATTCGGCAAGTCCCGCATCTTCGAACGCGGCGAGCATCTCCTTACAGGTTTGTGCCCGGTGCCAAGACCCCACCAATTCGGTTGTCGCGCTCGGAGTCGGCGACGCAGCGGTCTCATTCATGGTCGTTGAATCGGCCTGGGGGGTGGAGTTCTCACTACAGCCGAGCGACTCCAGCGAGGCTCAGGAGCAGTACTGCGATCGCGAAGCTGTGTCTTAACCTTCGCGTTCGGCGCCACTGCATGGGTTCAGCTTGTCATTGACGGGCTGCGAACAGCACCGACCGGTCGTGTCACGTGGAGCCGGCCGCGATTGTCTCTGCTCACGTAGCCGATCTCAGGCGTGGAGGTCGGTTGCTGGCACGGGCTGCACAGACCAGCTGGCAGGCTCGTCGTCGGTGTCCGCGGCCGCGTCCGCCGCAGTGCGCATGTAGCTTGCCGGGCTTGTGGTGGGCGGGTGCATAGATCGCATACAGCTGCATCGGCTCGTCACCGATGTTGGTGACGTTGTGCCAGGTACCTGCCGGCACCAGGATGCACCATCCGTCGGACACCTCCTGGTCGAACTCGAGGTTGTCCCGGGTACGTCCCATTTGAGCGCGACCGCGACCGGCGTCCAGTCGGAGGAACTGATCGGTCTCGGGGTGCATCTCGAGTCCGATGTCATCGCCCTGAGGGATCGACATCAGCGTGAGCTGTAAGTACCTGCCGCTCCAGGCGACGGTGCGGTAGTTGGAGTTTTCCACCGTCTGCTGTTCAAGATTGAAGGACTGTGGCTCAGGTCCAATGTCCTTGATTGTCATGTGTGCTCCAGTTCGTGATCGTTCGGGTGCAAGTGTTGCCCATGCCTCTGGCTAGCCGTGCCGGGGAGTTGGCATTCAATCGTTCTCGGGTCCCACCTCGGTCATCTCGGTGTGGCAGCCTACGGGTTTTGCTCGGGCTGGGCTTGGCACCCCGGCGCCGCCGCCGGCGACCGCGCGCGAGTGGTTCTTGACGCTGATCCGGCCCCGGGCGCAAAGTTTGATTCTGGGAGCCCAGTACTCCGTCAACTCTTAGTGGCCTTTCCGGAGACCGCATCGCTCAGCGCCGTACTCAGTGTCGTCGCGCTTGTCGCCGGTTAGATCACCATCTAGAAGGGAACCCGCATGACCGCCACCGCCAATGACTACACGAAGCACGGCGTTCACTCGGAGGTCGGCAAGCTGCGGAAGGTGCTTGTCTGCGCGCCAGGCCTCGCACACCGCAGGCTGACGCCGACCAACGCCGACGACCTGCTCTTCGACGACGTGATGTGGGTAGAGAACGCTCAGCGCGACCACTCCGACTTCGTGAACAAGATGCGCGGCCGTGGCGTCGAGGTTGTTGAGTTGCACGAGCTGCTGACGGAGACGATGAAGATTCCCGACGCGAAGGCGTGGTTGCTGGACCGCAAGATCATTCCGAACATCGTCGGGCTCGGTCTTGTCGACGACACCCGGGCTTTCCTCGAGTCGCTCCCTCCGCGTGCGCTGGTGGACTACCTGATCGGTGGGCTGGCGGTCTCCGACATCTCCGCGGGGTTCCAGAGCGAGTACGTAGCGCTCGCTCGTGAGCAGATCGGTGCGCGTGAGTACCTCATGCCGCCGCTTCCCAACACTCTGTACACCCGAGACACCACCTGCTGGCTGTACGGCGGCCTGACTATGAACCCGCTCTACTGGCCGGCGCGACACGACGAGACCCTGATCTACAAGGCGATCTACTCCTTCCACCCCGACTTCGTCGGCTCCACGATCTGGTGGGGCGACCCGGAACAGGATTGGGGCCAGGCCACCTTCGAGGGTGGCGACATCATGCCGATCGGCAAAGGCACCGTGCTGATGGGCATGAGTGAGCGCACCTCGCGCCAGGCGATCACGCAAGTCGCCGCCGCCCTGTTCGCGCAGGGTGCCGCCGAGCGAGTCGTCATCGCAGGCATGCCCAAGCTGCGGGCGGCGATGCACCTGGACACGGTCTTCACATTCGCCGACCGGGACGTCGTCACGCTCTACCCGACGATCATGGATGCCGTCCACACGTTCAGCCTGCGTCCGAGTGACAAGGCGCTCGGGCTCGAGGTGACCGACGAGGGAAGCAGGTCCTTCGTGGACGTCGTGGCCGACGCCCTCGGGCTAAAGGAGCTGCGGGTGATCGAGACCGGCGGCGACGTGTACGCGTCCGAGCGCCAGCAGTGGGACAGCGGCAACAACGCCGTAGCCGTCGAACCTGGAGTGGTCTTCACCTACGACCGCAACACGACCACCAACACCTTGCTACGCAAGGCCGGCATCGAGGTCATCTCCATCGTCGGCGCCGAGCTCGGGCGCGGTCGCGGCGGCGGCCACTGCATGACCTGCCCCCTGGTCCGCGACCCCGTGGACTTCTGAGCAAGCCTCGCCTCGACGGCACTATGTGGCCTGAGCTTGTCGAAGGCCCTTCGACAGGCTCAGGGCGCATCGTTCCGATCTCAAAGGCGGTAGACACGGCGGGCATTGTCGCGGGCGATCAAGGAGGCGGCATGATCAGCATCCTGGCTCGTCATCTCACCTTCCTTGATCAACTCACTGAGAACGGCCGACAGTCCATGCCGGAACAGCTCGGCGCCGAGGTGATACAGCTCGGCCAGCCCGTACGCGTCGGAGGAGAACAACAGCTTGCCGAACGGGACCAACTCCAGGGTCTCCCGGATCAGCGTCTGGCTGAGAGCGCCGGTGTTGTGTACGGCCAGTCCGACATCGACGAAGACGTGGCTGTACACCTGCGCCAGGTACGCGGCGTGGCGGTGGAACGGGTAGTTGTGCAGCAACAGCACCGGAACCCCGTGTTCCTCGGTCGCCCGCAGGAAGGGGGTCAGGCGGAGCGGATCCGCGTGGAGCAGGTCGATGTCGGCGTCGCCGTACCCAACGTGTATCTGCAGCGGCATCCCGATCTTGATCGCGGTCCAGGCCAGCCAGGCGTTGATCACTGGGTCAGCAATCCGGTAGCGGCCGTTGACTGAGGGCCGCAGCCGTGCGAGCGCAGCAGTGAGGGCTTCGGTGCTTGGCGGGTCGGCCGGCAGATCGAGGCCTATCCGATACCCGGCGATGCTCTTCGCAGCCACCGCGGTGGACTCACGCAACGCCAGCTCGATGCTTTCGGCGAAATCGGCGGCGGTCGTTGCGCGCCGTACGAGCTCCTCGGCCAGCGCTTCCAGCCGGACCACTTCGTAGGCCGTCCCGCCAGTCATCGCCGCAAGCTCCGCCGGCGAGCACAACCGCTCGTCGTCGATGCCCGTGTCGATCAAGAAAGTGTCGATGCGGGCGGACGCTACGAGCAACTGGCTCGCCTCCGCACCGAGCTCCCGACGGCGGGCCAGATAGTCCTCGGCCGGCGCATGCGGCTCCAAGCCGAGGACCGGTGCGCACCATCTCCGGACCGCCAGCCCCAGCATGGAATCGAAGAAGGTCGTCCCCAACGGCGACAAGCCAGCCGCCTCGTTCATCAATCCCTCGAAGGACGGTCGGTCAAGATCATCGAGCACCAGGCCGTGACAGTGATGATCAACTAGCGGTCCGAGGTCGGCTGGCTCAGCAGGCATCGCTCCTCCGGTTGCACCAGGCGTTCCACGTCAGCCCTATTCTGTGGTCCCGTGGACATCCCCGAGCGGCAGGCCCGCAGCGCGCAGGCGGAGAAACTCGTGGCAAGCCTTGCCGAAGGCGATGTTGCCATGGTGGCGACGACCTTCGTCGACAATGCCGGCATCACCCGGGTGAAGAGTGTCCCCCTGGAGAGGCTGCCGCAATTGGCAGCATGGGGTGTCGGCGCCTCAACCAGCTTTGACTATTTCCGCTTTGACGACTGGCTGGCCGCGCCGCCCGACGGGACTGCACCAGTTGGTGATCTTCGCGTCATTCCCGACCTGCGGCGATTCGTCCCGCTGGCCGCGCAACCTGGTTGGGCCTGGTCGCCCGGCGACCGGTACCGGCAAGACGGCGAGCCGCATGATTGCTGCAACCGGCTACTGCTGCAGCGGCTGGTCGACGATGCGGCCGCAGACGGTCTCGAGATCAAGGCGGCTTTCGAGATCGAATGGGTGATCTCGGCGGGCGACGGAGACGACTTCGTCTCCGCGGCAGTCGGTCCCGGGTACGGCATGTCGCGGTTGGTCGGCGTGTCGGACTACGCCCGGGATCTCATCGCGGCGCTGAGCGTGGAGGGGATCAAGGTCGAGCAATTCCATCCCGAGTACGCCGCCGGACAGCTCGAGCTGTCGGTTGCGGCCGAATCGCCGGTCGACGCTGCCGACACTTCTGTGCTGGTACGCAGCACAATCCGAGCCGTTGGGCGGCGTTACGACTACCGCACCTCCTTCTCTCCCAAGGTGGAGGCCTACGGCGTCGGCAACGGCGGTCACGTACACCTCAGCGCATGGCGCGACGGACAGAACCTCATGGCTGGGGGGAACGGACCCTACGGGCTGACTACGGACGGCGAGGCTTTCGCCGCCGGCATCTTGAACCACCTGCCGGGCCTGCTGGCCCTCGGGGCGCCGTCAGTTGCCTCGTATCTGCGGTTGGTGCCATCACACTGGGCGGGGGTATACGCCTGCTGGGGACTGGAGAACCGGGAGGCCGCGCTGCGCATGATCACCGGGTCGGCGGGCAGCACCGATTGGGCGGCCAACCTCGAGGTGAAGTGCGTGGACCTGACGGCCAACCCCTATCTGCTGTTGGCAGGTCTGCTGGCTGCCGGATCCGATGGGGTCGCCGCTGGTGCGCGATTGCCCGAGCCTGTCGACGTCGATCCGGCGGCGCTGGCACCGGAAGAGCTGGACAGACGAGGCATTCGGCGGCTGCCGACCACCTTGCGAGAGTCCACCGATGCACTGGCTGCTGACCCGGTGCTGCGCGGATGCGCTGGGGTCGGCGCTCATCGACTCGGTGCTGGCCGTCCGCGGATCAGAGATCGAACTGTTCGCCCAGGCCTCGGCCCGAGGAGGTCGTCCGTGCGTTCCGATGGACGCACTGAGTTCGCCTCTCAGGGACGCAGTGAGTCCTCTCTCAAGTAATGAAGAACTCGGTTCAGCCGGGAGCCATTGCGGAGCCCAATGTCGTGGTTGCCAACTCAACGCCGAACGGTCAAGCATGCTCGCATGAGCCAGTTGCTGGACCTCTTCCCGCCGGGCAGCGCCACCGATGCCGACGGCATGCTGGTCATCGGTGGTTGCCGCGCCGACGATCTTGCGGCCGAGTTTGGGACGCCCGTCCTCGTGGTCGCCGAGGAACCACTTCGCAAGCGTGCGCGGGAATACGCTGATGAACTGGCTTCCCGATGGC
>CAVUTQ010000015.1:0-57994 GCA_963744455.1 uncultured Actinomycetota bacterium | reverse complement strand
CGCCTCGGCGGTCAGCCAAGCCGGGGTACGTTCCGACAATGCAGAAGGTGTGCTGACTTGGAAGCTTTGGAGTTCGAGGGGGTACGTCAGACGGGAGGTGGCAGCGGGAGACCTCACCGGATTTCCATTTTGGGGCGATGTTGAGCTAGCTACGCGAACGAGTGCTGTCAAGCCGGTCGGGCGCGGAGCGTTCTCGAGGAACGCGAGTACGGCGACGACCCGGCGATGGACGGGCGCAGCCGACATGCCCAGCTTTGCGAAGATCGCGTTGACGTGCTTCTCCACCGTCGACTCGGAGAGGAACAGGGCTTGTTCGATGCCAGCATTGGTCTTGCCCTGGGCCATCTCCCGGAGGACATCCAGCTCACGCGGAGTCAAGGAGGCGAGCGGGCTCGACGCGCGTGTCTGCTGTCGAGCGACGAGGGTGTCGATGATCAGCGGATCGACGACCGAGCCCCCGGACGCCACCTCATTGAGCGCGCGCACCAGGTCCTCAAGATCACCAACCCGATCCTTGAGCAGGTACCCCAAACCCGCAGAGCCGTCACTGAACAGCGCTCGGGCATAGCTCTCATCGGTGTGCTGCGACAGCACCACGACGCCGATCTCGGGGTATTCGGTACGGATGGCGCGGGCGGCCTCGATGCCCTCCATATGATGACCGGGCGGCATGCGGATATCGGTCAGAACCGCGCTCGGGCTGAGTCGCCGTACCGCATCGAGCAGCTCGCGCGCATCACCGACGCAGGCCACAACATCGACCTGGCCGGAGTCTTCCAGCAGACGGCGTACGCCTTCGCGGACCAGGTAGTTGTCCTCGGCGATGACGACCCTGAGCGTCTCAGACATCACTGACCAACAGCGCTCGTGGCCAGCGGGAGTTCGGCACGAACACTGGTTCCGGCACCCAAGCGGCTCTCGATCGTGAGCTGGCCGTGCAGCGCCTCGACGCGGTCGCGGATGTTGGCCAACCCGCCGGAACGGGCGCCGTTCGGCTCGAACCCCTGACCGTCGTCCTCGACAACCAGGCAGAGCCGGCCACCCGGATGCGAGAGCCGGATGCGGGCGCCGTCTATGCCGGCGTGCTTGGCCACGTTGGTGAGAGACTCACAGGCTACGAAGTAAGCCGCGCCCTCCACATCCTCGGAGAACCGCTCGGCACGTAGCCCATCATTGGCAAGGATTTGCACCGAGATGGGAAACCTCGTGATCCGGGACTCCAGCGCCGCGACGAGCCCGTTGTCGCTGAGGACGGGCGGGTGGATGCCGTGGGCGAGTTCCCTGAGGTCCCGAAGCATCTCGCGGGCTTGATCCTGCAGATCGGTGAGCTCGGCTGCGGTCAGCTGGTCACGGCTGAGCCGGTTGCGGGCGAGCCGAAGACCCGCGATGAGCGCCACGACCTCCTGCTGGATCCCGTCATGCAGATCGCGCTCGATCCGACGACGCTCCGCGTCCTGCGCGGCAATGAGACGAACCCGAGACGACGACAGCTCGTCGAGTCCCTCCTTGAGCTGAGTCGCGAGCCGAACGTTGGCCACTGCTGTCGTGGCCTGCGCGGCCACAGTGGCCAGCAGCTCAAGATCATCGGCGGCATAGCCGCCCGGCCTGGGGCCAAGATCAACTCGCCCGACCAGCTCGCCGGCACGGACCAGGTCGACCCCGGCGGCGCTCTCCCCAGTCACCTCGCCAGCCACGCCTACCGGCTCATCGAGCCAGCTACCATCCGCTTCGAGCAGCCGGACCCGCACCCAGCTCGCACCGATTCCGTCGCGGATCGCGTGTGCGAATCGAGGCAGCAGCTCGTCGAGTTCGGCCGTCTGCTCCATCGTCGTGCCGAGGTTCTTGAGTAGCTGGTACTGCCGGGCGCGATCGCCGAACACCCTTCTGCTGACGGCGGATTCCAGTCGGCGGCGAAGGGGCTGGAAGGCGAGGGCAGCAGCGATCGTGATGACGACAGCCAGGCTTACCGGTACCCGATTGCCCAGCATCAGGCCCGGCATGGCCGCGACGACTGCATAGGCCGCCGCGATGAGCAACAATCCAACTCCGTACGCGACGGACTTGCGGACGACGAGATCCAAGTCGAAGAGCCGGTGGCGCAAAATCCCATAAATAATCACCGCCGGAATGAGAATCGCCGTCAGCGGCCCCAGAGCGAACAGGGTGACCACCACGGCCGAGTCTTCGGGTACGCCGAGTGTGACCAGCAGAGCACCCGCGGTCGAGAGAGTGTCAGCCCGGCGACGCCAACGAACATGACTCGCATCCGAGCCCGGCCCGCGGCATCGGCCGCGACAAAGCGTGCACACAGGACCAGAACGCCAACGACAGGGACCCACCAGCTGCCCTCCACGGCCAGCCAGAGGGCCGGCTCCGCCAGCCAGGCGAGCCAGCTCACCGCATACGGGTTGGGGACAGCAACATCCTGGGCGACAAGGGCGGACACCGGCACAACAGGCGAAGCAAGCAGAGCCAGCGGCGGACCGATGAGAACGACCCACGAGCAACGCAGAGCCAGCCGCTGCCACCTGCGTTCCACGAAGCCGTCCGGATACCCGCCAATGAGAAGCGCAACGGCCAGCGCCGCCACCGCCCACGCTTCGAGGCTCAGCATGCTGAGCACCGGGGACCACGGCGAGTTGATCAACTGTGGCTGGCTGGCGATGAGCGACCCGAACACGTCGGTCACCAAGACCGCGGTGGCGCAGACGAGTAACCGAAGCGGTTGCGGATGGCCGGGCAGTCGCCACGTTAGCCATGCGCCCACGGCGTACATCGGGATGCCGAGGAGAATCCACATGAGGTCGGAAAGTGACAGGCCATCAGGGGACATCACCTCGGTGAGCAGCTGGTACACGAGCGAGAGCCCGCCCACGGTCGTCAGCGCGTACAGCCGAAGCCGCGCCATGGTCACACGTCTATGATCCGCCGACTGCTGCTCCACTGACACGGGGCTGGCCTACCTCTACGACCCCGAGGTCAGCCTCCACCTTTCTTGCGGTCTACCTTATTCCGCCCGACGGCGTAGCAGGAAACCGTTAACGGCATGAGAACCGCGTACAAAGTGCTCGCCTATGTTGTGGCCGCTGAGGTCGCCATCCAGGCGATGGTCATGGTCTGGGCGATTGCCGGGCTGGTCGTGTGGGTCGATGGCGGCGGGGTGTTCGACAAGTCGGTCATTGAAAGCGAGGGGGCGCTGCCATTTCCCGAGATTGCCGGCGTCTTCGTGCATGTCATCAACGGGAGCTTCGTGATCCCGGGGATCGCGCTACTGCTACTGATCATCTCGTTCTTCACCAAGGTGCGCGGAGCGATCAAATGGGCCCTCGTCGTGTTCGTGCTGGTGATCGTGCAGAACCTCCTCGGTGGCTGGGGCCATGACATTCCTCTGGTCGGTGCGCTGCACGGCCTCAACGCTCTGGCGTTGTTCGGCGCTGCCATCTACGCCGGTCGTCGGCTGCGCGCCTCGGCGGCACCGGCGGCGGTCGACGAAGAGCACGCGCGAGCCGCCACGCCGGTGTGATGAGCACTGATTTCGGCAGCCGACGGCGCTGAGGATCGTCCTGCCAATCCTGGCAACGGTCGCCATCGTGGCCCCATTGGGCTGGATGTGGCAGGCCAGCCGGGTGCCGGGCGCGTACTCGGTGATGGACATGGGCTACCTCGACTACGGCGGCGGAGCTGCCCCGATCCCAGCGCTGGCGGGCACGGCGGGCATGGAGAGGCCAACGGGCACGATCACCACTCCGGGCCACCGCGCCTCGTCACCGACATGGTCGCGGACCCGGCACGACCAGCGGACCTACGGGTGGATCTGGTGACCCGGCAACAAATGCTGACCGTTGGCGGCCGGTCCATTCCGGGATTCACCGTGAATGGAACCTCACCCGGGCCGGAGATCCGCGCCAGGGAGGGTCAGTTGATCGAGGTGCATCTGCGTAACGAGTCGGTCGCCGATGGTGTCACGTTGCATTGGCACGGGGTTGATGTTCCCAACGCCATGGACGGGGTGGCCGGGGTGACTCAGGATGCGGTGCCGGTGGGAGGTGAGTTCACCTATCGTTTCGTCGCTGACCAGGCCGGCTCGTATTGGTATCACTCCCACCAGGTCTCCAACCCCCAGGTCGCCGGCGGGCTGCTCGGATCCTTGGTGGTGACACCGAAGTCAGGAATCGCCCAGCAGGTCGATGTCTCCGCGGTCGCGCACACCTACGGGGGTGTTCGGACCATCAACGGCAAGGCCGAGGATCTTCCGCGTATCAGCGCGACCCGGGCAGCGGGTCCGGGTCCGGGTCACCAACACCGACAACGGGCCGATGAAGGCCTGGACCACCGGTTCCTACCGGCTGCTCGCCACAGACGGCACCGAGATCCATCAACCCACCGAGGTCTCCGACCGGTCGGTAACCCTCACCGCAGGAGCCCGAGTCGACCTCGAGGTGAAGGTGCCCACTGACGGTACGGCGGTCAGAATGCAGCTGTCCAAGGCGACCGCAGTCATCATTGGGCCCCGAGGCGCCGATGCGCCGGCGCCGCCGCAACCAGCCGCAGAGCTGGACCTGCTGACCTACGGCTCACCAGCCCCGCTCGGCTTTGATGCGGCCCAACCCACCCGCCGGTTCGAGTACCGGATCGGCCGCCGGCCCGGCTTCGTCAAAGGCCGGCCCGGGCTGTGGTGGTCCATCAACGGCCGCCTCTATCCGAACGTTCCGATGTATGTGGTGCGCGAGGGCGACGTGGTAGTGGTGCACATCGCCAACCGCAGCGGGGAGGTGCATCCGATGCACCTGCATGGCCATCACCAGGTCGTGCTGGCTCGCAACGGCGTGGCGGCCAGCGGAAGTCCGTGGTGGGTCGACTCGCTAAACGTCTTGCCCGACGAGACCTACGACATCGCCTTCCTGGCAAACAATCCGGGTATCTGGATGGACCACTGCCACAACCTGAAGCACGCTGCCCAGGGAATGATCGCCCACCTTATGTACGAGGGATTCGACACTCCCTATCGGATCTCTGGACCTGCGGACAACCAACCAGAGTAACGCCTTCCTAAAGTGGCCTATAACAGAAAGGAAAGATGAACATGTCAACGAAAGCAACTACACATATCAAACTCAAGCGGCTTGTCCTGTCCTCTATCCTTTATCTGATTTGGGCGAGCATTGCCACCGTAGTGGCTATCACTTTTAACCTTCCAGCTCAGTTTGCGGTTTAACCAGTGCCTTGCCTGTTGTACAGGATTTCCTCTATGGCATGGGCACAGCGCTGTCTCCGCCGCTCTGGTGGATGGTTCCACAAGCGTTGTTAACATGGCTGGCGCGGAATCAGATGAACCGCAGGAGCACATGGGGAGTCATAGGTCTAATGCTCTTTGGCGCCTCCGGATTCATCGGTGCGCTTGGTGAACCGATCACTTATGAATTGCTGAATCCCGCCACATTCAGCCCGCTCCTAGCCGTTATCCAGACTGGAATGATCATCATCCCGTTGGTGATGATGGTGTTTGCTATTCAGGAGTGGAGAAGAAGGCGGTCAGAAACCAAGCAAAAAGAGAACCGCCCCTCGAACTACCTCACGACAACCGTATTAATCCCGCCATCAATGACGTCGGTCCGCCAACAGACCGCGCTGCTGGCTGACCGCCGGTCGCACGGCCGTCGCCTTCGGGAGCTGTGACGATGAGCATTCACAAGCTCAGCGCCGGGTCTGGACGTCTGCTGAGATGGTGCGGGATGGCGCTGGTGCCGGGAGGCGTGTTGATGGCCGTCGCGACCCTGCTGCACCCCAGCCGTGAGACGGCCACCACGATCATCGCCAGCGAGGTGGGGCTGGTCGCCGCACACTTTGTCTACACACTCGCCAGGTTGCTGGTGCTGCTCGGCCTACCCGGACTCTATGTGTCTCAGCGCGCCGGGATGGGACGGCTGGGATTGATCGGGTTCCTGACTGCCTTCGCCGGTACCTATCTGATTGCAGTCACCGGGAACTTCGGGTTCTTTGCCCCGGTCCTGGCTAAGGAGGCGCCGGCAACGCTCGACGCTATCGGTCAGTACTGGCCTGTGGTGGTCATCGATGGGTTGGCTGCAATCACCGTTCATGATTGGCTACGTCCTTTTCGGCATCGCGATGACCAAAACGGCGACCCTGCCTCGCTGGTCCGGCGTATTCGTTGCTGTGGGCGCTCCGGCCCATCTGCTCGGCTTCGGCATATCCGTCCTCGTTTCAACGGCCGCATGGCCGGTCGCCATCTTAGGGCATTGTGAGTCTCGGTGCCGGCCTGGCATGGCCCGGCTATCGGTTGTGGCACTCACCGCCCGCTTCGGATTCGCTTCCTCTTCGACCAGAGAACGCGAACGTGAGCATAACCACCCCGGCGTGGCGCCATGCGTGGATCCGTCGATCTTCGGCTTCGGTACTAGCGCGCCCAACGGAGAGCCCGCTAGAAGGGGCAGTCATGGCGGAAGAGTCAGGCCCATCTGTACGTCTGCTGAGATGGTGCGGGATGGCGCTGGTGCCGGGAGGCGTGTTGATGGCCGTCGCGACCCTGCTGCACCCCAGCCAGGAGACGGCCGCCACGATCATCGCCAGCGAGGTGGGGCTGGTCGCCGCACACTTTGTCTACACACTCGCCAGGTTGCTGGTGCTGCTCGGCCTACCCGGACTCTATGTGTCTCAGCGCGGCGGGATGGGACGGCTGGGATTGATCGGGTTCTTGACTGCCTTCGCCGGTACGTATCTGATTGCAGTCACCGGAAACTTCGGGTTCTTTGCCCCGGTCCTGGCTAAGGAGTCGCCGGCCACGCTCGACGCTATTGGTCAGTACTGGCCTGTGGTGGTCATCGATGGGTTGGCTGCAATCACGTTCATGATTGGCTACGTCCTTATTCGGCATCGCCATGACCAAAACGGCGACCCTGCCTCGCTTCGCCGGCGTACTCGTCGCGGTGGGCGCTCCAGCGCATCTGGTCGCCGCCGGCATATCCGTCCTGGTCTCAACGGCCGCATGGCCGGTCGCCATCTTGGGCAGCGTGAGTCTCGGCGCCGGCCTGGCCTGGCCCGGCTACCGGTTGTGGCGAACACCAGCGGCTTCCGATTCGCTTCCTCTCGACCAGAGAACGCGAACGTGAGCATTATCACCACGGCGGGGTGCGCTAAGCGTGGATCCGTCGATCTTCGGCTTCGGTACTAGAGTGCCCACGGAGAGCCCGCTAGAAGGGGCAGTCATGGCGGAAGAGTCAGGCCCACCAGTACGTCTGCTGCGATGGTGCGGGATGGCGCTGGTGGCGGCAGGTGTGTTGATGGCCGTCGCGACCCTGCTGCACCCCAGCAGTGAGACGGCCGCCACGATCATCGCCAGCGAGGTGGGACTGGTCGCGGCACACTTTGTCTACACGCTTGCCTGGTTGCTGGTGCTGCTCGGCCTACCCGGACTCTATGTGTCTCAGCGCGCCGGGATGGGACGGCTGGGATTGATCGGGTTCTTGACTGCCTTCGCCGGTACGTATCTGATTGCCGTCGGCGGAAACTTCGGGTTCTTTGCCCCGGTCCTGGCGAAGGAGGCGCCGGCAGTGCTCGACGCGATCGCCCAGTACTGGCCTGTGGCGGTCATCAATGGGTTGGCTGCAATCACCTTCATGATTGGTTATGTCCTATTCGGTGTGGCCATGACTAAAACGGCGACCCTGCCTCGCTGGTCCGGCGTACTCGTTGCTGTGGGCGCTCCGGCCCATCTGCTGGGCTTGGGCATTTCCGTCCTGGTCTCAACGGCCGCATGGCCGGCCGCCATCCTGGGTAGCGTGAGTCTCGGCGCTGGCCTGGCCTGGCCCGGCTATCGGTTGTGGCGCACACCAGCGGCTTCGGATTCGCTTCCTCTCGACCAGAGAACGCCAATGTGAGCATGGCTCGTCGAGGAGCGACGCTGGGCCATTAATGGGCCGTTACGCATGGCGTGTGCCGGTAATTCCAGGGTCAGCTACAAGCGCACGCGGACGATGAAAATGCGCGCGCCCTGGAGGCCAGCGACGGCCGTTGCCAGGTCGAAGGCGACGGCCTACGAGTGGCGCATCACCGGAGAAGCCCCGCGGGAAAATGCGCCTAGCTAAGTGGCCGCGCCTTGGAAAAGCAAATCTGGCCTGGTCTGAGACCCGCCGAAACTCGATCTGAAAACGGGTGAACATGGGGCAGAGTGATCTTGAAAGGGTAAAACCCCTAGTCACGCTCCCCCGGTTGGACTCGAACCAACAACCCTTCGGTTCGTTGATCACACTGCGCATTGCTGGTCAATAACGATCGTAAATCGCTCTGACCTGGGCCGATGTGCTGACTCTCAACTTTGGAGAGTTCATTAATAGTCGTTGTTTCGTGTCGTTTCCGGGGGGTAAACGGGGGGCTCGCGTACCCTCGATCACATGGCACGGCCACCCCTTGCGGTCGGTACGTTCGGACGAATCAGTACCTCTCCGTACGGCACCGGCTACCGGGCGCGCACGCTGTATCGAGACTACGACGGTGTGACTCGACGGGTCGAAAAGCACGGACGAACCAAGGGCAGCGCGGAGCGAGCACTGCGAGTCGCCTTGCGGGATCGGGTCCACGTCGGAGCCGGAGCCGAGATCACGCCTGACACCAAGATCGCGGTACTCGCCGAGGTGTGGTTCGCCGAGATCTCAAGTCAGGACCGCTCCCCCGGTACGTTGCGGGCCTACCGCGACCGCCTTGATCGTCAGGTGATCCCCGCCCTCGGCAGCCTTCGCGTGCGTGAGCTGAGCACGGGGATGGTCGATCGCCATCTGCGAGCAGTTCGGGACAAGCATGGCGCTGCGATGGCCAAGCTCTGCCGGACGGTGCTTTCGGGAATGGCTGGGCTCGCGACCCGACTTGATGCACTCGATCACAACCCGGTTCGAGACGCTGGCCGGATCGTGCCGAGCAAGCCGAAGCGAGTTCCACGTGCCCTGAGCGTTGCCGAGGTTCGCCAGCTGCGGGCATGGCTCACATACGACGACAAGGCACGAGAGCGTGATCTGCCTGATCTTGTGGACATGCTGCTGGCAACGGGCCTCCGCGTGGGCGAATGTCTGGCCGTCACATGGGATGCGGTCGATTTGTCGGAAGGCACAGTCGAAGTGCGTGGCACGGTGATTCGGATGAAGGGCGGGGGGCTCATCATCACGTCCGCGCCGAAAACAAGGGCCGGATTCCGTACCCTCATGCTCCCATCGTGGGCCGTAGAGATGCTGAGGATGCGCCCTCACGGCGGTCCAGACCAGACGGTCTTCTGCTCCGTGCCCGGCGGCCTACGTGATCGCGACAACACGATCGGGTATCTGCGCGAGGCATTAAATGCAGCAGGCTTCGAATGGGTGACGAGTCACACCTTCCGCAAGACTGTCGCGACGCTCATGGATCAGGCAGGGCTCTCATCAAGAGCAGCGGCCGATCAGCTCGGCCATGCCAATGTCTCGCTGACGACTGACGTCTACTTTGGCAGGAAAGCCGCCAGCACGGGGGCGGCAGCCGTGCTGGAGTCTCTTGGCTAGTGCCGGCCGCGCACTTGAGCCAACGCCGGAATTCGCTTTCGACGTTCCGAGCGGATTACCGAGACTGGTCGCCCGAGGATGGCATTTCCGACTCCATGACGCCGACCGTGCGCCAGCTCGCCCGGCGGAAGGCGCTGGCAAGGGTCCAGCGGTAGCTGGAGCCAGGTCGTCGTAGCGCTGCTGGTTATCGATCCATAAGCCGGAAAGCAAGGTGGCATGGGCGAGCCAGCTGCTGCCACCTGCGGTCGGTGAGGTGAGAAAGGCGCTCCGAGACGCGAATCCGGCTGCACGGAGTCGACGATCACCGGCATCGAGCGCAGCACCGTCTTGAGATGCAAACTCTGGATCCTCGACCGCGTCGCCCATAACTCTCGACAATGGCAATGATCACGTCCTTGCCGCGAAGTGCCGTCAAGAGATCCTTGCCCGGCGTGTTTGCGAAGGCATCAGCACGGGCCTCCACCGGAACCGACTCGCGATCCTGCGGACCGACGCCCGCGGGGCGTGCACGGGTGTGAAGGTGGACCGCTGACAGCTCGGCCGCAACAGGTACCCCGGCAAGCACGCTAGCGCGCACCTGCGTCCTTGCCCCGGGCTCTATACCGTCTGGCGCTGCTACCAGCACCACACCCTCCTCGTCGACACACCCCGCATGGCGCCATCGAACCTCTTCACCCAAGATCGACAAGCCGCGGCTTGACACAGGGCATCTCATCGCTCGCCGCCGCCCCGAGAGTCATCTGCATGCGATGTAGCCAGGTCACCTCAGGCACTGACCCCTGGGCCGCACCACTCGACCGCCTGGCGCATTGACAAGCCTTCACCGTCGATCACTGGGCCGTCCTCACCACCAGCCCTGCTTGTGGGCCCAGCGCAGCAGAGTCAGGGATATCGCCAACATGATCAACAGCAGAATGGCGAGCGGTATCCAGCGCGTGGATTCGTTGACGATGACGTTCATCCCCACGACAGAAGAGAGCGAGGTGATCGGGAGGGTGATCGCTGCGATGATGGCGAGGCGCTCGGCGGCGATGGTCATCTTGGTGTCGGTACGGGCACGGTAGAACTCGGTGACGCCCATCAGAAACCCCAGCTGAGCATCGCTGATGTGGGCCACGGTCTCGTACTGGTCGAGCACGTCCTTCATCAGTTCCAGGCCCTCGGGCGGTGCGAAGGTGGTTAATTTGATCGCTCGCTTGTAGATCTCGCTGCCCTGTGAGGCCATGGTCTTGATGGTCAGCAGCTCATGTCGGGCTGCGAACAGCTGGCTGAGAAAGTCCTGCGGATCCTTCGTCATCCTCATCGGCCATGACCCTTTGCTCCATGAGGCCGACCTCACGGGCGATCTCGGCGACCATGTCGGCTTCCTGGCGCGCGATCGAGGAGACGATCGCGTACGTGAGTCCAAACGGCGAGGTAGGGTGCAGCCGCCCGCTCTCCAGTCGTGCGGCCACTGCGTTGGTCTCGCGCAGCGCCGCCTCCAAGGGAACCTTTGGGCTGAGCGGTCCATGGATGGTGACCAAGAAGTTTTCCCCGACGAATTGGTCCAGTTCGAGATAGTGCACGTGGCCGCGTGCGCCGATCTCAGGTGCGTGCACGACGATGAACCAATGGTGCGGGTACACATGGAGTCGCGGAATGTGATTGCGGTTCCGACTTTCGCTGATCGCCATCGGATGAAATTTGAACTCGTCCGCGAGCAGTGTCGCGGCTTCGTCGCTCCATTCCGGAATGTCGAGCCAGAGAAATCCGTCGGTGCGTGCCTGCAGGTCCGGCAGCTCGGCCAGATCGTGGTTGCTCACGCCTTCGGCGTCGATCCAGCGCAGCTTCATGGCCAGCCTTCCTTCCATGTTGTTTCTACACCACGCGACGACCGATCGCCGCACGACCGATCGCCCCAACCCGCTGCACGGTATCCGGGTCATTGGCAACGTTTCGCCGGCTAGCCGCCACTCATCCGACACCTGGTTTTCGAGCGCGGTTCTGCTGACCGCCGTCGAGCCGCCACAGCCGGGTTAACTCACGCAATGTGACGCCGCTGCCGCACCACTCGACCACCTTGCGGACGGACAGGCCTCGTCGTCGGTCATCGTCCGTAGCGCCTGCGCAGCACGCCCTTCCGCGTCCCGGACTGCCCGGGTCACGTTCACCGAGCGCGGTCAATACCTCGACCGCCAACCCCTCCAGCCGGCGTTCCCGGTCGGCCCATTTTTTGCGCAGCACGGCCTGGGTATCCAACGCCGACCGCCGCGCTGCCTGCCTCACCGACTGCTCACTCATCACCTGATCCCTCCTTGCCATGGATCCGTCACTCACCCGGCCAAAGCCATCGCGGACGAGTTGGGCGGGCACCGCCGACCCCTCGGACCTGTTTCCCGTACCCCCTCCCGATTTCAAGATTCGCTGCGAGATACACCTCCTGCATCGTCGGTACGTACCTCCGCGTGGCTGACCGCGAGGTTGACCCGATTCGCCTTTAGGGGTTGTGACGATGAGCATCCACAAGCTCAGCGCCGGGTCCGGGTATGACTACCTGACCCGGCAGGTAGCGGCGTTGGATGCCACCGCGAAGGGCCATGTCGGGCTGGCGTCCTACTACACCGAACGCGGAGAGACTCCGGGAGCGTGGATCGGATCTGGCATGGCCGGCATCGACGGTCTGAACGGTGGGGATGCGGTGACGGCGGAGCAGATGCGGGCTTTGTTCGGCGCCGGCATGCATCCCCTCGCCGCCCAGCAGTTGGAGCAGCTGGATACCGCTGACTTGACCGAGGCAGACGTGAAGGCAGCGACCCAGCTGGGTGCGCCGTTCAAGGTTTACGCCGTCGATGTCAGCCCCTTCCGCGTCGAGGTGGCGAAGCGGATCGCGACCCGGCATGCGGCGGGGCAGCTGGGAGACGATCCTGCCTCTGCTGCGATGCGGGCGCGGGTGCGCACCGAGGTTGCGCGGGAGTTCTTCCGAGCAGAGCATGGCCGCGACCCGATCGATGCCCGCGAGATCGCGGCTACCATCGCCAAGCAGTCGCGTCCGCGTACCCAGACGGTTGCCGGGTATGACCTGACCTTCTCCCCGGTCAAGTCGGTGTCGACGTTGTGGGCGGTCGCCGATCGGCACGTCGCTGCACAGATCGAACTCGCTCATCAGGCTGCGGTGCAGGATGCGCTGGGCTTCATTGAACGCCACGCATTGTTCACCCGGCAGGGCAGGAACGGGGTCCGGCAGGTCAACGTGACCGGCCTGGTCGCGGCCGCGTTCACCCACCGCGACTCCCGGGCCGGGGATCCCGGACCTACACACTCATGTCGCGGTTGCGAATAAGGTGCAGACCCTCGATGGACGCTGGCTGTCCATCGACGGACGGGTGCTGTTCAAGGCGACCGTGGCTGCGTCGGAGACCTACAACACTGCCCTGGAACATCATCTCCGGGACCGGCTGGGTGTGCGGTTCGCGGATCGGCCCGACATCGATCCGGGTAAGCGGCCGGTGCGGGAGATCGTCGGTGTTGATCCGGCGCTGAACCAGCGCTGGTCTAGCCGGCGGGTGTTGATCAAGGACCGGCAGGGTGAGTTGGCGAGCCAGGTTTCAGCGTGATCATGGTCGGCCGCCGACGCCGGTGGAGGCGTTGCAGTTGGCGCAGCAGGCCACCTTGGAGACCCGGGACGCCAAACACGAACCCCGCACCCTGGCCGAGCAGCGCACCACTTGGCACAGCGAGGCCGCCGAAACCCTCGGCGGACCTCACGCGGTTCAGGCCATGATCACCCACGCCCTCCACCCCAGCTCCGCGCCGAGCCCGGACGTCGATGTGGACTGGGTCGCGGTGACAGCGTGAGAAAGTGCTGGCGGCGGTGGAGGAGCGGCGGTCGACCTGGCAGAGCTGGCATGTCCGCGCCGAAGCACAGCGCCACGTCCGGGCCGCCGAAATCGCTACCGACAAAGTTGATCAGTTGGTGGAGCTGCTCGTTACCGAGGTGCTGCAGACCCGGTCGATCTCGTTGACTCGCCCTGACGACGGCATCAGCGAGCAGGCGGTCTTGCGTCGGGTCGACGGTTCGAGTGTCTACACGGTTGCCGGATCCGACCTGTTCACCTCCAGCCGAATCCTCGAGGCTGAGCAGCGTCTCGTCGCCACCGGGGGCCGCACCGACGGCCGGGCGGTGGACGCAGACACTGTCGAGCTGGCGCTGCTGGAGGCAGCCGCGAACGGGAATGCCTTAGATGCCGGGCAGGCCGCTCTGGTTCGTTCCATGTGCAGCTCTGGGGCGCGGCTGCAGCTGGCCATCGCCCCGGCCGGCGCCGGGAAAACCACCGCTATGCGAACCCTGGCGCGGGCATGGGCTGACAGCGGCGGCCAAGTAATCGGGTTGGCCCCGTCCGCCGCCGCGGCGGCGCAACTCCGCGACGCCACCGGTGCACCGGCCGAAACGCTGGCGAAACTCACCTGGTCCATCCACCACGATGACCTGCCCGAGTGGGCGGAACGCATCGGCCGGTCCACGTTGGTGATCATCGACGAAGCCGGGATGGCCGACACCCTCTCCCTGGACACCGCCGTCCAGTTCATCATCGGCCGCGGCGGCAGCATCCGGCTGATCGGTGATGATCAACAGTTGGCCGCCATCGGAGCCGGCGGCGTACTTCGTGACATCGAAAACAGTCATGGCGCGGTGCGGTTGAGTGAGCTACACCGCTTCACCGACCCGGCCGAGGCCGCCGCCACCCTCGCCCTCCGCGATGGCCGGCCGGAAGCGCTCGGCTTCTACCTGGACCGGCAACGGGTCC
Organism: uncultured Actinomycetota bacterium; assembly: GCA_963744455.1. Taxonomy (GTDB): domain Bacteria; phylum Actinomycetota; class Actinomycetes; order Propionibacteriales; family Propionibacteriaceae; genus Microlunatus. The sequence goes on along the minus strand of CAVUTQ010000015.1, from coordinate 43,671 downwards.
ACGTCGGCGACCCCACCACCACCACTCGACGGCGTCTTCAACGCCTGGCAGGCCGACCGCAGCCACGGCATGGACGCGATCATGCTGGCGCCGACCCGGGAGCTGGTCAGCAGCCTCAACCAACGCGCCCGGGACCACCGCCTCGCCAGCACCACTCCGGGGCCGGAGGTCGACCTAGCCGACGGCAACCGGGCGAGCGTTGGCGATCTGATCATTACTCGCAGGAACGATCGCCGACTCCGAATCAGCCCAACCGACTGGGTGAAGAACGGCGACCGGTGGACCATCCTCAACCTGCATAGGGCTGGTGGGTTGAGGGTGCGGCACACTCGGAGCGGCCGCACCGTCACCCTGCCCGGCGACTATGTCCAAACCTCGGTGGAGCTCGGTTACGCCACCACCGTGCACACCGCGCAGGGTGTCACCGCCGACACAATGCATGGCGTCGTCATCGGTGGAGAGTCGCGGCAGCAGCTGTACACGATGCTGACCCGCGGCCGCACGGCCAACCACCTCTATCTTTCGGTGGTCGGCGACGCAGACCCGCATGACGTGATCCAGCCCGACAGCCTGCACCCTCGGACAGCCACAGAAATGCTCGAGCAGATCCTGGCCCGCGACGCCGCACCGCAATCCGCCACCACCTCCCAGCGCGAGCAGCAGGATCCGGTCGGCCGGCTCGGCGCCGCCGACCGCCCGCTACCTCGACGCCCTCCACCTCGCCGCCGAACACCTCGCCGGACCAGAGGTGGTTGCAACCCTCGACGACAGCGCCGAGCGTGCTGCTCAGCGGGCTGACCGGGGAGCCGGCGTGGCCGACGCTGCGTGGCCACCTGCTGCTGTTGGCCGCTGCCGGCGCCGATCCGGTCGCGGAGCTGTTCACCGCCGCCGCACGATGGGACCTGACGAGCGCCCGTGATCAGGCTGCTGTCATCGACTCGCGGATCCAGGACGCCAACGGGGTTGCCGCCGGGGGCCCGTTGCCGTGGCTGTCGGGCATTCCCCACCGGCTCGCCGCCGACCCCGAATGGGGACCATACCTGGACGCCCGATCACACCTTGTTGCTGAGCTCGCCGACCAGGTCCGCCTCAACGCCGCAGCTGAAGCGCCGGCCTGGGCGGCCCAGCCGCACGCCCCGATGCCGGCCGAGCTGATCGCCGACGTGCAGGTGTGGCGCGCCGCCACCCAGGTCGACCCCAGCGACCTGCGACCCACCGGGCCACCCCAGCTCGGCCGCGCCGCCCGAATCTTCCAACAGCAACTCGACAAGCGACTCGCCGCCCCGGATACCAACGCAGACGGGCAATGGCGGCGACTCCTCGCCACAGAAGCCCCCAGCGCCACCGCGGACCCATTCCTGCCGGAACTCGAGGAAAGGCTGAGCAACCTCACCCGGGCCGGCTTCGACGCCACCCACCTCCTGCGGTCGGCGGCCGCCGCAGGACCGCTACCCGACGACCACCCCGCCGCAGCCCTCTGGTGGCGCATCCTCGATCAGCTCCCGCAAACGCCAAACCAGGACGCCGCAACCCCTGAGGCAGTCCCAGCGACGAGGCACATGACCACGCCGTCACGCGACCAGCAGCCACCCACGCGGCGCTCGGCGCCGCCTCCTACCTTCGGCCCCAGCCGCTGAAAGGTAATACCGATCGACGATGGCGGACGGCAGTGGCTCGTCGCGCCAGGGTCGGACACACGGCGGGCAATAAAGCCCAGCAGCGATCCGCGCATATCTCCGCTGCTTGACGAAGGCGAGAGTCGGCATGACCGCCAGCGACAGCACGGCCACGATGATCCCGACAGGGGACGTGAGCGGCTCCTCCCGGCTGATGAGTGACTTCACGGCCTCCCACGTGATGTAGATGGCCAGCAGGAAGAACGTGAGAGCGACCACGTAGAGCGCACGTTTCTCTGCTGCGCCCTCCTCACTCACCGTCGCGTGAGGCCCAGCCTTGCGCAGCCGCCACAACAGACCAGCTGCGCTGATCACCTCGATCGCCGAGTCGGCACCAAACCCGATCAGAGCGACGCTGCCCGCGATAACCCCGGCACCAATCGCCACCACGGCCTCGACAACGTTCCAGCCCACAGTGACGTACTCAATCCAGAGAGCCCGCCGATGCAGAGTGATACGGCGTTCCACAGAAAGAGCGACCACGACCATCCAAAATACGATGGGCACGCTGGTGAGCCCGTAGGTCCCCGGCACATAGACGATCGAGCGGCAAAGAGAGAGATCTACCGGGACTGTCTGCGGCAGCTGCTCAACACGTGGAAAACTTCCGCCAATCAGCCAGGCGGGTACAGAGTGCCATCCCCTGCACCGCGCCGTCATCAGCCTGCACCAAGAAGTCGAGCGCTAACGTGGCAACAGACCACATCTCCTTGGAGCGCCCATGCAGCAAGGCGACATCGCCGCAGAGATGGAGCGCGCCCGGGTTGACTTCCACCACCTCCTCGACAACGCCACCAGCGCAGACCTACGGGCAGGTACCGACGGCACCAAGTGGACCAACGAGCAGCTGCTGTTCCACATGCTCTTCGGGTACCTACTGGTCCACAACCTGCTGATCTTGGTCAAAGGCTTCACCCGATTACCTCGACGCGTCTCCAAGGCCTTCGCGGCGACTCTTAATGCCGCCACCAGACCTTTCCACGTCGTCAATTACCTCGGCTCTCTCGGCGGTGCCCGCGTCCTCGGTCACGCACGCATGGAGCGTCTCATGGATTTCGTGATCGGCCGGCTGCAGCGGTCCGTGATAGCCGCCAGTGAGGACAGTCTCAACCGAGGAATGCACTTCCCGGTCGGCTGGGACCCGTACTTCAACGACTACATGACACTTCGCGATGTCTACCACTACGCCACCCAGCACTACGACCACCACCGACGCCAACTCACTCTGGCAGCGACGACCACAGCGGAGGAGAATCATCGGCAACCCAAGGCCGCAGATCGTAAGGAATAGCGCGGGACCGGCAGCAGACGAACTCCCGAAAAACCTCGTGGCCTGGGTCGCCCGCACGATGGGGCCGGGAAGCCGCATCCAGGTCGTGCGACGACTACCAATGGGCAGCTGGCATCTGAACCACGCGCTGACTGTGGTCGACGGGAACGGCCGGGTCCATCGTCTCGTGTTGCGCCGGTGGCGTCCGGGTTGGGACGGTGACGACCCCGACTACACCGCAGCCCGGGAGATGACGATCCTGGAGCTGCTGCGCCCCACACCGGTGCCTGCACCTGTGCTGGTCGGCGCCGACATCGACGGCGACGAATGTGAGGTGCCCACCCTCCACCTGACTCGCCTCCCTGGACATCCCCCGACAGCTGCAGACATGGCCGCCAATCGGTTCTGTCCTGATCTTGCCCAAACCTTGGCCGTGGTTCATTTAGTAAGGAACCGGTGACCGAACAGCCCCGTCGCGGTCCCAAGCCACTCCTCGCGGAGAAAGGGAAGGGCAACGGCGAGATCACCTTGCTGTGGTTCTTCATCGTCGGACCCATGGTGGCCCTGGCCGCCGCCGTCCCGGTCTTTTGGGGCTGGGGCCTCGGTTGGCACGACGTGGTCTTGGGCGCGGTGTTCTACGTTATCGCCGGACTCGGCGTCACGGCGGGCTTCCACCGCTACTTCACCCATGGGGCCTACAAGGCCAAGCGATGGCTCGAGATCACCATGGCCGTAGCGGCCTGTTTGTCACTCGAGATGGCGCCCATCGGCTGGGTAGCCGAGCACCGCCGGCACCACCAGTTCAGCGATGAGGAGAACGATCCTCACTCGCCCTGGCGGTTCGGTACGACCAAGCGGGCCCTGACCAAGGGCTTCGTCTACTCCCACATGGGCTGGCTCTTCAACAAAGAGCGGACCAACCCGGAGCGCTTCGCGCCGGACCTGCTCAAGGACCCGGCTATGGTCTGGCTCGACAAACACTACGGCTACATCGCAGCGTCGAGCTTGTTGCTGCCTACTCTCATCGGTGGGTTGTGGTCCTGGAGCTGGCAAGGCGCCGTTACCGCCTTCTTCTGGGCGGGACTGGTGCGCGTGTCGCTCCTGCACCATGTGACGTTCTCGATCAACTCGATCTGCCACATGGTGGGCGACCGACCGTTCGACTCGGGCGACAAGGCCGCCAACTTCTGGCCCTTGGCCATCCTCAGCTTCGGCGAGTCGTGGCACAACTCACACCACACCGACCCGAGCTGTGCTCGTCACGGCGTTCTGAAGGGACAAATTGACATCACCGCGAGGTTGATCTGGATCTTCGAGAAGCTGGGCTGGGCCTGGAACGTCAAATGGCCCCGGATGGACAAGTTCGACTCCAAGCGTCTGGCATCCGCCTAGACCATTCTCTACTAAGCCGGCGAGCGAAGGGGAGGCTAAATGCCCCTTCGCTCACCCCGAGCTCTTTGAGCCTATTTTTTGCCGCTGGAGTAACGCGGCGACGGTTGTGCGATGGATCTGGAATTGAACAGCGCCAGCCCTCCACTCCGCGTGTCCTCGCTGCTCTCCGGCCCGCTACGCGACGGGCACACGAGGAGATCCGTTGGGGGACCCAGGACTCTATTGATCGAAGCAACACCCTTTTCTGAGGTGGTTCGGCATGATCCTTGCTTCGACATCAGCCGCGGGCGTCCGGTATCTCTCATCGGTGAGGGAGGGGCGCGGTCTCAAAGGATCCGCCCGGGAGGCCGGCGTCGGCATGGAAACCGGATACCGACGGCTGCGGGAGACCTCGACGGTTGTTGTCTTCACTCCGCGCGCGACGGCGGCGTCGGCCAGTCCGAGCCTGTCGAGCAGCTCCAGGATGCGCACAGCGCCCGACACGACATCGGGTGCGGAACACCCTGCTCAGCCCTCTGGGCCGCGATCAGGCGGGCCGGGCTTACCGCCTCATCGCTTCCTTCACCCAGAGGGCGACCGAGCGCGGCACATCACATTCCATCGCCAGCTCGGCGTTTGTCCCGCACGTTGGTTCTGCGGCGGTCACGGGCTGCTCGGTTGGGCGGGGCTCGGTTCGATGCTCAGCACGTTGACGTGGATCAGGCCAGGCTGGTGTCCGTTGAGTTGTAGGCAGTCGACGATCGACTGGCGGACGGTGCGGGCGATCTGCCGTGCCGGGGCGAGGGTTGAGGTGGCGATGTCGACGCTGACCTGGGTTTCGGCCCGGCCAGTTGGTCCAGGACGGTGGGTGACCGTGATCCTGTCGGAGCCGGCGACCGTGGCGGTCAGTCGGCCGGGGCCGGGCAGTTGTTGTTTGGTGGCGGTCATCAACCGGCGCAGAGAGCCTTGCAGCGTGGGTTCGAGCCGGAGCACCCCGTGGGTGGCGAGCACGGCAGCGGCCAGGCTGTCCAGCAGGGCCGCGTCGATGGCCGGGTGCCGGTGGTCACGCTGCCGCGAGGCCGGCGAGGCGGGTGTGCGGACGTCGACGGTCGGGGGTTCGAGCTCAGACATGGTGGATGTCCTCGACGGTGATGTTGATCACGGTTGCCGTTATTCCAACCTCAAGTTCGACGGCTGTACGCAGCCGATCCCGCAGCAGGCGGGTGAGGGCAGGGATGGCCGCGTTCGGGGCAACGCTGATTCGCAGATCGACGGTGATCTCAGCGGGCGCCGCAAGCGTCTCAGGCTGGCGCGTGTCGAGTCCTGGCGCACCCTCATTCAGCGGGTCGTGTTTGCTGAGCGCGACTGCGCTGCGGCGGGCTTCGAGGCCGTCGATCTCGTCGCTGGTGCGTCGGATGAGGTTGGCGAGGGTTTGCTCGCTGACCGTCAGCTCGTCCCCGGCCGCGCCGGGCCGGGGCTGTTCCATCGGGATTCGGCGGCCGCGGCGGACTTCGGCGCGGGCGATCTCGAGGATGCCGGTGATCGCCCCCGAGTTGAGCCTCAGTGCTGGATCGGCCTTGTCGGCGGCGACGACGCCGCGCGTGGCCGCGGCCAGATCGCCCAGGTCGTGCCGGGCCGCCTGGCAGTCGGGGCAGGTCTGTTCGTGCGGGTCCGGTGGCAGATCGACGCGGGCCCATACGTCGTCGATGCTGCGTCCGCAGCCGAGCCGGTTCGGGTCGGTCTGGCTGGGAGGGGTCGGGGTGGTGCCGGTTAGCGCCATGCCGTCATTCCTTTCGCAAGCTGGAGTCGTGCGCGGGCGATCCGACCCCGGACGGTGCTGACCGGGACCCCGATGGCATAGGCGATCGCTGGGTAGGTCAGTTCGTGCATCTCGTGCAGCACCCAGCAGGCCCGCTGGTCTGGAGGCAGCGTGGCCAGCACCGCGGTCAGGCAGTCTTGCATGGCGTTAGTTTGGGCGGCCGCCGCTGGGTCGGTTGTGCTGCCGGCGGGCACGGGCCGGCCGGCCCGGGCTTCGAGCTCGAAGTCGGGACCGCTGGTGACGCTGGTGTGTCGCCGGACGCGAACCCGGAGGATATTGAGGCAGCGGCGTGTCATCAGTTGGTAGATCCAGGCGCGGAACGCCTCCGGATCGAGCAGGCTCGGCAGCCGCCGCCAGGCCAGAACGAACGTGTCCTGCACGGCGTCTTGTGCCTCGCCTCGATCGGACAGCATCCGGAAGCCGAGCCGGAACAAGTCTGCTTCGTAGGAGCGGACCAGCTGCTCGAAGGCGTCGGTGTCACCATCTTGAGCCCGGGCCACCGTGGTCGCTTCGCTGAACACCCGAGGCGGTGAGGGTGTCCCGGCGACAGGTGAGGACGGCACCGCGAAGTCAGCCGGCGCCGCCGGAACCGCGAGAACCGACGAATGGGGGTCGCGGTGGTATTCCTGGCCGGGGCCGGTACCGGTCGCACAGTTCACAGACTGAACCCCCTCTCTGAAACAAGCCCTCGAGTCCTTGCGTCGTCGCGTCGAGCTGTGGCATCTCGCTTCTGCCGGACGGGCTGCTGACCTTCGCGTAGTCATCTAGACGGTGATCCGGTCGGCCGTAGGCCGGCTAGTGGTGACGTCAACCTGGACCGCCAGGTGCTTCAGTGGCGTCTCCATGGCGCTGACCAGGCGGGCCGCTGTCTCGGCCTGCAGGGAGTGCAGCAGCCGCTGGATGTCGGTGCGGTCGTTCACCGTGACCTTCAGGGTCAGCTCGGGCTGGCGGGCGGTGCCCCGCAGGACCGCAGACGCGTCGGCGACACCCAGCAGGCGCTCGGCGTCGGCTTCGACGGCGTCGGTCAGCACGTCTGCGCGGCAGATGGTGAGACCGCGAGCGGCGTCGTCTTGAAGCCGGAACGGCTTGGCCGCGTTGGTCCGCGGGATCTGGGCCATGAGCCACGCCAGGCCGATAACGCCCAGGATCACCCCGAGAAGACCGACCGCCACCACGACCACCGGCTGGTCGAAGAATGCGCCGACGCCGGACCCGAGAACCTTGCTCGAGGTAACTGGCACGCCGAGGCCGATGCCGATGGCGGTGGTGATGCGGGCCAGGAGCCCCAGCGCGATCAGCGCCGCCACGATCCCCGCCAGCAGCACGACGAGGCCGATGACGGCCAGCCATGCCCGGTTCAGGAGTCCCGAGCGTTGTCTCATGTCGTGCCTGCTTCCGTGCAGAAAGCCAACTCGCGGGTGGTCACAGCCGCTGGGTGTGGACGGTAGTGGTGATCTTCGGCATCGGTTGCAGCCCAACACCCTGGAGGGCTTCACGGACCCGGTCGGTGACCATATCGGCGAGCTGGCTGCGCTGTGCCGACTGGGACTTGACCGACAGGGTGATCCTGCGCGATGTGACGGTCGCCGAGACCGAATCGACGCCGTCGACCAGGTCGGCGTGGCCCGCTGCCAGTCGGGCGACCGAGCGGCGGGTCATCACGAACTCGGTCGACCCGGCCACGTCACCGCTGCCGTCGACGTGCAGGACAATGGCGTTCGGTTGCCCGGGCTTCCAGGCGCAGAACAGCAAGATGAGCCCGACCGCGACGGCTGCGAGGCTGATCGCGACGGTAATGGTGGACCCCCACCTCAGCGTGGCCAACCATTCGTTGACGGCACCCAAGAACCTCGGCCATCTGCCGTTGAGCAGCCGCAACACCGTGATCCAGACCAGGCCAACGCCAACCGCCAGCACAACCACGCTGACGATGCTGGCGGGTGTGGTCCGGGCCGGGCGGCGGCGCAGCTTGTTCGAACGCGCGTCGGTGCGGCTCACCGAAGGCCCTCCGTGCCCGGATTCGGCCTCGCGGTGGAGAGCGGAGACGGTGATGTCGACCCGGGTCACCTCGACCCCGGTCAGCTCACCGACCCGGTCGATCAGATGCTGGCGGACCTGCTCGGTGACCTTGCGGATCGGCGTCGGGTAGGCGACGGTGATCGCGAGGTCGACCGAGGCGGTCCCGCCCGACAACTCGACGTCGACCTTGGGGCGGGCCGAAAGGTCGGTGTGCGAGCCGATGCCGAGAAACCCGCCGCTGCTGCCACCCGCGGTAGCGACCTCGCTGGCGGCCTGGCTGGCAATCTTCTCGATCACCTTGTGGTCCATTATCAGCCGTCCCCGGCCGGGCGCTGCTGCTCGGCGGGGCATGGCCTCAACGGTGGATGCCACGGGGTCAGCGCCGTTCGGTGGACCGGCCGACCAGCAACCTAAGGTCGAGCTTGCCCTCAAGCATCCGACCGACCACCAACCCGGCCGCCGCAAACAGCAAAACGATCACGAACGAGACAAAACCAGCGAAGACGGCCACGACGCCGAGCGCGATCCCAACGATCACGGCGAACTGGGATGTGGACATAACAGTCGGGTTCCTTTGTGATGGATGTTGGCGATCAAGAGACGCCAGGCCGACCGTCGGGGTGCCCGTGCCGACCTGGCCACCAGGGCCCAAGGCATCCGGCGGCCGCGTCGGCTCAGGCGAGGGTTGCTGAGCCCTTCGCCGGGGCGGCGGTGTCGTCGGCACCGGTCTCGTACTCCTCGGGGAGGTGCACGTCGGTGACGTTCACATCGACCGAGACGACATCGAGCCCGGTGCCATACTCCACACTCTTGATGACCGCGTCGCGGATGTTGTCGGCGACCTGGACGATGGAGACGCCGTACTCCACCACGATCGACACACCGATCGCGGTCTGACGCTCACCCTTCTCGATGCTCACCCCGCCGGACACGCTCTGCTGCTGGCCAGGCATGCGCTGGCTCATGCTGGAGAATGCCCGCCCGACAGCGGAACCCATGGCGTAGACGCCGGGAACCTCACGGGCTGCAATACCGGCGATCTTCTCCACAACCTGGTCGGTGATCGTTGTGTCGCCGTACGCGGTGTGCAGGGCGTCGAGCTGCTTCGGCTCCGGGCCGGCGTCGGCTGCCTCGCGGGCCTTGCTCTCCTCGGTGGCGGCCGGGGTCGTCATGGTGCTCATACAAACTCCTCAAGACTGGGGAAACACGGGTAGGAATGCCGTACATAAGTCAGGAGGACACCGCCAAACGAACCGTCACAGGTGAATCGTCCCGGGTCTCATGGTTACCTGTGTCCGGTCGGTCGGTCTGAGGATAGTGGTCGGCTCATGTTCGACGGCGGACGCGCCCGATGTGATGCATTCCGGCGGGTGTCTTGCCAGTTTACCCATCCGGCGGTGATCGATTCCTGATCGCTGAGCCGGCGCAGTGAGCCGCGGCGACGCGGTGCCCTCGGCCTGATGGGAGTTCACCTCGACCGGCCGGAACCACGTCCGCAGCGTCTCCGGGTTCATCCCCAACCGGCCAGCGACGCTTCTGATCGCCACATACTCCGAGCGCAGCCTGGTCGGCGGGCGACCATGGACCTGGGCAGCTAAGTACTGAACGCGGCTCGCCAGTGCGGGCGCCCGCCGAGGTGGACGTCACGCTGCGGGAGCCGGAGGTCGACGCCGCGAGCGGGTCGAGCTGGTCTATCCGGTGCCGTGACCGGCACCCGGACCTAGGACCTGGCCGCGCAGGACCGCACCATGCTATGGACCGTGGTCGGCTCCGTGGCCACCGCCAGCTCAACCGCCTTCGCGGTACCGCACCTGGACCGGATGATCATCATCCGGAGTGGCCAGACCACGGAGGAAGTACTCGGCGACCAGACCAACTACACTGACCAGTTGGCGGCGCTGGCCTCCTCGCTGCAGGACGGCATGCCGTTTCGGAATCGACTCGACGACTCGGTGGCCAAGGCCGAGCTGATCGACTGCTACCGGCGGACCCGGCACGACGTCGACACGAGCTCGCGACCACTAGTCAGCCGCGGTTTAGCAGATCACCCAATACATCAGCTGGGTCCTGAAGGTGCCCTGGGTTTACGGTTCGCCTTCTTCTCCGATCCTGACAGCAACGGCTGGTCCATCCAGGAATTCAAACGCTGACCGGTGCCACCCCAACCGATGCGCCTAAAGCCAGTTCAGGCCGCATCGCCGACCCGCGACGGCCTCAGGTCGCGTCCATTCCACAAACCTCAAGCCCCTGACACCGGCCTACGGGACTGTCCGCACGTCTCGGGCACGCGAAACCCTCGCTGACCGGCGACATCTTCACGGGCCGTAAAAAGCGCGCGACCGGGGCGGCCGAGGCGCTCGAAGATCTTCCAGCTCTGATTTGCTCGGCTCTCGGTGGGCTGCCTCGTGGACCGCTCGGGACGGTTCTTGCGCCGGACTTGCTAGCGCTGGTCGGCGTGCTGTTCCAGCCAAGCCTCGACGGCTTCCCGGCGGTACCGCACGTGACGGCCCACCCGATAGCCGACTGGGCCGTCGCCCTTGTACCGCCAGCGGTACAAGGTGTGAACGGGGATGTCCAACATCTCCGAGAGATCCGTAAGCGACATCAGTTTGTCACCGGCCTGGAGTGTCATGATCATCTTCCTTCTCGTGCATCGCAGTTCGACGCAGCGTCTTTGGGCCCGCCGAGTCAGCGTGGCGACCTGGTGCAGTCGCTGGGCGCTCGGGCAAGCGGCTCGGCCGGGCGGCTTGACCGGTCGAGGACCTATCGACCGTCAATGACCTAAGTCGCGAAGCGGCAGCGGGCGGTCGTTAAGAGCAAGAACAGGAATGAACTCGCATGGGCAGGGCCGGTGCCAGGTGCCGAAGGCGACGGTCTACAAGTGGCGCGCCACCGGAGAAGGCCCGCCGGGAATGCGCCTTGCTAAGTGGCCGCGCTTTTTGGAGAGCGACATCATGGCCTGGCTTGAGACCCGCCGAGATTCGATCGTGAAAAACGGGGGTAAACAGGGGGTAGCGTGATCTTGAAATGGTAAAACCCCTAGTCAAGCTCCCCCGGTTGGACTCGAACCAACAACCCTTCGGTTAACAGCCGAATGCTCTGCCAATTGAGCTACAGGGGACTGACAACCACGCGGCTACGTACCATAGCAGCCCGGTCAGCCTACGTCGTATTCCGTTCTCAGCTCCTCCATGGCTTGATCAACAGCGGCCCGTACGCCATCGGTCTCCCAGCTCAGTCCGCGCGTGAGCGTGCCGTGCCAGGCGACCGTACCGGCACCGCCAAGATCACGACGGGCGGTGATGGTCACGCCGCGCTCTCCGACCAAAGGGACGAACCTCTCAATAGCAATCGTTGCCGAAATGCGCTCTCGGAAAAGCTCCGGCAACCGCCCAGGCTCGACTAGCTCGAGCGAACCGCTGAGGCGATGGTCGGCCCGGCGCAGCATGCAGCGCCCAGGTCAGCTTGCGCAGCTCAGCGTTCCAGCCGCCTCGCTCGATTTCGTGCCAGCCGACGTGCCTCCACCCCTCCTCATCTCCGTACGACAAGGTGGCCGGGCTGGCGATGCAGAACCCTGTAGACGTGCTGGCCCATGCGAGGATCCGGGCGGGTCGGTTCGGCTGCGCAGCAAGCGAAGACCTCCACGAGTCATAGACCGCCGTCGGCAAGCCACGGCTTCGCGACCACCAGGCCGAACCGCGTGCCGTGTTCTTCCCCACGCGGCCATTGTGCTCGGCCGACGTGCCCGGAACTCATCAGAGCTGAGATGAGGCCTGTCGCGGGCAGAAGCCGCGCAACGTCTCCAGCGCCCGCGCCTCGATGCGGCGAACCCGGGTGGCTGAGATCTGAAGCACCCGCGCTGTGTGCGCGAATGACCTCGGCTCACCGTCGGCAAATCCCAGTCGAAGCTCCAGAACGCGGCGATCAAGGTCGTCCAGGCGGAAGAGCAATTCCCGCACCGGCGCTGGCTCGGTGAGGAGCGCATCCAATTCGTCGCTGGCATGCAGGCGCTCCAGAGTGCTGCTGTCCACGAGCTCCAGCGACCGAGGGCGCTGGTGTGAGAGCAGACCGGCCGTCCAATCCTCGCTGCGGCCAAGGGCGTCGGCCAGCTCTCGAAGCGTCGGAGCGCGACCCAGGCTCTGAGCGAGCTCAGCCTCCACCCCGTGCGCGGCCCGCAGCTGTTCGGCCCGGCTTGTTGGCAGGTTCATCGCACCCAGGTGTTTGGCTGCGGCCGCGCCGACGAAGGCACGGATCCAGAACAGGGCGTAAGTGGAGAACCGGTAACCCCGCGCATGGTCGAATCGCTCGACAGCTGTGATCAGACCGACGCAACCTTCCTGGAACAGTTCCGCATCGGGAAGCTGGCAGCGCGCCGCGAACTGTCGACTGACCATCCCGACGAGCCTCATGTTGGCTCGGATGAATCGCTGCCGGGCCAGCACTCCCCGATCTTCGAGCAGCATCAACTCCTGATCCGTCGCATCGGCGAAGCCGGCGCCTGACACTCGCGCATCTCGTGCCAGCAGGCCGGCCTCGATCGCGAGCTGCAGCTCGACAACGTCGGCATGTGTCAGCAGTGGTTCGTTGGTCGGATCGTCGAAAACCTCGGTCACGCCGACACTCTGAGGCAACGGGTGCCTCTTGCAACACCCAGTAAGCCGAAATCTGTGGATAACCGGATTGCGTCCTGAGCCCATGATGTGCCCTGAGCCTGTCGAAGGGCACGCAGGGCTTCGGCAGCTCAGCCGACATAGCATGAGCCGAGATGTGCGAGGGCTCAGTCCGCATATTCAGTCTTCGGCGCCGATGCTGCGAGTATGCAGGGCTTTGCGGTGCGCCTCCAGCACTACCAGCTCTGAGAACATCTGGTTGTACTTGTGCTGTGCCTCAACCGGGTTCGTTCGCTGCAACTTGGACTTGAGCGTCGCGATGCTCCGCATGACTGTGAGCAACTGAAGTGCTGCTGAGTTCGCAATCACATAACGCACGGTCACCTCGCCGTGCACGGGCAGCGCCTCGACGGCAAGCGACGCGACCAGTGATCGGATCTCATCCGCGTCGCATGCCTCCGATACTCGATGCACCCACTCGGTATCCGCAGTCGCCTTCGCGCCACCCAGCTCGACCCCCGCCTTCTCCACCGCGGCGAAGACTGCCGCGTACGCCGGGTGAGTGAAGTCGGTTGTGCTCAGGCCGTCCCAGGCGTCGGGGAACAGATCCGGGTTCTGAATCAACAGCTTGGCCGTCTGTCGCTCGGTCGCGAGCAATCGATCGTGAGGGCTGGGTAGCAGCGGAAGCGCCAGGCTGGCCTCCGGCTCGGCTACGGCCCGCGAATCAGCCGTCGCCTGCCTTCCGATCACCGGCCGGCGGCCGGACTTGGCCGCGGCACGCATCACCTCGGCGCGGACCTCTTCGACGTCCATGCCAAGCAAGCCCGCCAGCTCGCGGGCGTAGCCAGACACCAGCGCATTGTCCCTGATGCTCGCGACCAGCGGGGCAGCCGACCGCAGCGCGGCAAGTCGGCCGTCCGCCCGATCAAGATCATGTTGCTTGAGCACGTTGCTCATCACGAAGCGGTACAGCGGCACTCGTCGGGCGACAAGTTCCCGTACGGCCGCGTCTCCGCGCTCCAGTCGTAGGTCGCAAGGGTCGAGACCGGACGGCTCGATCGCGACATACGTCTGGGTGACGAAATTCTGGTCACCCGCAAACACCTTCAGCGCCGCCGCCTGTCCTGCCGCATCACCATCGAAGGTGAAGATCACCTCACCGTGGAACGCGTCATGATTGCCCATCAGCCGGCGCAGCAATCGAGCATGATCATCACCGAAGGCGGTACCGCACGAGGCGACCGCCGTGTCGACGCCAGACAGGTGGGCCGCCATGACGTCGGTGTAGCCCTCAACCACTACCGCCTGGCTCTTCTTGCTGATCGAAGTGCGAGCAAGGTCAAGCCCATAGAGCACGTGAGACTTCTTGTACAGAAGGGTTTCCGGAGTGTTGATGTACTTCGCCGGCATTCGGTCGTCCTCGAGCAGCCGGCGCGCCCCAAAGCCCACGACTTGCCGCCCAGAGTCGCGGATCGGCCACATCGCGCGGCCCTGGAAGAAGTCCCAGCCAGACTCGCGTGCCAGTCCGGCCGACACCAGCTCTACATCGCGAAACCCGCGGCCGCGCAGATGCTGCAGGAGGGCCCGGCCGTCTCGTGGCGCGAACCCAACCCCAAACCGCCCTGCCGCCTCGCGGTCAAAACCTCGTTCGTTCAGAAACTGCCGAGCCACGACGGCGTCCGGGCTCCCCAGTTGCTCGGTGAAGAACTCCGCCGCCAGCCGAAGCGCCTCCGCCATGCGGGTTCGCGCCCCCGGCTCGGGCCGGGCGCCGGCGTCGTCGGTGTAGCGGAGCTGAATGCCCACCCGATCAGCGAGCCGCTCGACCGCCTCGACGAAGGTGAGGTTGTCGATCTTGCGCATGAAGTCGATAACGTCACCACCCTCGGCGCAGGCACCAAAGCAATACCAGTACCCCCGAGAGGGCGTGACCTGAAAACTGGGAGTCTTCTCGTCGTGGAAAGGGCAGAGGCCTTTCATCGTTCCGCCCGCGCTGCGGAGGGTGACGTAGGAGCCGACCACTTCCTCGATCCGGGCCCGGTCTCGTACGGCGGCGATGTCTTCCTCGTTGATCCGCCCGGCCACGGACGGGAGTCTATGTTCCGGCCATGACGATGTGGCGTACTCAGCTGAAAGTGGTCGGCATCGAACGTCGCCGGGTGAGGTGATTTGGCGTCGAGCTTGTGTGTAGGGTCCGATGGTCTGCACAGGTTCTTGATGGTCTACACACTTTGCAACCAATGCAGACCATCAGCAAGCTACGTGCACGTAGGTTCCGGCGGGATGGAGTGAGCGAGATGGCGCGTGAGGTGCCCTGGCTGATCTTCGACGGAGACTGTGCATTCTGCACTTCCAGCGCACACTGGTTGGCCCGACGGCTGCACCGTCCGAAGGGAACGAACGCCCGGCTCATCCCCTGGCAGTTCACCGATCTGGCTGCGCTTGGTACGACCGCGGAGCGTACGCAGCGCGAGGCCCTGTGGGTAAGCACGGACGGCACCATCTACGGGGGTGCAGCCGCCTTTGCCGAATGGCTCAAATTCCGCGGCGGTGCGTACGGGATTGCCGGCCGCCTGATGGACCTGCCGATCATTCGCGCACTAGCCGCCGCTGTCTACCGCGTGATTGCGAAGAACAGGCACCGGATGCCGGGTGGATCCCCGGCTTGTGCGCTCCCTCCGCCCGGCTTTGACCCGGCGCAGCCAGGGACCAAGACGCTCTAGGGGCGCAAAGGCGAGCCAGCAGATCGCAGTGGGCGCGAAGTGGATGTACAAGACCGCCACGGTGAAAACGTGGAACCCCATCCAGAACACCGCCGCGGCGAGCAGGGCCCGGCCGCGCAGCCACAAGACCACCACCGCCGTCAGTTCAGCGGTGAAGGAAAACCACTGCATCAGGTGAAGCAGCTCTGGATAGGGCAGTAGGAACTGACCAAGCCCATGTGGTCGCCGGATGATCGCCCACATCAGGATCGAGCTATCCGGCCAGCTGGTGATACTCCAGCCGCCACTGCGGATCTTGGTGAGCGCTGACAAGAAATAGGTAAAGACCACCGAGATCTGGATGCACTTGAGCGCCCATCCAGCCTGCGCGGAGCGCTCCACACTGCGCCACCGGTCTGCGATCACACCCACCGTGGGTAAGACCCACAAGGCGACGACGAGTGCGAGATGATCGTGGTCGACCTTCCCGTAACTCATGCCGATCGCCGTCCACCAGGTGAAGGTTGCAGCCACCACCCCACCCGCCAGGCGGGGCAGCACGTTGGCTGCGGCTACCAGACAACCGACCATCAAGATCAGGTAAAGCGTGATTGTCAACGGCACGCTGGGCGGAGGCAGGTGAAACAGGCGCTCGATCATCAGCGGTTGATAGAGCTCTGGATGCCTGCTCAGCGGGATGGGGTCTCGCACGAACAGATGGATGTCGATGATCACGAACAGGTAAAGCACCGTGCGCAGCATGGCCACCCGTGACTCCGGAACCACCGGCATGAACCACGAGACCACGGACCGCAACGTGCTCACGAGGGCAACTCCCATGTGGCGAGTTCGATGAGGCGCGCCGGGCCAATGCGACCGTCGACGAGCTGAGTCTGATCTTGGACCAGCCACACCCGCAGCAGCCCCGGCTCTGCCGGATGTCGGGAATCCCAGCCGTCAGCAACGGATCGGAGCAGCGACGGGTCAGCAGTGATCTCGGGGATGCGCGCTTCGATCTCGGCGCGGCTGATCCCTGCAGATTCGACGCGCAGCGGGAGGTCGATGCGTCGTCCGTCTGCGAGCTGGCCCTCAACCCGAGTGATCACGATGGTGGCGTCCTTGGCCGGGGAAAACGCGTATTGCGATAGCGGTCCCACAGGCCACGCGTCATCACCCATGCGCAGTGAACCGTTGAGCAGGAGCCCGATCCCCAGCACGCTTGCGGCGATCCGCCAGGCGTAGGACACCTGGCTAATGCCGCGTACGCGCTCCCCCACCGGGCGATTACAGCACGATCCGAGCGGCTCGTTTGCCAGTTCGGCCAGACCCGTTACCAACAAGTTTGGCGGCGAAGACTACGTCTCCCGATCGATGCCGCGCGGTAGCCGCTCAGCGGGCCAGTCGAGGTGGCGTACGGCCATGTCGAAGGCGTATCTATCGGTCATCCCAGCCACGTAAGTCACGGCCGCACGTACCGCGGCGAGGGACTGAGCCGGGATCTCAGGTGCGTCTGGCATGAGTTCTGGCTGCTCGCTGTAATACTCGACCAGCGCATGCAGCACCTCGATCACCGCGCGAGACTGCGCCAGCGAGGCAGGCCGTACGTAGATGCGTTCATAGTTGAACGCCCGCAGTGCCGCCAGAGCACCCGCTTCCTCCTGAGGCATCCCCACCTCGCCGTGCTCCTCGACCGACCGTACGACGGCCCGGACGAAAATGTTCAACTGCTCCCGTCGAGTTCGCCCGCACACCTCGACGATTTCGGCAGGAAGATCATCCGGCGCCACGATGCCAGCATGGATGGCGTCTTCGAGATCGTGTGCGCAGTAGGCGATCCGGTCGGCCCAGCTGACGATGTGGCCCTCGACGGTTAGCGGCGCTGGCCTTGACCAGGAATGGTTTCGGATCCCGTCCAGCGTTTCGGTGCAGAGATTGAGGCCCTGCAGCACTACGTCGGCACCCCAGGGGCCGTGGTCAAATCCCTCCGGAATGAAGACGTCGAAGGCATCCTCACTCGCGTGTCCGCCCGGCCCATGACCGCAGTCGTGCCCGAGGGCGATCGCGTCGGCCAGCGTTACGTTGACACCGACCCCGCGGGCGATCGAGGTCGCGACCTGGGCCACTTCGAGAGCGTGGGTCAGCCGGGTGCGCTGGTGGTCGCTTGGATAGACGACGACTTGCGTCTTGCCGGCCAGGCGCCGGAACGCAGTGGAGTGCACAATCCGATCGCGGTCACGCTCGAAGCAGGTGCGCTCGTCATCGGGCTCCTCCGCGATCGCCCGATTTCCCGCTCCCGCGGCAAAGGCAGCGCCGGGGCGGAGCGTCGCTCGTTCGCGCTGCTCCCGAAGCTCACGACCCACGATCGGTCCTGTCCCCGGGCGGGCCTGTGGCCCTGAGTGCGCGCGCACCACATGGCCGCCGAGGTGACCAGCCATCGTGTCAGCCCACGCCTTGGCGCGCGGGGTGACCTCATCAGCCACCGGAGATGCCCAGCTCCGCGCCCACCAGATCAAGATCACCACCGGAGGTGTCGGACAGCCAGCCGTCAGGCAGCGCCACCTTGCTGCGCGGCGCACCCTGCCGCCCGCGAGGCGACCCCAGCTCCGAGGCAGGGAAACTCACGTCGGGATCGAGCTGGCACAGCAGGTTGTCGAGTTCGGCAAGCGAGGACACCATCCCCAGGCGGTGGCGCAGCTCACCGCCGACCGGAAAACCCTTGAAGTACCAGGCCATGTGTTTGCGCAGGTCGCTCAGGCCGTGCAGCTCATCTCTCAGGCCGACGAGCAGCTCGGCATGGCGGCGCAGCATCTTGATCACCTCACCGAGGTTCGGGAGCGTCCGGGTCTGACGGCCGGCAAAGGCATCGGCCAGGTCGCGGAAGAGCCAGGGCCGGCCGAGGCAGCCACGTCCGATGACCACGCCGTCGACTCCGGTCTGGCGGATCATCTGCAGCGCGTCGGCGGCCTCCCAGATGTCGCCGTTGCCCAGCACTGGGATGGAAACGTGATCTTTCAGCTTGCCGATCGCGTCCCAATCGGCCTGCCCGGCGTACGCCTGCTGTGCGGTTCGGCCATGGAGCGCGATCGCTGCGCAACCGGATTCCTCGGCGATCCGACCGGCATCCAGGAACGTCTGATGATCATGGTCGATACCCATCCGGGTCTTCATGGTCACCGGCACGCCGTACCGCGCGGCCGCGAGGACGGTCGCCGTCAAGATCATCCGAAGCCGGTCGCGTTTGTACGGCAGTGCTGCTCCCCCACCTTTGCGAGTGACCTTGGGGACTGGGCAACCAAAGTTCAGGTCGACATGATCAACGCCGTATTCGTTGCACAAGATTTCGGTCGCGCGCGCCATGATCGCAGGATCGACGCCGTAGAGCTGGACGGACCGTACCCGCTCCCCTGGGTCGAATTGCAGCATCGACAGCGTCTTGCGGTCCCGCTCGACGATCCCGCGCGAAGTGATCATCTCGCAGACGTACAGCCCGGCAGGTTCGACGCTCGCGCGATTCGCCTTGTTCGCGACACAGCTGCCGGAAAGCCGCATTGGTGATCCCCGCCATCGGCGCCAGCACCACCGGCGGATCGACGTCGATCTACCCGATGATGAGTGATGCGGGCTGAGCCTGTCGAAGCCCAGGTGCGGGCCCTTCGACAGCGCCGTCATGACGCATATCGACAGGGCTCAGGGCGCATGTCGGCGTGGGAGAGGGTGGTGGTTAGCAACCGAGAAGCCGCTGGGCGAGATACTCGGTCACTTTGTCCTCCGACACCCGGTCCTGGGTCATCGAGTCGCGTTCGCGCACCGTGACGGCCTGGTCGTTGAGGGTGTCGAAGTCGACCGTGACGCAGTAGGGCGTACCGATCTCGTCCTGTCGGCGGTAGCGACGGCCGATGGCTTGGGCGTCGTCGAAGTCGACATTCCAGAACTGCCGGAGCCGCGTTGCCAGATCTCGGGCCTTGGGCGACAAGGCTTCGTTGCGCGACAGCGGCAGCACGGCAACCTTCACCGGCGCCAGCCGGGGGTCGAGCCGCAGCACGGTCCGCTTGTCGACCCCGCCTTTGGTGTTGGGAGCCTCGTCCTCGTCGTAAGCGTCGACGAGGAAGGCCATCATCGCGCGATTGGGGCCCGCCGCCGGCTCGATGACGTAGGGCACGTATCGCTCGCCGGTTACCGGGTCCAGGTAGGACAGGTCGACACCGGAATGTTCGGTGTGGGTCGAGAGGTCAAAGTCGGTCCGGTTGGCGATGCCCTCGAGCTCACCCCACTCGCTACCGGGGAAGCCAAACCGATACTCGATATCGACGGTCCGCTTCGAGTAGTGCGAAAGCTTCTCCTTGGGGTGCTCGAAGTGCCGCAGGTTCTCAGCTGTCAGGCCTAGTTCGGTGTACCAGCGGGTGCGCTCGTCGATCCAATACTCGTGCCAGTCTTCGTCGGTGCCGGGCTTGACGAAGAACTCCATTTCCATCTGCTCGAACTCGCGGGTACGGAAGATGAAGTTGCCTGGGGTGATCTCATTGCGGAAGGACTTGCCGATCTGTCCGATGCCAAAAGGCGGCTTCTTCCGAGTCACCTGAACGACGTTGGCGAAGTTGACAAAGATGCCTTGCGCAGTCTCGGGGCGCAGATAGTGCAGGCCTGACTCATCCTCGACTGCGCCTAGATAGGTCTTGAGCATCATGTTGAAGTCCCGCGGCTCGGTCCACTGACCGCGGGTACCGCAGTGTGGACAGCCGATCTCCTCGAGACCCGTCGGCTTGCGGCCCTTCCGGGTCTCGAAGTCCTCCTCGAGATGGTCGGCTCGAAAGCGCCGGTGACACGACAGGCATTCCGTCAGCGGGTCGTTGAACGCATTGACATGCCCCGAGGCCACCCACACCCGGCGTGGCAAGATCACCGAGGAATCAAGGCCAACGATGTCCTCCCGCCCGGTGACCACCGAGCGCCACCACTGTTTCTTGACGTTCTCCTTGAGCTCGACGCCGAGCGGTCCGTAGTCCCACGCCGAGCGCGTACCGCCGTAGATTTCGCCCGCGGGGAAGACGAAGCCACGACGCTTGCACAGGCTGATGACATTGTCGAGTCGGCTGGTCGAGGTCACGAACTTCTTCTCCAGACATATTGCTGCGCCATCCCCGGCTGGGATGGAGTCAGCGCACAAGGTTATCGCCCTCAGCGTAGAAGTTCCGGCACCAACCGTACGAGGGCATCTCCCGAGCTGTACCTAGATTTCTCACGCTGTACATAGCATGCATGCCATGTACAGCGTCAACATCCCACGCAGCGTGGGATGTTCACAGTTGCAGGCGTACCCGAGACTGGAGGAAGGTCCCGGGCACTGTCCCGCAGACTTGTCACTTCGGTGAAACCTGATTGAAACCAGACCCGCCTACTTTCGGGGAAGCGCCGCCCGCCCAGGAGGCTGACCATGATCGAGCACGTTGATCCGTTCATCGGCAGCGCGATAACAGATCTCCCTGTCCCGCAAGGATTAGCCGAAACCTGGTGGTGGCCCAAACCTCAGGTCGGCAACACCCATCCTGGTGCGACGTACCCGTTCGGCATGGCCTCGGTATGCGCGTACTCGGGGGCCTATCCGACTGGTTACGGGATCTACCAACTCAACACCGAGGGAGTGCCGTCCCAGCTGTACGACACTCAGATCGCCTCGGGCTTCACCCACTTCCAACAGTCCGGTACGGGAGCGATCCGCAAGTACTACAACTACTTCCGAGTTACGCCCATGCTGGAGCCACTCGACAGCCTCGGCAACACCTGGGAGCTGCGCGATGAGTACGCCGAACCGGGCTACTACGCCACCACCCTCGGCTCCGGCATCGGTTGTGAACTGACGGTCGGGCCCAAGAGTGCCGTACACCGCTACACCTTCCCGGCACACAAGGATGCCCGGCTGGTGATCGACTTCTCGATGGGCGGCCTGGCCATTCCCTACGGCACGACGGTCCCACTTCGCGCGCACATCGAGGCCATTGGACCGGGGGTCGCCCAGGCCGAAATTGTCGTGGAGGGTACGCCGCTCGCCGTGCACCTGGAGTGCGACGCCGGCGACCTGAGGCAGCTGCTGTGGTACGACCGGCGGTTGATGCCGGGCGGCACTCGCCTCGACTTCGACCGGATCCGGCCCACGACGCTGCGGCCCTTCGGCTTGATGTGGCGCGGGCCGACCGAGCCGGGCCAAGTGCTGGAGCTGCGATTCGGTTTCTCACTTCGCGGCGTCGAGCAGGCGAAGGGCAATCTTCATGCCGACTGCGGATCGGGCACCGCGGCGTTCGACAGCCGGCGTGAGGAGACCTCGTCGGCGTGGCGGCAGCACCTTGACAAGATCAAGATCGAAACAGGCTCGGCCACCCGGAAGACGATCTTCTCAACCGCTCTCTATCATTCGCTGATCAAGCCGTGCTTCGCGCCGGAAGAAAGCCCGATGTGGCCCAGCGAGGGGCCCTACGTGTTCGACATCTGCACGATGTGGGACATCTACCGCACGCAGTTGCCGCTGATCGCCGCGCTGTTTCCGGCACGGGCCGTGGAGCTGGCCAATGCCCTGCTGACGATCTGCGAGGAAGAGGGCAACTTGCCGATCGGCTACCGCATGGCCAAGGGCGCGGACCGGTTCACGCGGCAAGCCAGCGCGCTTGCCCACACCTTCCTCGCCGATCTGTGCGAGCTAGGAATGCCTGACATCGACTGGGACTGGGCGCTGTGCCATATGGACACCGACCTACGACGCTCTTACGGCGAGGATTACCTGCTCCGCGGGCTCGCGCAGCCGGTCACACACACCCTCGACCTCGCGGTCGGGTACCAGTGCACCGCGAAGGTGGCTCACTACGTCGGCGACAACCAACTGGCTAACGAGTTTGAACGCCTAGCCAGCCAGTGGATCAACGCTTTCAATCCCGAAGACGGCCTGCTTGTGGACTCGACGTACTACGAAGGTGGCAAATGGAACTATTCGTTCCGGCTGCTGCACGACATGCAAGCACGCATCGCCCTTGCCGGAGGCGAACGCCGGTTCCTCGAGCTGCTGGATCGGTTCTTCGGTTACGGCGCCGACCCCGTCAAGCAGCTGGGAGAACGACCGAGCGCCGCGGACCTGGCAGCCGGGTACGCACTGAACCGGTTTGAGGGGTTGAACAACGAACCAGACATGGAAGCACCCTGGGCCTATCACTACGCCGGGCGGCCGGATCGTACGGCGGAAGTGGTGCACGCGGCTGTCAACAACATGTTCGGTCTCGGCCGAGGCGGGTTGCCGGGCAACGACGACTCAGGTGGCTTGAGCTCGTGGTACGTCTGGGCCTCGCTCGGCCTTTTCCCGATCGCGGGCCAGAGCCTCTATCTGCTCAACGCACCGTCGTTCGCCGAGTCGCGGATCGCCTTTGCCGGCGAGGAGTTGGTGATCAAAGCGCCAGGGTTCGTTGAGCCCGTGGCCGGCGGTCCTGTGCAGCACGTGCAGCGGGCCATCCTCAACGGCGAGATGCTGAATCGGACCTGGCTGACGGCTCGGGAGCTGCACCGAGGCGGGCACCTTGAGGTGCAGCTTGGACCAAAGCCGTCGGCGTGGGGCACTACTACCCGCCCCCCATCCGTATCACAACGTGATGCCATGCATTCACTAGCCGCCGCGGCCAAACCAGCTCCAGCCGAGATCGCGGATCGGCGCACATGAGATCAGAGCCAACCCAGACCGATGATCAGACCACGGGGGTGCCGATGATGGCAGCGTTGAAGAGCAAGACTTGGGGCGGCAGCGCACGTCCGCGTCGACTGGTCATTGTCGTGCGAGCCGACCCGGTGATCTGCGGTCACTCAGGTGAGGCGCGCAATCTCGCTGAGGTCGCGCTGTTGCGCGGCTTCACCGACGTGCGGATCGTCACCTGGCCCCTCGACCTGCTCGCCGCATCCGGTCTGCCGCTGAAGCCGCTCGACGGGATTCTCCCCTACAGCAAGGGCATCGAGGTGGAACGCCCGGAGCCGGTCGGCGATTACAAAGTGTTGGACGGACGCTACCTCGCCGGCATGACGGGACGCCTGGTCGAACTCTTTACGGACGGGGTTCCGACGGTCTGCATGTCGCTCTATCTCAGCCCCCACACACTCGCGGTGTCGGAGGCGCTTCGAGTTGCCCGCTCCACCGGCCTGCCGGCCGCGGTTGCCACCATTGCTGAGGCGGTTGGCTCTGACGTCACGAACGTGGTCCGCTCATGCGCCGCCGATGGGCGCTTCGGCGCGGCGGCGCAGGTACTGTCCGCCTATCTCGACAGCGATCTGCCGGTCGCTGTGTCGGACTACACCAAGGAGCTGATCATCTCCTCGGCTGAGGAGATCGATGCTCGCCATGGCACCTCCTTTGCCGAACGATGTCGGCAACGTGTCGCGATTTCCTACCCCGCCATCAACACCGCTGACTATCTCAGTGTGCGTCCCGAGCAAACGGCGGAGCTGCTTGAACGGCGTCAGCTCACACGCAATAGCTACGTGCTCTTTCTCTCCAGACTGGCTCGGGCCAAGGGCGTGGACGACTTGATCACTGGCTTCACTGCAAGCCCGGCATGCCAAGACCTCACGCTGGTGATCGCGGGCAATGGACCTGAGGCGCAGCACCTCCGAGAACTCGCCGCAAGCGACCTCAGCGGCAGATCGGATCAGGTTCCTGGACGATGTCGACGACGACGAGAAGCCGCATCTGATGGCAGGCTGCGCAACATTCGTACTGCCAAGCAAGCCGCGGCCAGAGTTCGTGGAGACGTTCGGGATCGCGCTGGTGGAGAAGATGCTGGCAGGCGGCGGTCCAGTGATCACCACCACCACTGGTGGGATCGGTGAGGCCGTCGGCGACACCGCCATGATCGTTCCAGTCAACAGCCCTGGCGCGATCGCCGACGCCCTCGATCTCGCAGTGACCATGCCCAGCGAAGAGCGGGCCAGGATGGCCGAGCGGGCTCGCGAGTACGCACTCCAATTCGACCGGGCCCGCGTCTTCGACCGGCTGCTGGAGCGGCTGACCGAGACGACCGAGCGAGAGCTCAGCCCTCTCTGAACTCAGCGGCCTGGTGCCGCCGATGGTCGAGCACGACACTACCTACAGGCTCTTCTCCCAGACGGAGACATGCTGCCTGCTGTCGCTGGTGAAAGGCTCGCGTTTCCAACCGCTCCAGCGTTCCCGCAGCGACATCCCTGCGAGCCGTGCCATCAGGTCGAGTTCTGCGGGCCACACGTAGCGAAACGGCATCGAGTCCCCCTCGAGCTTGCCGTCGACATCCCAGTAGTGATGAGAGATCAAGCCTTGGGACGCGACGTCATATTCGTCGAAGCCAAGTCGTGTGGCACTCACGGTGAAAGCCCGCACAGTCTCACCGGGTGGCAGCCGCTGGAGGTCGGGCACCATGACCTCGATCACGAAGCACCCGCCTGGTTGCAGATGCGCGGCGACGTTCTGGAAGCAGGCGATCTGCTCATCCTGCGTCGTCAGGTTCATGATCGTGTTGAAGACCAGATAGGCAACCGAGAAACGTCCATCGACGGTGGTCGTTGCAAAGTCGCCGACGGTCACACCGATCTCCTCGGCGCCGGGTTTCGCCCGCAGTCTGGCGACCATCGCATCCGACAGATCGATGCCATGTACGCGGATGCCGCGTTGTGCGAGAGGTAGGGCGATCCGGCCGGTGCCAATGCCAAGCTCGAGGGCAGTCCCGTCGAAGGACAGGTCGACAAGAAAGTCCACGACCGGGTCGACCGTTGCGGGGCCAGACAGGTCGGCGGTCGATTCGTCGTAGCGCTGCGCAACAGGTTCGCCGAAGTAATCCGTGGGCATGAGTGCACTCTGTCAAATTGCCTGCGCCTTGGATACCACGACCTCGACAGAACCCCCTCTCTCGTTTGACTTCATACCTCCCCTTAATGAAAATGGTTCTCATGTTGGTTAGAGCTCGGTGGCTGGGCATTCTCGCTTGCCTGCTGCCTCTCGTAGCGTTTGGGGGATGCGCCACCGCCGGACCGGCCAGCACCATCGAGGGGAGGCAGCCGGGCCAGCTCACGATCGTGGCTGCCTTCTACCCGTTGCAGTTCGTCGCCCAGCGCGTCGCGGGTGACCATGCGACGGTCGCCAGCCTGACCCAGCCAGGGGCAGAGCCGCATGACCTGGAGCTCACTCCTCGACAGGTCGCGAGCCTGACCACCGCGAGCCTGGTGATCTATCAGAAGGGCTTCCAGGCGGCAGTGGACGAGGCCGTCGCGCAGAGCGGCCACCCGGACGTGATCGATACCAGCACGGTCGTTCCGCTGCGGCCGTTGCTGACGACCGAAGATGATCATGATCACGGCCCAAGACATGAGTCTGATCAGGAGGAACTGGACCCGCATGTCTGGCTGGACCCAACGTCGGTCGCGCGGATCGCTCGAGCCGTGGAGGAACGGCTGTCGAGCCTGGATCCCGATCATGCGGGCGATTACGCGCACAACGCTGACGCCCTCGACGAAGAGTTGGACAGTCTTGATCGGTCATTCCACACAGGTCTGGCACGCTGCGTACGTACCGAGTTCATCACCACTCACGCTGCCTTCGGCTATCTCGCTGAGCGGTATCACCTGACCCAGATCGGGATCAGCGGTCTCAGCCCTGACGCTGAGCCCTCGCCGGCGCGGATTGCCGAGGTGCAACGCGAAGCACGAGACCATCAACTGACCACCATCTTTTACGAGACGCTGGTTTCGCCGGCAGTCGCCAAGGCTATTGCTGGTGATCTTGGCCTTGCTACCGACGTATTGGATCCGATTGAGGGCATCACCAGCGAGTCTCGCGGACACGATTACTTTTCGGTCATGGCGGCCAACCTGGCAGCGCTCCGGAAGGCCGGCGGATGCTCGTAGGTAGCGGGCACGGCACTCGCGGCCGACGATCTGACAGTCGAACTGGGCGGCCTTCCCGTACTGCGCGGCGTCAGCGTTTCAGTGCGAGCGGGAGAGGCCGTCGCTCTGCTGGGAGGCAATGGTTCCGGAAAATCCACTCTGGTCCGTGCCCTGCTCGGCCTCCTCCCCCACCAGCGCGGGGCCGTACGCCTGTTCGGCTTGCCCCTGCGCGGCTTCCGGCAGTGGTCGCGGGTTGGCTACGTCCCGCAACGCTCGGTGGCGCTACTCGGCGGGTCGAAAGTGAAGGAGGTTGTCGCAGCTGGGCGATTGGCACACAGACGGCCATTCCGGCCGTTGGGCCCCCGAGACCGCGAGGCGATCCATGACGCCATTGGGCTGGTTGGACTGTCCGAAAAACTCAACACCGACATTGCAGCCCTGTCCGGCGGGCAGCAGCAACGGGTGCTGGTGGCACGCGCACTTGCCGGTCATCCGGATCTGCTCGTCCTGGACGAGCCCACGTCTGGGGTTGACCTCGAGCATCAGCGGGTGCTCGCCGATGTGCTGGCCGAGCGGTTGTCCGCAGGCACCGCCGTGCTCGTGGTCTTGCATGATGTCGGCCCGCTCGGCAATCTCATCGACCGGGCTGTGGTGCTGAGCGACGGTCGAGTAGCACATGACGGATCACTCGGCGATCTTGGGCAGCACCATCGTCGGCTCGGCGGCCATGAGCATCTCGATCATGGTCGGACTGCTACTGATGATCATGGTGAAGGTGCGGATAGCTGGCTGGGCGGTGCCGTGGAACCATGATCGAAATCCTGTCGTATCCCTTCATGCAACGTGCGCTGATCGCCGCACTGCTCACAGGTCTGATCGCGCCTGCCATCGGCACCTACGTCGTCCAACGCCGGCTCAGCCTGCTGGGTGACGGCTTGGGCCACGTGGCCCTCGCAGGTGTTGGCTTGGCGCTGCTGACCGGCACGGCACCGATTCCCGTCGCTGTGGCCGCCTGCATCGCTGGCGCCGTCGTCGTCGAGGTGCTCCGGCAACGCGGCAAAGCAACCGGCGACGTCGGGCTTGCCGTGCTCTTCTACGGCGGCCTCGCTGCGGGCGTGTTCTTATCCGGGATCTCCGGTGTGGGCGCTGGAGGGCTGGTGCAGTACCTCTTTGGCTCACTCACCACGGTCACAGCAGGCGATCTGCAGCTGGTCGCAGTGCTCGCCATCGTGGTCTTGGTGCCGACCCTTGGACTGGCACCTCAGCTTTATGCGGTATCGACCGACGAGGACTTCGCACGCACCCAGGGTCTGCGAGTGCGGATGTACCACATCGCTGTCGTCTCGCTCGCCGCCGTCACGGTCGCGCTGGCGATGCGGACGGTGGGATTACTGCTGGTCAGCGCGCTGATGGTCGTTCCCGTGGCGGCAGCGCGCAACCTGGTGCGCGGTTTCACCTCGGCCCTCATCTGCGCTGTCGGCATCGGCGTGACGACGGCGGTCGGCGGCGCGGTGGGCTCGTTCTACCTAGACGCGGCCCCGGGTGCATTCATCGTGCTGTTGGCTATCGGAGTATTCATACTGAGTTTGCCCCTCTCCTATTTGCTGCGACGGCGACGCGCCGCAGCCGTGCTTCCGGACTCGGTCGATGATGATGAGCTGCTGGCCGCCCCGCACACGGTCACTGAGAGCCACCCGCATCGCCATGCGCCTGGCTGCGGGCATCCGGCTGTGCAGCACGGCGACCACACTGACTTCATCCACGAAGGACATCGGCATGCAGCTCACGCCGATCACTACGATGAGCATTGAGCCGCCCGGCCGAAGCCGCCGAGGAGCATCGAGATGACGACTAGGCCTGTCACGAAAGCGGATACGACCGGCAAGCCGTCGGGTGCCCAGCGCAAGACGCGACAGCGGGCTGCGGTCGAGGAGATCCTGTCTGATCGACACGACTTCCGGACCGCCCAGCAGATTCACGACGATCTGCGGCATCATGGCGAACGCATCGGCTTGACCACGGTCTATCGGACCCTGCAACTCATGACCGACGCAGGTGATCTCGACGCCATCCGGACCAACGAGGGTGAGACGGCGTATCGCCGTTGCTCGACGGGGCACCACCATCATCTGGTCTGCCGCACCTGTGGGAGGACGGTCGAGGTCTCAGGGCCCGCGGTCGAGCGATGGGCCAACGCTGTTGCTGAGCAGCACGGCTTCCGAGAGATCAGTCACGACCTGGAGATCTTCGGCACCTGCAACACCTGCTGAGGAGCCCACCGTCACACGTTTGCCATCTCACAACGGCAAACGTGCCTCGTATTCGGCATCAAACACCCGCGTTATCCGTCTTCACGACGGGAAATGCAGATACCCAGAGGGGGCAACGGAGAGGCCCCGCAGCATGCCGTCTCAAGCACCGCCGCTATCGCCGGTCACGACGTTAGGTACGGCTCCGCCGTATCGCCGGTCACGCCCGGCGTAGAGTTCGATCGCCCGCCAGAGATCACGGCGGTCGAAATCAGGCCACAGTCGATCGAGGAATACCAGCTCCGCGTACGCGCTCTGCCAGAGCAGGAAATTGGATGTCCGCTGTTCCCCCGACGAGCGGACAAAGAGGTCGACGTCCGGGATGTCGGGCTCGTCCAGGAATTGCCGGAACCGCTCCTCAGTGAGCTTGCGGGGTTCAAGCCGCCCATCCGCTGCCAGCTGTGCGATCCGCCGAGTGGCGTCCACGATCTCGGCCCGGCCGCCGTAGTTGACACAGAACTGCAAGGTCAGCACGTC
Source organism: uncultured Actinomycetota bacterium (assembly GCA_963744455.1). Taxonomy (GTDB): domain Bacteria; phylum Actinomycetota; class Actinomycetes; order Propionibacteriales; family Propionibacteriaceae; genus Microlunatus. The sequence continues at coordinate 14,549 of CAVUTQ010000015.1, read as the reverse complement.
ATTGTCGATGGTGCGGCGCTCGGCGTCCTGCAGCTCGGTGATCACGCTTCGCCACAGCCGTGGCGCTCGGCCTGCCCAGCGCACCCGTACCCCCATTGCATCCAGCTGGTCCCTCCGCCGCCTGATCACATCGCGGTTGAAGCCCATCAGCCAGCGGACCTCGTCCGGCGATCGGTTCCAGTTCTCAGTGGAAAACGCGTACGCGGAGAGGTATTTCACTCCGACCTCGATGGCCCCCTCGATCACGTCGAACAGCGACGCTTCACCCCGTGCGTGCCCCTCCGTCCGAGGCAGGTTGCGTGCCTTTGCCCAGCGGCCGTTGCCATCCATCACGATCGCCACATGGGTTGGCAGCCGGTTTTTGGGGATTTGTGGCGGTCGGGCTCCGCTTTCGTGCGGTCGCGGGGGGGCCGGGACCGGTCGTGCCCTCCTCGCAGGCTTGGCCATGTCAGGGACAATATCGAGGTGCCGACATACCGTGACGAAGCAGTGGTTCTTCGCACGCACAAACTCGGTGAAGCCGATCGGATCATCACCATGCTGAGTCGGCACCACGGCAAGATTCGCGGGGTCGCGAAAGGCGTACGGCGCACCACTTCGAAGTTCGGCGCTCGGCTCGAACCGTTCTCCCACATCGACCTGCAGCTCGCGGTTGGACACACCCTCGACGTGATCACACAAGTCGAATCGCTGGATGCCTTCGGTGAGCCACTGTCGGATGACTATCCCGCCTACACGGCAGGCCAGGTGATGCTCGAGACGGCCGATCGCTTGGTGGTCGAGGAATCCGAGCCCGCACTTCAGCAGCACCTGCTACTCGTGGCAGCCTTGCGAGCGCTCACCCTTGGCACCTCCGACGGACCTCGCCCACCGACGTTGATCTTGGACTCCTACCTGCTGCGGGCTTTGGCGGTGGCGGGCTACGCACCCTCCTTCTCCGCCTGCGCCCGCTGCGGCATAGCGGGGCCCCACCGAGCTTTCTCCCCTGCCTTGGGTGGCGCGGTGTGCGAGCGATGCCGTCCATCTGGCGCTGCCCGGCCCGCTCCGGAAACCCTGGCATTGCTCGGGGCGCTGCTCGAGGGCCGCTGGAGTGACACCCGCCAGGTGCTCGATCGGGTGGCACGCGAGGCCAGCGGTTTGACCGCTGCTTTCGTAGCGTGGCATCTAGACCGCAACCTCAGATCCATGGCGCATGTCGAGCGTTGACCCGAGGTGGCCACCCCCGCACGAGTCGCCGGCGTTCCTGGTCGCGCCCCAGCAGCCAGCGGTGCATCGACCACATCGGGCCGCGTACATTCTGGCTGCCATCCTGCCGGTGATCTTGCTTGTGGCACTTGCTGTTCCGATCGGTGTGGCGTTGACGATAGCCCGACTGCGGCAAGCTCCAACCAGCGTGACGACGCCACCCGCGCTGAATCCCAACGCAACTGACGGGGAACCCGGTCTCGGCGATCCCTACTACCCACAAGCCGGCAACAGCGGCTACGACGTGACCAAGTATCAGATCGTGATCAACTGGGATCCGGCGACTCAGGCGATCACCGGCACCACGACGATCAGCGCCCGGGCTAGCCAGCAGCTCAACTCGTTCTACTTCGATCTCGTCCTGCATACAGACAAAGTCACCGTCAATGGTGTTCCTGCGGAATCCGTTGCGAGAGGTTTTTCCGACGTCTATGTCAAGCCAGCACAACCGATCGCGGCGGGCAGTTCGTTTCAGGTGGTGATCGGCTACTCGGGTAAGCCCGGCGACATTCGGCAGGGCGACGTGCAACCGTGGTTGTCCAGTGAAGGCGAGTGGACCGTGGCCGGTGAGCCGGAGAGCGCCGCCTGGTGGTACCCCGGTAATGATCACCCGTCGGACCCTGCGCTGATGGACGTCTCGATCCGGGTGCCCGCTGGCATGGAGGCCATCAGTGTCGGCCGGCTCGAGTCGGCCGACACTGGAAATGAAAAGGACTTCAACACCTGGCATTGGGTCGCCCGGCAGCCGATGGCGACTTACGTGAACTTCTTCTCCATTGGTCAGTACGAGCTGAAGCAGGGCGTCGACCGTGGTCGGCCGTACGTCTATGCGGTGTCTGAGAAGCTGTCTGCAGAGGACCGGAAGAAGGCGTTTGCTGCGTTGATCAGCTCAGGGATGCGGATTCGGACACTGGAGGCGATGTTCGGCCCTTATCCGTTTACCGAACTCGGAGGCATCGTCCCGGTGCACCAGCTGTGGTTCGGTGGGCTGGAGACTCAGACGCGGCCGGTCTATGACGCACGGTCGATCTTGAGGCCTGGATTCGAGGCAGGCCTGCTCGACCACGAGTTGGCCCACATGTGGTTCGGCGACAACGTGACCGTGCGGCAGTGGAATGACATCTTCATCAGCGAGGGGTACGCGTCCTGGGCCCAATGGGGAGCCAGAGAGCGGCGGGGCGGACGTAAGGCTAATGATTCGCTGAATGGCGCATACGAGCGACTTGTCAACAACGATGACTTTTGGAAGATCACCATGATCGACCCCAGCAGAGCGCACCTCTTCGATGCCGTTTACGTGCGGGGTCCGATGACGCTCCAGGCACTCCGCAACGTGATCGGGGACGACGGGTTCTTCAAGCTGGCCAGGGACTGGAGCCAAAATCCTGGGAGCCGCACGCTCGAGGAGTGGATGGCGGCAGCACAGTCGCACACCACAGTTGATCTTGAACCCTTCTTCCAGGCCTGGATCTACAGTCCCTCGGCTCCGGCCCGGACAGCGGCCAACGGCTTCCGATGATGCCAAGGGCTGCTAGTGCCCTGGAAGGGACGTAGTAAATGAGCGTTCCCGCCGTGCGGTCACGGCGGGAACGCTCCTGGTGTCGTGCGGAGAACCTCTAACTCACTCTGTTGATGGCCGAGGTGACGGCCTTGAGCGAGGCTGTGACGATGTTTGCGTCCATTCCCACTCCCCACACGACGACGCTGTCCTCGCCAGCGCCGACCTCGCACTCCACGTACGCCGCAGCGAGCGCGTCACCACCGGCGGACAGCGCGTGCTCGGCGTAGTCAAGCACCCGTACCCGGTGGTCGAGCGTCGAAATAGCGTCCACGAACGCCGACACCGGACCGTTTCCTTCCCCAGTGATCGACTGGGTTGAGTTGTCGGCCTGCGACCTGCGCGCTGAGCGAGGTTTGGCCGTGCTCCGAGGAGGTTGTCGCGACTTTCAGCAAGCGCAATGGAGTGTCAGGCTCGAGATATTCGAACTGGAAGATCTCCCAGAGCCGACTCGCGCTCACTTCACCACCGCCAGCGTCGGTGTGCGCCTGTACGGCCTTCGAGAACTCGATCTGCAGCCGTCGCGGCAGGTCGAGATTGTGCTCGGACTTCATGATGTAGGCGACCCCACCCTTGCCGGACTGGGAGTTCACCCGGATGACCGCCTCGTACGTGCGGCCCACATCGAAGGGATCGATCGGCAGGTAAGGAGCCTGCCAGGCGATCTCCCGGACGCTGATGCCTTGCTCCTGCGCCCGCTTCTCCAGGTCCTCCAGACCTTTCTTGATCGCGTCTTGGTGGCTGCCTGAAAACGCGGTGTAGACCAGGTCGCCCGCGTAAGGGTGGCGCGGGTGGACCGGCAGGTTGGTGCAGTACTCCACGGTGCGACGGATCTCGTCAATCCGGGAGAAGTCGATCTTGGGGTCTATCCCTTGTGAGAACAGGTTCATTCCCAAAGTGACCAGGTCCACATTGCCGGTGCGCTCGCCGTGGCCGAACAGGCAGCCCTCGACCCGGTCGGCGCCGGCCATCATGGCCAGCTCGGTCGCCGCGGTGGCCGTGCCACGGTCGTTGTGCGGGTGCAGCGAGATCGCGACATGCTCGCGATTACGCACGTGCCGGCTGAACCATTCAATCTGATCGGCGTAGACGTTCGGTGTCGCCATCTCAACGGTCGCCGGCAGGTTCAAGATGATCTCGCGGCCGGCCGATGGTTGCCAGACATCCATCACCGCATTGCAGACCTCGACCGCAAACTCCATCTCAGTACCGGTAAAGATCTCCGGCGAGTACTCGTACCCGAACTCGACGTCGCCCAGATGCTGTTCGGCGTACTTCATCACGAGCTCAGTGCCGCGCGTCGCCAAAGCGATGCATTCGGCCTTGTCGACATGGAAGACCACGCGACGGAAGAGGGGCGCCGTGGCGTTGTACATGTGGATGGTGGCCGTCTTGGCACCCACGATTGACTCGGCCGTGCGCTCGATGAGGTCTTCACGTGCCTGGGTGAGCACCGAGACGATCACATCGTCGGGGATTTTGTCCTGTTCGATGAGCTGCCTGACGAAGTCGAAGTCGGTCTGGCTCGCAGAGGGAAACCCGATCTCGATCTCCTTGTAGCCCATCTCCACCAGGAGGTCGAACATCTTGTGTTTGCGGGCAGGCGTCATCGGATCGATCAGCGCCTGGTTGCCGTCACGAAGATCGGTTGACAGCCACCGTGGCGCCTTGGTGATCACACTCGAGGGCCAGGTGCGATCCGGTAGATCGATGGGAGTGAACGGCCGGTAGCGGTGGAAGGGCATCGGGCTGGGTTGCTGAACCGGTGCCGGCTGGATCCTCGTACCGAACGGCGTCTGTTCAGCTGCGCCCTGAGCTTGTGTCTTTGCGCGCTGAGCTTGTCGAAGCGCTGGACGTGGTGATGTCTGACATGATTCCTCGCTGTGGGATGTGGAGCGGACCGGAAGCGCGTCAGACTCCGCAGCGAGGATGCCGGCCCCTAGTGGGCCTCGCTGCGGCAGCTGAGGAGGAGCAGCGCCCAACGGCGCTGGGTGCTAACCACGTCGTCACTGTAACACCCTGGATCACGCGACAGCCAAAGCTTGTCTCGAAAAAACGCGTGGCACGGGAAGGCCCGAATGCGGCACCCTGGGTTGATGGACTTCGTACGCGTCAAGCCCGACGACATGACTCAGGTCACTGCAGTCGCCGGCATTGAGGAGGCGGCGCGTCAGGTCGATGACCCCGATGCGTTCCCTCCGATCGCCAAGATGCTGGCCGGGCAGATGCGTTACGGCTGGGACCTGGATGCTCCAGAGCACTACCTCTACATCCCCGAGGACGCTTCCGACCCTGTCGGGGCGCTTGTGCTGGATCTGCCGACACGCGACAACCTGCATCTGGTGTGGGTCGGTATCGTCGTACATCCCGATCATCGCCGCCGCGGCCATGGTTCAGTGATCATGAACGAGGCGTTGCGACTGGCCCGAGAGGCGGGCCGCAGCACGATCTGGGTCGGGACGGCCGAAGATGATCAAGGTGCGCGTCGCTTTGTCGAGGGATTCGGCTTCGGCTACGCCAGCCACGATGCTCGCCGGCGCCAGGTGCTAGCCGACGTTGATCAGACCGAGATCCAGCGGCTCTGGGCCATGGCTGAGGCGGCGGCGTCGGACTACCGTCTCGAGCGGTTGCAGCCACCCATCCCTGACAAGGTCCTGAGCGAGCTGGTCGAGGTGACTGCCGCTATCAACGACGCGCCGATGGGCGATCTGACCTACGAGGACGAAAAGTTTGATCTGCAGCGGCTTCGCGACCTCGAAACAGCGGCGCGCGGTCGTGGGGATCGCGTGTATCGAGTCGTCGCGAGGCATCGGGCCACCGGTGAGGTCGGCGGGCACACCGTGGTGCTCACCCATCCGTTGCAGCCTCACGTCGGCGGCCAAGGCGACACCGCCGTCGCACGCCACCATCGAGGTCACCGACTCGGTCTCCTGCTCAAGATCGACATGATGCGCTGGCTGGCCAAGGTGGAACCGCAGTTGAAGATCATCGAAACCTGGAACAACGTCGACAACAACTTCATGATCGATGTGAACGAGGCACTGGGGTACCGGCTGTCGCGCATCTTCAACATGTACGAACTGCGGCTTGACTCCCCCTCCTCACAGTGAGGCTGACTCGCAGGAAACTGGGTTAACCCACGTTGCACATCGCCTGGACATCCACCGCGTCGCCGCCCAAGGAGTTTGAACGGACCTGCGTCGTTTCCTCACTCGAATGCTAGGTCAGAGGTAGGGTCCCGGCATGGTGCGCGAGCCACTGATGTCGGGTTTCCCACCCCCCGCAGAGTCGCGGGTCACGCTGGCCAACTGGCAGGACCCGCCTTACAACAGATGGTCGTTTCAACACCTGCGGGAGCTGATACCAACCCAGCGGATCGCTCGTGGGTCTGGTCCTGGGCGTGGCCTCGCGCGCGCACGGTGCTTCACCGGTACTCGACGACGTCACCGTGTATCGGCTCTCGGAGGAGACGTCGACCTTCGCAGAGGTGATTGCGGAGACCTGGACGGATGCGGTTGTAGTGCTGCACGACGGTCAGATCGTGTTGGAGCAGTACTTCAGCGGTATGACCCAGGAGACTCCCCATCTGTTGATGTCGGTGACGAAGTCGGTAGTCGGCTGCATCGCGGGAATCTTGGTCGAGCAAGGCCTGCTCGATCCGGACAGGCAGGTCAGCGCCTACGTCCCGGAGATCATCGGCTCGGGGTATGAGGGTGCAACGGTCCGTCACCTACTGAACATGCGCACCGGCGTCGCATTCCGCGAGGAGTACACCGACATTGACGCCGAGGTAAGGGTGATGGAGCGATATATGGGCTGGCGACCCGGTGAGGACCATAACGAGGCACGCGGGATGTACTTCTATCTCACCAAACTCGGCACTGACACTGATCACGGTGGGCCGTTCGTCTACCGCTCAGCCGACACCGACATGCTCGGCTGGGTGTGTGAACGCGCCTCGGGCGCACGCATGGCCGACCTCATCTCACTGCTGATCTGGCAGCCGATGCGCGCCGAGTTCGACGCCGAGATCACCTGCGACGGCGTCGGTTCGGCCATTCATGACGGTGGCATGTCGGCTCGCGCACGAGACCTGGCCCGGTTCGGTCAACTGATCTTGGAAGACGGTTATGTGCACGGCACCTCGATTGTGCCGGAACGGTGGCTACACGAGGCTCGCGCGCTCGATCCGGACATTAGAGGTGCCTTCGCAGCCTCTGACTCGGAGCCAGTTCTCACCGGTGGCTGGTATCGCAACCAGTTCTGGTTCGTTCCAGGACCGCTGGGAGACCTTCAGCTGTGCCTGGGCATCCACGGCCAGATGGTGCTGGTCGACCGGGCGACTCGGACAGTCTCGGTGAAGATGTCCTCATGGCCGTCCGCCCAAGATACGACGGCATTGATCGACACCATCCGGGCGTTCGTGGCAGCAGGTCGTCACCTGGCTGGGTTAACCGGATCGGCTGATGTTCGGAGCGTGCGAGGACCGATAGGTCTGGTCGAGGGCCGCGAGCGCGGACGGAGTTGACCTGAGAAAGTCGCGAGAAATGCACCATCGCGCGCTGTCCCCGGGAGTCCATTCAAGCGGATTCCGTTCAAACCATCACTTGACATAACCGATGGGTACGACCAGCGGGGGCTCTGGCATTGCCTCGCTGCTGTACATCGAGCGAATCCCTTCGATGTAGCTGCGGCAACGCCTGGTGAGCCCGTCTGAGGTCTGCATCCGCCCTTTGGTAACGAGGATTCCCAGGTCTGCACCTTTGAACCGGTAGTCACCTGGTCCGTACACGCGCATAAAGAAGCATTCGTCTTCGTGCGTGACCTCATGCCAGTCGTTGCTGACGCGCACGAAGGTCAGATTGCCATCTTCGTCAAGCCGGTAGGTACCGGTTCGGGGCGCAGTCAGGATCCGCTCCACGGAGTCGTTCGGCTCCTTCATGATCAACTGGGCCCAGACGTCTACCGCAGCAAGCTCGCGCCATCGCTCGTTGATCTCGTCGACGTCGACGGTGTAGTCGACCCCCATGAACTCAAGCAGGTGGAACAGGAACAACGGGATGTCGGCATAGGCCCCGGCGGTCACGTTAGTCATTGATGACGCCCCCGAAATGCGCGGGTTCAGCTCACCCAAGTAGACCTCATCCGAATCCAGATCCACCAGCACGTCGACCTCGAAGAAGCCCTTGTAGCCCTCCTGACGAAGCCGGTCGCCAAGCCGCTGCACATGCTTGATCGCCGTTGCGCGATGCACTTCCGAGAGAGCCTCGGGGAATAAGTCGTTGCCGCACCAACCCCCACGGTACGGCGTGAGTTCGGGGTAACCGGTCAGGTCGGTCATAAATGGACCGACGACGGTTCCGTGCTTGGTGTTCACCGCCTCCACCGCTGCCGCGTGGTTGTTGATCCGCTTCATGATCTTCAGCTCTTCACCGACGATGTTCTCGCTGTCGCGCTCCCACTCGGCTTCAGAAGTGATGAAGAAGGTTGTCTTGCCTGAGTCCCCATAAGGCGTCTGGACCACTAGGTCGGAACCGAGCCGAGCCTCGCTGGCAAGCTCACTGAGCTCCTGGTAGCTTTCTGCACGACCCAGCACGTTGGGCACCGAGGGTGCCCCGGCCTCCTCCCCAAGCTTCGTGGTGACGATCTTGGAATCGAGGTGTCGACGCAGCTCGTCCGGTGGCAAGATCAGGTTGTAATCGAGGTCCCTGCAGATCTCTTCGGTCTCCTCGTCGAAGAAGACCATCGCAACCATCGGCCGGCCGCCCGATGCTGACCGCGACTCCATGAACTTCTGCACCTCGCGATCCCGCAGCAAGTAGTTGTTGATCTCCTCGCTGCTCCCGAATTCGACGTACGGCTTGGTCGAGGGTGTGAAGACCCGAGGGTGACCCGAGTTCCAGGAGTCGTAGTAGACGATGTACTCGAAGCTGCGCACCCACCGGTCAATGCCGAGCAGGTTGAACGCCGTGGGGCCGATAAAAAAGATCGGCTGCTCATTCGTCCTGAAGAACGTTCGGATGTCTGAGATCCCCTTGAGTTTGCGGGATCCAAACAGCTTGGAGATTTGGCTCTTTACGTCGCTCACGGCTACCTCCAGAGCCATCGTCACATGACTGGTCATAGGTGTCCACGCGAGTTTGTACGGAGAGACGCGCAGCCGGGCGGGGTACGGCTCAGCGCGGGTGCGGAGCCATTTCGGCGTTGATCGCGTCAAAGGCGGCGAGTGTTGAGTACAGCTTCCAGGAATCTTGCGGGGTCGGCCAGCTCGACAGCTTGACCGCCACCAAACCGGTCGCGCGGTCGACGTAGATCATTTGCCCGTGGATGCCCAGACACAACAGCACCTGCCGGTCGGGCCACGGAAACCAGAACTGATTGCGATACATGCCACCGGGCATCCGGATGACGTCCGGGCTTGACGCGAAGGCCTCTCGAGAGTCCGGCCCGCCGGCGAAGCTGCCTTCGATCCAGGTCTCCGGCACTACCTGCTGGTTGGTCATTGACATACCGTCTCGGGCGATCATCACGCCGAAGCGTGCAAGATCACAAAGGGCGGCGGAGATACCGCCGTCGAACAGCCCGGTGCCCTCAGAGTCGACCCCGATATTTGCGTCAAAGTCGTTCCCAAGCCGCGACCAGATCAGCTCCCCCGCAAGCTCGGGGAAGCGCTGGCCAGCCGCGGCCTCACACACCCAGCCCAAGACATCAGTCTCACAACTGCGGTATTCGTATGGGCCGCCGTGCTCACGCACCTGGCGGAGCGTCAGCAAGAAGCCGCGAAGCGCCGGCGGCACGTCCGGTGAGCGGCGTGGTGCCCAACCCATCGCCTGCTCGAGTAACCGGACCCCCGAATCCGGGTCCAAGTAGTCCTCGGAGAAATCAATGCCCGATCGCATGTCGAGCAAGTGACGCACCGTGGCCCCGCGATAGCCGCTCTCGCGCGAGCTCCGGCACGTACGCGGTGACCTGCTCGTCCACATTGATCGCGCCCTTGCCGACCAGCGCACCGACCAGGATGCCGACGATGGACTTGCTGACCGACATCAGCAGGTGCAGTGTGGCTGGCTCCATCGCACCTGCGTATTCCTCGGCGAGGATCCGGCCGTCGTGGACCACCATCCACCCGTCTGTCTCGGTGGCCTTCATGATCGCGCCGACCGTGGTCCGTTCCCCGTCCGCGTCCCGGCAATGCAGGTCGGCCACTGGTTCGATGCGCCGCGGCAACGGCGCCGCCGGCTCAGTTCCCCGCGAGATCGGCGCGGTCGGGAAGATCTCCGCAATATGGCAGAACGTCCAGCCGACCTGAGGCGCCGTCTGCCAGTTGTCAAGGGTGACCGGAAATGGCGGACGGCTCGCAGTTGAGCCGATCACCTTATGTCACTCACTTAGCCATTGAGGGCGCAGTCGCCACTGGCGCCGCACTGGCATCAGCCCCGGCCAAGGGCAGGCCGGTGTACTGCGCACGGATCGAGTCGATGAGATGCTTCGCACGGATGGTCAGCGTATCCGTCCCATCCTCCGCTCGCCGCTGCAAGCGTCCTTTGGTGACCAGCACTCCGAGGTCGGCGCCCTTCCAGCGGTAGTCCCCAGCGCCGTAGATGCGCAGGAAGAACGCCTCTGACTCGTTCTGGAGCTGGTGCCAGTCCAGCGCTGCCCGGCGGTAGACCAGGGCTCCTGATGCGTTGTAGGAGTACTGCCCAGTGGGCGCGGCTGAGGTGATCAACTGCACGATGGACGAGGTCTCCTTGATCACCATCTGGCTCCACTGGTCGACCGCGGCCAGCTCCCTCCATCGCTCGTTGATCTCCTCGACGTCGAGCTCGAAGTCGACGTCGAAGTACTCCAGCAGATGGAAGGCGAACAGCGGAATGTCGGCATATGCGCCCGCGGTGACATTGGTGATCGAGGAAGCCCCGCTGATCCGGGGATTGAGCTCCCCGAGGTAGACCTCATCGGTGTCGGTGTCGATCAGCACGTCGACCTCGAAGAAGCCCCGGTAGCCCTCAGCGCCGAGGCGGTCGCCCAGTCGTCCGACGAGGTCACCGGCCTTGCGCCGCAGGTCCTCGGTCAGCACCTCCGGGTACATCTCGTTGCCGCACCAGCCGCCGCGGTAAGGGGTGAGTCGTCGGTGCCCGGTCAGCTCGGACATGAACGGGCCGACGATCGTACCGCTGCGGGTGAGAACCGCTTCGACGGCTACCGGACGGTTGTTGATCCGCTTCATCACCTTGACCTCGTTGCCGCTGATGTCGCGGCCATGCCGCTTCCAGCCGGTCTCGTCGTCGATGAAGAAGGTGGTCTTGCCCGAGTCGCCGTACGCGGTCTGCACAACCAGATCTGTTCCGAGGCCGGCATCCGCTCGCCGCCTCGAGCAGCTCCTCGTACTCCGCGACGGTGACCAGCACATTCGGCACGCTCGCCGCCCCAACGTCGTTACCCAACCGGGTCGTGACGAGCTTTGAGTCCAGGTGTTCCCGGAGCTCCGCGGCAGGGAGGATGAGGTCGTAGCCGAGCTCGTCGCAGATCCGCTCGGTCTCTGCATCGAAGAACACCATGGCGACCTTCGGCCGCTGGCCGCGCGGAGCTGGGCGGGACATGTAGGCCCGCACCTCGGGGTTGACGAGGAGCCAGTTGTTGATCTCCTCGCCCGACTCGAACTCGATGTACGGCTTGTGCTTGGGGGTGAACACCCGCGGGTGGGCCCCGTCCCAGCCGTCGTAGTAGGTGACGTAAGAGAAATTGCGCACCCAGCGGTCCAGACCCAGCAGGTTGAACGGAGTTGCGCCAACGAAATAGATCGGCACCTCGTTAGTGCGGAAGAAATGCCTTACCTCGGAGATGTTCCGCAACGGCCTGCCGAGGCCGGGAGCAGCCGGCGGTGCGTACGCGGCATCGGTGCCGACACTCACCTCCGGACCAGCAGACGTCCCTACCGATGCGGCACTCGGGTCAGCTTCCGATTGCGACGTCTCGCTCATGGTCGTCCTTCACTTCTCCTTATCGTGGCCGAGGTGAGTGTGGTGATGCTGGGGCATCGTGCCCTCCGGGATCGGTGCCGCCCGTTCGCTGAGCAGCGGGAGCAGCGGATCCCACTGGGTACCTTCGCGGAGATCCTTCCGTTTCCGGGCGATGGCGCACAAGGCCTCCAGGACCACTCGATTGGCCAGTGCGGCAGTGATGTCGGCATGGTCGTACGGCGGGCTGACCTCGACCACGTCCATCCCGACCACGGGGAGCTCGAGACAGATCCTTCGCACCGCGTCCAGCAGCTCCCGCGCTGACAGCCCTCCGGGTTCCGGGGTTCCGGTGCCAGGGGCATGTCCTGGATCGCACACATCGATGTCGACCGAAAGGAACACCCCGTCACAGTCGTCGGTCGCGATCGTGAACGCCTCAGTCAGGCACTCGCGCAAGCCGCGCTGCACGATCTCAGTCATCTCGTACGAGCGCATGTGCTGCGCTGCCATCCAGTCCAGAGTTTCCGGAGGTGGCCAGTAGCCGCGGAGCCCGATCTGCAGGAACCGGTCGCCGCGTAGCGCACCGGACTCGATCAGCCGGCGCATGGGCTGCCCGTGACCCCACAGCGAGCCGAACTCGATGTCGCCGGTGTCGGCGTGGGCGTCGAAGTGGATCATCGACACCCGACCCGCGCCGATCACGTTCGCACATCCCTTGGCGTCCGGGTAGGCGATGGAATGATCACCGCCCAGGGAAACAGGTATCGCGCCGGCCTGAACCACCTGCTGCACAGCCGCCTCGAGCGCCGGGAGAGCGACCTCGATGTCGCCGGAGTACATCTCCACATCACCCGCGTCGTAGACCTTGAGGTCCTGCAAGCCGTCAGCCCGCAATGCCAGCGAGGGCCGAGATCCGTCGTGTGGCAGATAGTCGGTCATCCGGATGGCCTGCGGGCCGAACCGAGTTCCGGCGCGGTAGGAGGTGCCGCCGTCGAATGGCGCCCCCAAGATCACGACATCGGCATCCGCGTAGCTGGCCGCGTCGTCCAGATCGCATTCCGGCACGCCGAGGAAGGTGAAGTCCGGGCCGAACTGGGCGCCGTAGCGAGTCATTGCACCAGATGCTCGTGCGGGCGCATGGCGTGCGCCGACTCGTGGATGATGGTCTCGCCACGGAAGAACTCCGGCTGCCGCGCGCGCATGATGAACATGAACACCAGACCGACCAAGATCAGCCCGAGGCCGAGGATGAGCACCAGCCCGATCCCACCGATGCTCGCGCCGCTGCCATAATCCGGGGAAGCGCTGTCCCGCAGGGTGATGATCAAGACGAAGAACAGTCCGAGGCCACCGAGCAGCGGGAACAGGAACTTGAAGACGAAGTTGAACGCGTTATCGAAAAGCGTATGGCGGAAGAACCAGACACAACCGAAAGCCGTCAGGCCGTAGTAGAAGCAGATCATGATGCCCAGCGCCAGTAGATGGTGTCGGTCAGCACGCTCTCGCTGAGGAAGGTCATGCACGGTGTAGAAGGCCGCGGCGCCGATTCCGGCGGTGAACGTGGCGACGCTCGGTGTCTTGTGAACGTTGGGTGCAGTTTCGCGAACGCGGGCGGCATCGCCCCGTATGCACCCATCGCGAGCAAGGTGCGCGATGTCGGCAGGAAGGTGGTGATCAGGCTGGCCGCCGAGGAGGCGAGCACCGCGAGGTAGAGGCCGAGGTCAAGAGGACTGCCGAGGATCAGGCTCGGCCAGGTTGCCGAAGACGTTGTCGGAGACCTCCTCGTTGGCGAGGCCTAGTCCTGTGTCCCCCAACCCGGCGTACATCTGGGTCGCGACCGAGACCAGCAGATAGGTCAGCAAGATCGACAGCACGCACAGCAATGCCGCACGCCCGGGAGTCGTGTCGCTGTTCTTCGACTCCTCGTTGACCGTCAGGGAGGTGTCCCAGCCCCAGAAGGCGAAGATCGAGCCTGACAGTCCGGCGATGAACGCCGAGAGGGTGAGCCCGGCGGGACTGAACCACGACCAGCTGAACGCCTCACCAACCTCGGAGGCGCCCGACTTGGCGATTGCCATGACCGCAAAGACCAGCAGCATGACCAGCTGGAAGATCACCAGCACCATCTGCACGTGCTCGGTGGTGTCGATGCCCCGGTACGCGACATATGTCGCGATGGCCAGGAACGCCAGGCAGGTCACCACGTTGATCAGCTTGTTCTCCCACAGACCGCTGATCATCTCCGAGTTCGCCACGCTGCCGATGAACTGATAGAGGAACTGCACCGCAACGCCGGCGAGATTGGACAGCACGATGATGGTGGCGACCACCGCCGCCCATCCACCCAACCAGCCGATGTAGGGGCCGAAGGCCTTCGAGGTCCAGGTGAACGAGGTGCCGGCGTCGGGCATGATCCTGTTGAACTCGCGATAGGCGTACGCCGCGAAGAACATCGGCAGGAACCCGGCGATGATCACCACCGGAGTCTTGGCGCCGACGGTGGCCGCGAGTACGCCGAGTGTGACCGTCAAGCGCATACGCCGGCGCCACCGACGAAATCCCGAGCATAGTGCCGCCGAAGAGACCGACGACATTACTCTTCAGACCCTTTTCTGCCATCTCGAATGCCCCCTTCTGGAGTTGTAGAATATGTGACGCGTAGGATCAACCCTCGAAGCCGTGGTACTGCATCACGTGCTTGATCCGGGTGTATTCCTCCAGCGCGTACGCGGAGAGGTCTTTGCCATAGCCGGAGTGCTTGTAGCCGCCGTGCGGCATCTCCCCCA